>JAHDEX010000003.1:54165-125789 GCA_020628545.1 Paracoccaceae bacterium | reverse complement strand
TTCAGGTTATGAGCCTGACGAGCTACCGGGCTGCTCCATCCCGCGCCAAGTTCGGCTGATGTAAAAGGAGTCGCGGGCGGTGACAACCCCGCCAAGACGAATTTTGCAAAGTTCTTCGACATTCTGCGGCTGACGCTGCGTTGTGGTCTTTGTCGCCTCCGTTAGAGTAGTGCGCGAAACCGCGGTGGGGTTGCTGATGTCGCTACTTATTCAGAATATTGACTATGGTCTGACAGGCGATGCCGCTGGCACGCGGTTCTCTGGTGCCATTCGCATCCGCGACGGGTTCATTGCCGAAATGGGTGATTTGTCGCCATTGCAGGGAGAGGAAACGCTGGACGCAACCGGGAGCGTGGTCACACCCGGTCTAGTGAACACGCACCATCATCTATTCCAGTCACTCTTGAAGGCTGTGCCTGATGGGATGAACGTTGGCCTCGATACATGGCTGCAGAAATGCCCCTATGCTTTCTGGCCTTTCATAGACGCGGACGCTTTGCGCATCTCTGCCAGAGTCGGGCTTGCCGAAGTCGTGCTCAGCGGCGCGACGACAGTGGCTGACCACCATTACCTCTTTTCACCCACCTACGACTACGACCCGGCAGAGCTGCTCTTCGATGTGGCCGCGGAATTCGGTGTGCGCTTCGTCTTGGCGCGCGGTGGTAACACGAAGGGGCGAGAATATTTCGACGACCCATCCCTACCGCCAGCCTTTAAGGAACCGATGGCGGATTTCATCGCATCTATTGGGAACACTGCCAAACGATGGCATGATCCATCACAGCTCGCCATGACCCGGGTGGCGATGGCACCAACCACGCCGATCTTCAATCTCGACCCACATGAATTACCCGGCTTTGCAGAGGCCGCGCGGGACATGGGTTTGCGGATGCATTCGCATTTGTCTGAGAACACCACGTACGTCGACTATACACTCAAACACTTTGGTGTGCGCCCAGTTCCGTGGCTTGCCAAACAAGGTTGGACGGGGGCCGACGTCTGGTTCGCACACCTCGTGGAAATCACGCCTGAGGAAATTGCCCATCTCGCCGAATCAGGCACAGGCATGGCTCATTGTACGCAAGCCAATGCTCGGTTGGGGTCAGGGATTGCGCCGGCCGACGGACTGCACCGCGCGGGCGGCATCGTTTCGATTGGCGTCGATGGGGCAGGAGCGAATGAGGCCGCGGATATGGGGGCCGCGATGTATAGCGCGTTTGCAACGCATCGCGCGGCGAAAGGCGTTGATGCGGTGACGGCCGAGATGGTGATGCATTGGGCGACGATGGGGGGCGCAAAAGCACTTGGTTTTGAAAAGATCGGTCACATTGCACCAGGCATGGCTGCAGATATTGCGCTTTTTGATCTATCGCATCCGCGCAACATGGGCCTGCACGACGCTGCGCTGGCTCCGGTCATCACCGGAGCAGCGCAGGTGCGCGACAGTTTCGTCGGTGGAAAGCGGCTCGTGCGCGATGGGAAGATACCCGGACTGGACCTATCGGATCTGGGGGCTGAGGCGCGGGAGATGACCGCGCAGTTGATGGCTCAAAGGGCTGCCGCGCTGGCTTAGCCACTCGCAATTGTACTCATCACATCTGATTTCTTGCCGTGTGCAGCGACCCCGGTCAGGGTCTGCGCGGATGCGATGGAGGGCGCAATGACGCGTGTGTATATCAATGGGCTGGGTCGGATCGGGCGGACCGTTTTGCGCGCCTGGGCGCAGGGCGCCGCACTGGGTGTCGAGATCGTGGGGCTCAATGATCTGGCATCGCCAGAGACCTGCGCCTACCTCTTTGAATACGACAGTATCTTCGGTCCTTTCCAAGGGCATGTCGCGCTGGATGACGGCGCGCTACTGATCGATGGGCGCGCAATCCCGCTTCATACGACATCTGACATTTCCACACGCGATTTGTCTGGCATTGATGTTGTTATGGAATGTACAGGACGGGCCACCACGCGAAGTGTGGCAGAGCATGGTTTGATGGCTGGTGCCCGCAAGGTTCTGATCTCTGGCCCATCAGATGCCGCCGACGCGACCATTGTACTGGGCGCGAATGATGCTGCGCTTGCTGATCAATGCATCGTTTCGAACGCCTCTTGCACAACAAACGCTTTGGCGCCGCTGGTGAAACTGATCGACCGGCAGTGGGGGCTAAAGACGGGATGGATGACAACGATCCATTGTTACACGAGTAGTCAGCCGACTATCGATCAGCCGCGCGCTGACCTCGCGCGCAGTAGGGCTGCCGCGATGTCAATGGTGCCAACAACAACGTCTGCCCATCGCCTACTTGGTCAAGTCCTGCCAGAGCTTGCCGGACGGGTTGACGCGGCAGCCGTTCGGGTCCCGGTTGCATCAGTGTCAGCAGTTGATTTGACAGTGCTGGTAAAGGCGGATGTGAGCAGAGAGGAGGTGAATGCGGTCTTTGCAAAGCAAACGGGGATCATCGGCTCGACAGAGAAGGCGCTTGTTTCAACGGATTTACGTGCGCGATCGGAAAGCCTTGTCATCGCATTGCCTGAAACGCGCATGACCCAGGGTGGTTTGCTGCGCGTGTTCGGGTGGTACGACAACGAATGGGGTTTTTCGCACCGGATGCTCGAGATGGCCCAGCGGATGGCTTAGGTCCGAATTATTCGGTGCCGATCATGAAGCAGCTGGTGCCACGGTCTTGCAAACGCCGGCATGCCAGTTCTGCATTTTCACGACTCAGCCCCATGAAGTTGGCGTCGAAACCGCCTCCGCGTTGCACAATGCGCCGCAGGCTGCCGTCCAATGTGCTCATTTCGTGCAGGGCAACCTTGAGCAGTACCCGTTCCGCGTCTGCACGAGAGCTATACCGACCTACGTTGACGCCCCAGTGCCGCCCGCCAGATGTCGAAATCCGCGTTACCAAGACAGGTTGAGCTTCTTCGGTACGAATGGGGCCTTGCGCCGACGCTGTAATCAACTCCGCCGGGCGTACGTTTTGCGCTGCACTGCTATCTGTCAGTACCGCTGTGCCTAAGGCTTCCGCCAATGCGGCATTTACCGACTCGCCATCAACAGCCTCGGCCAGAACGCTCGCAATCAGATCGCGATCAACGTTTGTTGAGGGTTGTGCATTTTCAGGGCGGGCGATCGGTCGCAGGCTCGCGCTGACGAGGCCGTTCACACGGATCGTTTTGCCAGCGCCGCTTCGCGTTGCTGGGCGGCCGCTGTCGGACACCAGCGTATTGGCCGATGGCGCAGTTGGGCGGCTAATCGTAGCGTTGCTAGGCGCACGGTCGAACCCCATATCCAACAGCTCTTTGATCCGCGCATTGCGGGCACCGGTCGAAGATCCGCCAAAGACGGTTGCGATGATGCGCTCCTGACCGCGCTGGGCAGAGGCGACGAGGTTGAAGCCAGCTGCACGGGTGTAGCCGGTCTTGATGCCATCTGCGCCACGATAGGAATTGAGAAGCCGACGGTTCGTGTGAGCAACCCTCTTAATGCCGGCGTCAGCAGTGATTCGAGAGAAGAGGTTATAATACTGCGGGAAATCATAGATCACGTGCCGCCCCAGCACAGTCATGTCACGCGCCGTCGACATATGCCCGTTCTGGGTTAGGCCGTGTGCATTGCGGAATGTCGTATTGCGCATGCCCATCGCTTCAGCCGTCCGGTTCATGCGGGTCGCAAAGGCGTCTTCCGACCCCGAGATTGCTTCGGCGATCGCGGTGGAGGCATCGTTGGCCGACTTCACAGCTGCAGCGCGCAACAGATAGCGAAGCTTGATGCGCTGGCCCGAGCGGAGACCGAGTTTTGAAGGCGGCTCGGATGCTGCATGGCGAGAGACAAGGACTTCGGTGTCGAGGCTGATTTCGCCTCGCTCTACCGCCTGAAAGGCGATGTAGAGGGTCATCATTTTTGTCAGCGATGCTGGGTGCAGGCGTGTGTCGGCATTGCGCGAATGGAGAACCTCGCCCGTCCGCGCATCCATCACCATCGCGGCGTAGGGCGCTGCAAGTGCACGCATTGGCGCAAATGCGATAAGTAGGACCACCAAAACGGAAAGAAACACGCCATAGGCGTACTGCTGAAGACGACTTGTCACGTCGCTTGCCTCGCTGTTTTTTACTGCCTCGCGGACCCACTTTTTGCGGTGCCCATTTGTTATTGATGCGACGCTAACATGAGATATCGCACACGGTAAACATGCTGTTTTTAAAGGCTGGGTAGGTGCCCAGACTGCAACACCACTACATTTTGTGTCTTTGATTGCGATTGCCTCCACATAGGGCTAAAATTGCCACAATGTTTCGCAATTATCTGCTTTGAGAAATCATCAATTCAAAGGCCGAGAGGGTTTTCTTGACGGGCCACGGCCTTATATAGAAGGACATTCGGAAAGCGGCAGGGAATCGTTTCGCAGTATGATGAGCGAGATCACAGCAATGGCGAAAGGGCAGGACGACGACGACAACGATCTTGGCGTCGCGCTCGACGTGAAGCCAAAGACCAAGCGCCCGCCACTTTACAAGGTCATGATCCTCAATGACGACTTCACGCCGATGGAGTTCGTTGTGATGGTGCTCGAACGGTTCTTTGGCATGTCGCATGCGCAAGCGTTTGAGCTGATGTTAACGGTTCATAAGAAGGGCGTGGCCGTTGTTGGCGTTTACAGCCACGAGATCGCTGAAACGAAAGTGGCACAGGTGATGGATTTTGCCCAACGTCATCAGCATCCACTACAATGCACGATGGAGAAAGAGTAGCGGTTCGCCGCTATTCGCTGGGCCATGTCCGCACAATCCCGCCTGTCCACAGCTTTGGCTGACGGTACACTGACGCTGCCGGACGGACCAATCACGGTCCTGCGTCCGAGCCTGAGCTTTGATATGTCGGCGCTGCCGCGTGATCAGGTGATGGTCCAACACACCTTCAAGCCGGATGCGGCTGGTTGGGAAGCCGCCGGATACCCGGTGCAAGATGTAGTCCCTGCGACATCCGCACTTTCCGTAGTAGTCGTGCCGCGTGCCAAAGCACTGGCGAAGGCGATGATTGCAAAAGCAGCTTCGACGTCGGATATGATTGTTGTCGATGGCGCAAAGACGGATGGCGTCGACAGCTTATTCAAAGCCTGCCGAAAAGCATTGGGTGACGTGCCCTCAATCACGAAAGCGCACGGGCGGCTTTTCTGGTTTGCGCGCACAGATGTCTTTGCTGATTGGGCGGCGCCCCCGCCTTCAATTGGTGATCATGGTTTCGTCAGGACTGCTGGTATTTTTTCCGACGGCGCTGTCGACAAAGGTTCCGCATTCTTGGTGTCTACGCTGCCCGCTAAATTACCAAAACGCATGGCCGATCTTGGAGCGGGCTGGGGATATCTGTCAAAGCATGTTCTGGAACGAGACAGCGTGACATCGCTTGATCTGATTGAGGCGGAAGCCTTGTCTCTCGATTGTGCCCGCCAGAATGTTGCCGACGACCGGGCCAGCTTCTTGTGGGAAGATGCGACAAGCTTCGTGCCGGATGCTCCATATGATGGGATCGTCATGAACCCGCCATTCCACACGGGGCGGAGCGCGGATCCGTCGCTTGGACGAGCTTTCATTGCGGCAGCGGCACGTATGTTGACCCCGCAAGGTAAACTGTGGATGGTGGCAAATCGCCATCTCCCATATGAGCCAACATTGGCCGACGCCTTCCGCAATGTTGACACGGTTGCCCAGTCTAACGCATTCAAAGTGTTCCACGCTACGCGCCCCAAGCGCTGAGGAGATCAATGTCGTTTTCGATTGAAGGCAAGACAGCCATCGTCACCGGGGCAGCCAATGGTGTTGGCCTCGCCATCGGGAAGCACTTTATCAGCCGCGGCGCGAACGTTGTATTCGCTGATATGGATGAAGAACGCTTGAAAGATGCGATCAGCGACTTCCCTGAAGAAGATGGGTCCGCGCGCCACTTTGCAGGCGACTTGCGCAAAAAGCTGACGATTGCCAATCTGCTATCAGCGACCATTGACGCGTTTGAGCGTGTCGACATTCTCGTCAATGCATCACGCCAGGTGCTTCTGTCAGATCCGCTGAACACCAAAGACACGTCGGTCCCCGACTTGCTTGATCAGAACCTGATGACAGCCCTACGGGTCACACAGGCCGTCGCTCGGCGCATGATCGCGCAGGCCGAGGAGGAGGAGCAAACAGACGGATACGTTGGTTCTATCGTCAACCTCAGCTCCATCGCGGCGCGGCGCACACACCCTGATCTGCTTGCCTATTCCGTCAGCTCCGCCGCGCTTGATCAGATGACGCGGTCTATGGCCGTCGCGCTGGCCCCAGAACGGATCCGTGTCAATGCCGTCGCCTTTGGGTCCGTTATGTCGGCCAGTTTGAAAGGGACGCTGAAAGGGCATGACGAAATGCGCAGCGCTATTATCGACAATACACCACTACACCGCATCGCAAGCCCGAATGAAGTCGCAGATGCCGTGCAATATCTGGCGTCTGACGCCTCAAGCTTTGTGACCGGGCAGATCGTTACGGTTGACGGCGGAAGGACATTGATCGACCCAACAGCGGTCTCTGCCCACTGACATTAAGCTTCTGCTGGGAACTGAGCCTGGCACTGTGCAATGCCGGCCCGCGTGTTGACTTGGTTTTGAAGCTGTCGCTGTTCGAGGGACGCGAGCTTTGCCTGTTCCGCATTTAAATCGATGGCAACAGGCACTTCACGGGTGACCGTCTTGGTCTCGTCACAGCCAAACGTGAAAGTTGTCCCATCTTCGTTGCGCCCCGTGCATGAGCCGCGCACCGTAACGACGTCCTGACGTTCCGCCACAGCAAAGCCGCGAGAAAGATTTGCACGCGTTTGCGCGATCAACCCATCAAGAACACGCGCCTCTCGTGTGACATCTGCGATGCAAGCCTCCTGTTTTGTGGCGCATGCCGTCACCAGCATTGGAATAATCAACAGAGTTAAGCGCATGGGAATCTCCAAGGGGTTGATCTTGATCAAAGTTCTATGATCCGGTGTCTGAAATGGCTGCGATGACCGCGTTATGCAATATCAAGACGAAAGGCCCTTTATGTCAGACGAAATGACCTCACAGAAAACGGCCGCTTCGGCGTGGTTTCGGACTTTGCGGGATGACATTGTTGCGGCCTTTGAGGCGCTTGAGGATACGCAAACCGAAGGTGCGACAGCTTCGCTTGCCGCTGGCAGATTTGAGGTGACAGAAACAAAGCGCCATGCCGATGACGGAAGTGATGCGGGTGGCGGTCTGATGTCTGTCATGCGGGGTGGTCGGGTTTTTGAGAAAGTTGGCGTCAATGTATCAACGGTGTACGGAGAGCTTGGTTCCGCGGCACAGAAGGCAATGGCGGCCCGCGGCGTGCCCGGCATGGAAGAAGACCCACGCTTTTGGGCGTCAGGCATATCGCTCGTTGCCCATATGCAGAACCCACACGCCCCGGCTGTCCATATGAATACGCGCATGTTCTGGACCCCACATGCGTGGTGGTTCGGCGGCGGATCTGATCTCAATCCGTGTCTGGAATACGATGAAGACACAGCCCACTTCCACGCCACCCAGAAGACCTATCTCGACCCGCACGGGGCGGATCTTTATCCGAAACTGAAAGAATGGGCGGATGAATATTTTTATGTTCCGCACCGGAACCGGGCGCGCGGTGTCGGCGGTATCTTTATGGATGACCGCAATAGCGGTGATTGGGATGCAGACTTTGCGCTGACGCAGGACATCGGCAAAGCGTTTCTGCCTGCTTATGTGCCCCTGGTCGAAAAGCGGCGCG
This sequence comes from Paracoccaceae bacterium, assembly GCA_020628545.1. Lineage (GTDB taxonomy): Bacteria > Pseudomonadota > Alphaproteobacteria > Rhodobacterales > Rhodobacteraceae > Yoonia. The sequence continues at coordinate 118,004 of JAHDEX010000003.1, read as the reverse complement.
ATACACCATGGTCGGCCGCGGACAAGGATGCACAACTGGTACACCGCGGGCTCTATGCGGAATACAATCTGGTTTATGATCGCGGCACGAAGTTTGGTCTGACAACCGGCCACGATGCAAACGCAGTGCTGATGAGTCTGCCGCCTTTGGCAAAGTGGGTCTGACTAGTTCGTACGCGCTGGGAGAAACTTTGCGCCAATACCTTCCTCCGTCGGTGCCTCTGCCGCGCGTAGTGGCGTGCCTTCAGCAGCCAGGATCACGCCAAGACGGAAGTCGTCGGCGCTCATGCCCGTTCCGCTGCGATTGGCAGCAAGTTCATAAAGCCGATCTGACGGCACCAGGATCAACAGCTTAGCAATCCGATGTGCGCGTAAACCTTCATGCTGCGCAGTATCGGGCGCGTTCAAATTCAAGCGAGCTATCTCGGATTGCGATGGAGGTGCCGCAAAGACCCATGCGGCGCAGACAAGAGCAAAGCCGAAAATTCCAGTTCGGAGCGCGCCGAGATAGACGCGGAATTTGAACAATACCTGGCGCAGGTGAAACAGCACGGCTAACCCTTTCGAATTTGAAGGAAGGGTTAGACCGGAAACAGGGCGTAAGTAGGGCTGCTCTGTGAGAAGGTCTGAGCGTTACCGGACAGCGACAAACTTTGCACCACCAACGGACCGCACCATCTCGCGCTTGTTAGAGCTTTGCGCAGATCCTGACCCGCCGCCTACGTCCAATGTGACGGCGTGAGAGAAGATGCCGCCAACAGATTTCAAAGCTTCTTGCATGCCGAAAAGTGCACTTTCAACGGTCGGAACCTCAGCATCGGGCAGGGCAACCTGCCCTTGGGTTGCGTCAGGAGGAAGAGGCGTCGTTGGCTGTGCTAAAGGAAGGGCTGCAAGCTCAGTCAGGGACAGGCCCTTTGAAAGCGCTTCGTCTGACAGGTGCGTCCACGCGCCAATACTCAGGGCGACACCAGCGCTCATTGCCAATAGTTTGACACGAAAACTTTGTCCTGCAGGCATTCTTGTACCCTTAACAACTGTTTAGGGCATGGCAAAAATTTATGTTAAAATTATGGCAATTGCTGCCGAGCGGTGTCGATCATCAACTGCACATTTTCAGGATCGGCGTCTGGAGTGATGCCATGACCGAGATTGAAGATATGAGGCCCATTTGCAAAAGCGGCCTTGATTCGATTGACCTCATCGACAAGGTCTTGGCCGCCGGTGACCATATGAGACGACTTCAAGTTGCCCTGCGTACAACCACCTGTCTGGACATTTTTGGCGGCCCATTCTGCAGTCACGCCGTCATCTAGCGCGACACAATCTGCCCCAATCGCTGCGTGTAGTCCAACATATCGCTCTCCAGCGCCGCGCGGGAATGCGATCACTGGTACGTCTGGGTGCTTCTGCTTCAGTGCAGCTGTAATGCGCTGCGCCGGGACAACTGCGTAATTGACGAAATCCTCCCCTTCGAGGGACCCCGCCCAGCTGTCGAAAATCTTCACAACCTCTGCGCCAGCGTCAATCTGCATTGACAGGTAGTGGATCGTGCTTTCGGTAAGCAGATCAATGATGCCTTCGAAGGTTTCTTTGTCCTCGGCCTTCAGGGCATGCGCTGGCCCCTGGTCGGGCGTCCCGCGCCCCGCGATCATATAGGTCGCCACCGTCCAAGGGGCGCCAGCAAAGCCTATCAGGGTCGTTTTTTCAGGCAGTTCTTGGGACAGGATGCGCACAGTTTCGTAGATCGGGGCAAGGTGATCGTGGATGGCGTCTGCTGGTTTCAAAGCGGCCAACCCGGCGCCATCAGTGATTGTAGAGAGACGTGGGCCCTCGCCTGTCACAAACCAAAGATCAGCGCCAAGTGCCTGCGGAAGCAACAAAATATCGGCAAATAGAATTGCAGCGTCAAAATCATAGCGTCGGATTGGTTGCAACGTGACTTCTGCGGCGAGGTCGGAGTTGTAGCACAAAGACAAAAAGTCGCCGGCTTGTGCGCGGGTGGCGCGATACTCTGGCAAATACCGTCCGGCTTGTCGCATCATCCAGATGGGTGGTGTTGGCAGCGTTTCACCCGCAAGGGCGCGCAGGATGGTCTTTGTGGATGTCATGGCGAGGTCCTTCATGGTCTACCTGTCGTCCCAAGTGTTGCCTGCGAAGTCAAGGGAGTTGTCAGCTTTAGTTGACACTGCTAACGATCAGAAATGACTTTGCAAATGCCCACACCCGCTCAACCCTTTGTGATCGGCACGCGCGGCTCGCCCTTGGCGCTGGCGCAAGCGCATGAGACGCGCAGCCGCTTGATGTCCGCTTTTGATTTGCCCGAAGAGGCTTTCGAGATCCGGGTAATCAAAGTCACCGGTGATGCGATCCAGGACCGCGCGCTGAAAGAGATTGGTGGCAAAGGTCTTTTTACCCGCGAGATCGAAGAAGCGATGCTAGCGGGTGAAATCGATATCGCCGTGCATTCAACAAAGGATATGCCAGTTGATCAGCCAGACGGGTTGGTGCTGGATACATTTTTGCCACGCGAAGACGTGCGCGATGCGTTTATCTCGCATGCTGCCTCGGGAATCGCGGATCTTGCAGAAGGCGCAACTGTTGGAACGTCGTCACTGCGCCGTCGTGCTCAACTTCTTGTGCGACGCCCGGACCTCAACGTGGTTGAGTTCCGTGGCAACGTTCAAACACGGCTGCGCAAGCTCGCCGACGGTGTGGCCGTCGCGACGTTTCTCGCACAAGCGGGTCTGAATCGCCTCGGCATGTCCGACGTTCCACACCACCCCATTGATCCGGACGATATGCTGCCCGCGATTGCGCAAGGCGCGATTGGGATCGAACGGCGCATAAGCGACACCCGCGCGGCAGAAATGCTGGCTGCCATTCATGATGAGCCAACGGACCAACGACTTGCTGCTGAACGTGCGTTTCTTGCGGCTCTGGATGGGTCCTGTGAAACACCGATCAGCGGATTGGCTGATCTTGACGGCGGCACTTTGCGACTGCGCGGTGAAATCCTGAAGACAGACGGGTCGGCCGTTTTCGCGGATGACCAAACCGCGCCGATTGAAGATGGGGCTGCACTTGGCAAAGCGATGGCTGAAAAACTGCTCGCGCAGGCTGGGCCGGACTTTCTGCACAGCTAGTCTGGTATCACCTTGCCCGGGTTCATAATCCCATTGGGATCAACGGCCCGCTTAATCGTACGCATCACGTCAAGCGCGACCGGGTCCTTGCGCCGCCGCATCGTGTCGAGCTTCGAGATGCCGACGCCGTGTTCAGCGCTGAAAGATCCTCGCACCTCTGCAACGGCATCTTCAACGACCTCGACCATTTGCGCCATGACGTCTGGCGTGTTGCGACGGGGATAGGCCGTGTGGTGAATATTGCCGTCACCCAAGTGGGCTACGACAATTTCGGTCACATCCGGATCCAGCTTTTTCAGGTTGGCCGTAATCATCCGCAGCGTTTGCCCCACCTTGCTCAGCGGGACCGCAATATCGGTGTTCACGGCGATGCCGGGATCAAACAGGATCTCGCCTGCTGCTTCGCGGCGCGCCCACATCTCGGTACGTTGCGCATCCGATTGCGCGACCATGGCATCGAGGACTTTGCCGTCTTCAAACATGCGACCCAGTTCAGTCTCTAGCAACGTGACAATCGGAATAGCACCGTCGGGACCAGGCTTACCGTCTTTCTCGGCCGTCGCACCAACTTCAATCATAACATTGACGGCGTGGTCCTCATCGAAAGGCCGCCGCGCATCCGCTTTCCGCTCCAGATGGCGATCAATGTATTCCTTCGGCATGTACTCAAATGCTTCCACGGCACCACCGGTCGCATCCTGCATCGCATTGAGCAGGGTCAGGCCATCCTCAACCGTCGGCACCGCAACCATGGCAGTGGCGTAGGCAATAGGTTTGGGATGCAGTTTTAGGACGGCGGCGGTGATCACACCCAATGTACCTTCCGCGCCAATTACAAGGTTGCGCAGGTTCAAGCCGGAATTATCTTTGTGCAACGCGCTCATCAAATCCATCACGCGGCCATCGGGGAGAACTACTTCAACCCCCATGCAGAGATCCCGCGCATTGCCGTAGCGCAAAACATTGGACCCGCCCGCATTGGTGCTGAGCGCGCCACCGATCATTGCAGTGCCGCGTGCACCAAAGGTGAGCGGGAAGATAAGGTTATGCTCGTCGGCTGCATCGTGGATGGCCGATAGGATCACACCGGCCTCGACAGTGATTGACCTGCCTTCGGGATCAATGCTTCGCACCTTATTCAGACGATCGACCGACAGCATGAGCGCACCGTCATTAGATGTTGCGCCGGTCAGGCCTGTGTTGCCGGAGACGGGTACAATCGGCGTTCCACTGTAATTTGCGATCTTTAGGACGGCGGCGACATCAGCAGTAGAGCCCGGACGCAGCACGGCCGCTGGATTGAGCGTATAGTCCCCGGTCCAGTCGGACCGCCACTTCGTCGTGTCCTCGGCCGTCAGGACATAAGCGTCGCCAATGGCCGCACGCATTTGATCAAGTACTGACATGATCGATCCTCCCGCGCCTTGTCTAACCAGTTGCGACAGCGCTTGGAAGCTACGTTGGCAGGTGACTTCGGGAGCAAAAGACCATCGGTTCAGCCCGCGACACGCGAGGCACACTTGGTCGATCAAAAAGTGGGGTGTTGGTGGCGTGGGGGAGACTTGAACTCCCGACCTCTCGATTATGAGTCGAGCGCTCTAACCAGCTGAGCTACCGCGCCAACGGCGTTCCCACTACGCAATGGGGCACATCCTGTCAAACCGATTCTGACCTGAAAGGGCGCATTCTTTTGCGTCCTTTAGTCATAGCGCAGTTCTGCCGCCTTTCCGCGGAAAACCGTATAGGCCAGCACGGTGTATGCGATGATTGTCGGAAGTACGAAGGCGGTCCCGATCAGGATGATAAATAGGCTCTCCGGCGCACTCGCAGATTCGTAGAGCGTCATCTTTTCGGGGACCACATAGGGGTAAAAGCTGTAGGCCATTCCGATGAAGGCGGTGATCCACAGCGCTGTCGCAGCTGCAAAAGGTAACCAGGAATACCGGTCGTTGTAAAACGGCATCCGTTGCAGCATCCACCAGAGCCAAACGATCAGAAGCCCCGATACAATCGGGAGTGGTGCAAGATACAGGATCTCAGGAAAGCCAAACCACTTATCAAAAATGCGTGCGCTGACGTAAGGCGTTGCGATAGAGATTGCACCGATCCCCAGCACCAACCCCCAGATGCCGCCTTTTGCCCAATCGACGGCTTTCACCTGCAAATAACCTTCAGACTTGTGAATGACCCAGGTGGCGCCAATGAAGCTATATGCGACCGTCAAGAAGACCGCCGTCAGCAATGCAAAGCCGACGTGGGCCCATGTCCACGTGAGCCCCATTACATACATGCCCAGCATGAAACCTTGACTGAACGACGTCATTAGCGAGCCGGTGAAAAACAGGTTGTTCCACAAAGGTTTGTACTTTGTCGGTGCCTTCACGCGAAACTCAAACGCCACGCCGCGCAGGATCAGACCGATCAGCATCACGGCGACCGGCAGATAAAGTGCTGTCAGGATCGCGCCATGGGCTGCCGGGAAGGCGACGAGCAATAAGCCCACCGCCAAAACCAACCAGGTTTCGTTTGCGTCCCAGAACGGGCCAATGGCGGCGACCATGCGATCTTTCTCATCGTCATCCGAAAACGGAAACAAAAGACCCACGCCAAGATCAAATCCGTCCAGGACAACGTAGATCAGGATCGACACGCCCATGAGCGCAGCGAAGGTGAACGGCAGCCAGATGGCCGGGTCGCCGAAGAGGTCCATTATTATTCTCCTGGTACCGCGACCACTTCTGCCTCGGTCGAGGACAGACGGCCTTGCAGTTTTTCACCCTTTGCCGCTTTCCGCGCGAGATAGAAAATCACCGTGATGTAGGCGCCCAAAAGGATCGCATAGACGGCGAGATAGGCAATCAACGTCGACAGCACCATGGGCGCAGGCACATCGGCAACCGCTTGTTTGGTTGTCATCACGCCCTGGACCAACCACGGCTGGCGGCCAATTTCGGTGACGTACCATCCAGACAGTGTGGCCAGCCACCCGCTGAATGTCATGGCGACGAGACCGTAGAGATAGAACCGCGGCAGCCCTTCGACGCCAAATCGATCGCCGGTTTCACGCCGTCTCCGCAAGATAAGGTACACGCCAGCCCATGATATGGCGAGCATCGCAAGGCCTGTGCCAACCATGACCCGGAAGCCCCAGAACACTGGCGCGACGCGGGGGTGCAGAACTTCACCGTCTTCTGTCACAAAGTCATTCAAACCTTTCACCTCGCCATCCCAAGTATGGGTCAGGATAAAGGAGGCGAGGTTTGGTATGCCGATCTCGTAGTGGTTTTCGCGGGCCTCTTGGTCCGGGATCGCGAACAAGATCAGCGGTACATTCCCACCGGTTTCCCAGTGTCCTTCCATCGCAGCGACTTTTGCGGGCTGGTACTCTTTGGTGTTCAAACCATGCATGTCACCCACAAAGATCTGCACGGGGATCAGTAACGCCGCAGCAAACACAGCCGTCTGCAAGGCTGCCCGCACGCCTTTGGTCTGCCCGCCGATCAGCCAACGGAAGGCAGAAATGCCAGCGATTAGGAAGCTGACGGTCAGGAAGCTCGCTAGCATCATATGCATGAACCGATATGGCATTGATGGGTTAAAGATGATCGCCCACCAGTCTGTCGCATGCGCCACACCTTCAATCATTTCAAAGCCTTGTGGCGTGTGCATCCAAGAGTTCAGCACGATGATCCAAAAGGCGGACATCGTTGTACCGAAGGCCACAAGGAAGGTCGCCATCGTGTGCAACCATCCCGGTACCCGCGAGAAACCGAATAGCATGATGCCAAGGAAGACGGCTTCCAAGAAGAACGCTGTCATCACCTCATAGGCGAGGAGAGGGCCGGCGATATTACCCACCGTCTCCATAAATCCAGGCCAGTTTGTGCCAAATTGGAATGACATGGTGATGCCGGACACCACGCCCATCGCGAAGGAGAGCGCAAAAATCTTCACCCAAAACTGGTAGGCTTCCATCCAGCGATCATCACCTGAGCGCACGAACCGCAGTTTGAAGTACAAAAGGACCCAGCCCAAGGCGATGGTGATCGTTGGGAACAGGATATGAAACGAAATATTCGCCGCGAACTGGATCCGCGACAATAACAGGGTGTCCATCACTTCCATTGTGAGCCTACTTTCTATGTTTGCTCTCGTTACGGCTGAGATAGTCCTTCAGACCACTCTGGACAGGGGGTGCGACAGCACATCGCGAGTGCGACGGCTCGCCGCAAATGCTTCTAAATAAGGGCAATTGCTTAATGAGACGCCTATTGGTCGGAATCGATGATCAGCGGCTCCTCTAAGTAAGATTCTTCCAAATTTGGTGTCGTTCCGATGCGATCTATGACCGCGAACAACCCCGGCTCTGCCAAGGGCGTGAGAACCCCATGCCACGTCCCACGGTGAAAATTGATGCCTTGGCCGGGAGCGGTCAAGAATGCCCGTGGGTTGACGGGCCCATTGTTGTCTTCGGCGACGATGACGAGGAACGGATCAGCGCTCATCGGAATGAATGCTTGTGACCCATCGGGATGCCGCTCCAGCAAATCACAGGTGTAGGGTAGGGACCGCGCCTGCGCACGAAACACGCTAATACCGGCACGCCCGTCTGATCCGAAATCAAGTTGTGCGCGGTCATGATAGCGACCACACAGGCCCGCGTTGATCATCTTGTCGGGTGCACCAGCACAATCCAGCACATCCCCAAAGGGAGCAAAAGCTGTAGCGGTCAGTGGCTCGCAGGTCAGCTTCATGGCAGTGTCAGCTTTGGATGCCTGTTCACGTCTTTATAAAGCAGGTATCTGAATGGCCCGTCGCCCTCAGCGATACAAGCCTGTGGACAAAATGCCCGCAACCACATGAAATCCCCGGGCCCGACGTCGACCCAGTCTTTGTTCAGCAAGTATTTGGCACGGCCTTCAAGAACATAAAGCCCATGTTCCATCACATGAGTTTCTGCGAACGGAATGCGACCGCCGTTCTCAAAGGTCACCAGGTTGACATGCATGTCGTAGGCAAGGTTCAACGGTTCAAGAAATCGCTGCGTTGACCACAGGCCCTCGCAGCCAGGCATAGGCGTGCGCGGAATTTCCGTTTCATGAACGACTGTCGCCTCCAGCTGGAACTCACTTTCGACGACTTCGTAGTGTTTGCGGATCCAGTGAAATCCGCAATGCGTTTCACTGTGATTGAAGATCGACCAGCGTACTCCGGCCGGAATGTAGGCGAACGATCCAGGTTCGAGGGTATGTGATACGGCGCCCATGCGCAGCTCTGCGGTGCCCCGCGCCATGAAAAGTGCGGCTTGCGCATCACGCTCTGGTTCGGGGTCACTGCTGCCGCCCTCGGGGGCGAGTTCGACTGCATATTGGGCAAACGTTTCTGCAAACCCCGTCATAGGACGAGCAAGGATCCAGGCGCGGGTGCCTGTCCAGCCGGGCAGCAGGCTTGTGACGATATCGGTCTGAACGCTCGCCGGGATAACAGCGTAGCTTTCGGTAAAGATGGCAGTGCTTTCAGGCCAAGCGCCTTGGTCTGGCAAACCGCCTCCGGGGAAAGCGTACGTTGTCATGGCAGAAGTGCTTTCAGACGATGATACGCAATCCGCTCAACTTGTCCGCAAGCAGTTGCGAATTCAGGACCCGTGTCATTGTCAATCCGGTCGTAGAAGGCATCCATGATGCTGGCCTTGGTATGGTCGCGCACAGCGATGATGAAAGGAAACCCGTGCTTTTCGACGTATGCGGTGTTGAGGCTTTTGAAAGTTTCGCGTTCTTTGTCCGTCAAGGCATCAAGCCCGGCGCTGGCTTGTTCAGCGGTGCTCTCATCCGTCAATCGCTTTGCTGCAGCAAGTTTGCCCGCTAAATCGGGGTGCGCATTCAAGACCGCCAGGCGTTTTTCGTGTGAGGACGACCGGAAAGATCGGGCCAAGGCGCTATGCAGTCCGGTTGCGGTATCGTGCGCTGGCCCGAGCTCAAGGTCATAAGCCTTTTCCGCAACCCAAGCCGAGTGTTCAAATATCCCACCAAAGGCGGAAATGAAGGCGGCGCGTGTCATCGTTGATGGGCGCGCGACGGTTGCGGACGGATGCACCTCGCGCCAATGCGCCGCAATTTTGCCTCGCGTTGCAAACCAGACATCGTCGTGGCCTTGTGCGTATTCGATAAAGCGTTTCAGCCCCATGATCCGACCCGGGCGACCGATCAGTCGGCAATGCAGTCCGACAGACATCATCTTTGCCTGTCCTGCCGCACCCTCGGCATAAAGGCAGTCAAAAGCGTCCTTAAGGTATTGGAAGAAGTGATCGCCGGTGTTGAAGCCCTGCGGCGTAGCAAACCGCATGTCGTTCGCATCAAGTGTGTAAGGAATGATCAATTGATGCCCGTCGCGCCCGGTCGGCAACCAATAGGGCAAGTCATCGTCGTATGTGTCGCTGATCCAGTCGAAGCCCTGCTCCGCCGTCAGGCGCACGGTGTTCATCGAACATCGTCCGGTATACCACCCCGTCGGCCGCGATCCTGTGACTTCGGTGTGCAGTCTAACAGCTTCGGCGATCTGCGCCCGCTCTTCGTCTTCGGGCATGTCTTTGTGTTCGATCCACTTCAGCCCGTGGCTTGCGATTTCCCAGCCAGAGTCCTGCATGGCGCTTACCTGTTCAGGCGAGCGGGCCAAGGCCTCGGCCACGCCATAAACCGTCACGGGAAGGTCTTCCATCAAGCGGTGAAGGCGCCAGAAGCCAGCCCTCGCACCGTACTCATAGATGCTTTCCATGTTCCAGTGACGTTGGCCGGGCCATGAGGCGGCCCCCACGATTTCCGACAGAAACGCCTCCGACCCGGCATCGCCGTGCAGAACGTTGTTTTCGCCGCCTTCTTCGTAGTTCAGCACCAGCGAGATCGCGATTTTCGCGCCGCCCGGCCACTGTGCATCGGGGATACGCGGACCATAGCCAATCATGTTGCGCGGGTAGCGGGGCATTTTTCACCTGTATCGAGAAATCGTCGCGGTAAGCCGTGACATTGTTTGCAGTTTCTTGGAAGACTGTCGCGGTGACAAGGGGAACAAAATGGCCGGATTTCTAACAACTCATGTTCTGGACACTGCGCGCGGGATGCCTGCGTCCGGGCTGACGATTGCGCTTTACCAAATCTCTGGCGACGACCGCGCGAAAATCGTTGAGATGGTCACAAATGAAGATGGCCGCACCGAAAGTCCAATTTTGCCTACAGACCGCTTTGAAACCGGTACCTATGAGTTGATCTTTCAAGCCGGCGACTATTTGCGGCAAACCGGTCAAGCCGGAGATCACCCGCTATTTCTGGATCAAGTCCCGATCCGGTTCGGCATGAACGACGTGGATGCGCACTATCACGTGCCGCTGCTGCTATCTCCTTACGGCTACTCCACGTATCGAGGTTCGTGATGTATGACGCTGCCGTTCTTTGGCAATGGCTCGAATTTGCGGCGCGCTGGACTCATGTGATTACCGCGATCGCATGGATCGGGTCGTCTTTCTATTTCATCGCGCTCGACCTTGGCCTGCATAGAGACCGCAACCTCGCCTCCGGCGCGGATGGTGAGGAATGGCAAGTACACGGTGGTGGGTTCTATCACGTACAAAAGTACCTCGTGGCCCCATCGCAAATGCCCGACGACCTTGTGTGGTTCAAATGGGAAAGCTATTCGACGTGGCTGTCCGGTTTCGCTTTGCTAGTGCTCGTCTACTACCTCGGGGGAGAGCTGTACCTTATTGACCGCACGGTTCTCGACATCCCTGTGTGGCAGGGCGCGTTGATTTCGTTGGCATCTTTAGGCTTCGGATGGGTGGCCTACGACCAGATCTGCAAAAGCAAGTTCGGTGACGACAACACCCGGCTGATGCTGTTCCTTTATGTGATCCTTGTCGGAATGGCCTATTTCTACACCAGCGTCTTTTCTGGTCGCGCCGCACTGCTTCATCTTGGGGCGTTTACGGCGACGATCATGTCGGCGAACGTGTTCTTCATCATCATGCCCAACCAGCGCATTGTGGTGGCCGACCTCAAAGCCGGGCGGACACCAGACGCGAAATACGGCAAGATCGCCAAACAGCGCAGCACCCACAACAACTACCTGACACTGCCTGTGATCTTTTTGATGTTGTCCAATCACTACCCACTGGCCTTCGCGACCGAATACAATTGGTTGATCGCAAGCCTTGTCTTCCTGATGGGTGTCACGATCCGGCATTATTTCAACTCGATGCACGCGCGGCAAGGAAGCCCACATTGGACATGGGGGGCGACGGTGGTGATCTTTCTCGTGATTGCCTGGCTGTCATCTCCGCGCGCTTACAACTACGAGACCGAGGCGACACTGTCGTTGGACGGCGAACGCTTTGCCGCCGCAGACGGCTTTGCTGAAGCGCATCGCATTGTACAGGGTCGGTGTAGCATGTGTCACGCCAAAGAGCCCTATTGGGGGAACATCATGATCCCGCCAAAAGGTGTGGTACTCGAGTCAGAGGCTGAAGTCGCAAACGCAGCGCGACAGATCTATACGCAGGCTGGGATCAGCCATGCCATGCCGCCCGGCAACCTGACAGACATCACAGACGAAGAACGCGCGCAGCTTGTCGCCTGGGTGCGCGCGGCTCGCTAGGGGCTTCGTCAGGTTTTCTCGAACCGCCAGGTTGTCGTCTGAGCGTAGGGCTCATCAGGCCCCATAAGGATTGACGGAAACCCTACGTGGTTTGGGGCATCCGGCCAGCACTGCGCCTCGATGGCTAGCCCCTCATAAGTGTTTCGCCCCGGACGCTCAGCGGCTCGCCCGTCATAGACCTGAACCCCTGGCTCTGTCGTAGCGAGTGTCATTTGCACCCCACTTGCCCCGCGCAGAATCAAAACATCTCGCTGCGGCAGCCGATGGGTCGCAAGGCAAAAGTTATTGTCGAATGGATGGGTGTCGGGGGTCACTTCTCGCAACTGACGAAAGTCCATCTGCGTGCCCGCGACCGGAACAATCTCACCTGTCGGCGCATTGTCCTCATTGCTTGGCAGATACGACTTTGCGGCGATCTGTAGCGCGTGTCCAGCCCAGGTCTCAGTCCCATCAAGGTTCCAATAGCTGTGGTTGGCAAAATTCATCGCCGTCTTGGTATCGGTCGTGCCGTGAAGCTCCATCGTCAAGTTTGCAGGTGCCTCGACACGATAAGTGACCGTGAAACTGCGGTTTCCGGGAAGTCCGCAAGCGCCGTCGCCCAAAGTGCAATTCAGTGTGACATGGGTGTCGGATTGATCGACAAGCGCCCATTGCCGCCGGTGCGTTGCCTCTTTCCCGGAATGCAGATGGAGGCGGTCGTCCTGATTGCGCTCCAGTTCATACATCATCCCATCGATCTTAATGCGCGCGTTGCTGATTCGGTTCGCAATCGGCCCGATCAACGAACCGTGGTGCATCATTGCGTCTTCATAGTCAGCCAGCGTGTCAGAGCCGAGCGTGAGTGAATAGGGGACGCCGCGTAACCGCACGTCTTGGACGATTGCTCCCCAGGTCAGCACACTGACCGTCAGGTCACCGGCACCGATGGTCAGCTTCTCCACTACGTCACCGGTCTTCGACGTGCCAAACTGCATCTACAAATCCTCCCAGTGGACGCCCGCTGCTGGGATCTCCACCTGGCCCCACTGACGCGGTGCGGAGGCATAGTTGAAAACAAACCGGTGGGTCTTGGTTTCTCGCACCCGTAGCCCTTCGGGCATTTCAGCGTAATTAAGACCAAGCTCTTCACAAAGTGACGCGATGATCTGGCGGAACGTCATGTCGTCAGGCCAACCGGCGAGATAGCGGAGGTGCTGCTGCCCCATGACCGCTGGCTGGCCGTTTGCCGTCTGAAGGTAAATCTTGGCGTCGCCTTCCAGATGCTCAAACCAGTGTTTGAAGACACCACCCGAGGCCAATGGGATCGCATCATTAGGTGGTAGGCTTTCCGTCATTACGACGCTGACACTGACATCCGGCAAGTCCGGACCAAGAGGTGTCGGAATGCCCAACTCATCAGTCTTTGTATCAGTCCGCGGCCCGACCAGCGCGATCCCATCAAATTTCGCGAGTGCAGCTCGCAGCGTATCGCTGATCCGCATTAATCCAGGTGCGAGTACGAGGCGATAGTTGCTCAGATCCGCAGTGTCAGGTGGAATAATGTCGATATTCAAACCGCCACGCCGCAGGGCACGGTAAGCGGCAAATGCCAGACGGAACATGTCAAAGTCTCGTCCCTGCGGTTGCGCATCCCAGGCCCAGGCGCTTTCGTAGTCGACGACGAGCGCTACCTTGGCGTCTGCAGTGCCGACGTCAGGCAGAGTGGCGATTTCATCCGCCACCTGACGCGCTTCGGCCAAAGCCGGTGCTGGCGCGGCGTCCGGGCGCAGCAGCGCCGCGTGCATCTGTTCTTGTGCGAACGGTGCCTGTCGCCATCGGAAATAGCAGACAGTCTCTGCACCGTGCGCAAAAGCCTCCCACGCCCAAAGGCGAGCCATGCCTGGCAGCGGGGCCGGATTATACGGGGCCCAATTCACCGGGCCCGGTTGTTGTTCCATCACCCAAAGCCGCCCGCGACCGACACCCCGATACAGATCGTGGTGAAACGCCTGCATGTCTGGATGACCCTGACGTAGATAGAACTGCTTCTCCTCTGAGGTGCCCTCAAGCCGATCGCTCAGAAAACCAATCGGGTAGCTGTCCCAAGACGCGATATCGAGGTCGGCGCCCACCGCCCAATGATCAAACGTCATGATCCGCCCCATGTAGTTATGGATCAGCGGTGCATTTGTGTGCTTTCGGATCTCGTCGGCCTGAACCTTGTTGAATGCCACGACCTGGTCAGAGCTATAACGACGGAACGCCAGTTGATGCGCATGGTTCGGTTCTGTCACGGTCAGGTTCGGCAATTCGACCTGATCAAAACTCTCGTACTGCATAGACCAAAAGACGTTGCCCCATGCACGGTTGAGCGCGTCCGTGGACTGGTAGCGCTGAGCCAGCCAATCCTGAAAGCCCTTGCGGGCGGCTTGCGAGTAGCTGAGCGTTGTATCGTGGCAGTCGTATTCATTATCGATCTGCCAGGCGGCAACATATGGGTTTGATCCATACCGTTCCGCCATTAAGCGTGCGATCCGGTGCGCCTCTTCCCGGTAGCCCAAATGACTGAAATCGTAGTGGCGCCGCGATCCGAATTTTCGGGGATGACCATTTGCATCGACCGCAAGCATGTCGGGATATTTATCGATCATCCACCGCGGCGGTGTTGCGGTCGGTGTGCCCATGACGACCTTCAGACCAGCCGCGCCAAGTGTCTCAACCGCGCGGTCCAGCCACGCCCAATCGAAACGACCGGGCTCCGGTTCCATCAAACTCCAGGCGAATTCACCAATGCGAACCCATGACAGCCCGGTGGCCGCCATCTGCGAGGCGTCTGTTTCCCAACGCTCTTCCGGCCAGTGTTCAGGATAGTAACAAACGCCGAGTGTGCGTTGCATGGCATTGCCTTCTGAGTTGTTGTGGCCAGATGAAGAAACCGGTCGTGCCTAAAGCAGGACCTGGTGTTCTTTTTGGCCGATGTGGTCGGTTTTCACAGCAAAAGTTTTGCCATCGTCAGCGCCCGGGGGATCAAGATCCACAGCAGCTGAGGTGCAATAGAGCGTCCGAAGATCGGGGCCGCCAAAGGCCGGGCAGGATGTTTGCTTTGCCGGAAATGAGATTGCCTGCAAGAATCTTCCATCGGGTGCGTATTGGGCGACACGGCTCGCACCCCATTGGGCATTCCAGATATTGCCCGCGGCGTCCACAACGGCACCGTCGATCCCAAAATCTTCGTCAGAAAGGTCGATGAGCACGGTGAAGGTGCCGTCGGGCCATCCTTCGGCGTCCAAGCCGCAACGCATTAACTTGCCCGTGATCGTATCCGTATAGTAGGCAAATTTTCCATCGGGGCTGAAGCAGATCGCGTTTGGAATGGTGACTTCGGCGTAGATCTCGCGCAATTCACCTTTGAAGAAGCGATAGATCGCACCGGCATGCTTCTCCGCGTTGAAGCCCATCGTTCCAATCCAAAACCCGCCGTAAGGATCAGCCCTGCCATCGTTTGATCGCGTCACCGCATTTTCGGACTCAAGTGCGACGATCTTTTCTTTGGCACCAGTTTCCAGATGAAACGTAAAAAGCTGGGTTTCAGACGCAATGAGCAGTCTGTCCCGGTCCACCCATCCGGCGGCGGACACATGTTCTGAGAATTGCCAGGTCTGCGCATCACTGTGCAGACGCTTGCCAAGGATATCGAACCAGAAAAACTGCGCACGTTCTGAATGCCATAATGGACCTTCCCCCAGGGCGCACTGGGTGGCGTCGTGGATCATTTTGCCGCCTCATATGCGGCCACCATATCGCGCGCCCGCGTCGCGACGTCTTCAACCGAGAAACCCGGCTTGAAGAGCGCTGATCCGATGCCAAATCCGTCTGCCGTCGCAGCCATCCATTCGCCAAAGTTGTCTGCGCCCGCGCCGCCGACCGCATAGACCAACGTGCCAGGGGGAAGAACTGCGCGGATCGCTTTGATCCCGTCTGGACCAAGCAGGCTGGCTGGAAAGATTTTCAATCCATCGGCACCCGCCTTGAGTGCGGCAAAACACTCGGTTGGGGTCATCACACCTGGCCAACTTGCCATGCCAGCGGCTTTGGTCGCGACGATGACCCGTTGATCGCAGTTTGGAGACACGACCAGCTCGCCGCCCGCATCGCGGACCCGCCCAACGTCGTCCGTCGACAATACGGTTCCGGCGCCAATAATCGCATCCCCGCCTACGGCACCTTTCATGGCCGTGATCGTGTCAAAAGGGGTCGGAGAATTTAGCGGCACCTCGATCTGTGTGATGCCTTCCTTAACCAAAGCTTCTGCCATGGCAGGTGCCTCTGCGGTGGTGACTCCACGCAAGATAGCAATGAGCGGACGATGGGACATAACCCTATCCTTTCAAACGTTTGTATGCTGCGGTCAGACCCGCGAGGGTCACGCTTTCGACCTGTACTTGCGTCGCGGGCACACCTTGTTGCGCGAGCGCTGCGACATAGATGCCCGCAACCTTCCCTGCGCCGATGACGGCGATTTGCTGACCCAACCAATAAGGCCGTGCCGCCGCAAGTTCCGCCCCAATCAGAAGCCCAGAAAGGCGGGCACGGCTGACCTCGGCACTGGTGCCTTGTAGCAGACTGCGCGCACGCAGGTTGAAAAGGTTCGCAGCCATCTTTTCAGGCTTGCTAATCGCTTCATCAACGGCGGCCTCAAAAGTGGCTTCATCCCAACCGCTTGCGCCCACGGAGTGACGCAGCACCGTGTTTTGGGAGATTGTCGCAAAAAGCTCGCCCGTCATGAAGGTTTGAAAGCTGACCACTTCGTCCGCACTCACATGCACCCATTTTGTGTGGGTGCCGGGCATGCACAGGATACCGTCCCAGTTCGGGTTGCGCGCCAAAAAGCCAGCGATCTGTGTTTCCTCGCCACGCATGACATCCGAGGGAGAGTCCTGACAAATGCCGGGGATGATGTGGACCGAAAGGTCCGGGTGTCTCGTTTCCGCGCGCGCATAACCGTCCGGGGTGGCAGGGCATGGAACAGTCGCATATTTTGCTTCCGCCCAGCCCTGACGTGCACCCACCATTCCGCAGGCCACGACGGTTGTTGGTCCGGTGATCCAGTCTGCCGCAAGCTCCAGAAACGCGCCTTCAAACTCATCCCGGGTGAGTTTCCCCATGCCTTTGTCCGAGGACGCCTCGGCAAGCACATTCCCATCGGACCCCATCGCCCAGACGCGCAGGTTGCTTGTTCCCCAGTCGGCTGCAATCCACTCTGGCTGCACGGTTTGGCTCACAGACGCTCTCCCTCGACGACCCACATGCGTTCGGGGAAGGACCAAGGCAGCACGATCCCTGCGTGCATCAGATAGCGTCCCGATACCGTCATATCTTTCGTTTTGAGCAACGGTGTCCCGCGCGACAATGGTGTCACATGCAGCCGGTTAGCAAGGCGAATTTTGTACATCGCTTCCGGATCCAATTGGGTCAAGCGCAGTGGGCGCGGTGCAATCTGGTTGCTGGTTGCGGCCTTCCCAACGAAAGCTACAAACCGGTGGCCATCCTGCGCCATTTGCTGTTCCGCCAACACGGCCGGGTCTGCACTGTCGAGGCGGAGAATATCTGCCAATTGCATCCAGTCGCGGTTGGATTTCCACCAATGTGTGACTTCTTTGAGGACCGAGGCTTCATGCACATCAAGTTCACGCGGGTCCATTTCGAAACCCATATGGCGCTGGGCGGCAACCCAAGCACGAAACTGAATGTCGAGGACGCGGCCTGACGTGTGGCACTTGCGCGGTCCGACATGGGACCCGGTCACAGACAACGGCAGAAAGAGCGCAGCATCATGTTGAATGCGCAGGCGTTCTAGTGCGTCGTTGCTGTCGGACAGCCAGACACGCTGAGTCCGTTGCAAGATGCCAAAGTCTATGCGCCCGCCGCCGGATGCGCAGCTTTCGATTTCGGTGTCCGGAAACTCTTTGCGCAGACGGTCAATCAGTGCGTAAGAGCCGCGGGTTTGCGCGGCATCTGGCATCGGCAGGACGCGATTGTGGTCCCATTTAATGTAGTCGACATCGTGATCGCGCAAGATCGTTGACATGCGATCAAACAGAAAGTCGCGCACCTCTGGCAGCGCCATATTGAGCGCCTTTTGCTGGCGCCCCAATGTTTGGTCTTCGCTGCCTAACGCCCAATCCGGGTGAGCGCGGTGGATGTCGCTGTCTTCATTGATCATTTCGGGTTCAAACCAGATCCCGAATGTCATCCCGAGCGATTTGACATGATCAACCAGTGGGCCGAGGCCATCCGGGTATTTGCGGGGGTCAACTGTCCAGTCTGACAGGCTGCGGGTGTCATCGTCGCGCTGACCAAACCAGCCGTCATCCAGCACGAACCGTTCAGCACCAAGTGCCGCGGCACGTTCTGCGATATCTTTCAGAACAGGCAGCTTGTGGTCAAAGTAGACGGCTTCCCAGCAATTGTAGTGAACTGGACGCGGCGTGGTCGGTTTCGGCCACGTGACAATCCGATCCCGTAAATGGCGCTGGAACGCGACCGCGACACCGTTGAGGCCGGTGGATGAGTAAGTGATGTAAAGCGGTGCGGTCTTGAATTGGGTCGCGGCCTCGGTCTCCATCCGCGCCGCGTGACCCCATTGGATCTGACGGCGACCGTCAGGCAGTTCCTCGGCAACCATGCGATGGCCGCCAGACCAGCCGTAGTGGAAGCCATAGGCTTCGCCCTGCGTGTTCGTGGCACCTGTGCAAGGCACGATGAGGCCGGGAAAGTGTTCGTGTCCGGTGCGGCCCGTACGATTCTCACGGTACCGTATCCCAGGGCTCCATGCCGTCCGGTTTGGTTGGAATTCACCACACCAGCGCCCTGAAAAATCAATCATTTCTTCTGATTGCTGCGGCGCGGGCAAGACGGGTGCCGCCAACCAATGCAGGTGGACAGGACGGCTCGCGTCAAGGATCGTCTGGCAGGTAATAACGTTTGTATGGGCGTCCGGTACAAACGTTGTGGTCAGCTTAAGACCATTGGCTTCGTCGACAAACTGAAGCGACAGGTTGTCGCCATTCGTCATGTCTGAAAAGCAGAACTTCGGCAGAAGCGGCGTGCCATCAGTGTCGCGAATGATCAGACCGGGCTGGCCGGGAAAGGTTCGCGTCGCTTCAGGGCAGATCGACAAATCCGGGTTCTCGTCGAGCATGCCACCGGTAACATCAAGGACGTGAGCTGCATGAAGAGTGTCAAGGTCGTCGCCCTCAGGCAGGCGTGGACCCCAGTAGACGACCTGCGGCAAGCGCTCATTCGTTGCCGCAAGGACAAGCGTCTGCCGATCATCATCAAGGCGAAAAGTGCGGGTCATGGGATCCTGTCAGAAGGTTGGGCACTTGTCAGGTCTAGTTTCAATATGTGAGACTAGGTTTTGAATATTGATACTAAGCGAAGAACCCGCTGCAATGTCAACACGGACTGCGCGGGAAAAGGGGAACAATGACGCGGGACAAGGAAGACGGCACCGTAGGTAAAGCGCTTGCTGTATTGGATCAAGTTGCGGCTTTTGGTCAACCGGTGCGCTTCGGTGAAATCCTTGCGCAGTCCGCTTATCCGAAACCCACGCTGTATCGTTTTGTCCAGACCCTCACGAATCAGGGGATGCTGTCTTACGACCCTGATCGGCAGACTTACTCTCCCGGAGTGCGTCTGGTGCGCTTAGCGCATGCGGCCTGGGCGCAATCAACGCTCGCCCCTGTTGCGCGGCCCTACATGGATGAGTTGAGCGCAGAAGTCGGAGAAACGGTTCACCTGGCACAGCTGGACAACGCGCAGGTACTTTATCTCGATAAACGCAACGCGGTGCAGCCGGTGCAGATGTACAGTCAGGCGGGAAAGGTTGGACCGGCTTATTGTACTGGCGTTGGCAAAGTGATGCTCGCGTTCACACAAGAGCCGGATTTGCAGCGGCTGATCGACCAACAATCATTTCACCGTTTCACAGATGAAACGCTGACGACGCCTGACATGTTGATGGAAGAGCTCGATAACATTGTGGCGCGCGGTTACGGCTTTGATCGCGAGGAGCATGAGCCGGGGATCATCTGCATTGCAGTGCCGATCCTTACAGAAAAGGGGCGACCCCTCGGTGCATTATCCGTGACTAGCACGACGGAACGACAAACGCTCGACAAGCTCGAAAAACTCGCGCCGATGCTTCAGCAAACCGCCCGCGACATCGCCCACGATGCCGCGAACTGGCATATCCGGGACGAGGGCTAGAACAGGTCCGCAGACCTTTCTGACTATTCCCCAAAAGCCAGAAACATGCGCGGTAAACCCCCACTGATTGTCGCCGCAACGACGACAGTCATGCCCCATTTTTGTCGCAATTTCACCTCGAGGTTGTCCGCGCTTGTCTTCGTTTTTGGGTGGTGCTTACTAAAGCTGCGGTGTCGATGTTGACGCTTCGTTAGCCAGTTGTGGGGTGTGTGATGGATGGTGCTGTCAATCTGTTGGTGAATGGGTCGTTTGAAACGATCGAAGTGGGTGCAGGCGCGTTTCGCGCAGTTGAAGCGTCCGATGTTGAAGGCTGGGGCACGATCAATGGTACCCAGATCGAGGCATGGGACAGTGGCCACGCCGGAACGCCATCGTCCGATGGCGAGCGGCACATTGAAATCGACCACCTGGGGGCCGGTCCAACTGATGGCATCTATCAAGATGTGCAGACTCAGGCTGGCGAAACCTATACGCTTATGTTCGATATTCAGGGACGCGGGAGTCTGGATGGCGAAGACAACCGGCTGATTGTCGAATGGAACGGCGTCTCGGTAGAAATCGATGGTTTTACGCCACCTACTGCTTTTTCGTGGACGACCGTCGCTGTCCAAGTGACAGGCACCGGCGGTCTCGACCGTCTGACATTCCGGGAAAGTGAGGCGGCAGGCGGTTCGACGGGCTTTGGTCCTCTCCTCGATCATGTTCGCTTGTTTGAGGGTGTGGTGGACCTTCCGGAACCGGAGGTGCCGCCGTTCACCACAGAAACCATTGTCGCAGGTCTCGATCAGCCGATTGCATTTGTTGAGGCGCCTGACGGACGCATCTTCGTGACCGAAAAAGCGGGCCGCGTCAAAGTCATTGAAAACGGTCAGATCGTCAGCGAATTCATCGATATCAATGAAGAGGTGAATTCACATCACGACCGTGGCTTGATGGGTATTGCTCTCGACCCCGAGTTTGAAACAAACGGCCACGTTTACTTGCAGTACGTGGTGGAGATTAACCCCGAAAACCCGGACGAGCCAAACTTCAATTCCGCGGCGAGCGGTCGTCTGATCCGCATTACCGCGTCAGAGGACAACCCGAACGTCGCAGACCTATCGACGCGCGTCGTGATCCAGGATGGTCATGAAATGTCGCATGCGACCCATGCGGTGGGTGACGTGGATTTCGATAATGACGGGAATCTGATCTATACGTGGGGCGACGGTGGCTTCCGGAACGACCTGCGACTTGCGTCCCAAGACCCGGATTCAGTCCAGGGCAAACTCTTCCGTATCGATAGAGAGACTTTTGAGGGCATCGAAGACAACCCTTACTACGATCCAACGGATCCGGGTGGTACCGCGTCTCGCGTCTGGGCGACAGGAGTTCGGAACTCTTGGAAGATCACCGTCGATCGAGAAACGGGTGACGTCTATATGGGGGAGGTCACCGACGGGGGCCCAGAAGAAATCAACGTGATGCGGGCCGACGGCTCAACCCTGCCAAACTATGGTTGGCCCTACTATCAGGGCGACAATCAGACCGGTCACAACCCAAACCCGCCAATCGATTTTGTCTATCAAAGCGCCTTTATCGAACTGCCACATACCAACGCGGGTGGCGGCGACTCAATTTTGGGCGGCGCTGTCTATCGAGGTGATACTTATCCCGATTTCTATGATGGCCGCTATTTTTTCGCGAACGTTAACCAGGGGATCATCTACACAGCAGACCAAAGCGGAAATTATGAAGAGTTTGGAGAGCCAGGCGCCTACCGTGGTGTCGTCGACATTCAGATGGGATCGGACGGTAACCTTTGGATGTTGAACCTCTTTACCGGGGAGCTATCGCGCATCGTCTCACAAGGCGAACCGACGCAGCCGAATGCTGACCCTGTTGCAGACGGCGTTGCGTCCCGTACTGCGGGTCTTAACATGATCGATGTCCGGTTCGACGCCACAGAATCGTCGGATGCAGATGGTGACGACTTGTCCTTTGCCTGGGACTTTGATGGTGACGGGGTGACTGACGCCACCGGTGCTATCGTCGAAAACACATTTACGACCCCCGGCAGGAATGACGTTACGTTGACAGTGACAGACGGAAACGGCGGAAGTGACACAAAGACCTTTGAGGTTGATGTGGTCTCTGACGCGTCACAGGGCGCGAATTTGGCTTTGGGTCGTCCAACAACGCAATCGGGCACAGCAGATGGTGGGCTCGCGTCACGCGCTGTTGATGGCAACACGGCACCCGACTTTACTGCGGCGTCTGTCTCCAAAACTGTGGTGACACGCACACCTTTGTGGGAGGTCGATCTTGGAGGCATCCAAGACATTGGACAGATCCGTGTGCACACCGAAACAGGCGCTGCAATCAGCAATTACTGGATCCTCGTTTCTGACGTGCCGTTCAACTCCGGCAATCTCAGCGCCGCGCTCACCGATCCCGGTGTCTGGAGCTTTCATAACCCCGGCACCGCAGGGGCGATCGAAAATCTCAACACCGACGAAGGGGTGACAGGCCGCTACGTTCGCATTCAGCTTGAAAGCCAGGACGCTTCGATCTCGCTGGCTGAAGTTGAGATCTTTCTTCCAACACCAACTGAAGAACTGCTGGTGAATGGCTCCTTTGAGGCGTTGTCAGTACGCGACGGAGGCTGGGTCCACGTGGATGACAGCGAAGTAGCAGGCTGGAAGTCCCTGAATGGTGAGCGACTAGAATTCTGGGATAGCGGTCATTCCGGCGTGACGGCGTCAGACGGTGAGACGCTTGCAGAACTTGACTACAACCGCGCCGGAGAAATTGATGGTATCTATCAAGACGTCGAAACGATTGCAGGCGAGGTTTACACGCTAACTTTCGACATGCGCGCGCGGCGCAGCGACGCCGCAAGCGGAAGCGAAACGCTTTATGTGGAATGGAACGGGCAGCTTCTGCAGGCGGACGGTTTCAATGCCGATAGCAACGCTTCTTGGACCAGCGTCAGCGTAACGGTTGTTGGCACTGGCGGCACGGACCGCATCGTGTTTCGGGAGGGCGCGTCTGATGGCTTTGGGCCACTGATTGACAACGTCTCACTCAAAGGACGCGCAGACAATGGCCCGACACCAGAACCCGTAAACCTGCTTACAAACGGCTCTTTCGAGTCCGTTTCTGTCGCCGACAACAGGTGGACAAATGTCGATCCCGGAACCGTCGATGGCTGGACCTCTCTGAATGGTGAGCGGCTCGAGTTCTGGGACAGCGGCCACAACGGTACTGAGGCTTCCGACGGCGAAACGCTGATGGAGATTGACTACAGACGTGCCGGGGAAGTCGATGGCATTTCGCAAGAGATTAACACCGTCGAAGACCAGGTTTATACATTGGCATTCGATATGCAGGCCCGCCGGGGCGACCGCGATGGTGAGAGTGAGACACTTTACGTGGAGTGGAACGGATTATTGATCCGCGCAGAAGGCTACAAGGGTCAACAGGACGGGGAATGGACAACGTTTTATGCAGAAGTGACTGGCACTGGCGGCGTTGACGAACTCGTCTTTCGCGAAAGCACAGTTGCGGGTGCGTCTGATGGCAACGGTCCGCTGCTTGACAATGTTGGCTTGTTCGCCGGCACCTACGACGATCTCTTCGTCTAGAAAACTGACTCCTTAGAAAATTGCGCGTCGCGGGTTTTTCGCGACGTGCTTCTTGTTCGAATCCGAAAGCGTCGTTTTGGTCAGCGCTTGCCGTAATAGAGCCCGACGACGTGCTCAGCCTCTGCAAAGAAGAGCCAGCGGAGCGTCAATACTCCTGCCACATGGCAAAGCACAGCGAGCAGCGCAAAGAAGTGGTTGAACGGCAATAGCAGCAACAGGATAGGCGCGAGAAACGCAAGGCCCAGCGTGATCTGGCGCAGCTTGGCAGAATGCTTGCGGCCAACCACATGCACAAACTCCTTCAGAAGATAGTTAGTGCCCGTGTGCGGCGGTTCAAACGCGCGGACCTCACCAATGGTACCCAGCCCGGTCGCTGTTTTCAGGTTCGTTCCGCTATGGCTCAGCCGCCCATCACCTGACATCCAGGCGAAATACTGCATCACCGCTGCGATCAGCAGCAGCACGATTGCAACTGTGACTTGTCCCGCAAACAAGGCACCGCCGCCAATGGACAAAAGCAGGAACATGGCCGGTGTGGACCAATGCCGCCAGCGCGGCACGGTTTTCAACTGGGCGTAGATCATCGACGTCGTGAAAACCGTTGCCAGGCACCCAATGGCACCGATGAAGCCGGTGAAACCCATATGCACGCCAAACAGCGCGCCAAGCGCATAGATGCCCATGACAACGAGCGTGAAGACGGCAGCAATCCCCTCACGCGACAACCAGGACGTCTGCCATTGGGAGAAGGCTTTGATCGCCCGCTCCGGGTGGCCGAGGTGGAAGGTGGAGGCGATCAGACCGCCAACGGCCATCGCGTAGGCGATGAAAAACCACAGGAATGCGCCCCAGCCCATGGGTTTGATCGCGCCGAGGCCAAGCCAGAATAATAGACCGAACCCAAGGCCCGAGAAGGTCGTGAAGATGATAACGGATGGTGCGGGATGCATTACTTTGCTCCTCTGGGCATGGCAGACAGCGTTTTGTCGAGCCAGCCGACAAAGCCTTTTGCGTCTTGTGCGATGGGTTCAAGGTAGGGGGCGAGCACATCGAATTCAGGAGCTTCGTCCTTGGGGCGCGGGGGCAAGTATTTGTTTACCGGCTTGGTACCTTGTTCCGGCATCAGGTCCATCCCGCCGCGTTCTGCTGTGAGGATGGAAACGTTGCTTTCTGGATCAGCGAAGTCGCCAAAGTGCCGCGCCTCAGCCGGGCAGGTCCGCACGCAGGCAGGCTGGCGGTCTTCTTCGGGTAGGTTTTCGTTATAAATGCGGTCCACGCAGAGGGTGCATTTCTTCATCACGCCTTCATCGGCGTCGAGTTCCCGCGCGCCATAGGGGCAGGCCCAGGCGCACAGGCCGCAGCCGATACAGTCGCTTTCATTGACGAGCACGATCCCGTCTTCCTGCCGCTTGTAGCTGGCCCCGGTGGGGCAGACGGTCACGCAAGGTGCGTCTTCGCAATGCAGGCAGGATTTCGGAAAGTGGATCAGCTGAGCGGCGGCTTTTGACCCGTCTTTCAGGTTTGGTGGCTGCACCTCATAAGAATGCACGCGGTTTAGGAATGTGCCCGTTGGGTTGGCCCCATAAGGGTCCTGATCCGACAGTGGTGCGCCGTAGTTTTCGGTATTCCAGCCTTTGCAGGAGATCACACATGCATGGCAACCCACGCAGGTGTCCAGGTCGATCACGAGGCCGAGTTTCTTTTGGGTTGAAGATGGTAGCTGGGTCATTTTGGCCCTCGAATTGGCTGTGCACAAGGCATGCACTGGCTGTGCACTTGGCGCGCACCGTAAATAAGGATGGTCGCGATTGCCGCGACGGAGGCGAAGGCGAAACTCATCACGACCCCACCTTCCAAGTCAGTTTGCCAGGGCCTTTGCCGACTGGTGATTTGATCGGCGGGATCGCGGGTTGTGCCTCATTCGGTACGTCCGACTTGCTGATCTTCACGCGCAGGTCGAACCACGCCGCCTGACCGGTGATCGGGTCGGAGTTGGCCCAGCGCATCCCGTCGCCTTTAGGTGGCAACAATTCGTGGATCAGGTGGTTTAACAGAAACCCTTTGGTGGCCTCCGGCGCGCCTTCGTCGAGCGCCCAGGCACCCTTGCGCTTGCCGATCGCGTTCCAGGTCCAGACGGTGTTTGCGTTGAGCGAGGCCTGATGCGCGACCGGCACAACGATTTCGCCATGTGCGGAGGTCACTTTCGCCCAATCGCCCTCTTCAAAGCCGTTCTCCTCCCAGATCTTGGTGGGAACATAGAGCGGGTTGTGCCCATGGATCTGGCGCAGCCACGCGTTCTGCGTGCCCCAGGAGTGGTACATTGCCATGGGTCGTTGGGTAAGGGCGTGAACCGGAAACTCTTCCGGGTCGACATGCCCGTCTTCGAACGGTGCGTACCAGATCGGTAGCGGGTCCATGGTTCGCTTCAGACGTTCGCGCAAATGTTCTGGCGGTTGACGGTCGCCCACGCCTTCGGCGGCGAGTTGGAACTTGCGCAGCGGTTCCACGTAGAGCTGGAAGATATAGGGCTGGACCACATCATAGAAGCCCATCTTCACTGCCCATTCCTGATAGGCGGTGTTGAAGGGTTTGTAGTAGGCGCAGTCGTCAGGAACATGTTCGATCCAGAAACCACCGTTTTCGATGTAGCGGTCAAGCTGGTTGGGATTCACGTCGCCACGGCCATGGTCATCCCCATTTCCGCGGAACCCAGCCAAGGGGCCGACGCCAGGACGGCGGATGTGGTTGGTGATGTAGTCGGCATAGTCTGTGTACTTCGCGCTGCCGTCGTCGTTCACGAATCCCGGCATGTCGAGCATCGCGCCAAGCTGGCATAGCACCGTCTGGAAACCGCGCACGTCGCGGTCAGGTTCGACCACCGGCCAGCGGATCGCATCTGCGACGCCATCAGCCTCGCAAATTGGACGGTCGAGGAGCGAGATACAGTCGTGCCGTTCCAAATAGGTCGTGTCGGGCAGGATCAGGTCGGCGTAGGCGACCATCTCTGACGAGTAGGCATCGGAGTAGATGATATTCGGGATGACATAAGACCCGTCCTCATTCTTGTCCGTCAGCATCTTCATCACGCCCGACGTGTTCATGGAGGAGTTCCACGACATGTTCGCCATATACATAAACAGCGTGTCGATCTTATAGGGCGTGCCCGCATGGGCGTTAGAGATTACCATATGCATCAGCCCGTGGGCGGACATGGGGTTCTCCCACGAATAGGCTTTGTCGATCCGCTTTGGCGTGCCGTCGTCTTCAATCAGCAGGTCGTCTGGGCCTTGGGCGTAACCGAGATGCGGTCCGTCGAGCGGAGCGCCGGGGGTCACTTTGCCGTGCGGCTTGGGGTGTGCCGTCGCAGGTTTTGGATATGGCGGTTTGAACCGCATGCCGCCGGGTGTTTCGACCGTACCGAGGATGATCTGCAACGTATGCAGCGCGCGGCAGGTCTGAAACCCGTTGGAGTGGGCAGAGATTCCGCGCATCGCGTGGAACGACACGGGGCGGCCGACCATCTTGGTATGGGTTTTGCCGCGGAAGTCTGTCCACGTACGGTCGAGGCTGATTTCCTCATCAAATGCCACACGCGCCAGGTCCGCGGCCATCTTGCGGATGTTTTCGGCTGAGATGCCCACGCGCTCTGCCACGTTCTCCGGCGCGTATTCGTCAGACAGATATTTGTCCGCCATCAGGTGGAAGACCGGGCGGTGGGTGATGCCCTTATCGCGATACGTGGCGGATAAATCAGGCTCCACACCCTGACCGTTCCAAGGCGCTAGTTTGCCGGTGTTCCGGTCGATCACAACCGGCTGACCATCGCTGTCTTTCAGCAAAAGACCGCGTTGATCACTGTTCGGGTCCTCATTCACGAGGCAAGAGGCGTTGGTGAAACGGGCCAGGTAGTCGAGGTCAATCTTGCCTGCTTTCATCAGGCAGTGGATCATCGACAGGATGTAAAGGCCGTCGGTGCCGGGGGTGATGCCAACCCATTCGTCGGCCACTGCGTTGTAGCCGGTGCGGATCGGGTTCACGCCGATGATCTTCGCGCCTTTCTTTTTCGCGCGGCCAATGCCCATCTTGATCGGGTTACTGTCGTGATCTTCGGCGACCCCGAAAATCATCACCATCTTTGTGCGGTCCCAGTCGGGCTGGCCAAACTCCCAAAACGCGCCGCCCATGGTGTAGATGCCGCCCGCCGCCATGTTGACAGAGCAGAAACCGCCATGCGCTGCAAAGTTGGGGGTGCCGTAGGCCTGCGCCCAGAAACCGGTGAACGACTGCGATTGGTCACGACCGGTGAAGAAGGCCAGTTTCTCTGGGTTGTTCTCCCTGATCGGCTTGAGCAGATCGACGGCCATCTTGAGTGCTTCGTCCCAGCTGATCTCTTCAAACTCACCTGACCCGCGCTCGCCCACGCGCTTCATCGGCGCACGCAAGCGCGATGGTGCATTATGCTGCATGATACCGGCGCTGCCTTTGGCGCAGAGCACGCCCTGGTTCACCGGGTGGTCGCGATTGCCTTCGATGTAGGCCACCTTGCCACCCTTCATATGCACGTTGATTCCGCAGCGGCAGGCGCACATGTAGCAGGTGGTTTTGCGCACCTCGTCCGAGACTTTCGGTGATGTATCCAGGTTGGGTTGATCAAGTGACATCATCTGTCCTTTCACGAAACAGCAGTGCGGATGAGACCCGCACTGGCCAAAACGCACAGCAGCGTCAGGCAGAAGGGGCGGTAATAAGGGGCGAGGCGTTCAATGAAGAGCTTTTGCCCCAAGAAGACCCCGATCATCGTAGGGATTGCAAAGACCAGCCCGCGCGCGACGCCGGACATATCCATGACGCCAAACGCAAGTTGGATGAAGAGTGAGACAAGTGAGCCGAGGAATAGGTAAAGCACCAGCGAGCCGCGCATGGAGCGTGCAGGTGCGTTGCTGGCCAAAACATAGAAGGCAACGACCATGCCGCCCACGTGGGCGAGACCGCTGACAATGCCTGCAACAATCCCGGTGCCGTAGAGGCCGGGTTTGGACGCGAGGAATCCAAGGCGGACTTTTGCAAGTTGGCTGGCGGCCAGAACCACGATGATGGTGAGTGCGACTATTTTGGACATAGCCACGTCGAGTGAAACCGTGAGCCACAAACCAATCGGCCAGCCAACCGTATTGCCGATAACAAGGCCATATGTCGTTGGGCGGTCGGCGTCTTGGAAACCTTCCTTGATCATGAGAAGCGATGCCGACATCTCGAGCCACCAAAGCATTGGAATCAGCTCGACGGGCGGCAGGATGACAACGGCGGTCGCCATTATGAGCGCCGACAGTGCAAAACCAGAAAAGCCACGCACAAGACCGGCCAGGAAAACAATGGCCGTGACGATCCAGAATTCGGATGCTGTCAGGCTCGTGATATCGGTGAGCCAAATCATGCGGCCTCCATTATAGAGAGCGCGTCGCGGGCGATTTGTTTTTCTTCGTCTGCCGCGATGACGTGAACATCGGGCGAGCCGAAACAAGCGAGGTGCGCCATGATCCGGTCGCGCACAGGAGCCGCGTTTTCACCGATACCACCCGTAAAGGCGACAGCATCAACCCCGCCCATCGCAACAATGGCGGAACCTGCATGGCGTGCGGCCCAGTAGCAGAAATGCTCGACAGCGAATTTGGCGGCACTGTCGTCTCGGTCCAACAGCGTTTTCATATTGCTGTCGCCCGCGAGTGCCTTGAGGCCGGAGTTTTTGTTCAGCATCCGGTCCGTTTCGTCTTCGCCGAGTGCGGTAGACATTCGGAGAACTGCGGCGCCGTCGATGTCACCGGACCGGGTGCCCATGGTCAGGCCAGAAAGCGGCGAATAGCCCATTGATGTGGCAATGGATTTGCCGTCTTTGATTGCGCAGAGCGATGCGCCGTTGCCAAGGTGCAGTGCCAGTAAGCGGGACGGCAGTGTGTCGCCAAACTCCGCAACCATGTTCGCGTAGCTCAGACCGTGGAAACCATAGCGGCGGATACCTGCGTCGTGTTGGGTCTGCGCAATGGCATAGCGCGTTGCAACGTCGGGATTTGTCGCATGAAACGCAGTCCCGAAAGAGCAGTATTGCGGCAAGTCGGGTGCGGTTTCTTGCAACGCCAATATAGCCGCGAGGTTGTTGGGGTTGTGCAGCGGGGCGAGCGGGATGCAGGCCTCAATCGCGGTGATCACTTGCGGCGTGACCTTGGCCGGTCGGGTCAGGATGGTA
Source organism: Paracoccaceae bacterium (assembly GCA_020628545.1). Lineage (GTDB taxonomy): Bacteria > Pseudomonadota > Alphaproteobacteria > Rhodobacterales > Rhodobacteraceae > Yoonia. The sequence goes on along the minus strand of JAHDEX010000003.1, from coordinate 88,105 downwards.
CCGCCATGGACGACGCGGTGCGCTGCAGCTTCTAAATTATCTGGTCTAATGCCTTTGCCTTCGAGCGCCGCAAGCATCGCGCCGAGTGCAGCGGCGTGATGTGTCGCTGAGATTGGGGAGCGCTCGTCACCCAACCGCAACGTCCCGTCAGCACCGATTTCGGTCACAGATCCGCTAAGCACAGAAGTCAACTGCCGATCTAAAACCTCGACCTTCAAAGATGACGAGCCTGCGTTCAGCACAAGGATCATTTTGGCAAACCGCACCGTATTGCTGCCAATGCAGCGGATGCCATGCGGGCTGCGGCAGGGTCTGCGCGGGAGGTCAGCAGGATTGGTACCTTGGCGCCGCTGACGATCCCAGCTGCACAGCCGCCGGACAGATAGACCATGGCTTTGAACAGCGCGTTGCCCGAAACGATATCGGGAACGATGATCCCGTCGGCATCCCCTGCCACCGGATCATCGCCTAGGCCTTTGGTCGCCGCCGCTTTGCTCGACAGGATCAGGTCGAGGGCGAGGGGGCCGGAGACGTCCGCGTCCTTCAAGTTCTCTTTCGCCCAATTAGCGAGCGCTTGGCCATCCATAGACGATGGGACTGAAGGGATGGGGCTTTCGGTCGCGGACAAGATCGCGAGTTTAGGGCGCTCTGTGCCCAGACGCTGCAGCAGGTCGACAACCTCTTCCATGGCGTTTTGGCGGGTTTCAAGATTTGGCGACACGTTCACAGCAGCATCAGAAATCAGGATCGGTTTGCCACCGTCGGGATGGCTGATGTGGAAGATATGGACAAAACGCTTGCCGGTTCGCAGGCCGTTGTCACGGCTGACGGCGGATTTCATGAAGACGTCCGTGTGCAGTTGACCTTTCATCAGCACATCGGCCTCACCCTCGCCGCACAGGCGCGCGGCGGTCATGCCCGCTTCTTCCTCGCCGGTCGTGTCGTGCAGGGCGTAGCCGGAGATATCCCAATCAAGCTTGTCCGCTTCAGCGCGGATCACATCGGCTTCACCCACGAAGACCGGGGTCATGATACCAGCCTTGGTTGCGTCTTCAGCGGCCTCCATCGGCAGCGGTGCGCTCGCCCGCGCGATCGCGACGCGGGGTGCGGCAAAACCTTGTGCGAGTTTTATCAGGTTAGGCGGGCAGACAGCCTCCCGCTCGGAAACGAAAATGGATGTCATAAGAATATCCCCCGGCTCACTTCGATATGCCCCACAATGATCGGGTTTGCGGGAGGGTAAATGCAAAAAGTTGACGCAGATGCACGATGACCGAGGTGCGTAAGGTTTGCGGCATTACGAGTTAAAACGGCTCTACCCGCGCGTGACGCGGGCAGAGCGTTGTCTTTCTGTGGCGGTCGTGATTGGGGCACGCGGCAAACGCGCGCGCCGCCTGGGCCCTGCCAAAGGTGACTGATTGCGACCGCTGAGATCGCCTTACTCCGCCGCCATATCGGCTGCATCAATACCTGCAACGCGGACTGGTTTCTTCATCGCGTCGCGGCGGAACGGCTCGCCCAGTTCCTGGTTCAGCATGACTTCGATCAGCGTGGTTTTGTTGTTTTCCATCTGATCTTTGATCGCCCTGTTAAGAACGTCGGTCAGCTCGTCCATGGTGCGGACCGCAACGCCTTCAAGGCCGCAGGCCTTTGCGATGCCAGCATAAGACACTTCCGTGTCGAGCTCTGTGCCCACGAAATTGTCGTCAAACCACAGGGTGGAGTTCCGCTTTTCGGCACCCCACTGGTAGTTGCGGAAGACAATCTGCGTGATCGCGGGCCAGTCGCCGCGGCCGATGGCCGTCAACTCGTTCACGGCAATGCCGAAGGCGCCGTCACCGGCGAAACCGACAACTGGCACGTCTGGGCAGCCAATCTTCGCGCCCACGATGGACGGCAGGCCGTAACCACATGGACCAAAGAGGCCAGGTGCCAGGTATTTGCGGCCTTCGTCAAAGTCCGGATAGGCATTGCCGATCGCGCAGTTGTTGCCGATGTCTGACGAGATGATCGCTTCACGTGGCAGTGCGGCTTGGATCGCGCGCCATGCCATGCGTGGGGACATCCAGTCAGGCTTGGCAGCACGGGCACGCTCATTCCATGTGGTGCCCGGATCGTCCTGCTCGTGGTCCATCGAGGACAGCTCTTGCTTCCACTTCGACTTGGTGTCGGCGATCATCGCTTTCCGCTCATCGCGGCCTGCGTCACCGGCACCGTCAGCGAGGTTGGCAGTGATGCCTTTTGCCACTTTGGCCGCATCACCCACGATGCCCACCGAGACCTTCTTGGTCAGACCGATGCGGTCAGGATTGATGTCAACCTGAATGACCTTCGCGTCTGTCGGCCAGTAGTCGATGCCGTAGCCGGGCAGGGTGGAGAATGGGTTCAGACGTGTGCCGAGGGCCAGAACGACGTCGGCTTTGTTGATCAGTTCCATCCCAGCCTTGGAGCCGTTGTAGCCGAGGGGGCCGGCAAACAGCGGGTGAGAGCCTGGGAAGGCGTCGTTGTGCTGGTAACCAACGCAGACAGGCGCGTCGAGGGCCTCGGCCAAAGCCTTGGAAGCTTCGATGCCGCCCTCGGAGAGGACAACACCAGCGCCGTTTAAGATCACTGGGAACTTCGCTTCAGAGAGCAACGCAGCAGCAGCAGCGACGGAGTTCTCGCCACCAGGGGAAGCTTCAAACGAAATCGGATCGGGGATCTCGATGTCGACAACCTGGGTCCAGAAGTCGCGCGGGATGTTGATTTGCGCTGGGCCGGACAAGCGGTGCGCTTTAGAGATCACGCGGGCCAGTACCTCGCAGATGCGGGATGGGTCGCGAACCTCTTCCTGGTAGGCCACACAGTCTTTGAATAGGTTCATCTGTTCCATTTCCTGGAAGCCACCCTGACCGATGGTCTTGTTGGCCGCCTGTGGTGTGACCAGCAGAACCGGTGTGTGGTTCCAGTAAGCTGTTTTCACAGCGGTGACGAAGTTTGTGATTCCGGGGCCGTTTTGCGCGATCATCATCGACATTTCGCCGGTGGCGCGTGTGTAGCCGTCAGACATGAAGCCTGCGGATCCTTCGTGTGCGCAGTCCCAGAATTTGATGCCCGCAGCAGGGAAAATATCGGAAATAGGCATCATAGCCGATCCGATGATCCCGAAGGCATGACGGATGCCATGTCGTTGCAGTGTTTTGACAAAGGCTTCTTCTGTGGTCATTTTCATCGGATGGTCCCTCCAGACAAGTGATGCAGCGCGCCGCAAGATGGGCGAATAAGATGCGGTGACACTAAATATTTGGTAGAACTGGTGTTAGGTCCAGTTGAACCACCATGTTAGCGCCACGGTGAATTTTTTTGAGACTTCACGTCTCATTTTCCCTGCATCCTCCTAACAGATTCTCAGGGCTCTGACTAGGACTGTTCACTGACCGCTGCGCTTGGGCATGTTGTGCAATCGCCTTAGCGATCAGCGCAATCCCTGTTGGGATACGCTCAACAGGGATCGATGAGTACGCAAGACGGTAATAGTGTTGTGGTGGCGTGGCGTCCGCGAAAAAGGCCTGCCCCGGCTCAATCAGAACGCCTGCAGCCCGCAATCGATGGGCGAGCTCTGTCGTATCAATCGCTTTTGGCGCAGCCATCCAGACCGCACTGCCCCCTAGCGTGCCCTGACCCGCAACCGCGAGGCCGTGATCAGCGATGGCTGCATCAATTGCTGTGCGACGGCTGTGATACGCACGCGACATCCGGCGGACGAGGGCATCGTAATGACCAAGTGACAGATAGTAAGCAACCGTCCGTTGCATCTGGCCGGGGGCATGTCGCAGGACGGAGGCGCGGAGCGCGCGGGCTTCCTGGATAAACGCTGCTGGCCCGACGAGGTAGCCAAGGCGCAGCCCCGGAAACAGGGATTTGGAGAACGACCCAACATAAATGACCCGACCGTTCTGATCGAGCGACTTGAGCGAGGGAGAAGGAGATTTGAGAAATGACATCTCGAACTCATAGTCATCTTCGACGATCAGAAAGTCATCCTCCTCCGCTTTCGCAAGCAAGGCTTTGCGCCGCCCCAAGGGCATCGTTGCGGCAGTGGGACATTGGTGGCTGGGGGTGGTGAAAACAACATCTGTCTCGGAGGGAATGGCGTGCGGCGGCAAACCGTCCCTGTCGACGTTGATCGTGTGCAGGCGGGTGCTGGACTGCGTCAGGATAGTCCGCAATGCCGGGTAGCACGGGTTTTCAATCGTGGCGTAGCGGCGCGCGTTCAATAGCACCTGTGCCGAAAGCCATAGTGCATTCTGCGCACCCATGGTCACAAGGACTTCGTCCTGACTGGCGAGAATGCCGCGGCGGGGGAGGATTTGACGTGCGATAAATTCGGTTAGTTTTGGATCATCGCCGTCATAATAGTCGGACGTCATTGCGTTGAAGTCGCGCTTGCCGAGGGCCTGCAGCGCACAGAGCCGCCAATTGGCACTGTCAAAAAGAGTCGGGTCGGCTTGGCCGTAAATGAAAGGGTATTTGTATTTCGCCCAATCGCTGGGCCTGTCCATATGAATAGGCGTGGTGTTTCGCGGCCCAAGCACACGGCCCCAATCGACCGTACTGCGCTGAGCCTGCCGCATCGGAAAGGCAGGGGGTTCCGGGGCGTTCTCGGAGACGAAGTAGCCGGACCGCCCGCGCGAGGTGAGGTAGTCATCTGCGACAAGCTCAGTATACGCCAGTGTCACCGTGATCCGGCTGACGCCCAGATGCTGCGCCATCTTTCGCGAAGAGGGCAAACGTTCGCCCGGGCGAAACCGACCCGTTAGTATGCCCTGCGCCACCATTTGCTGGATCCGTGCCTGAAGCGTGCCCTCGGCATCGGGGTCCAGAAAGAAGGTCTCGATCGAGATCGGCATTGATGGCTCTTTGGCTTTATCGCCCACACAATCTGGCCTTATTGCGTCGGGCTGACAAGGGGGCACTATTTTCCTGCGGAAAATTGGGGGACGCTGTCCCCCTCACCCCCCTGAGGTATTTGCAGCAAGAAGAAAGAGCTATGCCGCTTGATCGAGACCGCGCCCTTTGAGAAGCGCATCAACCCCCGGAAGGCGGCCGCGGAAATTTTTGTAGAGCTCTGCTGCGTCGACGGAACCGCCGGACGACAAGACGGTGTCTTCCAGCTTTTTCGCAAGCGCGGGGTCGAAGGGGTCTCCTGCTTCTTCGAATGCAGCAAAGGCGTCTGCGTCCATGACCTCGGACCACATGTAGCTGTAGTATCCGCTGGAGTAGCCATCGCCCGCAAAGACATGCGCAAAATGCGGTGTCGCGTGGCGCATGCGGATGGCGTGGGGCATGCCAAGGTCTTCAAGCACCTCGGCCTGTTTTTGCATCGGGTCTTGCGGGGCCGGGCCGTCGTGGAAGGCGAGATCGACAAGGGCCGAAGCGACGTATTCAACTGTCTGGAACCCCATGTCGTACGTCGCTGCGTCCAACATCCGTTGCAGCATGACCTTTGGCATCGGCTCTCCGGTGTCTGCGTGGGTTGCAAACTCGGCCAGAACTTCGGGGACTTCAAGCCAGTGCTCGTAGAGCTGGCTTGGCAATTCCACAAAGTCGCGTGCCACTGACGTGCCGCTGATGCTGTCGTAGGTTACGTCAGATAGCATCTGGTGCAGGGCATGGCCGAATTCATGGAACAAGGTGCGGGCATCGTCGTATGAAAGGAGGGCGGGTTGGCCGTCTTCCGGCTTTGCGAAGTTGCAGACGTTGACGACAAGCGGCCGCACATCACCCGCCATCCGGTGCTGGGCCCGCATCGCCATGCACCACGCGCCTGAGCGTTTGGAACCGCGTGCGAAATAATCCCCGATGAAGACGGCCACGTGCTCCCCGTCGCGGGTGACGTCCCATTGACGCACGTCAGGATGATAGGTTGGGCCGTCGAGCGGTTGGAATTGCAGACCAAACAATCGGGTCGCGCAGGCAAAAGAGGCTTCGATCATGCGGTCGAGTTGCAGGTAGGGTTTCAGTGCGGCCTCATCGAGGTCGTGTTCAGCCTGCCGCCGTTTCTCGCTGTAGTATCGCCAATCCCAGGGTTCCAAAGGCCCATCAAAGCCATCGGCGTTCAGCATCGCAGCAAGGCAGTCGGCATCCGCGTTCGCGGCCGCCTTGGCGGGTTCCCAGACCTGCATCAACAAATCGCGCACGGCCTTCGGCGTTCCCGCCATCTCGGTTTCCAGCTTGTAATCCGCGAAGGTGTCATAGCCCAGCAGTTGTGCACGCTCCTCGCGTAGCTTTAAGGTTTCCGCAGCAATTGCGCGGTTATCGGTCTTGCCACCATTGGCCCCGCGGGCGGTCCAGGCCTCATAGGCTTTCTGGCGCAAATCGCGGCGAGAGGAGAACTGCAGGAACGGCACGATCAGGGAGCGGGACAGGGTGACGACCGGTCCGTCCGCGCCTTTTTCCTCGCCCGCCGCGCGGGCGGTGGCGACGACAAAATCAGGGAGTCCCGCCATGTCGTCCTGGGCGAGGGGCATCATCCAATCGCGTTCGTCTGCGAGTAGATTTTGCGTAAACTCCGTGCCCAAAACTGTGAGACGCGACTTCACATCGCGCAGGCGTTTCGCCTCGGCTCCTTCAAGCTGCGCGCCTTGCCGGACAAAGCCGCGGCGCGTGAGCATCAGCACGCGTTGCTGTTCTTCCGTCAAATCGAGGTCGTCGCGTTGCTGCCAGAGACTTTCGACCCGCGCAAAGAGTGCCTTGTTTTCGATAATTTCGGAGCCGAAGGCGCTGAGCTTTGGACCAAACTCACGCTGCAAATCTTCCCGTTTTGGATTGCTGTCAGCCCCCGCGACGCCATAGAACGTCCCAAGCACTTTGTTGAGCTCAAGTTCGGCGAGTTCCATCGCAAGGATCGTGTTGTCGAAAGTCGGATCCTCAGTGCTTTGGGCAATCGCCGCAAAGGCGGCGCGGGCATTTTCTAGCGCCGCATCAACGGCGGGCGCATAATCATCATCCGAGATTTGATCAAAGGGTGGCAAGCCGAACGGTGTAGTCCAGTCAGACAGCAGGGGGTTGGTCATAAAAGTCTCCTTTGCGCTTAATCTAGGAAATGACCCCGCGCTTGACCACCTTCGCCGCTCTGCATCCCGGCAAAAGAGGTTACCGCGCGCTGTTATCGCCGGGGCGTTGTCGCATATGTTTCTCAAGCCTACGCAGGGCCAGTGACAATGTGATTGTCATGGTCAGGTAGACAAGCGCGACCACGTTATAGGTCTCAAAATAGCGAAAGTTGCCGGCAGCCAAGACTTTGCCCAATTGCGTGATGTCGGTCACGCCCAGGACAGACACCAGGGAACTGTCCTTGACCATCGCGACGAAGTCGTTGCCCAAGGGTGGCATGATTGTGCGGAAGGCTTGTGGGAAGACGATGTGTCGAAAGCGCTGCCAGCGGTTGAGGCCCAGCGCTTCGGCTGCCTCGATTTGCCCGGTGTCAACAGATTGCAGTCCCGCGCGAAAGACCTCTGCGAGGAACGACGAATAGGCGATCGTCAGCGCGATGACTGCACGCCACAGCAGGGAAAAATCGCGGGTGCGGATTGGCTCCCACCCAAGACTCTCGGCGATCCAATTCCAGCCGTTGACCATCGCTGGCGCGAGAACAAAGGCGACGTAAAGTAACAGGACAATGATTGGAATGCCGCGGATGACCTCGACATACAGCCGCGCGGCCTGACGCAATACGATGAAGCGGGACAGTTGCGCGACGGCAAGGGCGAGGCCGATGACACAGGCGCTGACATAGGCGATCACGGTGACATAGACCGTGATCCAGATCCCTTTGGTCAGGGTGTTGAGAACCTTGGAATAGACCTCAACGGTGAAAACTTGCCAAAACAGGTAGGCTCCGGTGGCTGCGACAATCAGCAGCCACCAGGGAAAGTCTTGGTCATCTGGCGAAGTCGGGATCATGTTGCGTCGGGTGGGTGTAACCCACGCGCCGTCTTATTCACCCAATTTGTATTCGAGGAACCATTTGGTGTTCAGCGCCTCAATCGTGCCGTCCGCCGCCATATCGGCAATCGCCGCGTTGATCGGTTCCACCAGGTCAGAGCCTTTGGGGAAGATGAAGCCAAAATCTTCAGTCCCAAGCTTTTCACCGATGATCTTCAATCCCCCGTCAGAGGCTTCAACGTAGCCGTTTCCGGCTGTGCCATCGGTCAGGACAAGATCCACATCGCCTGCGCGCAGGGCTTGCACGGTGGCACCAAAGGTTTCCATCAGTTTGATACGTGGGTTGGCCTCATCACCGTCGAGCACATCATAAACGCCCACATAGAATGGCGTGGTGCCGGGTTGGGCGGCCATCAGGAGGTCTTCGTCAGCCGCGAAAGAGGCCGCGTCGGTAAAACGGTCTTCATCGCCGCGCACCATCATGACCATTTCAGAGGTCATGTATGTGTCGGAGAAATCGACAACTTCGGCCCGGTCCTCCCGGATTGTGATTCCGGTCATGCCCATATCGAACTGACCCTCGGAGACAGCTGCGATCATTGCGTCCCAGCTAATGTTTTCATAAACGATCGTGGCGTTCAGGCGTTCTGCGATCTCTTCCATCGCGTCGTATTCCCAGCCAACGGCATTGCCTTCGCCGTCGATGAATTGCAGGGGTGGGTAAGCGTTTTCCGTCACGACGACAATTTCTTGCCCGCCCAAATCAGGCAAATGGCCGTCGGCGTGTGCTGCGGTGGCCAGGACCATGCTTGCGGCGAGTGATACGAGCGTTCTCATGCGGTGTTCCCCCAAAGGTCAAATGATCAGCGGTGAGTATGACTGCCAAAGCATTTAAGACAAGGCCTCACTGCCGCAGGTCGCGCAATCGGCACGACGGGCGGCCTTGATCACGCGTGTTTCGGCATAGAGCGCATCGTAAATGAGCAGACGGTTTCTGAGCGGCTCGCCCGCGCCTGTGATCAGTTTAACCGTTTCGACCGCCATCATGGATCCGATGACCCCAGGCAGTGGGCCAAGCACACCTGCTTCGGCACAGGTTGGCACGAGGCCGGGTGCTGGCGCTTCGGGGAAGACACAAGCGTAGCATGGTGCGTCATTGGCCGGGTCATAGACGCTGATCTGGCCTTCCCACTGCGTTAGGGCTGCTGCAACAAGCGGGCGTTTGGTGGCGACACAGGTTGAGTTCACAAGATAACGGGTGGTGAAGTTGTCGGTGCCGTCGAGGACGATGTCGTAGTCTGCAAAAAGCTCTGCTGCGATATCGTCGGTCAGGAGGCGGTTGTAGGTCCGCACGGTGATGAATGGGTTGAGCGCTTTCATCGCCTCCAGCGCCGAATGCACCTTTGGCATCCCGATGCGGCTGTCGGCATGAATGACCTGACGCTGCAGGTTGCTGCTGTCGACAACATCGTGATCGATCACACCAATCGTTCCGACGCCGGCTGCGGCAAGGTATTGCAGTGCGGGGGCGCCCAGACCACCAGCACCGACGACCAGAACCTTCGCCTCGCGCAGTGCCTTTTGCCCAGCGCCACCGATTTCGCGCAGCATAATGTGACGGGCGTAGCGGTTCAGTTCGGTGTCGGAAAAACCTGCCTTTGGTGCGGTCTCATGGACAGGTGATACGCCCGGTCCCGCTTTTGATCGCAACGCGGACAGGAACTTGCGATAGCCCCAGACAAGCCCGGCAAAGGCAAGCACCAAGGCCCAAAGCCGCGCGTCACCGCCTGTCGCTTCGCGCAGCGGGTGCCCGTCCGGGAGGACGATTTGAATCGCCATCACCGCTACGAGGAGTAGCCCGACCATGATCCAGCGCGCACGTTTGGGTGTACCCATCGCCCAGCCGATGCCCCAAATGACGGCGGCCATCACGATGACCATGATCATGTGAGAACGCCCGTGCTGCCAAAGCCACCTTCACCTCGATCCGTTTCATCAAGATTTTCGACAAGTCCAAATTGCGCCTGCACGACTGGAGCAAGCACCATCTGTGCAATACGCATCCCATGTGTGATTTCAATCGGCTCTTGCCCCAGATTGATCACGATAATTCCCAACGGTCCGCGATAATCGCTGTCTATCGTGCCAGGGGCATTGACCAGTGCGATCCCGTTCTTAAGTGCTAAACCCGACCGGGGGCGGATTTGGACTTCCATGCCCTCCGGGATCGCCATGCGCAATCCAGTTGGGATCAACGCGCGCGCACCGGGCGCAAGTGTCATGCCGCTGCCATTGAGCCCGAAGTTGGCACAGACATCTGCCCCAGCAGCGCCCTTGGTTTGGTAACTTGGCAGAGGCACTGTCTGGTCTGCGCCGTCGTCCCACTTCAGTGCGACTTTCATCGTCATGTCCTTCACTCGATGGTCAGCTTAGGGCCTGCGCAATGCGCGCGGCAAGCCGTGCGGCCACCTCAGATTTTCCCATGCGTGGCCAGTCCTCTGCGCCTTCGGAAGTGATGAGCGTCACATCGTTCTCCGAACCACCCATAATGCCGGTTTCCGGTGAGACGTCGTTGGCTACGATCCAGTCACAGCCTTTCCGCTCACGCTTCGCGGTCGCGTTGGCAATCACATCTGTCGTCTCTGCGGCGAAGCCGACAACCAGGCCGGGTCGGCCCGAGGCCATCTGCGAGATGGAGGCAAGGATGTCGGGGTTTTCAGCGAATTCTAAGGTGGGCAAGCCAGCTTTGTCTTTCTTGATCTTGTTGTCTGACGCATTTGCGACGTGCCAATCAGCGACTGCTGCTGCGAAGACCGCCGCATCGGCAGGGAGTGCGGCGTTGACAGCGTCCTGCATCTGTTTGGCGGTTTGCACTTCCACAAGGTCGACCCCGCGCGGTGGTGCGACATCTCCTGGTCCAGTCACAAAGGTCACCTTTGCACCTAGCGCCAAAAGCCCCGATGCAATGGCTGTGCCTTGCGCCCCTGAAGAGCGGTTGGCGATGTATCGCACCGGATCGATAGGCTCGTGCGTCGGACCGGAGGTGACAACCACATGTTTCCCAGCAAGCGGGCCGTCACTGAGCGCCGCATCCACGGCAGCCACGATTTCCAGAGGTTCCGCCATCCGTCCGGGGCCGTATTCGCCGCAGGCCATGTCGCCATCGTTGGGGCCCACTGTCAGAATGCCATCGCCTTGCAGTGTCGCCAAGTTGCGTTGCGTGGCCGGGTGTTCCCACATGCGCACATTCATCGAAGGGGCGATCAAGACCCGTTTGTCCGTTGCCAGCAGCAAGGTCGATGCCAGATCGCCTGACAACCCCGCGGCCATCTTGGCCATCAGATCGGCGGTTGCCGGTGCCACCACGATCAAATCAGCCGCGCGCGAAAGTTCAATGTGGCCCATCTCGGCCTCATCCGTGAGGTCGAACAGGTCGCTGTAGAGTTTGTTGCTGGACAGGGCAGAGACCGAAAGCGGTGTGACAAATTCCGAGCCCGCTTTCGTCAGAACGGGTGTTACGCTGGCCCCACGCTCGCGTAGTCGGCGGATCAGATCGAGCGCCTTGTAGGCTGCAATCCCGCCACCGATAATTAGCAAAATATGTTTGTCAGCCAACATGTTCCGGGCCCTCGCTTTGCAGGTAAGTTAGGCATTTGCTGCAGAAGGGGCAATTCCCGCTGACCCAAGAGGGCATAGAAAAACCCCTCCGCAGATGCGAGAGGGGTTTTGCGTGAGTGGTCGGGGTGTCGCTATATCAGGAAGCGATGCACCTCTGGGTTATGGTTCTCCAAAGACTTGCGCATTTTCCCGAATGCAGCAGCCTCAAGCTGGCGAACGCGTTCTTTCGACAAGCCAAGCTCGTTACCAAGGCTTTCGAGCGTACGCGGGTCGTCACGTAACTTACGCTCACGTACGATAAAACGTTCCCGATCGTTTAGATTATTCAGCGCCATGAGCAGCCATTGACGCAGCGTGTCCGTGTCGTGGCTGTTTTCAACGGTGTCTGCAGCCTGCGGGCTGTCATCTTCAAGCGCGTCGATCCATTCACGCCCTTCTTCATCAGTCGATTGCGTCGCGTTCAGAGAGAAGTCAGAGCCGGAAAGCCGCCCTTCCATCATCTCAACGTCATGCAGCGGAACGCCAACTTCGAGAGCGATCATCTCGCGCATGTCCTGCCGGTCCAGGACCCGGCCCTCGGCGGCCGCTTCACGTTCGAGGCGCGCCTGCACCCGGCGCAAATTAAAGAACAGGCTCTTTTGGGAGGAGGTTGAGCCTGTTCTGACCATCGACCAGTTCCGCATCACGTAGTCCTGGATCGAGGCTTTGATCCACCACACTGCGTAGGTTGAAAAACGTACGCCGCGGTCTGGATCAAATTTGTCAGCTGCTTTCATGAGGCCAACCGAAGCCTCTTGGATCAAATCGTTCATTGGTGCGCCGTAACGCTTGAACTTACCGGCCATAGAGATGGCGAGGCGCATGTAAGCTGTGATCAGGCGATGCAGGGCTTGTTCGTCGCGTTCGTCGCGCCAAGCGTAGGCTAGCGCCAGCTCCGTTTCTGCATCCAACAATTCCGCTTTCATCGCGGTACGGGTCATTGATTGGTCAGAAAACACGTCTAGTGCCATTTTATTTCCCTATCGATTTGAATGCCGTTTTTCTCGTGCTATTGCCTGTGTTACGCGGCGTTCACTTAATTGGATCACTACGTGGGGCGAAAAAATTTCGATGGGGTCACTTTTTTTTGTGGTCGGCGGTGGTGCCTCCGGAAAATCGGCCTATGCAGAGCGGGTCGCGCGCGCACCAAAAAAACCCAAAACCTACATTGCGACGCTGCAACCTTTCGACTCCGAGATGCGTGAGAAAGTGCACAAACATCAACAAGATCGCGGCGATGATTGGATCACAGTTGATGCACCAATTGACCTCGTTTCTGCGCTCGACAGCGTTCCGGCAGACCACATTGTCCTCTTGGACTGCGTCACGCTGTGGCTGACAAATGTTATGCTGGCTGAACGGGATATAGAGCAAGAGTGTGCCGCGTTGTTGACCGCTTTGGAAAACTGCGAAAACGACGTCGTAGTTGTGTCAAACGAGGTGGGGCTGGGGATCGTGCCAGACAACGCTCTCGCCAGACGGTTTCGGAATTCACAGGGGCGTTTGAACCAGCTTTTGACGCAACAAGCCCAGACGGTCGTGACGGTGATCGCGGGGCTGCCGCTTGCACTAAAAGGTGAACTGCCGCAGTTGAAAGAGGGATGACCCGGTTTTGGCTGGTCCGACACGGGCCGACGCATGAAAAGGCCTTCACTGGTTGGCGCGATGTGCCTGCGGATTTATCGGACGCGGCGGCGGTTGAGCGTCTGGCCGACTATCTCCCGCCAGATGCCGTCGTTGTATCGTCCGACCTGTGGCGTGCGACGGCGACGGCGACGGCGATTGCCAAGGGACGAACACTTTTGTCGCCGCGAAAGACGCTTCGCGAGTTTGATTTCGGCGCCTGGGATGGGCTGCACTTCACGGATGTGGCCAATCGGGATCCGGATCTTTCCCGCCGATTCTGGGAAGAGCCTGGTGACCTCGCGCCTCCCGGCGGTGAAAGCTGGAATACTGTGTCACGGCGCGTTGTCTCTTCTTTGAGAGACCTCGCGGAGAGGCAGTCAGCGGACGATATCGTCGTCGTCGGCCATATGGGCATGATCATGACGATGATCGCACAGTGCGGCGGCAGCGCGTATGAGGCGATGGGCCATCAGATTGAGCCGTTGTCGGTTACTGACATGACCTACGACTTGCAGCGGTGGAATATTGGGACCATCAATCACAGGGCTTAAACAGGGGCAGTTGGATTGACCTATCACCTCTACATCGGAGATCGCACTTTTTCGAGCTGGTCACTTCGAGGCTGGCTGATGCTTGAAAAATTTGATTTGCCGTATCGCACCACTCTGGTGGGCCTTTACGCGGGCACCTACCGCGCAGAGTTAGCGCATCTGCCAGGCGCGCAAACAGTGCCGGCGATGACAACGCCGTCCGGTGCTGTGTTGACCGACAGCCTCGCGATGGCGGAAACCCTTTATGAAGAGAACCCGCATGCTGGCCTCTATCCTGCGGATAAAACCTCGCGGGCGATGGCGCGGTCGCTTGTGGCCGAAATGCATGGCAGCTTTGGTGCTTTGAGGGGTGCCTGCCCGCACAACATGGATCATGTGGTTTCAGGGTTTAAGCCGACACCCACTGTTCAAGAGGACATTGATCGGATCGTCGCACTTTGGGAGATGGCGAGAAACACATCCGGAGCCAGCGGCCCGTGGCTATTTGGTGAGTACAGCCTTGCGGATGTTTTCTACGCCCCAATTGCCAATCGTTTTACCACGTACGGCATCGCTTTGCCCGTCGCGGCGCAGGCCTATGTCGATGCCCATGCGCAAGACATCTCGAACCGTCAATGGCGCGCGATGGGTCAGACGGTGATATATGATCCGTTTCCTCACGACTCCGGATTGCCCCGCAAACCATGGCCCATTGATCTGATCGGAGCCAAGCCGGTTGATAGCGGCACGCCTGAAAATGAGGCTTGCCTCTATTCGGGAAAACCGATCACGCACCTCCTGGAATGTCGCGGGCGGATCTTTGGATTCTGCAATGCCGTCTGTCGGGACAAAACGGTTGCTGACCCCGGGGCTTGGCCAAAGTTTATGACTGCTCTGAACGGTTAACCATTTTGCAAGACACGCCCTGTTAACCCTGTTTCAAAGGGGACAGCGATGACGGCATTGGCCTACACAGTGGCTTTCGATGGCATTGATGCCAAGCTGGTTGAGGTGCAATGCGCCGTGACGCCGGGTTTGCCCGGCTTTGCCATTGTCGGCCTGCCGGACAAAGCGGTGTCAGAAGCGCGCGAGCGCGTGAAGGCCGCCATGAGCCATCTTGCAATTGCATTGCCGTCGAAGAAGATCACTGTAAACCTGTCGCCTGCGAATATGCCCAAGGAGGGGTCCCATTTTGACGTGCCGATCGCGTTGGCCCTGTTGGCGGCTTTGGATATCCTGCCGCAAGACGATGTGGCCGCGACGGTTGCGTTGGGTGAATTGTCTCTGAACGGAAACTTGTTGCCTGTGGTGGGCGCGCTGCCGGCGGCGATGGCGGCAGTCGAAGATAATCGCACGTTGCTTTGCCCCGAGGTGTGCGGGCCCGAAGCAGCCTGGGTCGACGCTGCACGCGTGATTGCACCGCCGACCCTGGCGGCGGCCATCCGGCACTTCACCGGACAAGGCATTCTGGACCCGGCCCTCCCCGGCGATGTGACCACCGATGCGGGCGTGCGCGACATGGCGGAAGTCAAAGGGCAGGAGCGGGCAAAGCGCGCACTCGAAATCGCAGCGGCCGGCCGGCATCACACACTGATGGTCGGTGCGCCTGGGTCTGGTAAGTCGATGCTGTCAAAGCGTATCCCCGGGATTTTGCCGCCGATGTCGCCGGTTGAAGCGCTGGAAACCTCCATGATCCACTCACTAGCCGGTGTGCTGGAAGAGGGGGGGATCAGCCGCACGCGCCCCTTTCAGGAGCCGCACCACACGGCGTCGACCGCCGCTATCATCGGCGGCGGGCGCACCGCTAAGCCAGGACAGATATCGCTCGCCCACAACGGCGTTCTTTTTCTCGATGAGTTTCCAGAGTTTCCGCGGACTGTGCTTGAAACACTGCGACAGCCGATTGAAACCGGCGAAGTGATCGTGGCGCGCGCCAATGCCCATGTGAAATATCCCTGTCGTTTTATGCTCGTCGCCGCCGCGAACCCCTGCCGCTGCGGACATATGGCTGATGCGGCGCAGGCCTGCGCGCGCGTCCCGATTTGCGGCGAGGAATATCTTGGCCGTATCTCAGGGCCGATGATGGATCGTTTCGATCTGCGCATCGAAGTGCCGCCGGTCGCTTACACGGATCTTGATCTGCCAGAGGATGGCGAAACCTCCGCGGCCATTGCTGCACGCGTGGCGGCGGCGCGGAAGGTGCAAGCGGGGCGCTACGCGGATATTCCTGGCGTGCGGGTGAATGCTGAAGCAGAGGGCAGGGTGCTCGACGAGGTAGTCACCCTCGACGATGAAAGTCGGACGCTGCTAGGGAAAGTTGCGGATAGGTTTGGTTTGTCGGCCCGTGGCTATCATCGCATCCTGCGTGTGGCACGAACAATCGCAGACCTCGCGGCGGAGGCGGAGGTGCGTCGGCCTCACGTGGCTGAGGCGGTCAGCTATCGGTTGGCGCAAGCGCGCGAGGTTTGAGCAAAATCCTTGCAGAAAGGATTCTTTTTTTTAAGAGTCTAGCTTACGATTTTTGCTCCACCCGGCGGCGCTCAATCGCGTCCCAGATTTTTCCGGTTACGTTGATGCCGTCAAAGCGTTCCAGCTCCTGTAGCCCCGTGGGTGATGTAACGTTGATCTCGGTCAACCACTCCCCAATCACATCGATCCCAACAAAAATCTGTCCTTTTTCACGCAGCAGGGGGCCAATTTTTGCGCAAATCTCGCGATCGCGATCCGTCAGATCGACCTTTTCGGGACGGCCACCAACATGCATGTTCGAGCGTGTTTCACCTGCAGCGGGTACTCGATTGATCGCGCCCACAGGTTCCCCGTCAACGAGGATCACCCGTTTGTCGCCCGCGCTGACCGCAGGTAGAAACTTTTGCATAATGAGCGGCTCCCGGTTGATCCCCGCGAAGAGTTCATGCAGCGAGGCCAGATTGCCGTCATCCTGTCGCAGCTTGAAGACGCCCGCCCCGCCGTTGCCGTACAGCGGCTTCAGGATCACATCGCCATGGTCGGCTCGGAAGGACTTCAGAGTCTCGAGGTCACGCGCGATCATCGTTGGCGGCGTCAGATCGGGGAATGACAGGACCAAAAGTTTTTCAGGATAGTTCCGTACCCAAAAGGGATCATTCACAACCAGAGTCTTCGGGTGGATCATCTCCAGAATATGGGTGGTGGTGATATAGCCCATATCAAAAGGCGGGTCCTGACGGAGCCACACCACGTCAAACGTTGACAAATCAACCTCTTCCATATCGCCGAGGATGGCATGGTGTCCCACCTCCCGTTGAACCTTCAGCGACTGTCCCCGCGCCAAAACTTTGCCTTCGCGATAGGCCAGCTTGTCCGGCGTATAGTAGAAAAGCGTATGGCCCCGCGCCTGGGCTTCTTCCGCGATCCGAAAGGTGCTGTCGGCCGCGATGTCGATGGCCCCGATAGGGTCCATTTGGATAGCAATTTTCATCGACATTGGCGCACCTCCTGAATTGCGAAAGTAGCGCAGTCATGGCCGATGCGGATTAAAGGTGCAATGGGTGTCGGATCACGCTTCCATGAAGGCATTTTCGAGAATGCGCACGGTTCCAGCCTGATCAACCGTCGCAAAGTCAAAACGCATCTCGGTCAGCTGTCCGCGTGGTTCACCAGCGATATATTCGCTTGCGGTCGCGCAGATACGTCGCATCTGTCGCGGCGAAAGCCGTTGCATTGCCATCTCATGGGTCCGGCTTTTCTTCACTTCCGTGAAGACGACCCGGTCACCTTCCCGAAATATAAGATCAATCTCACCGCCCGTTCCCCGCCAGCGCTTTTCGGCGAGCGTGCGTCCGCGCGAGAGGTAGTCGCGGGCAACGATGGCTTCCGCCGAAAGGCCTGCCTGGTAATTTGTGGCGTTTCGCAATGTGGTGGTCACGGTTTGTCCTTCCCCAGGTCCAGGGCGAGTTGGTAAACATCGCGCCGCGGCAGGCCCATCGCCCCGGCGACTGCCGTCGCAGCATCTTTCACGCGCATCGTCTTAAGGGCATCACGCAATGCATCTTCAACTGAGTTCTGCTCCGCTTCATTTTCATCACCGCGCCCCACAAGCACAACAATCTCACCCTTTACGTCGCGCTTAGCGTAGTGGTCAGCTAGTTCCGCAAGCGTGCCCCGCGACACTTCCTCAAACTTCTTGGTCAATTCCCGACAGACGACGGCCTGTCGTTCCCCACCCAAAGTATCGCGCAAATCGCATAATGATCCCTTAATGCGTTTTGGACTTTCATAAAAAATAAGCGTGGCAGGCCAACTGCGCAGATCAGCAATGGTGCTTTTGCGTTTTGCTTCGGTGCTGGGTAAAAACCCAACGAAAGCAAATCGGTCCGTCGGCAAACCTGACACGGTCAATGCCGCAATGACAGCAGATGGTCCCGGCGCGGCCGTCACGGAGTAACCAGCGTCAGCCATTGCAACCCCAAGCTCGTACCCCGGATCAGCAATCAGTGGAGTGCCCGCTTCTGACGCGTAAGCAACTGACTTGCCAGCGCCCACGGCATCGACAAGTCTTGTGGTCGGTTTCTCCCCGCTATGATCATGGTAGGCCACTATCTGCCGATCACCCAGCGGAATACCGTGAATTTCCATCAGCTTTCGGGTGGTCCGGGTGTCTTCCGATGCAATCAGGTCAGCACTTGCTAGAATATCCAATGCTCTCAATGTGATGTCGCGCGCGGACCCGATGGGTGTAGCGACAAAATAGAGACCCGGCGTCAAGGGTTTTGTCTGAAAATTCATACCTAGACCCTTCTGCGAGATGCACCATATGCTATCAAGATACACGACGGCTCGTACCAGAGGCCGTATGGAGGGGACAATTCATGTTTGCTACTTTTGATCGCGCGCGCAAGCCACTTGCTCGTTTCACAGCAATCCTATCGTTGATGTGGCTCGCGGCCTGTTCGATCCCGGCGCAGGTTGGGCTGACCCAGGATACCGGACAGACGATCGACCCCAGCGCGCCCGTTCAGGTCGCATTGCTGGTGCCGGGTGCTGCCGCAGGCGCTGGTGACGCGTTTATTTCAAGCAACCTCGAGAATGCAGCGCGGATGGCGATTGCGGATCTCAACGGCGTGGCGATTGATCTGCGGGTCTACAATACTGCCGGTAATCCGGTGCAGGCTGCTGAAGTCGCAACAGCGGCCGTTGACGATGGTGCGCAGATTATACTTGGGCCGCTATTCGGTGAGGCTGCAAATGCCGCAGGTGTCGCGGTGGCCGGTCGCAACGTCAACGTATTGGCCTTCTCCAACAATCCGGGGATTGCGGGAGGTAACGTCTTTATTCTGGGGCCAACATTCGCAAACACTGCGGACCGCCTCGTCCAATATGCCGGACGGCAGGGCATCAGCCGCTATGCTGTTGTCCATGGGGATGATACCGCAGGCCAAGTTGGACGAGACGCAATTGCAAACGCGGTCCGCTCGAATGGCGGGCAAGTCACGACGATTGAAGGATATGCGCTGACGCAGGCAGGTGTCGCAGAAGCCGCACCGCGGATCGTCTCTGCCGCCCGTGCAAGTGGCACAGATGCGGTCTTCTATACCGGCGACCCATCCGCTGACCTACCGTTTATCCTCAACGGCTTGAACAGCGCGGGTCTGTCGCCGAGTGAAGCGCAATTCCTTGGCTTGACCCGCTGGGATGCGAACGCCGAAGTTTTTGCCAATCCCGCAGCTCAGGGCGGCTACTTTGCGCTACCGGATCAAGCACTGCAGGCGCAGTTCGAAAACCGGTACGCTGCGATCTACGGCGGGTCGCCACACCCGCTTGCGGGCCTTGCCTATGATGGTATTGCGGCCATCGGTGCCTTGGTCGCTCAGGGAAAGTCCGACGCGTTGACCAAAGGGGGGTTAACCACACCCGAGGGATTCCAAGGGACTGGAGGAATCTTCCGTTTCCTGCGAAATGGTCAAAACCAGCGTGGCCTGTCGGTCGCGACGATTGAAAACAACACGGTGAGCATTCTTGAACCAGCGCCCCGCAGCTTTGGCGGACCAGGTCTCTGACGTTACCATACCAGAGACGGATCAACATGAGACGCCGGACAATCTGATTTGTCCGGCGTCTGAGATTTTTGATAGTACCGCAGTTCGGACGGACCTTGATGCGGCCCTGGGTGATCTTAGTGCCGCAAATGAGATACGCAGAGCGACCGTAGCGATCTTGCTCGCCTCCCGCAAAGCAGGCCGGGACCGCATCGCTGAGGCCTTTCTTCAAGACCCGATTCCCGGGCGGCGGGGCACCCGTGCCTATGCGTGGCTGACCGATCAGATTGTCTGCGAGGTTCTCTACGTCGCGGAGACGTATTTGCATCCCAATCACAATCCGACCGAAGCAGAGCGGCTCGCTGTCATGGCTGTCGGTGGGTATGGTCGGGGCGAGATGGCGGCGTTTTCGGATGTCGATCTCTTGTTTCTGAACCCCTACAAGATCACGCCTTGGGCAGAGAGCCTGATCGAGTCAATGCTGTATATCTTCTGGGATCTCAAGCTGAAGGTCGGACACGCCAGCCGCACGATCAAGGACTGCATTCGACTTGGCAAGGAAGACTACACTATCCGGACGTCGTTGGTCGAACATCGCTTTATCGCAGGTGACGCCGCCCTTGCAGAGGAGTTGAGCACCCGGCTTTGGGGCGATCTGTTCAAGGACACGGCGTCCGAGTTTATTGATGCCAAGCTAGATGAACGCGCGACCCGCCACCGCAAACAGGGTGGTCAGCGTTATGTGGTCGAGCCCAACGTCAAAGAGGGCAAGGGTGGCTTGCGCGATCTCCAATCGCTTTTCTGGATCGGCAAATATGTGCACGGCACGCAAAACGCCAAAGAACTAATTGAACTTGGTGTCTACACTTATGATGAGTTCGTGACCTTCAAAACCGCCGAGGATTTCCTGTGGTCCGTCCGGTGCCATTTGCACATCATCACCGGGCGAGCGATGGATCAGTTGACGTTTGATCTGCAAGTCGAAGTGGCGGAACGCCTGCGCTATCGCGATCACAGTGGCAGGCGCGCGGTCGAGCATTTCATGCAGGACTACTTCCGCCATGCCACGCGGGTCGGTGAATTGACCCGTATCTTCCTCACCGCGCTTGAAGCCGACCATACTAAGCCCGAACCAATGCTGACCCGGCTTTTCAAGCGGCGCAAGTCCGTCAGAGCCCCTTACGAGATTGCTCAGAACCGGCTGACTGTTGCGGATGAGGACGCGTTCTTTGCCGACAAGCTGAACATGCTTGGCATCATCGAAGAAGCACTACGCACCGGTTTGCTGCTTCATCCGGATGCAATGCGGTTGCTATCGTCCAATCTGCACCTCATCGACCAAGAGATGCGCGAAGATCCAAAAGCGCAGAAGCTGTTTCTTGATCTGCTGTTGAAGCACGGCAATCCCGAGCGTGGCTTGCGACGGATGAATGAGCTTGGCGTACTGTCCGCCTTTATTCCCGAATTCGCCCCAATCGTCGCGATGATGCAGTTCAACATGTATCACCACTACACGGTCGACGAACATACCATCCAATGTATCAGTCATCTGAGCCAGATTGAACGGGAGGAGCTGGTTGAAGAGTTGCCGATCGTCTCTGGTATCCTGAAAAAGGGTGTGAACCGGAGGGTCCTATATGTGGCGCTTCTGTTACATGACATCGGGAAGGGACGTCAGGAAGACCATTCTGCACTCGGCGCCCGGATCGCACGGGTGGTGGCGCCACGGCTTGGTTTGAAGAAAAAGGAAGCCAAAACAGTCGAATGGTTGGTACGCAACCATTTGCTTTTGTCCGACACAGCCCAGAAACGCGACATTGCAGAGCCGCGCACCGTCGCTGGTTTCGCCAAGGCGATGAAGTCGGTGGAGTACCTTGATCTACTGACCGTATTGACGGTTTGCGACATTCGCGGTGTTGGGCCTGGGACATGGAACAACTGGAAAGCCGTGTTGATCCGCAGGCTTTACGCCGCGACAAAAGATGCTTTGGAAAACGGTTTGGAAGATCTCAACCGGGGCACTCTGGAAGCCGACGCAAAGAGGGACCTGCGCGCTGCATTGCCAGATTGGTCGGAAAGTGCGCTGCGTAAGGAAATTGGGCGGCACTATGGCCCATACTGGCAGGGTCTTCCGCCTGCGACCCACGCCATTTTCGCGAAAATGCTGGATACCCTCGAAGACGACGCAATTGGTGTCGATCTTGTTCCTGACGCGGAACGCGATGCGACGCGTGTTTGCTTTGTGATGGTTGACCACCCGGGACTTGTCTCGCGGATGACCGGGGCGTTGGCGCTTGTGGGGGCGAACATTGTCGATGCGCGGACATACACGACGAAAGATGGCTATGCGACGGCTGCGTTCTGGATACAGGACGCGGATGGGAGACCTTATGAGGTCAGCAAGCTGCCGCGGTTGCGCCAGATGCTGACGCGGACATTGAAGGGCGAAGTTGTTGCGCGCGAGGCTCTTAAAGACCGTGACAGGATCAAGAAGCGGGAACGCGCATTCCGTGTACCGACAGTCATTACTTTCGATAACGAAGGATCAGGTATCTACACGATTATTGAGGTAGATACCCGCGACCGGCCCGGTCTTTTGTACGACCTGACCCGCTGCCTTGCCGACAACCACGTCTACGTCGCATCCGCCGTCATCGCGACCTATGGGGAACAGGCGGTGGATACCTTCTATGTCAAGGACATGACCGGCCTGAAATTCACGCAGGAGAACAAGCGGAACCGGCTTGAAGCAAAGCTGCGTGATGCAATTGCCAAAGGTGTTGAACGCGCTGCAGAGGCCAACGCGTGAAACCGATCCGCCTGCTTGCCGGGTTCTTCACTGTTGGTATCTGGACGATGCTGTCGCGCGTGCTCGGACTCGCGCGAGACTTGATGATGGCCGCATTTCTGGGTGCGGGTCCTGTTGCAGAGGCCTTTTTCATCGCGTTTTCCCTGCCCAATCTGTTTCGCCGTTTCTTTGCCGAAGGCGCATTCAACATGGCGTTTGTGCCAATGTTTTCGAAGAAGCTCGAAGGCGATGAAGACCCAAAGCGCTTTGCGCAAGACGCCTTCGCAGGCTTGGGTTTCATCCTGATCGTGTTAAGCCTGATTGGCCTAATCTTCATGCCCGCACTCGTCTCCGCAATGGCGTGGGGTTTTCGGGGGGACGAGCGATTTGATCTGGCCGTAACCTATGGGCGGATCGCGTTTCCTTACATTCTGTTCATTTCACTCGGGGCTTTATTGTCGGGTGTTTTGAACGCCACTGGACGGTTCGCGGCAGCTGCGGCAGCGCCGGTTCTGCTGAATGTCATTTTCGTGTCGGTTATCTTGGTGACTTGGGCGCTGGGCGGGCTGGAGGCTTTGGATTTTGGCTTGCCACTCGCATGGGCCGTTCCGTTCGCCGGGTTGGCCCAGTTTGCTTTGGTCTGGCTCGCCGCCAAGCGCGCCGGTTTCGCATTGTTCCCGCGCATCCCGAAAATGACGCCCGAGTTGAAGCGCCTTGCCATCATTGCCGCACCTGCTGCGTTGGCGAGTGGGGTGGTGCAGATCAACTTGCTTGTCGGGCGACAGGTATCGTCGCAGTTCGAGGGCGCGGTGGCATGGCTCAGCTACGCAGACAGGCTTTATCAACTACCGCTTGGCGTTGTTGGAATTGCGATTGGCGTTGTGCTTTTGCCGGAGTTGTCCCGCCGTTTGCGTGCGGGGGATGAGGCCGGGGGGCGGGACGCCTACAACCGCGCGTTGGAAATTTCCTTGGCGCTGACAATTCCCGCCGCCGTCGCGCTTGTTGTCCTCGCCATCCCCCTGACCAGCGTGATCTTTGAGCGGGGCGAATTCACCTCCGACGACACCGCATCGACGGCGCTGGCAGTTGCTGTTTACGGATTGGGTCTGCCCGCCTTTGTAATGCAGAAATCACTACAGCCACTCTACTTTGCACGTGAAGACACAAAGCGGCCCTTCTACTACGCCGTACTTGCGATGATCCTGAATGCGGCCATCGCCATCGGGTTGGCGCCATATATCGGATACATCGCGGCTGCGGTTGGCACGACCCTGACGGGATGGGCGATGGTTCTCCAACTATGGATCGGCGCACGCGGGATGGGTGATGCAGCAAACACAGATGACCGCTTCCGTGCACGGATTTGGCGCATCGTCGCAGCGGCGCTCGCGATGGGGGTTGTCTTGATCATCACCGAAATTATTGTTGGCCCGCTTTATGGCACGCCTGGCTGGCGTTACCTCGCGCTCGCCGTGTCGGTGGCCATAGGCATAGTCAGCTACTTCGCTTTTGCACAATGGTTTGGCGGTTTAAAGCTGTCTGATGTGAAAGGTGCGATGCGCCGCGGGTAGGGCCCTATGGATCCGCGCGGTTGAAGCCGCCCGGTACAGGCAAGGTATTGAAGGTCGGCGGCAACACCAATTCTTTCTGGGTGACCACGTCTCGTTCGATTTGGCTAATCGTCGCGGCGCCAAAATCGCGAATAGGCGTAGCGGAGCCGGAACATGCGGCCAGTGTCAGTGCCAGAAGCCCTGCCAGTGTTACTGCACGCATTGTCGTCCTCGTCCAAAAGTCTTCACGGTGTGTTAACGCATCAGGCGGGGCAGGTCACGCCTTCTTTGCGGCCTTCGCTTTTCGCGGCTTTCCCGTGTCATCGGAAAGAAACGCAAGCCCGATGGCCCCGGCAAATATCGCAATGTCTGCGACGTTGAAGGCGTATGGGTTGTCGATTCCGCAGCAAGACATGTTCAGGAAATCCGCGACGGCGCCATAGAAAACACGATCGATCACGTTGCCGATGGCCCCGCCAACCAGTAGCCCGGCTGAGATCATCATCATCCGCGTCCCACCGTTGCGCCATAGCCAGATTAGCACCCCGACCGAGATCACAATCGCGACACCGATCAGCACCCAACGCATGTCAAGTCCGGCGCCGATGCCGAAATTCACCCCGCGATTCCATGCCATGCGCAGGGTCAAATAGGGAGCCGCCACATCGATGTATTTCACAACATCCAGCTTCAGGATGTGCAAGATGTAGTACTTGCTGATCTGATCAATCAGGAAGGTAATGGCGGCAGTCCAGAAAAGCGTTCGCATGGGCGGAACCTAGTGTCGGAAATGGCGCGTGCCAGTGAAGACCATGGCGATCCCGGCCGCATCGGCGGCTGCAATCACCTCTTCATCGCGCATGGACCCGCCCGGTTGGATGACACAGGTCGCTCCGGCTGCGGCGGCTTCCATCAATCCGTCTGCGAATGGGAAGAAGGCATCTGACGCAACTGCAGATCCGATGGTGAGTGGTTGCGACAAGTCCATCGCCTCCGCCATCCGCTCTGCCTTTTTGGCAGCGATCAGCGCGCTATCAAGGCGGCTCATCTGACCTGCACCGACCCCCACGGTCGCACCGTCTTTGACGTAGACGATGGCGTTTGATTTGACGTGCTTCGCGATTTTCCAGGCAAACAGCAGATCTTGCATTTGCGCATCCGTCGGCGCGACTTTTGTGACAACCTTTAGATCAGCGATTTGCAGATCGTCTGTGTCCTTGTCCTGCACCAGCATCCCACCCGCGACCTGGCGGTAGGTCAGCGACTTTTCCGTTGCATCGGGCAGGCCATCGGTTGTCAGCAAACGCAGGTTCTTCTTTGTCGCGAACACCGCTTTGGCGGCATCCGACGCGCCGGGCGCGATGACAACTTCGGTGAAGATTTCGACAATCGCTTTCGCAGTATCTTCATCCAACGGCATATTCAGCGCGACGATGCCACCAAAGGCAGAAGTCCGGTCGCAGTCGAAGGCCTTGGTGTAAGCCTCTTTCAACGTCGCCCCGCGTCCAACTCCACACGGGTTGGCGTGCTTAATGATTGCGACCGCAGGGCCGTCGGCGGGATCAAACTCCGCCACCAATTCAAACGCCGCATCGGTGTCGTTGATGTTATTGTAGGATAGCTCCTTGCCCTGATGCTGCACGGCTGTCGCAACGCCAGGACGGCTCGTGCCATCGGTATAAAACGCAGCAGATTGGTGGCTATTTTCACCGTAGCGGAGGCTTTGCTTGAACGTGCCAGTGAAAGTCCGGCGACGTGGCTCGGCGTTGCCAAGCGCGCCAGCCATCCACGTGCTCACCGCGGTGTCGTAGGCGCTTGTGCGACCGTAAGCGATCTGAGCTTGTTTCTGGCGGAACGCGTAAGTCGTCTGACCGTCGTTTGCGTTCAATTCGGCTAGGAGTGCGTCGTAGTCTTCGACATCTGTAACTACCGTGACAAAGGCGTGGTTCTTTGCGGCCGAGCGGATCATCGCAGGGCCGCCGATGTCGATGTTTTCAATACAATCGGCATAGTCGCCGCCCTTCGCGACCGTTTCTTCAAACGGGTAGAGGTTCACAACCAGGAGGTCGATACCACCGATGTTGTGCTTTGTCATCGCGTCCACATGGCACGGCAAGTCGCGGCGGGCGAGCAGACCGCCATGTACAACCGGATGCAAGGTCTTCACACGACCATCCATCATCTCAGGGAAACCAGTCACATCGGCCACGTCTTTCACATCCAGCCCGGCATCGCGCAGCGCTTTGGCGGACCCGCCGGTCGAGAGCAGCTCTACCCCCCGTGCCGCGAGCGCTTCGCCCAGTTCGATCAATCCGGTTTTGTCGGAAACAGACAGCAGGGCGCGGCGCAGCGGGGCGAGGTCGGTGGTCATCAAATCTCTCTTGGTTCGGTTACCCGTCCGCAGGGTCAGGAGGTGCCAGATCGCGGACCGCATCGGGCGTGTCCTGCGCTTTGGCAAATGACCAGCGAACGCGGTTCGCATAATCCAAAGCGGTGCTGGATAAAACCACCTGTTGGGCCGCACGCGGCTTTAATCGGCCTGTTTCGAGATAAACTGACGGCTCCAACGCCAAACGGGCTTGTCCATCGTGGCGAAACACCCAAACCTCACCGGATTTCAGCACCATTGAGACCGCGTTGCCGCGCAGATCGACAGTGGCATCCACGTCCGGGTGCAGGTGAAATCGGATGTTGAAAGTGATCGCCTCCGCACTCGCCTCGCTTCGTGCCCAGAAGCGTTTCTTGTCCGGTTCGCTCACGGCGGCCACATAGTCTTCGCCGACGATATTCCGCCCATCTAGCGAGACGTCGATGATCCGCGCGTGCGTCAGGCCGTGTTGAGGGCGGTAGCCATCGTGCGACAGTTCAAGTCGCCGCCCGTCTTCGAGCATCGAAAATTCGCACCTTACCGTCTCGGGTGTGCGGGTCAGTTCCTCTTCGCCGTGTGCGTGTCCCTTCGCTGGCGTAAGCCTGGATGACGACATTCCGTTCAGGCACAAGGTACTATGTGAGGGTGTGGCGCGGCCCGCGCGTCGCCAATCGTGGCCAAAGCTTCTGCCGGATCCGCAGTTCACCAGCAACGGGCGGCGCCCTGACGTGACTTCGAACGCGAGCGTGCTGGCGTGGGCATTCACCGATGCGGGGCCTGTCGGCGGCGGTGCCGCATCGATGATCAGCGATGTGCGCCCAGCATTGATCCGGGCAAAGCCCATATGCAGCGCATCCTGATCGGCAGGCGCGATTGGCACTTTGCTATCAGCCAAGGCATGATCCAACCGTCCATCGAGGCCGCGCCCCCCACCATGAAACCGCGCCAGCCCGCCGTCTGCATGCCGCAAAGCGCGGAGCGTTGGCGCCATGCGCGACAAGGCCGCAAAAAGCTGCGGCGGTGGTTTTTGCCCTGCGTCGGAAAGTGCCTGAAACGCCCAGGTCACAAGCGTGAAGATTTCAAGGAGATGTTCGGGATTCCGGGACGGCACGCCGCCTTCGTCATCAACCTGACGCGCGCAGGCCCGCGCCAGCGCATCGACCGCAGGGAAAACGCGATCGCCGAAGCCTTCGAGCGCAAGACCCGCGATGATGGTTCCCGTCAAAGCCTCAAACTGCGGCAAGCCTTCTGGCGCGGCAGACCAGCGGTTTGAAAGAAACGTTGCCTGTTGCCCGAGGCTGGGCAGGAAGAGGGCTGCGATCTGGTCATTATGTCCGCGCTGCAGAAAGGCTGCGTGGTTGATCCAGCGGATCAGGCGACGCCCGGTCAATCCGGGATCCCAGCCATCCGTGCGGCCGTCGCCGTAGCGTTCGATCCAGTCGATCACCCATGTCTGAGCCTTGGCGCGCGCGCGCCCGTCACCGACTGCGGCAAGATCGTCCAGCCAGTCGAAACGCTGCACATCTTCCGCGACAAGTGGGTTGCCCGGCGCGATGTCCCAGATGGAAGTGCTTGGCGCCTGATGAAACGCACCAGCAAACAGGAAGTTGCCGTTGACCAACTGTCGACCCCGGGCAAACCGTCCAATGGTACGTGGCTCAGGCTCGGTAATAAAACGGGTTGTAACAGATGTTTTGGCAGCCTTGCGCGCATGGAAGCGGTTCAGTGCGCGGGTGACTGCGGCACGCCATGTTCGTGCGAATTCCAACTGTCTGTGCCTGCGCTTGATGCCTGTGGTGTGGCGTGACAATAGTCAGCCGCTGCCAGCCTGTCACGGTGTCATCTTATTGGGACCCGGCGGAGCCGGGCGGCGTGATCGGCGTTACAGTGAAACGCATCATGTCATTGCTTGTGCGATCTGCGACAACGGTGTGTGTTCCAAGCCCACATGCTGACACTGCGAGCGTGAGTGAAAGCGCGAAGGCCACTTTTAGGAAGATGCGTGAACTTGTCATGCAGCAATCATGGCCTTGACAGGACTAACAAAACCCTAACGCAGGGTTGCAACGTGTTAAGAGTTTTAATCGGTTTTAGCTCATCAAGCGCTCAAGTTCAGGGGCACCGCTTTACGGCGCTTCCCGTTCCGAACGACGCCGATTTTAACCGGTTTCGCCGAAATTGCCGGACGGCGCGAGGCAAAGATCACGCCCTCTGCTGACCGAGCAGCGCGCAGGGTCAAAAATAGCGGAATACGATCCATCAAAGGATGGTCGCTCGGGTCCTGATCCCAGATTAATGGCTCAATAGCAGAATGCGCAAAAAACGCGTCGTCCCAAAACATACACATAGCCCCCCAGCTACTGCCATTCGATATAGTGCCAGAATTCGGATTTGACCATGTCCCGAAGGCGCAAATGCGACGTCAAATTCCGGCGCTGTCGGTTTCGCGCAAGATGTGGTCGGCTGGTTCTTCCGCGTGCATGGCAATTCCGTCAATGTGTCGCTGACAAAGAAGCGGAGTAGCCTCATGAAAACCCACGTCAAAGCCCTTGTTGTAGGTGGCGGTGCTGTTGGTACGTCAATTGCGTATCATCTGGCGAAGGCCGGTTGGGATGACGTGATGCTGCTGGAGCGCGATGAGCTGACATCCGGGTCGACCTGGCATGCGGCGGGCCTTCTGCCGCTCTTCAACATGTCCTACGCGACGACCCACATCCACAAATACTCTGTCGACTACTACAAGACGTTGGAGGAAGAGACGGGCCTGAACGCAGGCTTTGCTGTCGTGGGCAACCTGCGCATGGCGCAGACGCAGGACCGCATGGATGAATACATGCTCTACGCCGCCACGGCAGAGACATGTGATGTGCCCTACGAATGGCTCTCACCGGCGCAGATCAAAGACCGCTATCCGCTTGTCCGCACTGAAGACCTCAAAGGCGCGATTTACCACCCAACCGACGGCTACATTAACCCAGCCGACGTCACGATGGCGATGGCCAAGGGCGCACGTCAGCGCGGGGTGCTGATCGAACGCAAATGGCAGGTGGATGGGTATCGCTGGACCGGTGACCACTGGGATGTGACCGTCACGAAAATGGTTGAAAAAGGCGGCAACCTGGTGCCGTCCGACGAACAAACGGTCATCCACGCCGAACATGTCGTCACCGCGACAGGCAACCATGCGCAGCGAACCGCGCAATTGCTCGGCATCAAGATCCCCGCGATCCCGGTGGAACACCAGTTTACCGTCACCGAACCCGACCCCGCCCTGGTCGAATGGCGGAAGAACAACCCCGAACACCCTGTGCTGCGCGACGCGGACGCCAAATGGTACGTCCGCGAAGAACGTGGCGGCTGGATCCTCGGGCCGTATGAGCAAGGCGCGCCCGCGCGGTTCGAATACAACGTACCTGATACCTTCCGCGCGGACCTCTTCCCGCTGGACCTCGAACGGATCGAGGAAGAATACATGTCGATGATCCACCGGATTCCGTCCTCCGAAACCGTGGGTCTGAAAGACGATTTCAACGGCCCGATCTGCTATACGCCTGACGGCAACCCGCTGGTCGGGCCAGCACCGGGCCTGCGCAATATGTGGCTCGCCGAAGGGTTCTCCTTCGGGATCACAGCCGCAGGTGGCACCGGCTACTACCTCGCCCAATTGATGGTCGCAGGCGAGGCCGAGATTGACATGGCGAGCCTTGATCCCAAGCGCTACGGCTCCTGGATGACGACCGAATACGCGATGCGGAAGAACGAGGAATGCTATTCCCACGTCTACATCCTGCATCACCCGGATGAAGAGCGTGAAGCCTGCCGCCCGCTGAAAACCGCCCCTGCCTATGATCGGCAGAAAGCAAAAGGCGCGCAGTTCGGGCAGGTCAACGGCTGGGAACGCCCAAACTACTATGGTCCCCTCGACGCGTCCGACAACTTCGACCACGACGCCCGCTCATTCCGCCGCGGCGGCTGGTGGGAATATGCGAAGGCAGAGGCAGAGGCGATCCGCAACGGCGTCGGCCTGATCGACGCCACCGCGTTCACCAAGCATCGCATCTCAGGTCCCGGCGCGACCGCGTTCCTTGATTGGTTCACAACGAACAAGTTGCCTAAGGTGGGCCGGATAAATCTGACTTATGCGCTAACAGAAGCCGGGACGACCCGGACAGAATACACCATCGTTCGGCTGGCCGAAGACGACTACTACCTGATCTCTGCCGGGGCTTGGCAGGCCTATGATCAGGATTACCTCTACAAAGCTATTGCGGACAAAGAAGCAGAGTTCGGCCGCATTAACAAAGAGGACGTGACGGCGAAATGGGGCGTGTTTGCGCTGGCCGGACCAAAGTCGCGTGACGTGCTATCCTCGTTGATCCGCGATGCCGATCCAACGACGGCCCTGTCGAACAAGCGGTTCCCATGGCTATCTGCAAAGCAGATCGAATTGGGCATGTGCCCAGTGAATGCAGTACGTGTTGCATACACCGGTGAGCTGGGCTGGGAGTTGCATCATCCAATGGAGATGCAGAATTACCTGTGGGATCAACTCATGGTGGCGGGCCAACCGCATGGCTTGAAGCTGGTAGGCGCGCGGGCGCAGAACTGGCTCCGGCAAGAGAAGTCCTATCGCGCTTTCGGCACGGAGTTGGGGCGTGATGCTACGCCACTGGAAGCCGGGTTGAACCGATTTGTCGATCTCACGAAGGATTTCCACGGCAAAACGGCCATGGAAAAGACTGGCATTCGCTCAATGTGCTGTACCTTGCTGATCGACGGGCCCAATGATGCGGACCCTTGGGGGCGTGAGGCACTCTACACCCAGGATGGGACACGTGTGGGGCGCCTGACGTCAGGTGGTTACTCGGTCGCCTTCGGCAAGAGCATCGGAATGGGGTACGTCTCCGCTGATCTGGCGGTACCGGGCACGAAATTGCAGGTGAAACTTCAGAACAAGCTTTGGGATGCGGAAGTCACCGAAGACAGCCCGTACGATCCAAAAAATGCAACGATCCGCGCCGATGGGTGACAAATTCTCCTAGAGAATTTGGGGCAATTTCTCGCGCAAGAAATTGTCTATCGCGATTTGAAATCGATCGCGGACATTTCGCCGTCATGCAGGAGGATCTCGACCCACGTTGGTCGGGATCCGAAGCTTTCATAGGCCGTGACAAATGTTGTCTGACGCGCAAGTGCGTCAATCCGGCTTCCACAGGGTTTGCCTTCCCGCACGCGGCAGAATGACGATTTGACGGCTTCATAAGCCGTGTCAGTCGCATTGAACCGTGATTTGTTACCAGGAATATAGCGGTGGAATTCGTGTGTTCCCGGATCTCCGGTAAGCACCAGCGCAGCCGAGAATTGCCGGGCGCAGCGATCATCAAAGCCAGTGATGTAATGTGCGCGCAAGGTGGTGGTGTTCGGGGCGCTGTCAAAGATCGTGAAACCACCGGCGCTTGCGATCTTGGTGCCGGGCCGGCGTGGCGCGTCACAGACGATGGCAATCTCGCCGTAAGGCACCGGATCACCAAAGCGATGACGCAGCGCATCGGGCGTCGCAGCAGTGTCCGAAGCCGTGAAGAGCGCCGTCAGAAGGTCCGCTCCGGCCTCCTTTAATTCGTCATCCGCAGCTTCTGCGGATGCCTCAGCCAAAGCCAATTGCTCTTGCGTTTCCGCATCGAGCGTCATCGTGCTGAAGCGCAGCAACTCGGCATCTGCCGTCGCAGACTCATCAAGATCAAACGTACAGCCAGCGAGGCTGACGGCGGCCACCAGGGCCAACAAACGAGCAGACATCATAGATTCCCCAATCCAGCCGAACGCTACGCGATTCGGTTCAGGAGAGTCCAGAAAGCGCCAATACCCGCAGGGGTTTAGACCTCTTCCACCTCAATGACCCCACCCAACGAGCGGAGCGCGCCCTTGATCTGAGGGTTCACCGGGAAGTCCTGACCTAGATCTATTTCCACCTCTCCAGGAAGTTCCGAGTTCATGAGGCAGAAATACACCGGCCCGCGTCCGCCTTTCACACCATCCTTGGCCGCGTTCTCAAGAATAGAGGCGACAGACGGGATTGCATCTGGCTGGTCAAGGAAGACGCGCAGCCCCGCGCTCGCGATATCGGAAATCGCGGTATCAATCGGACTGACAGAGCGGCCCAGCAACTTCAGCTGATCAGCCTCCATCGTTGCCTCGGCTTGTAGGATGATGCGCGAACCTGCTTCGAGATGGTCGCGCGATGCCTCCAATGTGTCAGAAAACAGCGTCACCTCAAATTGTCCCGTCGGATCAGAGAGTTGGGCAAACGCAAAGCGATTCCCGCGGGCAGACTTGCGTTCTTGACGGCCTGAAACTGTTCCCGCCATTTTGACCACACAAGCCCCGCGCTCGGCCTTGGCTGTCACCTCGTCCAGCGTCAGCACGCCCTTGCGTTTCAGCGACGGCATGTAGTCGTCGAGCGGATGCCCGGACAAATAAAACCCGATTGCCTTAAACTCTTCCGCGAGCCGCTCTGCGGGCAACCAATCGTCGCAGCGGGCCAGGCGTGGTTCGGGCAAATCTTCCCCCGCTTCGCCAAACAGCGAAACCTGGTTCGACGCCTTCTGTTCATGGATCGCCGCCGAATAGGCCACCAATGCGTCCAGTGATTTCATCATCTTTTGGCGGTTGGGATCGAGAATATCGAAGGCCCCGGCCCGGGCCAGCATTTCAAGCGGACGTTTGCCGACTTTTTTCAGATCGACGCGCCGAGCGATGTCGAATACGTTCACAAACGGTTTGTCGCCACGCCCGTCCACGATTAGCTTCATCGCTTCGACGCCCACGTTCTTGAGCGCGCCCAATCCATAAACCAACTTTTGATCTTCCACATCAAACGTCGCCTGAGAGCGGTTCACGCAAGGCGGGATGTAGTCGATGGAGAGACCCTTTTTGACCTCCTGGAAATACACGGCGAGCTTATCTGTCAGATGAATATCGCAATTCATCACCCCGGCCATGAACTCCACCGGGTGGTTCGCCTTCAGCCAGGCGGTTTGATAGCTGACGACCGCATAAGCCGCCGCGTGGGATTTGTTGAAGCCGTAGTTCGCGAACTTCTCCAGAAGGTCAAAAACTTCGCGCGCTTTCTTGGCATCAACTCCGTTTTCCTTTGCGCCCGCTTCAAACTTAGGCCGTTCGGCGTCCATCGCCTCTTTGATCTTTTTACCCATCGCGCGGCGCAGCATGTCGGCCCCGCCAAGGGTGTATCCCGCCATTTCCTGCGCGATCTGCATCACCTGTTCCTGGTAAACGATGATGCCCTGGGTCTCGTCCAGAATATGGTCAATCGACGGGTGCAGCAGGTCCCGCTCACTGATCCCGTTCTTGACTTCACAGAACTTCGGAATGTTCTCCATAGGGCCCGGGCGGTACAGCGCGACGAGCGCGATGATGTCCTCAATACAGTCGGGTTTCATGCGCTTGAGCGCATCCATCAT
>JAHDEX010000003.1:25692-54065 GCA_020628545.1 Paracoccaceae bacterium | reverse complement strand
TTCACCAGCCCCGCTTGTTCGACCCATTTCATGTTGAACTGGGTCGCGGGCATGTCAGAGCGGGGGTCTTGATAGAGCGGCACCAGTTCATCCAGCGGCCTGTCCCCGATCACGACACCAGCGGCGTGGGTCGATGCATTCCGCAACAACCCTTCCACCTGCTGCGCGTAAGTGAGCAAGCGATCCACGACCTCCTCCGCTTGCGCCTCTTCCCGCAAGCGCGGCTCATCGGCCAGGGCCTTTTCGATGCTGACCGGTTTGACCCCCTCCACGGGGATCATCTTCGACAGGCGGTCGACCTGACCGTAAGGCATCTGCAAAACCCGCCCCACGTCGCGCACCGCAGCTTTTGAGAGCAAGGCACCGAACGTAATGATCTGCCCAACCCGATCCCGCCCGTATTTTTCCTGCACATACCGGATCACCTCTTCCCTGCGATCCATGCAAAAATCGATGTCGAAGTCGGGCATCGAAACACGTTCAGGGTTTAGGAAGCGTTCGAAAAGCAGAGAATATCGCAGCGGGTCAAGGTCAGTGATCAAGAGCGCATAGGCAACAAGCGACCCCGCACCAGACCCACGGCCGGGCCCGACAGGTATATTCTGTTCCTTGGTCCACTTGATAAAGTCAGCAACGATCAGGAAGTATCCGGGGAAGCCCATGCCTTCGATGATGCCAAGCTCGAATTCCAGCCGCTTCTCATATTCCTCAATCGGGGCGGCGTGCGGGATGATTGCGAGCCGGTCTTTCAAACCTTGCTTGGCCTGCTTGCGCAGTTCCGCGACCTCATCATCTGCGAACTTTGGCAGGATTGGATCGCGTTTGTAGGCTTTGAAGGCGCAGCGCTTCGCAATTTCAACGGTGTTCTCGATCGCCTCTGGCAAGTCCGCAAAAAGCGTCACCATCTCTTGCGGTGACTTGAAATAATGCTGCGGCGTCAGACGGCGGCGCGCCTCCTGCTGGTCAACGTAAGCACCTTCCGCGATGCAAATCAGCGCATCATGCGCCTCGTAGAGCTCCGTTTTCGGAAAATAAACATCATTCGTGGCAACCAGCGGGATTTCCTTGGCATAGGCCATTTCGACAAAGCCACGCTCCGACAGCCGCTCTGCCTCAGGCAAACCGCCATCGCCGGGGTGGCGCTGCAGTTCCACGTAAAGCCGGTCTTGATAGATCTCTTGCAACCTGTCCATCAGCGCCTCAGCCTTTGGCCGCTGCCCTTGCCGCAAAAGCCGCCCAATGGGGCCATCGGGGCCGCCCGTGAGACAGATCAGTCCCGCACTGAACTCCGCCAGTTCATCGACCGTGACCTGCGGCAACTCCCCGCCCTGATCGAGGTAGGCGCAGGAGTTCAGCTTCATCAGGTTCTCATACCCCTTTTCGGACTGCGCCAGCAGTACGATGGGGGCGGGTGCCTCGGGCCGTTTGCCAGGCTCAGCGGCCATAAAGCGGACATCAACTTGACAGCCGACAATGGGCTGGACCCCGGCACCAGAGGCGTATTCCGAGAATTCAAGCGCCGCGAACATGTTGTTTGTGTCGGTGATCGCAACCGCTGGCATGTCTGCCTGCGTGCAAAGCCCGGCGAGTTTTTTAACCGGTATGGCCCCCTCAAGGAGTGAGTATTCGGTGTGCAGGCGGAGATGAACGAAGGTGGGGTCAGACATGCGGCAAGTCTACGGATGCGGCGCGAGAACTTGAAGTCCCTATTGGCGTATTGTCGGGTGTTGGAGCAACCGACGCCCCTTTTGGTTCAGGAACGGAGTCGGGGTAAACCCCGACCTACGCATCGCCCCTTGCACAATCGCATCAGAGCGGGTTTGATCGCTGCAACCAAAGGGCCGGGGTGTCTACGCCGCATCGACACCGCGCAGGTCCCGCAGCGATGTTGGTAAGGCGGCAGGTTTTACAGCATGAAAACGGCTTTTTCCCTGAACGGAGAAGCAGTGGAGGTGGACACAGACCCCACCGTGACCCTTCTTGATTGGTTGCGGGAAACGCGGGGCCTTTGTGGCACGAAGGAAGGCTGCAATGAGGGCGATTGCGGGGCATGTACGGTGATGGTCACCGGGGAGGATGGCGCGCGGGCGCTAAACGCCTGCATCCTGTTCATCCCGCAGCTTGACGGGAAAGCTGTGCGGACGGTCGAGGGCCTCGCGGGCGCGGACGGCACATTGCACCCGGTGCAACAGGCGATGGTGGACCACCACGGCTCTCAATGTGGCTTTTGCACGCCCGGGTTTGTGATGAGCATGGCGACTGCCCACAGAAACGGTCGGACGGATCATGACGATCAACTGGCGGGGAACCTCTGCCGCTGTACGGGCTACGCGCCGATCATACGCGCGGCGGAGGCGGCTCAGGCGGCCCCGGTTCCGGATTGGGTCATGGACAGCGCGGTGCGCCATGAATGCGCACTCTACAGCCTCGGAGAGTTCGCGGATTGGTATGCTGACAATCCGGACGCCACTTTGGTGGCGGGTGCAACTGATGTGGGGCTTTGGGTGACCAAGCAATTGCGGGATCTGGATCAGGTTGGGTTCATCGCACGGTGCCCTGAGTTGAATAAGATCACCCGGACGGACGATGCGATCCACTTGGGCGCGGGTGTCAGCATGACGGACGTGCTCGAGGCGGTGCGAGACGACTATCTATCGTACGCCGAAATGATCCGCCGGTATGGGTCCGTTCAGGTCAGGAATGCAGCGACGATCGGCGGGAATATCGCCAATGGCTCGCCCATCGGGGATAACCCGCCTGCTTTGATTGCGCTTGGCGCGACTTTGCATCTTCGGTTGCGGGATGCTGAACGATCGATGCCGCTTGAAGACTTCTTCCTCGCCTACGGCAAACAGGACCGTCAGCCGGGTGAATTGGTGACAGGCGTGACTGTGCCATTGGGGCAAGCGCAACACCGGGTCCACAAACTATCAAAACGGTTTGATCAGGATATCTCTGCCGTTTGTGGTGGGTTCAACGTGACCGTGGCCGATGGTGTGGTTACGCAGGCCCGCATCGCCTTTGGCGGCATGGCAGGGACCCCGCATCGCGCGGCTGCCGTCGAGGCGGCTTTGGTGGGTCAGCCATGGACGGTTGAGACGATTGAAGCGGCTACAGCGCGAATGGGCGAGGATTACACCCCGATGACCGACATGCGCGCTTCTGCCGACTACCGATTGCAGGCCGCGCAAAACATGTTGCGGCGCTATTTTGCGGAAGTCTCGGGGCAGCCGGTGAATGTTTTGGAGATTTCGGCATGAGCGTCACCAAAGCTCTCCCACATGACGCGGCCAAACTGCATGTGACAGGGGCCGCCCGCTACATCGACGATATGCCGCTTCCCGCAAGTACGCTGCATCTGGCGTTTGGGATGTCGGAGGTGGCAAAAGGGACCATCACGGCGATGGACCTCGGCGCCGTGCGTGCTGCAGACGGCGTTGTGGCCGTGTTGACCGCGGATGATCTTCCGTTTGCAAATGACGTTTCGCCATCGGCGCACGATGAGCCGCTCTTGTCGGACGGCGCGATCCACTACCTAGGACAGCCGCTCTTCCTTGTCATTGCAAAGACCCATCTGGCGGCACGGAAAGCCGCACGCCTGGGCCAGATTACCGTTGCGGAAGAAACGCCGATCCTGACACTGGATGATGCGCTTGCCGCGAATAGCAGGTTCGAGGATGGCCCGCGCATCTGGATAAAAGGCGACGTGGATGCGGCGCTTGCGGGCGCTGCGCATCGTCTGCAGGGCCGGATTGAGATGGGTGGGCAAGAGCACTTTTATCTCGAGGGGCAAGCCGCCCTCGCGCTTCCGCAGGATGATGCCGAAATGGTCGTGCATTCCTCAACCCAGCACCCGACCGAGATTCAGCACAAGGTGGCCGAAGCGCTCGGCGTGCCGATGCACGATGTGCGTTGCGAAGTCCGCCGGATGGGTGGCGGTTTCGGCGGTAAAGAAAGTCAGGGGAATGCCCTTGCCGTGGCATGTGCCGTTGCGGCTCAGTTCACCGGGCGGCCCTGCAAGATGCGGTATGACCGCGACGATGACATGATGATCACCGGCAAGCGGCACGATTTCCGGATCGACTATGAAGTTGGATTTGATCCTGAAGGCCGGATCGTTGGCGTTGATTTCACACAAGCCACCCGCTGCGGTTGGGCGATGGACCTGTCGTTGCCCGTGGCCGACCGGGCTATGCTGCACGCGGACAACGCTTATCACCTGCCCGCGGCGCGAATCACCTCGCATCGATTAAAGACGAATACCCAATCCGCGACGGCCTTCCGCGGGTTTGGCGGGCCGCAAGGCGTACTGGGGATTGAGCGCGTGATGGATCATATCGCGGCTGAACTGCGGCTGGACCCGGCACTGGTGCGGCAGCGGAATTACTATGCGGAGATGGCGCAGGATCAGCCTGCGGCGCCCTCCGAAGGTATTTCAGGCAAGAAGAAGGGAAGGGGCGTGCGCTATGGCGGCGCGTATTCCCCGAAAACTGCCGTGCAAACGACACCTTATGGCATGGAGGTGTCAGACTTCATCTTGGGCGGGATGACGGAGCGGTTGCTTCAGTCCTGTAATTATCTCCAGCGTCGTGAAGCCGTGCAGGCGTTCAACGCGTCGCACGACTACCTGAAGAAGGGGATCGCGTTTTCGCCGGTGAAGTTCGGGATTTCCTTTACGCTGACGCACCTCAATCAGGCGGGTGCTTTGGTGCATGTTTATCAGGATGGCTCTATCCGCATGAACCACGGCGGAACCGAGATGGGGCAGGGGCTGTTCCAGAAGGTCGCACAGGTCGCGGCATCCCGGTTTGGGGTGAGTGTGGATCGGGTCAAGATCACTGCAACGGATACGGGCAAAGTACCCAATACCTCTGCGACGGCAGCATCCTCTGGCACTGATCTGAACGGGATGGCGGTGGCCATTGCGTGCGATGAAATACGGGACCGGATCGCCGCGTGTATCGCAGGCTTACACCAGGTGAAGGCGGATCAAATTCGCTTTGCGGATGACAAGGTCCATGTCGGCGATGCTGAGCTCGACTTTGCAGAGGCCGTGATGCTGGCCTACGTGAACCGGGTCAGCCTTTCGGCCACCGGGTATTACAAAACGCCTGAATTGCAGTGGGACCGTATCAAAGGAGACGGCCGGCCATTCTTTTACTTCGCGCAAGGGGCGGCTGTGACCGAGGTGGTGATAGATACGCTGACCGGAGAAAACCGCATCCTGCGCACTGATATTCTGCATGATGCCGGGGCATCACTGAACCCGGCTCTCGATATTGGACAGGTCGAGGGTGCCTATGTGCAAGGCGCGGGCTGGCTCACGACGGAAGAGCTTGTCTGGGACGACAAAGGGCGGCTCAGGACCCATGCGCCCGCGACTTACAAAATCCCAGCCTGTTCGGATCGGCCCGATATTTTTAACGTCGCGCTTTGGGATCAGCCGAACCCGGCGCAGACGATTTATCGGTCAAAAGCGGTGGGGGAACCGCCGTTCATGTTGGGGATCTCTGCATTCTTCGCATTGTCGGACGCGGTCGCAGCCTGCGGCGCGCTTTACCCCGATCTGCAAGCCCCTGCGACCGCAGAGCAGGTGCTAGCCGCCATCGGACGGGCGCGCGGATGAGCAGGGTTCGCGTGACCGTGACCCGCACCGCGGGATCGGTGCCGCGGGATGCGGGGACACAGATGCTTGTCTCTGCAGAGGAAATCACGGGAACCATCGGTGGTGGCGCGCTTGAATGGGAAGCGATGCGGCGCGCGCGGGAGATGCTGGCGTCTGGCCAATCGGCCTTTGCAGAAACAATCCCGCTGGGTCCGTCGCGTGGACAGTGTTGTGGTGGATCCGTGACGTTGGAGTACGCGTTGGCGGATAAACTCATTGCGCCTGATACGACGCCTTTGTGGATCTATGGCGCGGGCCACGTTGGCCGTGCACTCGTCTCAGTGATGTCACCATTGCCAGATTTTGCGATCACCTGGATCGATACCTCCGCAGAGCGCTTCCCCAGTGTGATCCCCGATACCGTTACCCAACTTGTCGCGGCAGACCCGGCGCGCGCGGCCGTGCATGCCCCTGATGCGACAGATCACCTGATCCTGACGTATTCACACGATATCGATCTTGCATTGTGCAACGCGCTTTTGTCGCTTCCGTTTAAGTCGATGGGGCTGATCGGTTCGGCAACAAAATGGGCGCGGTTCCAGTCACGATTGCGCGCCCTGGGACATACGCCCGCGCAAATTTCGCGCATTGCTTGTCCGATCGGCGACCCGTCGTTGGGAAAACACCCGCAGGCGATTGCCATTGGCGTCGCAACTGCCATGATAACCGGCGGGATCGGGGTGCAAAGGACGGCTGCGGGATGACGAACACGCTCTTGGCGTTGAACGGGCTGACAAAGGCCTATCCCGGGGTGGTCGCCAATGATGATGTGTCTTTTGCGATCAAGGAAGGTGAGATCCACGCGCTGCTCGGCGAAAACGGCGCGGGCAAATCCACGCTTGTGAAGACGATCTATGGGCTTGTGAAACCGGACCGGGGGGAGATGACCCTGAAAGGGGCCGCCTTCACCCCCGCCGATCCGCGTGCGGCGCGCGCCTCTGGCATTGGGATGGTGTTCCAGCACTTTTCCCTTTTTGACGCAATGACAGTGGCTGAGAACATTGCGCTGGGCATGGAGGCCCCACCCCCGCAACGTGAGATCGCGCGGCAGGTGCGGGAGGTGTCAGAGAAATATGGCCTTCCACTTGATCCGCTGCGCATTGTCGGTGACCTGTCGGCGGGGGAGCGGCAGCGGGTTGAGATCATTCGCTGTTTGCTGCAGGACCCTAAGCTCTTGATCATGGATGAACCGACGTCGGTTCTGACCCCGCAAGAGGTAGAGGTGTTGTTCCAGACGCTGCGCAAGTTGTCGGCAGAAGGTACGGCGATCCTCTATATTTCTCACAAGCTGGAAGAAATTCGCGCGCTTTGCGATCAGGCGACGATCTTGCGGCTAGGCGCCGTGGTGGGGGAGTGCGATCCGAAAGTGACCTCAGCCCGCGAGATGGCAGAGATGATGGTGGGCGCAAAGCTGCAGGTGCCGCAACGGTCTGACCGGGCGGTCGGACGGGGTCTTTTGCAGCTCGATAACCTGAGCGCGCCTGCACCGCATCAGTTTGGGACACCGTTGCGCGAGATCCGTCTGACCGCTCGGATCGGAGAAATCACCGGGATAGGTGGTGTGGCGGGCAATGGGCAGGATGAACTTGTTGCGGCGCTGAGTGGTGAGATGCGTGTTGCCGCCGGGATGATAAAGCTAGCCGATCAACCGATTGGAAACCTGCCGCCGAATGCGCGACGCAAACTGGGGCTGTCGGTGGCCCCGGAGGAGCGTAACGGCCACGCGGCGGCAGGTGAGATGTCCTTGATCGAAAACGCTCTTTTGACAGGGCGCGTGCCAAAGTCGTTGGCGTCGCGCGGGTTCCTCCGATGGGGTCGGGTGAAAGATTTTGCGCAGGCCATCGTTGCGGATTTTGATGTCCGCACACCCAGCGTGGAAAGCGCTGCAGCGTCGCTCTCCGGTGGTAACTTGCAAAAGTTTGTTGTGGGGCGAGAG
This sequence comes from Paracoccaceae bacterium, assembly GCA_020628545.1. Lineage (GTDB taxonomy): Bacteria > Pseudomonadota > Alphaproteobacteria > Rhodobacterales > Rhodobacteraceae > Yoonia. The sequence goes on along the minus strand of JAHDEX010000003.1, from coordinate 46,464 downwards.
ATCCTGCAAGAGCCGAAGGTGCTGGTTGTGAATCAGCCGACCTGGGGTGTGGACGCGGCAGCAGCGGCGGCTATCCGACAGGCGTTGCTTGATCTGGCAGCGAAAGGGGCTGCGGTTGTGGTGATCAGTCAGGATCTTGATGAGTTGATGGAAATTTCTGATCAGTTTTGCGCATTGAATGCGGGGCAGTTGTCCGCGCCCCGTCCCGCTGCGGGGCTGACAGTGGATGAGATCGGGCTGATGCTGGGCGGTGCCCAGTCAGACGCTGTGCGTGCGGATGCCTAGCAGATGAGTTGTTTTGGCCAGATGAAGACAGGGGACAGCACATGATTGCTTTGGTGCGCCGCGCGGCTCCATCGCAGGGCTGGACTTATGCGGCCCCGATTTTGGCGGTTTTTTTGACGATGATTGTGGGTGCCGCGCTGTTTGCGGCGCTGGGGCAAGACCCGGTCGTCACGATCCGTACGATCTTCTATGATCCGCTATTTTCAGAATTTGCATGGTTCTATCGCCCACAACTTTTGGTCAAAGGCGCGCCTTTAGTCCTGATCGCGATTGGGTTGTCATTTGGGTTCCGGGCCGGTGTGTGGAACATCGGGGCCGAGGGCCAATACATTATTGGCGCTTTGGCCGGTGCAGCAGTTGGGCTTGCGCTTTATCCAATGGAAAACCGGCTGATTTTTCCACTAATGGTGCTGGCGGGTGCCTTGGGTGGCTGGGCTTGGGCAATGATCCCGGCTGTCTTGCGCGTGCGTTTTGGAACCAATGAGATTCTGGTGTCGCTGATGCTTGTCTATGTGGCTGAGCAGTTGCTTGCCTCAATGGCGCTGGGCGCGATGCGCAATCCCGAAGGCATGGGTTTTCCCGGCTCGCGCAATCTGGCGCAATATCCGTCGGCGGCGAACCTTGAGTTGATCGCAGGCTCTGGCATGCATTGGGGTGTCGTGGCGGCCTTCATTGCGGTGATCTTTGCCTACATCATGTTGACCCGGCATGTGTTTGGCTTTCAGGTCCGTTTGGCCGGTTTGGCCCCACGGGCGGCGGCGTTTTCGGGCGTGAGCCCCGGCGGGTTGATCCTCGTCTGCATGGGGATATCGGGTGCCTTGGCCGGGTTGGCGGGCCTCTTTGAAGTGGCGGGGCCTGCAGGGCAGGTCAGCATCGACTTTAACGTAGGTTACGGCTTTACGGCGATTATCGTCGCTTTCCTTGGCCGGTTGCACCCGGTTGGCATCCTGCTTGCAGGGGGGCTGATGGCGCTGACCTATATCGGCGGTGAGATCGCGCAGAGCCAGTTGGGCCTGCCCGCGGCGGCGATCCAGCTGCTGCAAGGCATGCTGCTCTTCTTCCTGCTCGCCGTCGACGTGCTGACTCACTACCGCGTGCGATTTGGCAAGGGGGCTGAGGCATGACCGCAAATCGGCGCAGAGCAATCAGTTGGGCCGTGGGCATTGTTGGCGGCTTGGCGATTTATCTTCTTTTCCTCAACGCGCCACAGGAGATGGGCGCGGACGGCACGCTGGAGTCGCGCGGCACCGGCAACGCGCTGACCCTTTTAGTGACGATTGGCGCGGTTTATCTTTTCACGTTGTTTTTGCTTGAGTGGAAGAACCGTCCAGCCGCCACACAAACCGAGAAGGATGACACGTAGGTGTTGGGCCTGTTCTTCACCCTGCCTTTCATTGGACTCGTCCTCGGGTGGTTCTTTGTGGGCGTCTTCCTGACTGCGCCCATGTCGCGGGAGTTGATGGGGACCAGCGGCACATATGCAATCAGCCTGATCATCGTCTTTCTGATCGGCATCATGGTTGTTGCGATCATGGCGGCGTTTGAGACGCGGGTGAAAGAAAACGTGCAAAGCGTTGCGGTGAAATTCGCGACCTCCTTTCTGTCAATCGTCGTGGGTTTCACAACCGGCTTTGCCCTGCCGTTCTTGATGCTTCTTCTTCACGCACCAGCGGGGGCCTGATGGACTTTTCTGCAATAAATCCTGTCCTCTTGCTGGCCTCGCTCATGGTGGCCGCAACTCCGATCCTGCTGGCCGCGATTGGCGAGCTTGTGGTAGAGCGTGCGGGTGTTCTCAACCTTGGGGTTGAAGGGATGATGATCACCGGGGCGGTCTGCGGGTTTATAGTTGCCGTCAATTCTGGATCGCCATGGTTAGGATTCGCGGGCGCTGCCGTTGGGGGCGCGTTGCTTTCGGTGCTGTTCGGATTGCTCACGCAGTACTTGCTGTCCAACCAGGTTGCGACCGGGTTGGCACTTACGCTCTTTGGCCTCGGGTTATCGGCGCTGATGGGTCAAGGCTATATCGGAATCAAAGCACCCAGCTTTCCCGACTGGCACATCCCGCTTCTTGGCGACATTCCGGTCATTGGAGAGATCGTGTTTCAGCACGATCCAATGGTCTACGTCGGCCTGCTGATTGTCACTGCCGTCTGGGCGTTTCTCACTTATTCGCGGGCGGGCTTGATCCTGCGCGCCGTCGGCGAAAACCATGATGCGGCCCACGCGCTGGGCTACAAGGTGCGGGCGATCCGGATGATGGCGATCATGTTCGGTGGGGCTTGTGCAGGGCTTGGCGGTGCGTACCTCAGCCTCGTGCGTGTGCCGCAATGGACCGAAGGTATGACCGCCGGGGCGGGGTGGATTGCGCTGGCCATTGTGGTCTTCGCCAACTGGAAACCCGGCCGACTTTTGCTGGGTGCTTATTTGTTCGGCGGGGTGACCGTATTGCAGCTGAACCTGCAGGCTGCAGGCTTTGCCATTCCGGTCGAATATCTGTCGATGTCGCCCTATCTGGCCACCATCGTCGTTCTGGTTATTATGTCGTCCGGACGGGCGCCCGGCTCACTTGGGCGAATCTTTCATGCCTCGCGTTAGAGGCCACCGATCAAGACCACCAATGGGGGAAATCAGATGATCAAAACACTGCTGACAGGGGCCACACTCGCCCTTGGGATGGCAACTGCCGCCTTTGCGGACGGCCACGAGAAGACAAAGGTTGGCTTTGTCTACGTTGGCCCCGTCGGTGACGGCGGCTGGACCTATGAACACGATCAAGGCCGCCTTGCGGTCGAAGAGGCTCTAGGCGACGCGGTTGAGACCGTCTTCGTCGAAAGTGTGCCAGAAGGCCCGGATGCGGAACGCGTGATGACACAGATGGCGCTGGACGGTGCTGACCTGATCTTCACAACATCTTTTGGCTACATGGATCAGACGATCAACGTCGCCTCCAAGTTCCCGGATGTGAAGTTTGAGCACGCAACAGGCTATAAGACCGCCGACAACGTGTCCGTATACTCTGCACGTTTCTACGAAGGTCGTGCAGTGCAGGGCCACATCGCCGGTCACATGACCGAAAGCAACATCATTGGCTACATCGCGTCTTTCCCGATCCCAGAAGTCATCCGTGGCATCAACTCTGCCTACATCCACGCCAAAGAGGTGAACCCGGATGTCGAGTTCAAGATCGTTTGGGTTTACACGTGGTTCGATCCTGCCAAAGAAGCCGAAGCGGCCAACGTGCTGATCGAACAAGGCGCTGACGTTGTACTGCAGCACACTGATTCCACTGCACCGCAGGCCGCAGCACAAGCCGCTGGCAACGTGGTCACATTCGGTCAGGCCTCTGACATGGCAGAGTTTGGCCCGTTCCCACGCGTATCCTCAATCATTGATGACTGGGCGCCGTACTACATTGCGCGCACGCAGGCGGTGATCGACGGTACATGGGAAAGCACCAACACCTGGGACGGTATCGGGCCAGGTATGGTTAAAATCGGTGAGATTACTGATGCGGTGCCTGCCGATGTCAAAGCCAGCGCTGAAGACATGGTCGAGCGTCTGCGGACTGGCGAATACCATGCCTTTACCGGACCGCTGAACAAGCAGGACGGGTCTGTTTGGTTGGCCGAAGGTGAGACTGCTGATGATGGCACGCTCGCGGGCATGAACTTCTACGTGGAAGGCATCGAAGGCGAGATCCCACAGTAGGCTCGCCCCTTCTTGTGAATGATCAGGCCCCTGCAATTGCGGGGGCCTTTTCGTTTCGGCGGACTCTTGCCTGTTTCCCTAAGGGCACCTTTTTTGTTCATCTCCGGTTCATGGACCTGGACTTAGCAATTTGGGAACGCACTCACGAGCCTCAGCGGGTGCGACACTCACTCTTGGGACGTATCGGATGACCGCACTTCAATTTGCCTTCGTTCTTCTCTGCCTCGTGCAGGTGCTTCACTTCTCGCAGCACTGGTTCAGATTGACGTCAAACATGTGGGACAACATTCAGGAAGCGCGACGCCGCAAGGCGGTGGATTGGAAGGCACCCGCGCGACGGCGCTAGACCCCGCGTCAATTCGTGCCATGATGGGCCTCAATGCAGGAGGTCCCATGTCCAACGATCCCATCTTTCACATGATCGCAAACGGCCCGCAGCCGGTTGCCCCGTTTAGTCACGCAGTTGAGGCAGATGGGTTCATCTTCATGACCGGCATGATGCCGGATACGCCTGCTGAAAAAGGTGTCCTGCCCGACGGCATCGTGGCGCAAACGCGCAATGTGATGGCCAACTTGACCACCAACTTGAACGGAATGGGGCTTGGGCTGGAGCATGTGATCTCCGTCCGTGCTTATTTGCTAGAGTTCAAACGCGACTACGACGCCTTCAATGCTACCTATGCGGAATACTTCCCCGAAGGCCGCCGCCCGGCACGGACCTGCATCGGGACGACGGGCTTGGCGTATGATGCGCTAGTCGAGATTGATATGGTCGCAAGAAGGCCAGCAACACGATGAGCGATCTGAGAACGCTATCCGGCGCCCCGATTTCGCGGCTCACATTTGGCACCATGCAATTCGGCGGCAAGGCCGACGCCGATGCGTCCCGCGCGATGTTTGACGCGGCGCGGGCGGCAGGGATCAACCACTTTGACACGGCGGTGGGCTATACCGGCGGTAATTCTGAGAAGCTGCTTGGGCCGATGGTCGCGGCAGAGCGGGATCAGATCTATCTGGCCACGAAAGTCGCCTATGTCGGCGGGGCGGGCAGCGCCAACATCATGACGATGTTTGACCGATGCCGCAGTCAGCTGGGTCTCGACAACGTCGATCTCCTGTATCTCCACAGGTTCGACGACGACACGCCGCTCGAAGAGACGTTTGAGACGATGGCCGCCCTGCAATCGGACGGCGCTATCCGGCACATTGGGGTGTCGAACTATGCCGCTTGGCAGGTGATGAAGGCGCAGGCCATTTGCGCCAAGCTGGGCACCAAGATCGATGTGATCCAGCCGATGTATTCGCTGGTAAAACGGCAGGCGGAGGTCGAGATTTTCCCGATGGCCGTCGACCAAGACATCAAGATCGTCCCCTATTCCCCGCTTGGTGGTGGTCTGCTGACCGGCAAATACGCACAAGGCGGGACGGGGCGGTTGACGGAAGATGAGCGCTACAAAGCGCGGTACAACGTCGACTGGATGCACAATTGCGCGGCAGGGCTGAGCGAGATTGCGGCGGAGCAGGGCGTTGCAACCGCCACCCTCGCCGTGGCCTGGGCGGCCAAGCATCCTGCAGCGCCTGCGCCCATCATCTCCGCCCGGTCGGTGGAGCAGCTTGCACCGTCGCTTGCCGCCGAAGGCTTTACGATGGACGACGCGCTTTACGCTCGGGTCACGGCACTGTCCCAAACACCGGCCCCGGCGACGGATCGTCTGGAAGAGGCGTGATCGATTTCCTTGTAATCGGCGGTGGGATCGCAGGTGTATCGGCAGCTGCACGACTGAGCGAGCTCGGCAGTGTGACGCTCCTCGAACGCGAAAGCGCGCTCGCCTATCACGCATCTGGCCGGTCGGCGGCGATGTTTGAGGAAAACTATGGCGCGCCGTCGGTCAAGGCGTTGAGCCGCGCGAGCCGGGCGGGACATGAGGCGGCAGGGGTCTTATCGCCACGCGGTGTGATGGTGATCAGCGGGCCGGAGGATGCCGCTACGTTTGACGCGGATTGCGCGGAGCTGCAGTTGGACCCGATCACTGTGGCCGAAGCGCTAGATCGCGTTCCTATCCTCGACACACGCAAGATTGACCGGGCCGCGATTCATTTGCAGGCGGAAGACCTTGATACCGACCTGCTGGTGCAGACCTACGCCAAGGCTTTGCGGGCCTCAGGTGGGCAGGTCGTGACGAACGCGACGGTCACCGACATTGCCCGCACAGCGACGGGGTGGCAGGTGACAACGGGTGAAGTTCTCGAGGCGAAATCGATCGTCAACGCGGCGGGTGCTTGGGCGGATCAGATCGCAGTTATGGCCGGGGTGGAACCTATCGGCCTCAAGCCATTGCGGCGGTCGATGGCACGCATCCCGGCGCCGGGCGGTCATGATGTGTCGAATTGGCCGATGTTCTTCGGCCCGGGTGAGACATGGTATGCAAAACCGGATGCGGGTGCGTTGCTCGTCTCGCCTGCGGATGAGGACCCGCAAGAACCGCATGATGCCTGGGCGGATGACATGGTGTTGGCGGAAGGGTTGGATCGCTACAGCCATTACGTCACAGAGCCGGTGACCCGGCTGATCACCTCCTGGGCGGGGCTGCGGACATTTGCGACGGACAAGACGCTGGTGCTGGGACCGGACCGGCACGAACCGACGTTCATCTGGTGCGCAGGGCAAGGTGGCTATGGGTTCCAGACCGCACCGGGGGCGAGCCAGTTGCTCGCAGACGTGATCGCTGGGCGGGAGACAGACGTGGGACCGGACATCGCAAGATCCGTCTCGCCCGCGCGCTTTGCCAAGTAGCGGCGGGTCGAAGCCCCGCCCTACGGCTATCAGCTGGCCTTGAGAACCCCACGCTCGATCTGGTCGGCTTCGATGCTTTCAAAGAGTGCCTTGAAATTGCCCTCCCCAAAGCCATCGTCGCCCTTGCGTTGAATGAACTCAAAGAAGATCGGCCCGATCACGGTTTTGGAGAAGATCTGCAACAGGATCTTCGTCTCTCCACCCCCAACAACGCCTTCGCCGTCGATCATGATGCCGTGCTGCATCATCCGTTCGAGTGGCTCCTCGTGGCCGACAACGCGGGATTTGCTTTGGTCATAATAAGTCTTGGGTGGGCCTTTCATGAACTGAATGCCGTTCGCTGCAATCGCATCGGTGGCGTCATAGATATCCTTCGCACCCACCGCGATGTGCTGAATGCCTTCGCCTTTGTAACGCTTGAGGTATTCGACGATCTGTCCGGTCTCACCCCGGTCTTCGTTGATCGGAATGCGGATGCGGCCACAAGGTGACGTCAACGCACGGCTCAGAAGGCCCGTGTATTTGCCTTCGATGTCGAAGAACCGGATCTCTTTGAAATTGAATAGGTCACCGTAGAACTTGAACCAGACGTCCATGTTGCCCTTGTGGACGTTGTGGGTGAGGTGATCGAGGTAGTGAAATCCGACACCTTCGGGGTGCGTATCCGCCACCCAATTGAATTCCGCGTTGTAAGGGTTGGTGTCGTAGTAGTCTTCAATGAAGTAGATCAGCGACCCGCCGATGCCGACAATCGCTGGGACGTCCATCGTCTTTCCGGTGCCGGTGTAGGGCTCTGCTCCCTTTGCGACAGCATGGTCGAAGGCGTGCTGGGCATCGACGACGCGCCACGCCATCGACGGGGCGCAGGGCCCATGCTCTGCCACAAACCGCGTCGCGTGGCTGCCGGGCTCATTGTTGATCACGTAGGTGATGTCGCCCTGCTGCCAAAGCTCAATCGCCTTGGTCTTGTGGGTTGCGGTATGGATGTAGCCCATCTTGGCGAAGAGTGGGTGCAGTTCTTCAGTGTTCGGATGCGCGAACTCAACGAATTCAAAACCGTCGGTGCCGGCGGGGTTGTCTGCGGAAATTGTGGCTTTGGGTGCGTCGTGGGGGAATGGGCCCATCGTGGTGTCCTCCTGCTTTCTCTCAGAATAGCTCAGGCAAGGTGCAATCGGTGCGCGTTGTGGAGCGATTTTTTGCGAATGGATGCGAAACAATTGCGCCTATAAGTCATTTTGTGCATGCTAGGCGCACCATGTCGCTTGACGCTACAGATATCGCCCTTCTCGCGGCCCTTCAGGTCAACGGCCAAGCTTCTTCGCTGGAGCTATCGGAAAAACTCAACCTTTCCGCTTCTCAAATCGGGCGGCGGCGACAGCGGTTGGAGGCGGAAGGTTATATCATCAGCACGCCAAGCAGGCTCGACCCGGCTTTGCTCGGACTAACTGTGCAGGCCTTCATCCAGATCCAGACGGAATCGCAGTCGGCAGAAACGCATCCGTCTGTCGTCTCACTCATCAAATCCCACCCAGAGATCGTCGCAGCCTGGACGCTTACCGGTGAGGCGGACTACATCTTTCGCGTGTTTTGCAGGGACCTGCCGGCGCTCAACCGGCTGATCCAAGACGTTTTTCTGCCGCATCCGGCGGTGGGCCGCGTGCAAAGCCAGATCGTAATGGATCAGTTGAAAGACGACACAGCGCTGCCGCTGCCGTAAACCACTGCATTCCCGCAACAGCTTTCAAGGTCAGAAATCCCTGCCTTTGGCACGCCACAATCTGGTGGCTACACTGCCGCGACGACAAGGAAATGATGCAATGAATCTTTTGCGCAAATTGATCACGCAGTTGGAAACACCCCGCGAACAACGGCCGCTCGGCAGCGGTTGGCTGTCAGGATCGCTTGCGCTTTTGGCCGCGATCACGGGCATGCTGATCGTTCTATTGCGCTGGTTTCCGGAGACGTTCTCCTACCCAGAGATTGCTTTCATTCAGGAAAGCGGCGTCGTCACCATCTTCCTCCGGTTTGTGCTGTTGTCGGGCTACGCGCTCTCGCTTCTCAGTCTGATCTTAAGCGCGCGGAAATCGCTTGGCTGGACTGCCTTGGCGCTGTCGGTCATCGCGTCGCTGATGGCGACGACCCAACCGGAATTGGGCACAGCGCCCCAAAGCCTCTACTTCGGGCTCGATTACTTCATCATCAACGTGTTGGTTGTCGGCTTCCTCTTTGTGCCGCTTGAGCGTTTCTTCCCACATCATGGCGATCAAACCGTGTTCCGGGAAGAGTGGCAGGAGGACATGTTCTATTACCTTGTCAGCTCTATGCTGGTGCAGATCTTGGGCTTTATCACACTGGCCCCGTCGAACTATATCAACGCCCAAGCGGATCTTGACGGGGTGCGTGCGACCATTGTTGCACTGCCGTTCTGGGTGCAGGTCATTGTGATCATGATGGCCACGGACTTTGTGCAATACTGGGTGCACCGCGCATTCCACACCTTCCCGGCACTCTGGCGCTTCCACGCGATCCATCATTCGACCAAGAAGATGGATTGGCTTGCGGGCGCTCGAATGCACTTCATCGAAATCGCCGTGCTGCGCAGCCTGACGGCATTGCCAATGTTCACGCTGGGTTTCGACCCGGCAGCGATCCAGGCCTATCTACTGATCGTCTACTTTTACTCCAGCTTCATCCACGCCAACATCGGTTGGAAGTTTGGGTTTATCGAGCGCTTCTTCGTGACCCCGCGGTTCCACCACTGGCACCACGGCAGCGACCGGGCGGCGATTGATATCAATTACGCGTCGCATTTCCCGATCTACGACTGGCTCTTCGGCACGCACCATTTGCCGGAAAAAGACTGGCCGGAAAACTATGGCGTGGTAGGGAACACCGTGCCGAAAGGCTACTGGAAGCAGTTCATCTATCCATTCACCAAGCCCAAGCCGACCGACCCGCCGCAGATGCCGGGGGAATGATCAGGTCTGTGGCAGCGCGCGGTAGCCTTTGAAGATCAGAAGAAGACCAACACCGCAAAGACCCGCCCCGCTCAGTTTGTCGATGTCGATCCGCGGGGCGAGGGTGGAATTCACCAGATACCGCGCCAGCATGGCGTAGCCGAAGATGGATGCGCCATCGAGCAGGACAAAGATCGCACCATAGACCAGCGACTGGAACCCGATGCTGAGCTCGGGTGAGATGAAACCGGGAAAGAGAGCGACAAAGAAAACGATCGCTTTGGGATTGGTGACACAGGCAAAGAACCCACCCCAGAAAGCGTAGCGGGAGGCTTTTACGTTGTACGCCTCACCCTTCGCGCCAAAGAAGGCCTTGTAGGCGAGGAACAGAATGAACATGCCGCCGGCTATTTGCAGATAGGGCAGGATCACCTCTGCGGCATTGATCAGCACGTTCAGGCTGACTACGGCGATGATGATATGGGTGATGGACCCAAGCGCGTCTCCCAGAACCGACAGAATCGCCGCGCGCGGCCCGTGTTTCACCGCTTGGCTGGCCGCAAGCGCGCAGGACGGTCCGGGCGAGATAACGATCATCAGCGTGGCGGCGATGAAGCTGGCAAACAGGATCGGGTCCATCGGATGGCCTTTCGCGGGCTTGGGTTGCAGCCATCCTACGCCATTCTTCAGAGATAGCGATATCTGCAGCAGATTTCCACCCTGGCCCGAGGGTGTGTTGGGGGCTTTGCCCCCCGCCCGTTCCGGGCTTCTCCCAAGGTATTTTAATCCAAAAGAAGAGGGGGCTTTGGATCAGCGCTGTTGGTTCACCAGTGCGGCGGGCGTTGGTCGGCCAAGGGGACCGAACCGCCGGCGTCAAGCTCCCGCTCTGCCTCGCGTTCCATCAGCATCGCCAGGCGGCGGGTGGCGACCGCCAGTTCAGTCTCCTGACGCGCCACGATATCGGACAGTTCCTCAACCGTTTTGGTCAGATGGGCGATCTGTTCTTCAAGATGTGTCACGTCTGTCATGATCCCCCTCTACCACGCCCATCAAAGCACACACCAGCGATGCATTGCCCCGCGCGGGCGCAGGCGCTAAACGGCACGCGTAATCAGACCCCAAGGACCAAGTGATGGCCAAGATGAAAAAAGCCCCTCGCCCGAAGGCGCAGACCCCGAAAGGGTTCCGCGACTATTTCGGCGCGGAGGTGACCAAGCGCTCTGAGATGCTCTCAAAGATCGCGGCCGTCTATCATCATTATGGCTTTGACGCCTTGGAGACGTCGGCCGTTGAGACGGTAGAGGCGTTGGGGAAGTTTCTGCCGGATGTCGACCGCCCGAATGAGGGTGTGTTTGCCTGGGAAGAGGATGGCGACTGGCTCGCCTTGCGCTACGATATGACCGCACCATTGGCGCGGGTCTATGCGCAGTTCCGCAACGATCTGCCGACACCTTATCGCCGCTACGCGATGGGGCCTGTGTGGCGGAATGAGAAGCCGGGACCGGGGCGATTTCGACAGTTCTATCAGTGTGATGCGGATACGGTTGGCGCGCCGTCGGTGGCGGCGGATGCAGAGATCTGCGCGATGCTTGCTGACACGTTGGAGACCGTGGGGATTGATCGGGGCGATTACATCGTGCGGGTCAATAACCGAAAGGTGCTGAACGGTGTGATGGAGGTCGCGGGTCTCGCCGGTGACGATAAAGAGGCCGAGCGCGGGATCGTGCTGCGGGCGATCGATAAGCTAGACCGGCTGGGTGAAGGCGGTGTGCGCGCGTTGCTCGGTGCGGGACGCGAGGACGAAAGTGGCGACTTCACGAAGGGTGCCGGGCTTGGCGATGAGCAGGCCACAATCGTGATGGGCTTCATGAGCGCCAAGCGTGACACCGGCGATGCGACAGTGGCACGCCTGCTGGAGCTTGTCCAAGGGTCGAACACTGGCACCGATGGGGTGCGTGAGTTGGAGACGATCGGCGAACTCCTCGACGCGCAAGGGTACAACGCGGATCGGATTGAGATTGACCCAAGCGTCGTACGTGGCCTCGGCTATTACACCGGGCCTGTTTATGAGGCGGAGCTGACCTTTGAAGTGACCGACGAAAAAGGTCGGCCGCGCAACTTTGGCTCAGTCTCTGGCGGCGGGCGCTATGATGACCTCGTGAAGCGGTTTACAGGGCAGGAAGTGCCTGCAACGGGTGTGTCCATTGGGGTGGATCGGTTGCTTGCGGCGCTGGATGCAAAGGGGCGTTTGTCAAAGGCGGGCATTGGCCCGGTGGTTGTCACGGTCATGGATCGGGCGCGGATGGCGGACTATCAGGCGATGGTGGCTGAGTTGCGCAACAACGGGATCCGGGCAGAGGTCTACCTCGGAAACCCCAAGAACTTCGGTAACCAGTTGAAGTACGCGGATGCGCGGAACTCTCCGATTGCGGTGATTGCGGGTGGGGATGAGTTTGACGCGGGCAAAGTGCAGATCAAAGACCTCGTTCTCGGGGCTGAGATTGCCAAGAATGCGACGCTGGAAGAATGGAAAGACCGGCCTTCACAGGTTGAGGTCGCGCGGGGCGATCTGGTCGCCAAGGTGCGCGAAATTCTGGCGGGGCAGGGCAAGTGACACCGCAGAATATACTGGCAGAGGCCGCCCGGATCTCGGGCGTCTTCCGCGATGCAGGGGCTGTCCCAGTCGAAGCTGCGATCTTGCAGCCTGCTTACGTGCTGCTTGATCTTTATGGCGAGGATATCCGCGGTCGTGCTTTCGTCACCGATGACCCGGTGCAGGGTGAGATGATGCTGCGCCCTGATTTTACTGTGCCCGTCGTACAGATGCACATGCGCGATCATGCGGAACCGGCCCGTTACACCTATGCGGGCCCAGTGTTTCGCCAGCAAGTGGAAGCGCCGCATCGTGTGCGGGAGTATCTGCAGGTAGGGTATGAAGTCTTTGACCAGGACCGCGCCACTGCGGACGCCGAGGTGTTCGCGACGATCCAAGCGGCGCTGGGCGGCGCAGCCCTCAAACCAACCACCGGTGATATCGGCCTGCTCAAAGCAGCGATCCTTGGGTTGAAAACATCAGAGGCCCGCAAGGCCGCGCTGACACGGCATATCTGGCGCCCGAACCGGTTCAAAGCACTGCTGGAGCGCTTTGGTGGCAAAACTCCGGTGCCAGCAAAGCGTGCCGCCTTGCTCGCGTCGCACGATCCCTTTGCGGATCAGGGTCCGGCGGTGGGCCTCCGCAGCCGGGCGGAAGTGCAAGCAAGGATTGACGCGCTGCGCGCCGACGCGGCAACGGCACCGCTGTCATCGGAAGAGATCGCGCTGATTGAAGCGCTGCTTGGCCTGCGGGAAACACTGCCGCATATCCTGTCAGCGCTACGTGATCTCGCGGTTGATCTACCCGCCATTGCCGGCGCCGTTGACCACTTTGGTGCACGGATTGACGCCCTTTCTGGCCAAGGTATCGACGTTGACGCACTGCAGTTTGAGGGCAACTACGGACGCACATCGCTCGAATACTACGACGGATTTGTCTTTGGCTTTCATGGTGCAAGGGACGCACGTCCCGTAGCGACAGGTGGTCGATACGATGCGTTGACGGCGGTGCTTGGGGAAGGGCGCGCGGTGCCAGCTGTGGGTGGCGTGATCCGTCCGGACCTGCTCTTGGAGGTCGTGTGATGCTGAAGCTGGGTGTCCCGTCCAAGGGACGGCTGATGGATAAGACCTTCAAGTGGTTTGGTGACCGCGGCGTTACCCTGCGCAAGTCGGGCGAAGACCGCGAATATGCCGGTGTTGTCGAAGGCGTTGACGGTGTCGAGCTGGTGTTGCTGTCGGCGGGAGAGATCCCGCGCGAACTTGCGGCTGGCAACATTCATGTGGGCGTGACCGGGTCTGATTTGGTGCGTGAGAAGCTCGCCAGTTGGGATAGTCAGGTCGTTGAGATCACGAAGATGGGGTTCGGTGGTGCCGACCTGATCATTGCGGTGCCCGATGGCTGGGTGGATGTCGATACCCTCGATGATCTGGATGCGGCCTGTGCGGCGTTTCGCAGCCATCATGGGATGCGCCTACGGATTGCTACCAAGTATCACCGGCTCGTGCGGGAGTTCCTGCAGGAACACGGCGTGGCCGACTACCGCTTAGTGGACAGCCAGGGGGCGACCGAGGGCGTTGTGAAGAACGAAACGGCAGAGGCGATTGCGGATATCACCTCGACCGGGGAGACGCTGCGGGCGAATGGTTTGAAGATCCTCGATGACGGGTTGATCCACGCGTCACAGGCCACGCTCTTCCGGGGGCGGCGGTCGGCTTGGACCGAGGAGCAGCGCGGGGCGTTGAAGGCGTTGCTCACCGCTCTGGGAGAGTGAGTCTTGGTGAGCCCCGGCCTACGCCCCCGCCAGTGCGTTTTCCAGTTTGGTGAGTTCGTCGCAGCCGCCGGGGCAGAGTGACTTGAGGCGCGCGAGGTTCGCGTTGGCAGCAGTTAGATCGCCTAGGGTGATGAAGAGTTCACCCTGGTATTCCAAAGCGCCGAGGTGATCAGGGTCAATCGACAAAGCCCGGGAATAATAGCCGGCTGCCAAGTCGTAATTGCCGAGTTTGCGATTTGAGAAGGCGATGAGGTTTAGGGTGTCCGCATCGTTCGGCGATTGCGCGTCAGCCAGCGTCAACTTCTCGATCGCGGCCGCATAGTCGCCTGCCGTCACAAGGTTGGCGCCTTGCTCGTAAGCGATGCTTTTGCTGTCGGTCGCATAGCCGGTCCAATCGGCTTGTGCTGCGGTTGCGATGGCGAAAAGTGCCAGGGCCAAACTTATCTCGCGTGGTGATGCCATATTTGAACACTCCTCTGTCATCGCAGACATATGTCCTCTGCTGCGTGTTTCGATGGCACTCACGCCTGTAATTTGAGAAAGTCTCAGCGTGCTCCGCCGCGGTGCAACGTGATCTTTTCTGCAGTTGCAAAATCGCGCTTGCCTGACGTTGCGCAATAATCTACCTCATGCGAAACGCTTTGCGTAACATTAATACCCAAAGGACCGCTCATGTCATTCCGCCTGCAGCCTGCCGCACCCGCTCGTCCCAATCGTTGCCAGTTGTTTGGGCCGGGTTCCAATACAAAGCTGTTTGCGAAAATGGCGGCCTCCGCGGCGGATGTGATCAACCTTGACCTCGAAGACTCGGTCTCGCCGACCGATAAGGATGTCGCGAGGGCGAACGTGATTGACGCGATTAATACCGTCGATTGGAACACTAAAACACTTTCGGTGCGCATCAACTCTCTCGACACGCCTTATTGGTATCGCGACGTGGTTGATTTGCTTGAACAGGCGGGAGAGCGGCTCGATCAGATCATGATCCCTAAGGTCGGGTGCGCCGCTGACGTCTATGCCGTCGATGCGTTGATCACCGCAGTTGAGGCCGCGAAGGGCCGCACCAAAAAGGTCTCGCTGGAAGTGATCATCGAGTCTGCGGCTGGCATCGCGCATGTGGAAGAGATCGCAGCGTCCTCGCCCCGATTGCAGGCGATGTCACTGGGTGCTGCAGACTTCGCAGCGTCAATGGGCATGCAAACGACGGGGATTGGTGGCACGCAAGAGAACTACTATATGCAGCATGGCGAAAACCGGCACTATTCCGACCCATGGCATTGGGCGCAAACCGCGATTGTCGCGGCGTGTCGGACCCATGGTGTCCTTCCTGTGGACGGGCCATTCGGCGACTTCTCAGATGATGAGGGTTACCGTGCACAGGCGCGCCGCTCTGCCACGCTTGGCATGGTGGGCAAGTGGGCCATCCATCCAAAACAGATCGCCCTCGCCAACGAGGTTTTCACCCCCTCTGACGAAGCTGTAGCCGAAGCGCGCGAAATTCTTGCAGCGATGGAAGAGGCCAAAGCGCGCGGTGAAGGCGCTACCGTCTACAAGGGGCGCCTCGTTGACATCGCGTCGATCAAGCAAGCGGAAGTGATCGTCCGCCAAGCGGAAATGATTGCGGGCTAACTTGCCCTACTAAAACACTTGGGATAGGCGAGGGAGCATGACAGTGCGCCCCGTCACAAAGCCTTTGGGCTTCAGATTGTCCCGGTCATGGGTGCTCGCACTTACTGCTTTTTTGGCCGGTATCTGCGTGCTGCCTTACCTCGCCGTGCTGATCGCTGCCTTTGCTGGCTCGATTGAGACCTTGACCAGTTTGGCCGAAACGGTGTTGTGGCGCTATAGCCGCGACACCCTGTTGCTCGTTGTCTTGGTGATGTTTGGAACGGCGACGATTGGGGTCGGCACGGCATGGCTCGTGACTATGACCCGTTTTCGCGGACGCGCCTGGCTGGAAATCGCGCTTGCGGTACCGTTGGCCTTCCCGGCTTACGTGCTGGCCTATGCTTATACGCATATCCTCGACCATCCCGGGATCGTGCAATCCACGCTGCGCGATATGATGGGATGGGGTCCGCGCGACTATTGGTTTCCTGAGATCCGGTCGCTCGGCGGGGCGGCTGCGATGCTGACGCTCGTGCTCTATCCGTATGTTTATCTGCTCGCCCGCGCGTCTTTCTCGGCGCAAAGCGGCTCGGCCTTTCTGGCAGCGCGCGTGTTGGGGCGGTCCCCGTTGCAGGCCTGTCTGTCGGTCTCCTTGCCGATGGCGCGCCCCGCCATCGCCGCTGGCGTTCTCCTTGTCGCGATGGAGACCATCGCAGACTACGGCACCGTGGCCTACTTCGGCGTGCAAACATACTCAGTCGGGATCTATACGAGCTGGTTCTCTATGGCTGACCGGGCGGCGGCGGCTCAGCTTTCGCTTGGGCTGCTCGCCTTTGCGCTGCTGCTCGCCTTCCTTGAACGCATCAGCCGGGGTAACGCAAGTTACGTCGACAGCCAGCGCAAACCTCCGATGGAGCGGATCCAACTGGGCCCGCGTGGACAGATCGCAGCATGGGTGCTTTGCGCGCTGCCGGTGGCGCTTGGTGTGATCTTCCCGACGCTTGCGCTTTTCTCAATGGCGATTGGCTCTGGTCAGGACCTGTTGAGCGATCGATACCTCGGCTTCATCCGCAATTCGCTGACGCTGGCCATGGTCGCCGCACTTGTCACCGTTGGCGCCGCCGTGGTGCTGGGGACGTTTCACCGGGTCGTCAGCACCCGGCTTTCCGCGCTGGCGATTGCTTTCGCGCGCATTGGCTATGCCGTGCCAGGTGGGGTCATCGCCGTTGGTTTGCTTGTCCCGTTTGCCATTTTCGACAACACCCTTGATGCGTGGATGCGGGCGACGTTTGATATTTCGACCGGCCTTCTTTTCACTGGCTCGATCTGGCTGCTCGTCGCCGCCTATATGATCCGTTTTCTCGCCGCGGCCATTGGCGCATACGAGGGTGGTATTGCCGGTGTGGGTCTAAATATCGATGCAGCGGCGCGGACGCTGGGGGCTGGTGTGCCGCGTCTGATAGGCCGCGTTCACATGCCGATCCTACGGACGAGCCTTCTGACTGCGGGCCTCATCGTCTTTGTTGATGTGATGAAAGAGCTGCCAGCGACATTGATCATGCGCCCGTTTAACTTTGATACGCTCGCAGTTCAGGCGCATCGTCTTGCGTCGGATGAACGCTTGAACGGGGCTGCTGTACCCAGCCTTGTGATCGCAGCGATTGGTCTCATACCCGTCATCCTACTGTGTCGCAGGATGAGCCGCGGCGTGGCTTAGTCGGACAATACCCGACGGGTGATATCGGCCAGTAGTGGCTCTATCTCTATCTCTGGTCCCATTTCTGCGAGATCCTTGTCTTCCAGAATGAAAGACAGGCCATGGACGAAGCTCCACAGCATAAACGCCTTCTGCTGCACGATGGGTGTGATCTCTGATTCGCCGATACAAGCGGCCACTTCAGCCTTGGCGGTATCAAAAACTGCCTCACCAGCGGCTTTCAGCGCATCGTCATCCATGCCGTCGGTGAAACCGCCAAACTTGAGTTTGAAACAGGCAGGTTCAGCAAGCGCGTACTTAATGTATTCGCCGCCAATGACGGTTACGCGACGGGGGTCGCCCAAGGGAATGTCCGCGACGGCAGACTGCATGTTGGCGCGCAGCCGGCCCATGCCTTCCACGCAGACGGCAACCAACATTTCACCCTTGTTCTTGAAGTGTTTGTAAGGCGCGGCCGTCGACACGCCAGCCAGCCGACAGGCATCGGAAACCGAGAAACCATCAGGCCCGTTCTGTTCAACCAACTGCCGCGTCGCCTCGATCAACCCCGCGCGTAGATCGCCATGGTGATAGGCCGATTTTTTTAGGGTCGTGGCGGTCTGGGTGTCTGCTGTTGTCGACATGAATTTTCCAGTTTTTTGCTGATCCGGAGTTTTTCAGAACACGTAACACTTGTCAAAGTAAGAAACTCTAACATATGTAAGACATGCTAACTTAGAGATGCTAACTTTGCGAGGCAATTTCAATGGACCCGGTTCAAGACACGAAGAAGAGACGCAGCGTCATATCTATTTTGAAAAGAGGTGTGCGTTTGGTGGGCCGCGTGGTCCTGACATTTGCAGTGATCGCAGGTGCAGGGTTTGCCGTGCAGTTCGGATCACAGGAACTGACCAGGCGGGCAGAAGCTGCCCCGGTGCCAGATGCCGCCCCATTAATCCCGGTATCCGCATCTCCTTTAGAAATCGTGGACGGCTATGATGTGATCCGTGCCTTTGTGGGGCAGGTGGAGCCGCAAAAGACCGTCTCGCTGTCGTTTGAACTGTCCGGACGCCTGACAGAGATTAACGCCAACGAAGGCGATTGGGTCAGCGAGGGCCAGGTCCTCGCGAGCCAGGACCTGTCATTGCTGACTTCTGAGCGGACCCGCCTGATCGCATCCCGCACCGCAGCCGAGGCGCAGTTGCGGTTCGCGGATCAGACAGTGGAGCGAAACCAAGAGCTCACCGACAGGGGCTTTGCGACGCAAGCGGGCCTCGACGAAGCGCTCTCCCGTCAGGATGAGCTGCGCGCGCGGATCGCGGAGATCGATGCCTCCCTCGAAAATGTCGCGATCCGCGTCGCCAAATCCCAGATCACAGCGCCCTTTGATGGCCGCGTTACAGAGCGTTTGGTTGATGGCGGCGAAACGCTTGGTGCTGGGCAGCGCGTGTTCGGTTTGGTGGAGCTGCGCGAGCCGCAGGTGCGGATCGGTGTTCCGCTAGACATGACCGAGAACCGCCTTGAGAACGCAGAGATTGAGGTAGATGGCAAAAGCCACCCGGCATCCCTCATCACACTTCGCCCCGACATTGACCCAGTGACCCGAACACGGACAGCGGTGTTTGAGATCGACACTAAGGCGCAACCTGCCTTTGGCCAAACCGCCCGGCTCATGGTGAACGAAACCATTGGGGAAACAGGCCTTTGGTTGCCCACCACCAGCTTGAAAGAGGGCGCACGCGGGCAGTGGACGATCCTCACGGTGGACCCCAACCAGATCGTTCGCGCGGCTTCCGTGGAAGTTTTGCATGCCGAAAGTGACCGCGTCTTTGTGCGCGGGGCTTTCCCAGACGGCACCATGCTGATCAACCAAGGCCCCCAGCGAGTCACGGTGGGCCAGCAAGTCATAACCAACAACGCCTCATAAAGGACCGGTCCCATGGAAACGCTTACCTTCCGCCAACCGCGTCTTGTGGCCCTCATCATGATGGTGCTGATCTGCGCGGGCCTCGCCTCCTTCCTGTCGCTTGGGCGGCAAGAAGACCCGACGATCACGAACATCTTTGCGACCGTGACGACGCAGTTCCCGGGCGCTGACCCGGAACGGGTTGAATCGCTGGTGACAGCTGAGATCGAAGAAGAACTGCGCAAAATCCCTGAAGTGGCGAAGGTCGAGTCCACCTCCCGCTCTGGCGTGTCGGTCGTGTCGCTTGAACTGCTTGAGACGCTGGATGAGACGAAGATCGAACAGGTCTGGGTTGAAGCCCGCGATGCGGTTGAAGATGCGCGCCGCAGCTTCCCGGCTGGTGTGCTGCCGCCTGATTTCAATTCCGAAGGCATCTCCGCCTATTCCGCTGTCGTGTCCGTCACCTCGACTGAAGCGGACATGCCATTGACCGTCCTCTCCCGCCATGCGGAGGCCTTGGGTGATCGCTTGCGCGGTATCCCGTCCACTCGCGCGGTCGAGCTTTTTGGTGTTCCGGAAGAGGAGGTTTTGATCAGCGTTGACCCAACGGAGGCCGCGGCGTTGGGTCTGACCGCCGCTGAAATCTCTGCCCGCATTGCGCAGGCTGATGGCAAGGTGCAATCTGGCCGTCTGCAGGGTGACGTTGACCTAACAATCGCCGTTTCCGGTGAAATAGAAACGCTCGACCGTATCCGTCAGGTGGTCCTCCGCGAAAACGCATCGGGTGCAACCGTCACCTTAGGTGATATCGCCACCATCGACCGTGGCCCGCGCGCCCCCGCGGCAGAACTTGCGATCGCGAACGGCAAACCTGCGATCCTCGTCGGCATCCTTGCTCAAGATGGCGTGCAGATCGACCGTTGGATGAGCTTTGTCCGGGACGAACTGGCTGCCGGCACAACGCCGCTCGGCATCGAAGAAACATTACTGTTTGACCAAAGCGTCTACACGCTCGACCGTCTGTCCGACGTTGGTATCAACATGGCGATCGGTGTGGTACTTGTGGTCGCCGTTCTCTTTATCACGCTTGGCATTCGCGCAGCTGCCATCGTGGCGCTCGTCTTGCCGGTGGTTTCACTCGCAACCCTCGCCACCATGAACTTCATCGGCCTGCCCATCCACCAGATGTCCGTCACCGGCCTGATCGTGGCCTTGGGCCTGCTCGTCGACGCGGCCATCGTGATGTCGGATGAGGTCCGCCGCCGACTGCAAGACGGGATGGAGCGCATCGATGCGGTCCGCGACGCCGTCCGCCGCCTCGCGGCCCCCTTGCTCGCGTCTACGGTCACAACCGCACTTGCGTTCACACCCATGATCCTGCTCCCCGGCCCCGCAGGTGACTTCGTCGGAGCCATCGCCATTGCTGTGGTCCTGATGCTCGTCTGGTCGCTGTT
>JAHDEX010000003.1:8994-25592 GCA_020628545.1 Paracoccaceae bacterium | reverse complement strand
GACGACGGTGTTCGTAGCGTCTACTGGTCCATCGGCCAGTCTGGCCCCGCGTTCTACTATAATATCGTCGGCAACCGGGCGCAGGAACCGGGCTATGGCCAAGCCATGGTCACGACAGAGACGGACGCTGACGCGGCCCGCCTTGTCAGCAAATTGCAAACGCAATTCGACACGCAGTTTCCTGATGCCCAGGTCATCGTCCGTGGCCTTGTCCAAGGCCCACCCGTCGACGCCCCGGTTGAGATCACGATCAAGGGGCAGGACATCGCAACCCTGCGCCAGCTGGGCGACGACGTCCGCGCGATCATGGCTGACCTTGAGCTTGTCACCCAAGCCCGCGCAGGTGTGAACGGCGGTGCACCACAGGTGCGGTTCGAGATTGATGAGGTCAAAGCCCGCCTTCTTGGCCTCGACGTGGCGGACGTCGCAGCTCAGATGAACACCGCTTTGGTTGGGCTAACTGGTGGGTCGCTTGTTGAAGGGACAGAGCAACTGCCCGTACGCGTCCGCATGGGCGATGGCCTGCGCAGTGATCTGCAAGCGATCTCTGACATGCCGATCCTGCTACCCAACGCAGCCACCGTGTCCGCCACTGGCGCCTTCCCGGCGGTCCCCCTGTCTGAACTGGCGATACCGATCCTGGAGCCTTCCGAAAGCGTGATCACACGTGCGGACGGCCTGCGCGAAAACACGATCCAGGCGTTCATCGTTCCCGGCGTGCTGCCTGAAGAGGCATTGCAGGATGTGCTGACGGCCCTCGACGAGCGTGGCTTCGAGCTACCCGCTGGCTACACGCTGGCCTTGGGTGGCGACAGCGACGCGCGGGCGGATACCGTGGGGAACCTGATGGCCTCGGTTGGTTTGATCGTGACGCTGACGATTGCGACCATCGCACTCACCTTCAATTCCTTCCGTCTAACAGCTGTGGCCTTGGTGGTTTGCGTCCTGTCGGCAGGGCTGTCGATGCTGTCGCTGGCGATCATGCAGTACCCGTTTGGCGTTGTGGCGATCATCGGTGTGATTGGCTCCATCGGTGTGTCGATCAACGCGGCGATCATTATCCTGACGGCCCTGCAACAGGACCGAGAGGCCAACACCGGTGACCGCAACGCGATGGCGCGCGTTGTCACCAACTCCAGCCGTCACATCGTTTCGACCACGATCACCACGTTCGGGGGGTTCTTGCCGTTGATCCTCGATGGTGGGGCTTTCTGGCCACCTTTTGCCGTGGCCATTGCCGGTGGCGTGCTCTTCTCGACAGTCGTGTCGTTCTACTTCGTCCCGCCAATGTTTGCGCTGATCCACCGTCGCCGCGCACCCGTCGCGAAAGACGCCACGTTCGATTTCACTGAACACCCCGTCCCAGTGAAGGCCATCCCGCTGAAGTTTGCAGCGGAATGACCTGATCTCTTCCCCATGGGGTTTACGGCCCGAGCAGTAGCTCGGGCCGTATTTGTTGAACGGATGGCGCGTTGCGTCCGACAATCGCCGGGGCCACTTGGATCAATCGGTCGTCCGTCAGGGCGTGCACCATGAACAAGGCAAAGTCTGTGCGTCGCGTCAGGTTTGATGCCAGGACAGGATCGCCCACATGTTCGGCCCACACGGGTAGCCCCTCACTTGGGCCCTCCTCCAAATCAGAGCCGCGCACAACTGTCCAAAGCCGATCGGAGGCAAAGATCCGGCGGGTCGCCTCAATCTGGTCGTTGAGATCCACAAAGCGGGTCAGCGGACCGATCTTGCGCACGAGCCATTCAACCAACCGCAGCTTCCAACTGTAGCGATCCTTGCCGTCGCGGGTGATGTGCCAACCGCATGAAAAGATCAGCCGCGCATCCGGTGCCGCGAAATCCATTACCGCCTGTGCTGTGCCGGAGGCATAGTTGTCCACACCCCAAGGTGCGAGGACAGTCAGTACACCGTCACACCCTTTGACGGCCTCGCGGATCACATCGCGGTCGTCCGTGCGGCCGGGAAAGACCGTGATCCGGTCGCCAAAGTGGTCCAGCTTGCCAACACTTTCGGGGCGGCAGACGCCGACGACGTCATAGCCCAGGTCAAGCGCATGTTTGGTCATGTACTGGCCCAGTTTGCCAGAGATGCCGACAATACAAATACGTTTCATAGGTTCGTTCCTTTTGAGGGGGAAGGGGGGCTAGCCCCCCAAATGTCAGGCGAGCGCCGGTTGCTGCGCGCCACGCGGCGCCTCTGGCCCACGGATCAGCAACCAAAGCGCAAAGCTGACTTCTGAGATCGTGACGATGGCGAGCAACCCAATCCGCAGATTGCCGAGCCAATCGACATCGGGAAAGGCAAACGCATAGACGGAGTCGCCGAGATACCCCCAGGCACCGATGATGAGGCCCAGTCCAATCACGCGCGGAAAGCGCTCGGATTTCAGGACGAGATACCCCAGCAGGACCAGATGCAGCGCAAAGAACACCTGCCAGATCCAGACACCGGCGCGGTGCATTTCCAGCAAGAGCCCCGCGACATCGGCCCGCTGCTCGGCAGAGAAGTTCGTCATCACTGCGTCTGAATGCGCCAGCAAATCCGCGCCTGCGTGAAAGAACAGCATCGCAGACATCACGCTGACCATCGACAGGCGCGACATCGCCGCCGCAAAGCTGAGCGTGGGAGAGATAGGGCGAAACATGAAATAGAGCATCGTCATCGCCATGATCTCAAACACCATGACCACCACGTCGCCTGCGATACCAAGGTGGTAAAGGCCATTGCGGTTGACGATGTTTGCCACCGTCGCCGCCGCGTCCTCTGCCACGACGATCTGGGAGGGGACATAAGCGATGGAAAAGCCACCAGCGACAGCAATGCCTAGGTAGAAGAACCCGGTCATACGGGCGTAAGCGGTGGAGTCGGGGTTGGAAAAGTAATGCATTGTCAGTCCTTTCGATTGGCGAACGGGATCAGTCGCTGGCAAAGGCCTGCGTGACGTTCCATTCGCAAAAGTGTGTTTGGGTCGCCTTGAAATCTCGGCGATGCGGACAATCTACCGGATGTGGGATCTCAACAAAATTGACCTATATCGCAGCGCTGCTATGCATATCAGTATGGATTGGCATGGTGTGACATTTGACTGGAACCGCGCGCGCGCATTCCTTGTGACTGCGGAGGAAGGCTCGCTTTCGGCTGCTGCCCGTGCGCTCGGCCTCGCGCAACCGACACTGAGCCGTCAGGTCGAAGCCTTGCAACAAGAGCTGGGCGTGGTCCTGTTTGAACGCTTTGGGCGAGGTTTGGAACTGACGCCCGCCGGAGCCGAACTAGTCAACCATGCCCGTAAGATGGGCGAGGGAGCTATGGCCCTGTCCATCGCGGCCCAAGGCCAAAACGATGATATCGTGGGTCCTGTGACGATTACGGCATCAGACGCCTATGCCGGTCTTTGGTTGCCGCAGATCCTCAAGAAGCTGAAGGCGCAAGAACCCGGCCTTATCATTCGGGTGCGTGCGGACAACACCGCGTCAGACCTGATGCGGCGCGAGGCAGACATCGCGATCCGCAACTTTCAACCGAAAGAACCCGATCTTGTTGCCCGACGCATCGCCGACACGGGGGCGAATTTTTTCGCGGCAGAAGAGTACGTCGCAAAGCATGGTCTGCTGGACCCGCAAGCCGACTGGGCGCACGCGAACCTGATTATTCCGGGCGAGGCTGGGCCGTTTTTGGCGGCCCTGCAGCAAGTGGGCTTACCTGTCACAGAAGCCTCCGTTGGCTTTGAATGTTCCAGCTACTTGGCGATGTGGGAAATGACCCGACAGGGCTTGGGCGTTGGCATGCTCGATGTGCGGCTTGGGGATCGAGAGCCTGGCGTCACTCGTGCGGCATTCGATTTTGACGACCTGCCATTCCCGATCTGGCTCGTGGCGCATCGGGATATTCTGTCGAACAAGCGCTTGCGGTTGGTCTTTGATTTCCTAGCCAAAGAACTCAAAAAGCCACCGGCCTAACCCGCGTTCCGCCCCGCTGCCCGGCCTGAGAAGATGCATCCGCCCAAGAACGTCCCCTCAAGCGCATTGTACCCGTGGTAACCACCGCCACCAAAGCCCGCGACCTCACCTGCTGCATAAAGCCCGGGGATAACTGCGCCATCCGCACCCACCATCTGACTGTCCAGATTAGTCTGCAGCCCGCCCAGCGTCTTGCGCGTAATCAGGTTCAGCCGCACCGCGATTAACGGGCCATTGTCAGGATCGAGGAAGCGATGCGGCTTAGCGGTCCGGATCAGCTTATCCCCGCGATACTGCCGCGCCCCGTGGATCGCTGTAATTTGGGCGTCTTTGCTGAACGGATTGTCGATCTGCGCATCCCGGGCTGCGATCTGCGCGCGTAGGTGCGCCTCATCAATTAGCCCCTCGCCAGTGATCTTGTTCATCCCGGCGACTAGTTCGGTCAGGTTACTCGCAACGACAAAGTCCTCACCATGTTCCTTGAACGCCTCCACTGGGCCGGTGGCCTTTGCACCTGACAGGACACGTTGCTTCAAGACCTCGGCCCATTTGGCAGACGTGAAGTCAGGGTTTTGCTCTGACCCGGACAAGGCGAACTCTTTCTTGATCACCTTTTGCGTCAACACAAACCAGCTGTAGTCATGGCCGCTATCAAGGATTGCCTTGAACGTCCCATTTGTATCGAACCCAGGCAGGGCAGGTGGCGCGAAGCGATTGCCCTTTGCGTCAAACCACATTGATGATGGTCCGGGCAGGATGCGGATGCCGTGATGTGGCCAGATCGGATCCCAGTTCTTCACACCTTCGGTGTAGAACCAAAGCCGATCTTTGTTGATCACCTGACCGCCAGCGTCTTCAGCAATACCAAGCATCCGCCCATCTACATGGGCCGGCACTCCTGACAACATCTTTTCCGGCGCGCGGCCCAACCGCTCATGCGGCCAGACCTGTTTGATCATTTCAAAATTGCCGCCAATCCCGCCGGAGGCCACGATGACTGGGCCCGCATCGAAGCGGAAATCGCCTACAACCTCGCGCGAGGTTTGTGCGCCCTGCACCGCGTCATCAGCTGCCAAGATCGAGCCTGACACCCCAACCGCTCCGCCTTCTTGCATCTCGATCCGGTCGACCTGATGTCGATAGTGGAAGGTGATCCGCCCGGCCGCCTCATGTTCCTGACACCGCCGGATGAAGTGTTCCAAAACCCCGGGTCCGGTGCCCCAAGTGATGTGGAACCGCGGCACAGAATTGCCATGTCCATTGGCAAAACCTCCCCCGCGCTCGGCCCAGCCGACCACCGGGAACCACCGCAAGCCCATCTCGTACAGCCACGACCGCATCTCGCCCGCCGCGAAGTCGAGGTAGCTTTCAGCCCATTGGCGCGGATAACGATCTTCCGGCCGATCAAACTGGGCCGATCCCATCCAGTCATTCAGCGCCAAGGCGTGGCTGTCCTTGATCCCCATGCGCCGCTGTTCTGGCGTGTCGATCATGAACAGACCGCCCAGCGACCAAAACGCCTGACCGCCAAGGTTCTGCGGTCCCTCCTGATCGACGATCAGAACCGACTTTCCGCGATCACCCAGCTCAGCAGCGGCGGCAAGCCCGGCAAGGCCTGCGCCCACGACAATGACATCAGCTTTCATAACGACGGCTCCGTAGCCACAAGACATAAGGGATGGCGGTAACGTACATCACCACGCCATACATCGCCGATGGCAGTCCAATCGTGGGAATACCCCCGGCAACCCCTGCGATTAGGGGGGCAAGCGTGATCCCCAGCGTCCCATTCTGGATGCCTACCTCAATGGAAATTGTTTTCCGCTCGGCCCAGGTGAAACCGCAGGTCCCCGCAATCAGCAGTCCGCCCACCATCGTGACCAAATTCAAGGTTAAAAGAGCAGGCCCCAGGTTGCCGATCTCTGAGATCAAAAGGTCCCAGTTTGACGCGATAGCGGCCAACACAATTATGACGAAGAGGACGCTGGCCAACCGGATCAGCACCGGTTCGATCCACACTGCAAAGCCCGGGGCCAACCCGCGGATCAGCATGCCTAAGGAAACCGGCACAGCAGTGATCAGAAACATCGTGATTGCGAGTGCCGTGACCGAAATCTCCGGTGCCGTGTCCCCCATAAAATGAACCACCGTCCAGCCAACCAAAACGGGAACTGTGACAATCGACAATAGGGACACGATCGCGGTCAGTGAAACCGACAAGGCCACATCGCCCCCGGCAAGCCGCGACACAACGTTTGTCGTCACCCCGCCGGGACAGAACGCCAGCAGCATGACGCCCGCCGCAACGGCACCCGTCAGGCCAAACAGCAGGACGACAAGATAAGCCACAACGGGGATAAAGATGACCTGACAGACGGCTCCGACAGCAAAGACCCACTTTCGCTCCGCCACACGCTTGAAGTCCGCCAGTGTCAGACCCACCCCGAGGCTCAACATGATGATTGCCAGCGAAAGCGGCAAAACCACATTTACAAGAATATCCACGTCAGTCCCCCCAAGCATCGCGTTGCGCAAGGCGACCACAGTTTATGTGGCAGTTCAACGCTGGAGTGGGGTGACGTTGGGTGCCGATGCTGGTCCGGTCTTGCGCACGAGGGACGGGGGATAAATTGCGTGGGCCGGACCAGCTTCAGGACACGCACTGCGCTACCCGATGCAAACCAAAAACCACAAAACTGGTGAAACGCACGGGCAGCGGCGGCGTGACGACGCGCAGTCGATAAATAAAGTTGACCATGTGGAGCGTGCGCGGTCTATGCGCGTTACTGCCTATAGATGAGTAAAGTGACGTATGGTCATGACTGATTGCGTTAACAGCCCGCAGGCCCTGGCTTTTCCCAACCGCTGCTATTTGTTAGTTGTCCTTACGCAACTGTCGGCCGGGTGGGATCGGAATGGCTGATGCAACGGGACGAGGCAATTTGCGACTTTCGGCAAGTATATCGTGTGAAGCCAGCGCTTTATTGAGGGCATCAAGGTGAGGTTATCGCTTGGCTTCATTCTGGCCCTCAGCCTGGCTGGGCTTCAGTTCCTTGCGATCCTTTTGTTCGTTTCGACAAGCTATCTGACGTCAGAACGTGCGATGCTGCAGCATGCGCAAAACCTGATGTCCCAAGCCGTCAAAAGTGCAAGTGAACAGACGCGCCTTTTCCTCAAACCAGCCGGAGACATCGCGGTTGAGGCTGCACGCATGATGTCGAGCGGCGTGATTGCACCCGATGATGTGCCCTCGCTTGAAATCTTCCTGACGCAAAAGGTGCTTACGGAAGATTATGTCGCGGGCGTCTACTACGGCGATGAGGCCGGGAATTTTGTCTATGTCATGCGCAGCGAAGGTCCGGGCGATCTGCGCACAAAAATCGTCACACGAAGCGGTACCGCCCGCACCACCGAACTGATCTGGCGCGATGACGCTTTCAGTATCGTTGAGGCTGGCTTTGATCCACAGGACGAATATGATCCGCGCACGCGCCCCTGGTATGATGCTGCAGTCGCAGATCGGTCGCTGATCTGGACGGACCCCTACGTCTTCTTCTCATCGGGCAAGCCTGGCATCACCGCTGCGGCCCCCGTTTTGACGGAGGCGGACGGGCTGATCGGCGTGATTGGCGTTGATATTGAGACGGACGACGTTTCTGCCTTTCTTGCGGACCTGAAAGTCAGCGAGGATAGCACTGTTCTAATCATGGACGATGCCGGGCGTGTGATCTCTCACCCGGATAGTGATCAGATCTTGGTGGAAAACGGCGGAAGCGGTTTTCGTCTCGCAGAGATCTCTGAATTGGAAGACCCTGTCGCGCGTCAGGCCTTTGGGCAAACCGATCTAGCAGAGACGCTCGCCGCGCGTGTCGATCAACGCAGCGATGTCGTGCATGAGGGGCAATCCTTTCTGGCCTTGTTGACTCCGTTCCAAGGCATCGACGTGCCATGGACCATCGGTGTCCACGCGCCTGAGAACGATTTTGTCCGCGAAATCCGTGAGAACCGCAGGAGAAACATCTGGATTGCGGCGGCTATTTCACTGGCGACAGCGCTAGTTGGGCTATTGATCGCAGACCGCATCCTGCGTCCGGTGCGGGCTTTCGCGGTGCGGACATCGCTGATCTCGCAAGGCGAGGTGCCGTCGGACACGCCGCTGCCCACGACCTACAAAGAACTTCAGCGCGCCAACGAAACGCTGATCAACGAGATCGCGCAACGCCGCGAATCGGAGTCGCGCGTCAGCCAGCTCCGGCGCCAGTTGTTCCAGTTCTCGCGCGTTGATACTCTCGGCCAACTTGCCACCGGCCTTGCCCACGAACTGAGCCAACCGATGACGGCCATCGTGCAAAACGTTGACGCCGCGCAATCCATTGTGTCCAAGCGCTTGCCCGAAGATCAAAACCTGCGCGAAATCCTTTCAGACCTCGACGAACAGGCCCACCGAGGTGGTGATATCATCGCGGCCCTACGCGGGCTTGTGCAAAAGGATGAAGGCGACGTCACGACCTTCGATTTCCAACAACTGCTCGAACAAACCGTTGGATTGGTACAGCACGAAGCGACCGAACAGCAGGTCCGCATCACTCTGCCCGTGCAGGATAACGCGCTTGTTCACGCCAACCGCTTGCAGATCGCGCAAGTTCTGCTCAACCTGATGCAAAATGCGATAGAGGCCATGGATCAAAGCGCAAACAAGCACATCGCTATCGAAACGACAGCGCGCGACGCTGTGCTTGAGGTGCGCGTGACGGACTCTGGCCCTGGTGTTGATGCAAACGTAAAGCTGTTCACGCATTTCGAGACAAGCAAACCAAAGGGTCACGGGATCGGCCTGTCGCTCAGCAAAACGATCATCGAAGCAAATGGGGGTCACATCTGGTATGAAGACGCACCGGACGGCGGCTCTCGTTTTTGCTTTACCGTGCCCCGCGCACAGGAGCTTTCATGACAAACCCTGATCAAACTGCACCTACTGTCTTTTTGGTGGACGATGAACAGGAGGTTCGGGCCACGATCACGCGGGCGTTGGAGTTGCGCGACTACCCGGTGCGCGCCTTTCCGTCTGCGGAGGCGTTTCTTGAGTGGTACACACCCGAAGTCCCCGGATGTCTTGTGCTCGATTACGGGATGCCGGGTATGAACGGGCTGGAGCTGCAAAAGGCGATGGCCAAGAAAGGACTGAGCCTTCCCATCGTTTTCCTGTCCGGCCACGCTGGCGTGCCTGAATCTGTGCAGGCGATGAAAGGCGGCGCGATGGATTTCATCCTCAAGCCGTTTCGTCAAAACGTGCTGGTGGACGCGATCGACAAGGCCTTCGCTCGCGACGCAGCCACCCGAGTTCAATTTGCGAAAGAATTTGCGACCCAAGTGAAATTCGACCGCCTGACCGCACGCGAAAAAGAAATCGCGGATTTCATTCTCGCCAATCCATCTGCGACGTCTAGCAAGCATATCGGGCGCGAACTCGATATCAGCCCGCGCACAGTCGACCATCACCGCGCGCGTATCCTCGAAAAACTGGAAGTGACATCTGTGGCAGAATTGATCACCTTGGCCGGGACGATCTCGCCAGACTAAAGGGCTGCTTCGGATGCATGATCACGCACACCACGATAACGAACTCGATGAGATGACGGCGCGCGTGCGGGCGCTGGAAACCATTCTTGTGGAGAAAGGCCTGATCGATCCTGCAGCCGTGGATGCAATCATTGACACCTATGAGCACAAAGTTGGCCCACGCAATGGCACAGCGGTCGTGGCCCGCGCCTGGGCGGACCCCGCCTTTGCTGACTGGCTGCGCGCCGACGCGAACGCGGCTATCGCCGACATGGGCTTTGTGGGACGGCAAGGCGAACATATGGTCGCGCTTTTCAACAGCCCCGATCTACACAACATGGTCGTCTGTACACTTTGTTCCTGCTACCCATGGCCAGTCCTTGGTCTGCCGCCCACGTGGTACAAGGCCCCGGCCTACCGGTCGCGCGCAGTGCGTGAGCCCCGCAAGGTGCTGGAGGAGTTTGGCGTCACACTGCCCGACGACCAGCAGATCAAGGTGTGGGACTCAACGGCAGAGGTGCGCTACCTTGTGATCCCGGCGCGACCGGCAAACACTGACGGCATGAAAGAAGCTGATCTTGCCTCGCTCGTCACGCGCGACAGCATGATCGGTTGCGGGCTTGCCAAAACGCCGGGTGCCGTATGAACGGCCCGCATGACCTTGGGGGTCGCCACGGCTTTGGTCCCGTCGTGCCCGAACCAGAAGGGACACTCTTTCACGCCGACTGGGAAAAGCGCGTTCTTGGCATGACCCTCGCGGCAGCCGCGCTCGGCTACTGGAACATCGATGCCTCCCGGCACGCCCGCGAGAGCTTGCCGCCAGCGATTTACTACAACGCCAGCTATTATGAGATCTGGTTGCGCGCGCTGATCAACATCCTGATCGACGCGGGTGAGGTTACAGAAGCGGAAGCCTCAACAGGCGTCAGCACGGCCCCCGGTAAGCGCGCTGACCGCAAGATGCCCGCGAGTGCGGTGCCCGGTGTGCTAGCCAAAGGCGGCCCAGCTGACCGGCCCGGTGCAGCACCGCAGTTTGCCGTTGGCGATCAGGTGAGAACCCGGAATATCCAGCCCGCGGGCCACACGCGGTTGCCAGCATACGCACGCGGCCGCGCGGGCATCATTGTGGCCATCCATGGCGCACATGTCTTTCCCGACAGCAACGCGCATTTTGCGGGTGAAGCGCCGGAACCGCTTTACACGGTTGCGTTCGCGGCAACCGAACTCTACGGCGCGGATGCTGACCCGACGCTCACGGTCCACATCGAAGCTTGGGAGCCGTACCTTGACCGCGCCTGAGGCCCCGTTTGACGCACCGTGGCAGGCCCAACTTTTCGCGCTGACTGTCGCAATGAATGAAGCAGGTCATTTTAGCTGGTCCGAATGGGCCGGGGTCTTTGGCCCCAAAGTCCAATCGGCTGAGGCGTCAGTCTATTGGGAGGTGTGGTCTGAGGCCCTCATCACGCTGCTGCAGGACAAGGGTATCGCGTGTGCAGCAACGGTTCAGGCCCTGACCGCAGCGTGGCAAGCCGCAGCTCGAGCAACGCCACATGGCCACCCAATCACACTGGCTGCGCCTAACACGTCTGCTTGAAATCGCCTGTCCTGCGACGGCCGGGTGGCTTGACAGATCAATCGCAATATCTGTGACTTGAGCCATCACAACCGGAGGTCCCGTATGAAACCGCATTTCCCGACTGTCCTGACATGTCTCGCGCTATCCACGCCCGCTTGGGCCGACGTTACGATCAGTCATGGATACTCAGCCTTCGGGGATCTCAAATACAATGCGGACTTCACGCACTTCGACTTCGTCAACCCGGACGCACCTACAGACGGAACGATGACGCAACGCCAGCTTTACGGCTATCCGTCGTTCGACAGTCTGAACAATTTCATCATCAAAGGTGACTCCGCACCGGAAGTCTCGCACCACATGTATGACAGCCTGATGGTGCGAGCCTATGACGAGCCCGATGCGATGTACGGGCTTGTGGCTGAAACCATCGAATACCCCGACGACCTGTCATACCTCACCTTCAACATGCGCCCCGAAGCGCAGTTTCATGACGGTGAAGCGATGACTGCCTCGGATGTGGTGTTCACCATCAACGCGCTCAAGACGATGGGCCACCCATATTATCGCAACCTGCTGGAGGACGTTGAAAGCGTGACAGCTGAAAGCGACCACCGCGTTCGCTTTGATCTTGCGGAAGGTGTCGGCGTGGCCTTTCCGGCGTCAATCGCCGGACTGCCGGTGCTGCCGGAACACTTCTACGATGAAAACCCGTTTGACGAGTCCTGGATGGTGACGCCGCTTGGCTCAGGCCCCTATCTGCTCGAGACCGTTGACGCGCCACGCACCATCAAATTCTGTCGCGACCCGAACTATTGGGCAGCAGACCTGCCCGTGAACATCGGCAGCAACAATTTCGACTGCTACGCCTACGAATACTTCGCCGACGAAACAGTTGGCCTTGAGGCCTTCGCTGCTGGAGAATACCAGATGCGTGTGGAATACCGCTCTGCCAACTGGGCGACGGGCTATGAATTTCCGGCCGCGCAAAGTGGTTGGGTCAAAAAGATGGAAATCCCCGATGCGCGTCCGGCCAATGCGCAGGGCGTCTGGCTGAACACGCGCAACCCCGTCCTGCAAGACATCCGCGTCCGTCAGGCGCTCGAATACGCGTTTAACTTCGAATGGACGAACGAAACGCTTTTCTATGGTGCTTACGAACGTTCTGACAGTTTCTTTGAAAACACTGATATGGAAGCGACCGGCGTGCCAGAAGGCGCCGAACTTGCGCTGCTGGAAGAGTTCCGCGCTGACTTGCCGCCAGAGATCTTCACCGAGCCAGTTTATACCCCCTATGTCAGCGGTCTGAACCCTCGCGACCGCGGCGCGCTTCGGGCCGCATCTGCGCTTTTGGATGAGGCAGGATGGATCGCTGGAGACGATGGCCTGCGCCGCAACGAAGCTGGCGAGGTCTTGTCGCTCGACTTTCCGGAAGACAGCCGCGGTCTTGAACGGGTCATGCTCCCATTCGTCGAAAACCTTGAAAGCCTAGGCGTTCAAGCCAACCTGCAAATGGTCGACGGGAGCACGATGGGTGAACGGCGCAATGCCTATGACTTCGACCTCTCCACCGCGGCATGGCAAGTTGCTGTCACCCCGGGTGCCGGGCTGCGCGGCTTTTACGGGTCGGCTGCAGCCGCAGCCGAAGGCAGCAACAATCTCAGTGGCCTTGCCGACCCGGTTGTAGATGCATTGATCGAACGTGTTGCGCAGGCCAACACGCGCGAGGACATGACCATCGCCGTCCGTGCCCTTGACCGCGTGCTCCGCTCCAAGCAGATCTGGATCAGCGGCTGGCATTCCGGCAGCCACCGCGTTGCCGTTTGGGATATCTTCGGTATGCCTGACGAGCCCGCGCCATACGACTTCAACCGCGGCGTGAACTACTGGTGGTTTGATCGGGAAAAATACACCGCGCTGGTCGACGCTGGCGCGTTGCCGGACGAATTCTAGCGCGTCTGACGCCACCTGTGGAAAAAGTTCCCTTCGCCACAAAATGGCCTAGATTAAAGTGCACCTATAGGTTGTCGAACGTTTGCGCTTTTCACTCAATTTTTCCGCAAATGACCCAGCCTCGACACATACACTCACGCATAGGCCCCCGCTGAATACCTCAGTTGGGGGCCGATGAGTTACTTGGCGTTCAGTTCCGCAGCCTGCCGATGGATTTCGGCCCAATCAACCTCTTGCGGTTGAATAGTGCGCAGATCGGCTTCGCGGGTCAGGCGCTTGACCATGTCAGCTTTGATGCGCGGGAAGCTTCGCTTTTGCGTCTCCGCTTGGTTTTGTTTCATTGTCATGTCCATCCCCCATGGGCGTTTCAAGGCGTCAGTAACAAGATCGACATTTACGTTTTTAGCACACTGGGAAGTCGGAGCAGCTTTTCCCCGGACGTGGCGTCCCTTCCACGTTTGATACAGTAAACAAAGGGTAAATTGAATCAGAGGCATTTTTCGTTCGTGTTCTCAAACGGGAAACGATGACACCTATCGTTGAGGAGTGTTTCCAAATGCCGGCTCAAACCGCCACATTTCCGGTGATCTCCGCCGAAGATAGAATCAAATTGAGAACAATCGCCCTTTGGTTGATTCTCGCACTTGATCCATGGAACGCGGTTATTCGGCGATCTGCACAATGCTGGGTGGCATCGCTTCCGTCACCTCTGCCATCGCTGAAATTGCAATCAGTTGCGCGTCCCGCAATCCGCCGACCAAACCGATGGGTCCTCTGATCCGGTCCAGCATTTCATCCGCAACGCCTGCAGCCGAAAGGATCGCCCTGCGCTGCGCGTGCGCTGCCTTGCTGCCCAAGCATCCGACGAACGCCACCGGCGTCGCCAGTGCCGATTGCAAAAGCGCAGGCTCCCAATCGTGATCGTGAAACAAGGTCAGAAAGGCGGTGTTTTCATCCAAAGTTGACAAGTCGGGTACTTGATCCGGTGTTGTCAGCGCAATCGGAGGGAGAGTGGATAAAGGTGTAAGTGCTTCAAGATCATCTTGCTCTGGCGTGATGATCCCAACCTCAAACCCTGCGGCCGCCGCCACGGTTGCAGTCGCGCGGAATGCTGCGCCGCGCCCTGCAAGCACTACCCGAAACTTTGGCCGATAGGCAAAGGCGATCTGAGAGCCGTCATCACCGGGATAAGTGAAAGTCAGTGATGCGCCGCGCCGCGCCTTTAGGTCCTCATCTGCCTGAAGCAACGTCGTATGGTCAGGCTTTGGGTCAATCAACACCTTAAGTGCACCGCCACATGGCAGTTTGAGGTCCATAAACTGAGACCCCTGACCGTAGTGGAAAAGTGCTTTCTTACCTGTCTCAAGCGAAGCCGCACCGCGTGCCTGAATGTCCCGGTCAATACAGCCATTGGACAGATAGCCGGTCATCTGCCCATGAGACGTCACAAGCGCCAAAGACCCCAGCGGTCGCGCCGACCCGCCCGAGATGCCGACCGATGTGATCAACGCAAATGGAAAACCATCCTTGATTGCCTCGGCGGCCACATGCAGCACATCAGCCGCCTGCTCGGCATATGTGATTGTCTCAGGCAACGTTGTCGTCGGCCATGACCTCGGCAAAATTGTCAAAGAACTTCGCGGCGAGCTTCTTCGCGGTGCCTTGGATCAAGCGGCTGCCCAATTGTGCAAGCTTGCCGCCGACATCGGCCTTCGCAGTGTAGCGCAGGATAGTCTGGTCGCCTTGTTCCTCGAGCGTTACATCTGCACCGCCCTTGGCGTGGCCCGCTGCCCCGCCATTGCCTTGCCCGGTCAGAGAAAACGCATCTGGCGCGCCGCTGGTATCAAGTGTCACGTTCCCGCTGAACTTTGCCTTCACCGGCCCGACTTTCAGAACAACCTTCGCCTCCAGGTCAGTGTCAGAGTGCTTGATCAGCTCTTCGCAGCCAGGAATGCACTTCTGCAGAACCTCCGGATCGTTCAGCGCCGCATAGACCTTGTCTTTCGGTGCATCGATAATGATCTCGTCTGCCAGTTCCATGAGGGATCCTTTCTTAACAGCAGGGAAATTTGATCCGTGCCAGCTGTTCTGCTTGCTCGGGCGTCAACGCGCACCGCCGCCGCCACGCACGCAACTGTTCAATGATCTGTCTCATGTCGCAACCCCATCCTTGTGGGTCATCACACCGCGCCGCCGCCACTGCGTCAACTCGGCCATAATTGAGAGCGCGATCTCCTCAGGTGTAATCGCCCCGATGTCGAGGCCCGCTGGCGCTTTGATGCGCGCCAACGCGTCTTCGTTCACGCCCTGGGACACAAGTTTTTCTTTCAGTGATAGAAACTTACGTTGGCTGCCGACAAAGCTCAGTTGTTGAGGTTCCGCTGCCAAAGCCGCTTTCAACGCCATCAGATCGCCTTGCCCCTGGGTCGCGACAATCACAGCGCGTTGCCGTGCATTGTTTCCGCCAATGGCATCCGGGTTGGCCCGCACTGCCCACTGAAACTGCGGCGCAAGCTGTGCCAGAGCCTCTGCGACCGGTGACGTCCCAAAGATCACGAGTTCCGGCGTCGGCAAGCTCGGCTCGATGAACACATCGATTGTCCCGCGCGATGGACAGCCATTCCGCGCAAACGTTACACCGTCCACCGCTGTGCCTGGGCGGACGCCCTTGTCGGCCAGTTGCTCCTCTGGCGTGATCGAGATCAGCTCTGGCTGTCCGGTCTCAAGTGTGCGCAACGTCGCGGCCTTCACCGCCGCCCGGGTGCACCCACCGCCCAGCCAGCCCTGCAGGATCGTTCCGTCGCGCCCGATCAGTGCCTTGGCCCCCGGCTTTGCCGCTGTCGCCCCTGCGGTGCGCACGATAGTGGCAAAGGCAAATGGCTCATCCTGCGCGCGCAGATCTCGTGCTGCATCCGCCAGATCAGATGAAAGAACCTCCGCCGGTGTCATCGCCGTGCCAACTCCGGCGCAAGGGCGGCAAGATCAGCCAGAGTATTCGCCGCCTTGAACAGATCCAGATGGGGCAGGGCGGCGACCATCCCCGCCGTCACCGGCGCGTAGTCCTGCCAGCCTTTCAGCGGGTTGAGCCAGATCACCGTGCAGCCACGTTTTTTCAGCTTCGCCAGCCCGGCATCCAATATCTCCGGCGGTGCAGTGTCATAGCCGTCTGACAGGATCAGTACGACCGTCCGCCCATCCACAAACCGCTTTGCATAGGTCTCTGCAAAGCGTTTCACATTCGGCCCGATCTTTGATCCACCGCCAAAGCCATCGGCCATCAGCGACATCCGCCCAATCGCTCGCATCGCGTCTTTGTCGCGCAGGGCTTCTGTGATGCGGATCAGCCGGGTGTGAAAGAGATAGGCATCCGCCGTCGGGTCCGCCCGCATCAGCCCCGCGATGAAGGCCAGGAACACCTGCGCATAGACGGTCATCGACCCCGACACATCACAGAGCGCCACAATCCTGCGTGCCCGGTCCGGCCTGCGTTTTTTTAGCAGGTGCAGTGGCTCGCCACCACTGGCAAGACTCCGTCGGATCGT
>JAHDEX010000003.1:0-8894 GCA_020628545.1 Paracoccaceae bacterium | reverse complement strand
GCGTCCCGTGACGACCGCACATCGTCGGATGTATTGCCAGATGACACCGGCATCACCTTCTGCTTCACGCGCCCCGCATCCAGCCAATAGCTGTCGAACAGCGCATCAAAGCGCTCCACTTCTTCCTTGCAGCCCGTGCAAACCGGGCGCAACGCCGCGCGCGTCTGTTCAGGCCAGGCCGCCTCCACATGCGAAAGCGCATTCAGCGCGAGGTCCGTCTCCGCCACCCCCAGCCGCAACCCGTTGTCCCGCAAATGCGCCAGGAACCCGGAAACACGGGCGGCAGGCCCCGGATCACGGGCGGCAAAGCGCGTCACCCGCGTCATGCGGCTTTCCCCGCGATGCGCTGGGCGACCTCGGTCGTGATGTTTGCCTGATCCGCTTGCGTCTTCAAAAGCGTCGTCAACGTCGCCTGCAGCACCGCAGGATCATCCGTTAAATCGGCAATGCCAAGCCCCATCAGCGCGGCCGCAAAGTCGAGCGTTTCCGCAATCCCCGGCACCTTCTCCAATTCTTCCTTCCGCAGGCTCTGCACAAACCCAATGATCTGTGCAGCCAACCGCGCTTCTACCCCCGGGCAGCGCGCCTGCAAAATCGCAAGCTCTGTCGCCCGGTCGGGGTAATCCACGTATGTATAAAGACACCGCCGCCGCAGCGCGTCCGACAGGTCCCGCGTCCCGTTTGAGGTCAGGATCACAATGGGCCGCGACACGGCTTCAATCGTCCCCAACTCCGGCACCGACACCTGAAAGTCTGACAGAACCTCCAGCAGATAGGCCTCAAACTCCTCATCCGCCCGGTCAATCTCATCGATCAGCAACACCGGCGGCAGGTCTTGTGTGATCGCCGCCAATAAGGGCCGTTCCAGCAGGAAGTCGCGCGAGAAGATCCGCTCCTCAACTGCCTTACCAGTCTCGCCGTCTTCCGCCGCGGCCCGGATGGTCAGCAACTGCCGCTGATAATTCCATTCATAAATCGCCTGTGACGCATCCAGCCCCTCATAACACTGCAACCGGATCAACGCGGTTTCGCGCACGCCTGCGAGGGCCCGCGCCACTTCCGTCTTCCCAACGCCTGCAGCCCCTTCCAGCAACAACGGTCGCTCCAACGCCTGCATCAAATGCAACGCCATCGCCAAATCATCACCAGCGACATAACCGCCTGATGCCAACGCCTGTTGCAATTCCAGATGGCCCGCCAAACGCGTCATTCCTTCTTCTTGCTTAAAATACCTTGGAGGGGGTTTGGGGGAGGCAACGCCTCCCCCAACGGGTCGGATCGCACCGTGATCCGAAACACCTCAGCCATGCAGCCCCAGCTGATTGGCGATCTTCCACACCCGCCAATGATCATGCGGCATATGTGCCTGCCGCAACCCAAAGGCCCGGAAGGCATCATGCACCGCGTTCGAAAACGCTGGCACCCCGCCCACATTCGGGCTTTCGCCCACACCCTTCGCGCCAATCGGATGATGCGGCGACGGGGTGGTGGTGTGATCAGTGGTATAATGCGGCGTCTCCCAGGCCGTCGGTAGGAAAAAGTCCATCAACGTCCCGGTCTTCACATTGCCCATGTCGTCGTAAGCAATCTCCTGACCCATCGCGATGGCCAGCGCTTCTGTGAGGCCGCCATGCACCTGTCCTTCGATGATCATCGGGTTGATCCGCGTGCCGCAGTCATCCAGCGCATAGAACTGGCGGATGCTATGCTCGCCCGTGTCCACGTCAATCTCCATCACGCAGATATAGGCGCCGAAGGGGTAGGTCATATTGGGCGGGTCATAATAGCTAACCGCCTCCAACCCCGGCTCAATCCCCGGTATGGCTTGGTTATAGGCGGCAAAGGCGATCTCTTTCATCGTCTTGAACCGCTCCGGCGCGCCTTTCACCACAAACCGGTCCACGTCGAATTCGACGTCATCGTCGTGAACCTCCAACAGATACGCCGCGATCATTTGCGCCTTGGCGCGAATTTTGCGGCCTGCCATCGCAGTGGCGGCACCAGCAACCGGTGTCGAGCGCGATCCATAGGTTCCCAACCCATATGGCGCGGTGTCCGTATCACCTTCTTCAATGGTGATACTATCCGCTGGCAAGCCGATCTCAGAGGCGAGGATCTGGGCAAAAGTGGTGGCGTGGCCCTGGCCCTGAGAAATCGTGCCGAGCCGCGCAATCGCGGACCCGGTGGGGTGAATGCGAATTTCGCAACTGTCGAACATACCAAGGCCAAGAATATCGCAGTTCTTCACCGGCCCCGCGCCCACGATCTCCGTGAAGTGACACAGGCCAATGCCGAGCAGCTTGCGCGACTTGCCCGATTTGAAGTCCTCAACCATCTGCGCCTGTTCGCGGCGCAGATTGTCATAGCCCACAGCGTTCAGCGCCTTGTCCCACGCCGTGTGATAATCCCCACTGTCGTATTCCCAGCCGAGCGCTGACTGATAGGGGAACTGATCCGCCTTGATGAAGTTGATCCGTCGCAGCTCCGCCGCGTCCATGTTCAACTCAATCGCCAGCACCTCGATCATCCGCTCAATGAAGTACGCAGCCTCCGTCACCCGGAAGGAGCAGCGATACGCAACACCACCCGGGGCCTTGTTGGTATAGACACCATCGACGGCGAGGTATGCGGTCGGGATGTCATACGACCCGGTGCAGATGTTCATGAACCCGGCAGGGAATTTCGTCGGGTCCGCGCATGCGTCAAACCCACCATGGTCCGCCGTCGTGTGACACCAGAGGCCGGTGATCTTGCCCTCTTTTGTGGCCGCAATCTTCCCCTTCATCCAATAATCACGCGCAAAGGCCGTGGTCATCAGGTTGTCCATCCGGTCTTCGATCCACTTCACCGGCTTGCCCGTGACGATGGAGGCCACAACCGAGCAAACGTAACCCGCATAGGCCCCCACCTTGTTGCCAAAGCCGCCGCCAATGTCAGGGCTGATGACGCGAATGTTGTGCTCTTCAATCCCGGAAATCAGCGACACAACCGTGCGGATCGCATGCGGCGCCTGGAACGTGCCCCAAAGTGTCAGCTTGCCGTTCACCTTGTCCATCGACGCCACACAGCCGCAGGTCTCAAGCGGGCAGGGGTGGGTGCGGTGGTAATAGATCATCTCTTCCGCAACGACCTCTGCCGCGTCGATCACTTGCTCGGTCGCTTCTTTCTCACCCGCTTCCCAGGTGAAGATGTGGTTGGGGTGTTTGCGCGGGCCGTGTGCGCCGTCTGCGGTGGGGTCGAGGTCTTCGCGCAGCACCACATCGGACTTCAGCGACTCAAACGGGTCGGTGATGACCGGCAGTTCTTCGTAATCCACGACGACCGCTTCAATCCCGTCCGCCGCCGCATAACGGTCTTCGGCGATGACAAAGGCCACTTCCTGTCCCTGGAACAGCACCTTGCCGTCCGCCAGCACCATCTGTTTGTCGCCCGCAAGGGTTGGCATCCAATGCAGACCCAGCGGTTCCAAATCAGCCGCCGTCAGCACCGCCAAAACCCCGGGCACTTCCATCGCGGCCGATGTGTCGATGTTTGTCACCCGCGCGTGGGCGTACGGCGACCGCACAAAGTCACCAAACAGCATGCCATCCAGCTTGATGTCATCGACATAGTTGCCTTTGCCTTGCGTGAAACGGGCATCTTCCACCCGCTTGCGCGAGGTGCCCATGCCTTTCAGGCCAGCGATCCGGTCGTCGCGTGTCACTTCGTCCTTCATTCTGCGGCCTCCTTGGCTGCATTCATCGTCGCCGCAGCGGCCTGAATGGATTTCACAATGTTCTGGTAACCGGTGCAGCGGCAGAGGTTCCCCGCCATTCCAAAGCGGATTTCTTCCTCAGTGGGGTTCGGGTTCTCTTCCAGCAGCTTCGTCGCACGGGTGATCATTCCCGGTGTGCAGTAGCCGCACTGGAGGCCGTGGTGTTCCTTGAACGCTTCCTGCAGCGGGTGAAGTTCATCCGGGCCGCCGATACCTTCAATGGTAGTCACGTCAGCACCGTCAGCCTGCGCCACGAACATCGTGCAAGACTTCACCGACTTGCCGTTGATCGTAACCGTGCAGGCCCCGCAGTGGGACGTCTCACAGCCGATATGCGGTCCGGTGATATTCAGCCGCTCACGCAGGGTGTAGATGAGGAGTTCCCGTGGCTCAGCAAGGAACTCCTCTTCCTTGCCATTCACGGTCAGTGTGATGTGCATCTTTTTCGACATTGGTATTCCTTTGATTGGCCTATCGCTTCGCTACTTGAGGCCGGTCCCTCAGGCGCGCGACCAGGCACGCTCAATCGCGCGGGTCAGGATCACGCCAGCGACGTGGTTCTTAAAAGCAACGGGGCCGCGATTGTCATCGACCGGGTCGATGTCATTCAGCATCGCGGCGACGGCCGCTCTGATCGCATCGCCGTCAACGGACGTCCCAACCAATGCCGCGCCGGCGGCTTCCGAAAAGACTGGTGTGTCGCTCAGATTGGTCATCGCGATAGAGGCTGACGCACAGCTGCCGCCGTCCTTCACGATCTGCACCGCGGCAGCGGCAGTCGCGTAGTCGCCGATCTTCCGCTTCTGTTTTTCGTAGGCGTAACCACCAGCGGGGGTTGGGAAGGAGACAGCGGTCAACACCTCATCATCTTCGCGCGCGGTCATATAAGCCGCTTCATAGAACTCCCGCGCCGGAACAGTGCGTTCGCCGTCTGGCCCAAAAAGCGTGAAGGTCGCGTCAAAACATTGCATCAGGCCGGGCATATCATTGCCCGGGTCTCCGTTGGCGACATTGCCACCGACGGTACCCATGTAACGGACCTGCGGATCAGCAATCTGCAGTGCAGCCTCGCGCAGGATCGGTGCCGCGTCAGCAAGCTCTGCGCTGTCAATTAGTTCCGCTTGCGTGGTCATCGCGCCGATGCGCACACCCGTGTCGCCAACATAGATGCCGTTCATCCCATCGACATCTTGCATGTCGATCAGATGCGGCACGTCCGCCATGCGCAGTTTCATCATCGGGATCAGGCTGTGGCCGCCTGCCATCACGCGCGCGTCGTCGCCATGCTCCTGCAACAGCGCCACAACGCCGGGCAGGTCTTTGGGTCGATAGTAATCGAATGCAGCTGGAATCATCGGTCTCCTCCCTCCAATGCTCGTGCTTAGGAAAAGACTGCATACGGTTGTGTGCCAGCGCCCCTGAAAACACCTGAATGAACAGGTTTTTGCACGAGTTGCGCCACTGGACGCACGAGTTGCGCTGGTTACTGGATCAGCATAGCCGTCAGGCCGACAAACCCTGTTCCACGTCTTTCAGGTTCGACCGGCTGACGGGGGCTTTCGGGACATAATCTGAGCCAAAAATCAGGCTGCCTTTGTCCTTCGTCCGCTCAAATCGGGCGACTTTACCGGGGTTGATCAGGTAGCTGCGATGCGACTTCATGAAGCCTGCTGGGGTCAGCCGTTTTGTCGCTTCAGTAATCGGCCAGACGCAGAAGAACCGCTCATCATCTGTGTAGATCTGGGTGTAATGTCCGTCGGCGCGGACCAGTGCGACCTCACCTGGGGCGACGAAGACCTTGCTGCCATCCCGCTCACAGGGGATCTGCAGCCCGGGACGTGGCACCTCAACGAACGGTGCGGTTTCGACCTCGTGCTTGGGGGTCGGCCCTGGAACGAGGTAGGTTGTGCTGACCAGCAAGAACGCCCCGAATATCACGAAGCTGAACATGATCACGCCAAGCGCCAGAAACTCATTGCTGATCGTGGGTCCGAATTCATCCGCCTGCGGAATCGCGACAAAGTTCGTGCCCGACATTGCAAGGAAATGCACCGCGCAGACCGCGCCACCGAAGCAAAGCGTGCCTAAGACGATGTTGCGGTCAGACCGATGACCGTAGGCCACCCAGAAGGCGAAGCAGCACAGGCCAATGGCCACGATGGACGACGCGATGAGGCCAAAGGGCGTGTAGATCGCGCGGCACAGTTCTAACCCCGCCATCCCGATATAGTGCATCGCAAGAATGCCCGCGCCGACGATGGCACCAGCCGCCAAGATGACCTGCGGCGTCCTGTCCACAAAGTGCAGCAGGATCAACGCGCCGCCCACGATCAGGATCGCTGTGAGTGCGGACACAAGGGTGATCGCAGCGTCATAATAGAATAGAATCGGCATCTGCAGGCCCAGCATCGCCACAAAATGCATCGACCAAATCCCACCGCCCAGCGCGACCGCCGCCATCGCGACCGAGACTTTGCGCTGCTGAAGCGACTTCTCAGATAGGTTCCGCGTTAGTGACAGCCCCGTGAAGCCAGCAACAAGCGCGATCACGATCGACATCGTGACGAGCCATGCGTTGTGACTATAGGTGAGTGCCTCCATAAGCGCCAAAATGGCTAATCCTTAGCTGTTTGGCAAACCACGTTTTAGACATTTGTCTGTGTCAACTTCAGCAATGTGTGACTATCGGGCCGCCCAACCGAAATGCGGCCTTCGTCTCATGCAAGTGACAAATATCCGACATCTGATCAACGTGAGCAGGTGGTCAGCAAACCTCTGCCGTTTCACGAGGCAGATGATGAGAATCGCGTCATTCTTCGTAGTCGTTGTAAGCGCACGGGGTGCATATGCTCATGAAATTGGCGCGACCGGCAAAAGACGCCGCTTTTTTGGGCAACGAGGGCGAAGTGGCCCCGGCCTCACCGCCTAAATCTGGCTTTAGGCGCTCCGCTTCGCCGAACGTAGCGACGCCCGAGGGGGGCAACTGCCGCGTGATGGTCATCCTGCAAGACTATCCACCACGCGACGACAACATCACTGTTGCGGGGTCAGCCTAACGCAGGCTGGCGCGCTTTGGACATGCAATGCCGTCATGCCAGAGCCCCGGAACGACAAACGGGGACATGATCCATGACCAAAAACCTGCGACTTTCACTTCTTGCTTCTGCCGCGATCACTGCGACGGCCTCCATGGCCGCTGCGGAATGCGCAGACCCGATCAAAGTGGGCGTACTGCACTCTCTGTCCGGCACCATGGCCATCTCTGAAACCACGCTGAAAGACACGATGGAACTGCTCATCGCGCAGCAGAACGAAAAAGGCGGCCTTCTGGGCTGTGAGATTGAAGCCGTCGTCGTTGACCCAGCCTCTGACTGGCCGCTCTTCGCTGAAAAGGCACGTGAACTGCTAACCGTGTCCGAAGTCGATGTGATCTTCGGCTCCTGGACATCGGTGTCCCGCAAGTCCGCACTGCCCGTTCTGGAAGAACTTAATGGCCTGATGTTCTACCCTGTGCAGTACGAAGGCGAAGAAAGCTCCAAGAACGTGTTCTACACCGGTGCTGCGCCAAACCAGCAGGCGATCCCGGCCACTGACTACTTCCTGGAAGAACTGGGCGTTGAAAAGTTCGCGCTTCTTGGCACTGACTACGTATACCCGCGGACAACCAACAACATCCTTGAGTCCTATCTGCAGGACAAAGGCATCCCAGCTGAAGACATCTTTGTGAACTACACGCCATTCGGTCATTCCGACTGGGCAACAATTGTCG
The DNA here is from genome assembly GCA_020628545.1 of Paracoccaceae bacterium. Lineage (GTDB taxonomy): Bacteria > Pseudomonadota > Alphaproteobacteria > Rhodobacterales > Rhodobacteraceae > Yoonia. Next base: position 1,371 of record JAHDEX010000003.1, on the reverse strand, counting down.
CTGACGTTGTCGCACTGGGCGAAGACGGCAAGCAGGTTGGCGTGATCTCCACCATCAACGGCGACGCGAACATCGGCTTCTACAAAGAACTCGCCGCCGCTGGAATCTCGGCTGACGATATCCCGGTTGTTGCGTTCTCTGTGGGTGAGGAAGAGCTTTCGGGCCTCGACACATCCAACCTCGTCGGCCACCTCGCCGCTTGGAACTACTTCCAGTCTGCGGAATCTGACCTGAACGACGAATGGGTCACAGCCTGGAAAGCTGCGATGGGTGAAGACCGTGTGACGAACGACCCGATGGAAGCCCACTATATCGGCTTCAACATGTGGGTGAACGCTGTCACCGACGCAGGCACAACTGACGTTGATGCTGTCCGCACCGCCATGTACGGGCAGGAATTCCCGAACCTGACCGGTGGCACTGCCGTGATGCTGCCTAACCACCACCTGGCAAAACCAGTCCTGATTGGTGAGATCACAGCAGACGGCCAGTTCGACATCATCTCCCAGACGGAAGAAGTCCCCGGCGATGCATGGACAGACTACCTGCCAGAGTCTTCCGTTCTGGTCTCTGACTGGAAAGATCTCGGCTGCGGTATGTACAACACCGAGACTGAGACCTGCGTCCAGTTGACCTCGAACTACTAAGCTGAGTCCGATCCGGGCGCGGCAGTTTCCGTTCCCTTGTGCGTCGCGCCCGGATCACCTTCCTTTCAGAATATCGAAAGCCCCTCCCCATGATCCGCGTTCTTTTGAGCCTGCTGTGGCTATGTGCCACCGCCGTCACGGCCAGTGCCCAAGACCTGCAGGCGATCCTGCAGACCCACGCGGAACAGGTGGCGAAACCGTCCCGCAATTCTGTTGGCGTCGTCCTTGACGAACTTGTGGCCTCCGGCCTGCCCACTGTGCCGCCGTTCCTGCAGGAATGGTCTGACAAGAACGTCTGGCAGGATGAGGACACGGGCCTTTTCTACATCGCGACCGAAGACGACGATGTGATGACCCTCACCGATATCGACAGCGGTGACATGTCCGAGGCCCCCGCCGACAATTTCAAACAACTCAAACCCAACGGCGGTGTGCGCCGTGTCATCGGCACGGCTTTGGTCCAGTTTCAGCTGTCCGACCCCAGCCCTTTGCGCCGCCTGTCCGCCTTGGAAAGCATTGCCCGGCGGGGTGAGGCGAGCCAGCTAGAACCGCTCATCGCCTCCCTCGACGGGGAAGAGAACGAGACCATCCGCGCCCGCAAAGAACAGCTGATCACCTTTCTGACTGCCCGCTTTGGGGACTCAACCGAGGACCGCGTGGCGGCGATCGCGAGCCTGTCGGAAGATACCTCTGTTGAGGCCCGCGCGGTCCTGAACCAGATCCT
>JAHDEX010000120.1 GCA_020628545.1 Paracoccaceae bacterium | reverse complement strand
CGGACGCTACACACAATCCTACTCAGGCGATCTTGTTGTCTTGTGCTTTGGCGACCGCTACGCCCCGGACCAGTTCATGGGGCGTGCCGAGATGCGGGATGATGCGCTTGACCTGCTGGCAGGAGGTGGCATCTGCGGTGTGGTCGAAGCCAAGCATGCTAAGATGTCGAAGCCCACTCAGCTCCGTCCGCTTGGCCTCGTCGTTGGGCACGATGGCGCAGCGCTCAATATCGCAGATTACGCTATTGAAGACGCGACCATCCCTGAACATGTGACCGTGGTTGGGGTCTTTGGCGCCTCCATGAACGCAGGTAAGACGACGGCCGCCGTCTCCATTGCCCATGGCCTGGCCAAGGCGGGCTATCGTGTCGCTGGCGTGAAAGCCACAGGCACGGGTGCCTTCGGGGACTTCAACGCCTTCCGTGATGCCGGCATCCCGGTAACCGACTTTACCGATGCAGGAATGCCCACGACCTTCCGCATGCCGCTGGACCGGATCGAGCGCGGCTTCAACGCGCTTGTCGGCAACGCAGCGCAGGACGGGGCCGAAATCGTGGTGGTTGAGATTGCCGACGGTGTGTTTCAGGGTGAGACGGCGGCGATCCTGAAAGGCAGTGCCATCGTGAAACGGATGGATGGCATCCTGTTTGCAACTGCAGATGCACTGGGCGCTGTTGGCGGTGTCTCGACGCTCGCCCGTTATGGTCATCGGCCCTTTGCCCTGTCGGGCATGCTGAGCCTGTCTGCCCTTGGGACGATGGAAGCTGAAACCGAGACCAATCTGCCCGTCATATCGCGCGAAGCGCTGTGCGACGGCCACACAGCTGCGGATTTGATTGCACCACTGATGCGCAACCACACAGAGGCCGCCGCCTAATGCGACGGCCAGGCATCACCGAAAACAACCGGGGCCGCGACATTGCCTATGTCGCGACCCTGGGCGTTGGCCAAGCAGCCCTGATGATGGGGGCCGCCTTCGCAACGCGCGTCGTCTTCTCTGCACTGGCCGATGGTGGGGCGACGCCGGTTCTGGCCATTGTGGCCCTGATCATGGTGCCGATCTGTCTTGCGCTGTTCCAGGCGATGGCCCGTGTGCTGGCTGAGAAGATCGGCCAAAGCTTTGCCATTGATCTGCGCGACACGGTTTTTCGCGCCATCGCCGCTCTGCCGGAAGCAGAGCGGGCAAAGCGGTCTCTTGGGGGTCTCTCTTTGCGCTTCGTGGGGGATATGTCGGCAGCGCGTGGATGGGCGGGGCTTGGGGTCACGCGCCTGATCTCAGGTGCGATCGTTCTGCCTGCTGCTGCCCTGACTCTCTGGCTTTTGAACCCGGCACTGGCCGTAGCGGGCATCTTGCCGATTTCTCTGGCGATGGTCTTGTTTGTCCTGATCGGGCGGCGGCTGCATGCCGTGCACAAAGACCTGCGAAAACGCCGCGCCACCGTCGCCATTTGGGCGATGGAGCGGATTGGCAAGGCCTATGAACTGGCTGCCATGGGGCGTCTGGACCGCGAATGCAGTCAGTTGCGCGCGCGCGGAACCCGCGCGGGGGCGGACGCGGTGACGCGTATCCGAACCACCTCAATCCTGCGGATGATTCCGAATGCCTCCCTTGGCCTTGGGAGCGCTGCAGTCCTGATCGTGTCGCTCGTGCTTGGCCTGCCGACAGGAGAGGCCGCAGCGGCACTGGCAGTTCTGGCCATCCTGACACTTCCGCTGCGCCAACTGGTCGGCGTCTGGGACAAGCACGCCGCCTGGACCATTGCGCGCGGCAAAGTGGACACCCTGCTTGCGCGCGCCGACCAAAACACGTCGCAGCAGCGCACCAAAACCCCGCTTGGCGTGCAATTCGACCTTCCCGCGGGGGTTGCTCCGCTGGACTGCGCAGCCGGGGGTACCCATATTTTGCCCGCCGATGTGAATTGGCGCGGCTGCCTTGCGGCATTGTCCGGAAAGGACAGTGCGGTGGAGGTGCAGTTTCACGGCGCCGTGGCACCGGAGGTCGCCGCTGTTTCGACCAGCCCCGTCATCTTGAAAGGATCGCTGCGCCGCGCTTTGACGATGGGCGTCGAAAAGCGCCCGTCCGATGATGCTCTGCGCGATCTCGTCAACGCGACCTGCCTTACAGAGTTCCTTGGGGCTGATCTGGACGATCGCCTGGCCGAAAGCGGCAGGGGGCTGACCGCCGCCGCCCTGCGGCGGATCGCGCTGATCCAAGCGATCACGCGCACCCCCTCGATCATCATCGTGGAGGAGGGGTTTTGGACAGATCCGGCGGCTGACCGTCTTTGGAACGTGCTGTGCGACCGCAGCGCATCAACCGTGATCGCAGGTCCAAAGCCGGTTCCGGCTTTGCATTACGAAAATGCAGCCTAATTAGTGTGTGATGAAGATGAAAATTGTCACATCCGTTACGACGGCCGCAGCCCTGTTTTTGACCCTCGCGATAGCGGGCTCCCTGCTCGTGCTATGGAGCGCATCGCGCACACAATTCTATTCCGAACGCATGAACCTGGCGCATCGGTCCTACGAGCAGCATCTGCTGCTTTCGACCCATACCTACCAGCTGTTCAAACAGTTCGGCGACGCCCTCTTGATCGGCGATCAGGATTTCGGCGCAGGCGAGCGTGAGTTGATTACGCTCATCAATGAAGACATCGATATCATTCGCGGCATCATCAACGCGGAAATCGCGCTGGTCGGAGAAGAGGAACTGGAAGAGCTTGAATTTCTCAACCTGTTGGAAGCTAAAATTCGCAGGATCATTGACGAATTCGAAAGCGATCTTTCGGATCGCGACCCGAGCATCGCCTGGGCAGACCTCACCATTTTTCTGGATACGCGCATCGACCAAAACTTCCGCGCCTTGATGAATGAGGCGCTTGAAGAGGAGTTGGAGGAGGTCGCAGAATCCCGAGAAGAGTTGGCGCAGACCATGGCCCTGATGCGGACCACCAGTTATGCGTTTCTCGGACTTGCACTTCTTGTGTCTGCTTTTTTGGCATTCGGATATTGGGCCCTCGTGCGCAAGCGGGCCATCGATCTCATGGAGGGCGTTGAACGGATGCGCCGCGGCGATCTGGAAAAGCCACCCACCGTGAAAGGCCGGGATGAACTGGGCGAATTGGGCTCACTTTTACGCAAGACGGCGGCCAGTCTTTTGGAGCAAAGGCAGAAACTTCTGAACCGGAATGCGGATCTTGAAGCGGCTGTCGCGGATCGCACGCGCGAGTTGCAGCGCCTTCTGGACGACGCAAAGTCAGCCGAACGGAACCGCCGCCGCCTGCTTTCGGATGTGAGCCACGAGTTGCGCACACCCCTGACCATCATACAGGGCGAAAGCGATGTGGCGCTCAGGTCCGCCACCACCGACAAGGAGTATCGCGAAGCCCTGACACGTGCCCGGAACGCCGCCACCCACACTGCGTCTCTGGTCGAAGACTTGCTGCTGATCGCCCGGAAAGAGGAAGGCAAGCTCTCTTTCCGGCTGGAACCCACCGATATCAGCCAGCTGGTGCGGGACGTCGCTGACTTGTTCCACGCCGACGTCACGCTTGAGCTTAACGCCACCCAGACAACCGTGGCCGCCGACAAGCTGCGCATCCGCCAATCCCTGCTGGCGCTGTTGAACAATGCAAAGCAACACGGGGGCGATCACATTACCCTGCGCCTTGACGACCAGAATGGCCTGCGGATCAGCGTCATTGATAACGGGGATGGCTTGTCGGACACGGAAAAGTCCCAGGTGTTTGACAGGTTTTTCCGGGGGCCCAACGCGGCTGGCAAATACGACAATGGGACCGGTCTTGGATTGCCCGTGGTTCGGGCCATCGCTGATGGCCATCAAGGATCTGCGCATGTGGAAGACGCGCCCGGTGGTGGCACGGTCTTTTCAATCGTCCTGCCTTATGAACAAACGCTGAAAGACGCCTCATGACCAACGTTCTGATTGTCGAAGATGAAGACCAGATCGCCGACTTTATTGCGCGCGGCCTGAAAGGCGAAGGCTGGACGACCACACGCGCCGCCAGCGGTGAGCAGGCTTTGGATCTGCTGGCCGACAACATCTTTGATGTCGTATTGCTCGATATCATGTTGCCCGGCATGTCCGGGCACGACGTCTGTGCCCGGATGCGGTTGAAGAAGAACTATACGCCTGTCCTGATGCTCACAGCGCTCGACGAAACAGATGACAAGGTCGCGGGATTGAAAAAGGGGGCAGATGACTATTTGCCCAAGCCGTTCGACTTTGACGAACTGATCGCCCGTATCGCGGCATTGGTCCGGCGCGAAGCGGATTATCACGCCCCGAAAGGGCCACAGACCGAAGACGACATCAGGTTCGACGCTGACGCCCTGTGCCTTGTCGTCAGCGGCGAGAGGGTGGAACTGTCGTCAAAAGAGCGGGACTTCATGGCCATGCTCATCAAGAACGCAGGCCGCGTGCTCAGCCGGGAGCGCATCCTGAACGCGGTCTGGGGCCTGAATGAGGACCCGATGACAAACACGGTTGATGTTTACGTGCGCCGCCTGCGCGAAAAACTCGGCCCCCACAGCGACCGCATCGCAACAGTACGCGGCATTGGATATCGGTACATGTAGCGTAGCTGCAGACGGGACGGACGTATCTGCCGGGTACTCCGTCAGCGCCTAAACTCAATCGTTCACGAAAGTTCTCGTCATCTCGAAGCCGCCATTGGCGCATGCGCAGCAAAAGAACGGTTTGTCCGCTCAACTGACCTTGGCATCGACAGCAGCGAACGACCGGTGATTGAGTACCTCCGAGAACTTAGGCCGACACGGATGAATGCCAACGCTGTATTTGTCGGCGCTAGTAGTTCACCTGCTCAAAGCCGTAGTTCCCTTGATAGTCTCGCCAGTCAACGAAGACGGAACGGTGATAGATGCCGGGGCAATTCTGGCCCCAGCGTTCGAGACCGACGTGGTCGGCTGGTAGGGCTGTGATGGAAGACCTCTGCCAGGCGAAGTCACCTTGGATGCCATAAGTGCCGAGGACCACGGTGGCGCTACGATTGCAGTCGCCGTCACGTCCGGATTCGTGCTGTCGCGCATACCGGACATCAAAGACCCGGATAGACCGCACGAAGTTGAACTCAGGTCCGCTGATATCGATGTCGGCGCGATCTTGAACGAGCCGGAGGGCCTGGTCGGCGGGAACAAGGTAGCCTGGTGCTTCTGGGGTGCGCCAAGCGGCCGCAATTGGGTCAGCGGTATCGCGCGCTGGAAAGGATTGGCGGGGTCCAGTGCTGTTGTTCAGGAAGAACGCATCAAAGATGCGGTTTGCACTGTTTGGTGCTGGAGCGGTCTCAAAGGACGCGCCCATGGGACAGCGCCAGATTTGAAGCGGAGGTTCCACCGGCCAAGGCGTTATGCGCCGGATGAACTCAGCGCGGGCGCGGGCGCAGGGGACGGAAGCGGGCCAACCGCCAGAAAGACACAAGAGGATAGCGCAATCGATCGGGTATGTCTGCGCTCGGGCGGACATCGGCAGCGAAAGGCCTGTCATAGTTAAAGCGACTGCGACCGAGGGGAGGAGCTTCTTGAATAGATGACGCATGCTGGGGACCCTCT
>JAHDEX010000049.1 GCA_020628545.1 Paracoccaceae bacterium | reverse complement strand
GTCAGGCTCATAACCTGAAGGTCGTAGGTTCAAATCCTACTCCCGCAACCAAAGTCCCGAATACCCCGCAGCACGCTGCGGGGTTTCGTGTTTTCGGGCTATGGCACCGGAAGGACCGAGGTCAGAACAGCAGACGCGAGCAGGATGGCAATGATCGCGCACCATTCCAATGTGATCGACCGCGCTAATTGAGGCGCTGCGGCAATGTCGCCAGCCTTCAGGCGCGGCACATAGTTCAGTTTGTTTTTGGCGGCCAAAGCCAGCAGGGCTGCGACAACAACGACTTTGAAGAGCAGGACGCGGCCATAGTCCGTCCCTGTCATTGCCGCTACTGAGCCAACCAGCTGATAAGTCATCACGAGGCCCGCGAGAATTAGGAACGGGACAAAAATCATCGCCACTGTGCCGAAGCGTTCTCCAAGCCGTGCGGCGCGGGCAATCTCGCCCGCACGCGCAAGGCGGCTGAGCGGAACAAGAATACCGATCCATGCGGCAATGCCGATGAGATGCGCAAGCAAAACAAGATTCAGCCACAAGAAATCCTGATCCGGAATATGTCCGATTTGCGCGAATGACCAAAGTGCAAGGCAGCCACCAAGACACGCGACCCATTCTCCGAGGGACCAGATGCAAAGTCCAATGATCAAGAGGGTCATCCCAACGAGCCGAAGCAACAGCGCCGATCCAACAGGCGTGGACCAAAGAAGCCCCAACATCTCGGGGTCTGTCATCCCGCTTGCATCACCCGTCAGAGCTGCTCCATTGAGGGCAAAGCTAACAAGCGCAGCCAAGACAGCCAGCAACGCAAAGCCAAGGGCACGCAACCGGTAGTGAGAGATTTGAAAGGTGAGCGCGGCGAACGCGGTCCCCGTCGAGATCAAGACGCCGAGATAGAGCGCAAATTTGGCAGCGATCGCCGCGATTTCCCAAATGTCGGTCACTGACCCTCAACCGTGAAAGTGAACGTACCATTCATCGGATGACCGTCGTTGCTCAACCCACGCCAATCGATCAGGTAAGTTCCAGCGGCATTGCTTGAAAGCGGGATCGTGTAATCAGTCGTAAAGCCAACGTCAGAGACAAGGGCGAGATCCGTTGCGGGTTCATCATTGTACGTCAAGGTCACCCGCGTCAGACGTATTTTGTTGCGAAAGGTCATGTCCAGACTTTCAGGCGCGACAGCCAGAACGTCATCTGCTGCCGGACTGCTAGTCTGCAATACCGAATGAGCGTTCGCTGTGACGGCCCAGAGCATAAACAAAGGGACAAGCCAAGTTTTCAACATGCGGTAGATTCCCTTTGATGATTTCTGACTGCACCGCAGTATGACCCAAAATGAAGCACGAACGCCAGCCAATGCCTTAGCCTTGACGCGACCTCGCCCGCTTTTGATCTGAAGCTGTCGCGCTATAGTTCTGAACGGCAGCAGATGATTTCTCGTACGACAGGGGGCAACGATGAAACCGATCCTTATCCTCGACAATCACTTTCGCAAACGCGATGAGCTTTTCCAAGCAGACACCTATGAGAGCCTCTGCGACCTTTGTGAGGTCCATGGAGGCATTGATGCACCCATGCCGCGTGAAGAAATTGACGCGTTGCTGCCAGAGGCCCACTTTTACGTTGCCGCTCAACCGCACCTCTCTGCAGAGGATGTGAGACGCGCGAAGAACCTCAAAGCGACAATTGAAGTGTCCGGTGCCTTCCGCAGCGGGTTAGACTACGCTGCATGCTTCGCGCATGGCATCGAAGTCCTGTCCTGCTCCCCTGGGTTCCGTAACGCGGTTGCAGAGATGGCGCTGGGGATGATGATCGCTGGCGGGCGCGGGCTTGTTGCAGAGCACGAGGCGTTCCGATCACGGACTGAGCGGTGGCTTGATGACCGTGATGAGACCGATTTCACGCTATACAACCAGACGATTGGTTTCATCGGATACGGAGAGATTGCGCGCGAGACGCATCGTCTGCTCGCGCCGTTTTCACCCCACGTGATGGCCTATGATCCGTACGTCGAGAATGCCGGTTCTGATGTCGCACTGACCGAACTTGAAACACTTGTGTCCCGATGCCGCATCATTGTCGTGGCCGCTGTTCCGTCGGAGGACAACCGAGGGCTGCTCAACGCTGAACTGATCGCGAGGCTGCAGCCCGCAACCTTGGTCGTTGTTATCAGTCGGGCATGGTGCGTCGATTTCCCGGCATTGATGTCGGCAGCCGAAGCCGGTCTCATTCAGGTTGCGACTGACGTGTATCCAGATGAACCGCTTGCTGCCGATCATCCACTGCGCACCGCTCGCAATGTTATTCTGTCCCCCCATCGCGCCGCCGCGGTGCCCGGCGGGCGTCAGCTTATCGGCGACATGATCCTTCATGATGTGAAGGCCATCCTGGCAGGATCAAACGCACGCCAACTGAAACGCGGGGACCAAAACATGGTTACGGCGCTCGTTTCCGCGCAGTCACAGATGAGCGCTATGCCAAATACCTGATCAGATCAAAAAAAGAGCGCCGGCATCCGCTAGCGCCCTTTTGGTTTTCTATAGTGATCTCAAACGGTTGACACTGTGACCTTATACAAGCGGCAAGAAGTTGAAGTCGTCCTCATTGATCTCAATCGGGCTTGAATACATGACCACGACATTCGTGCCATAGTCCTCTGGCCCATTAATCCGGATCCGGCTTGTCGCTGCATCATCGGTGATCGTCAAATCATCGAACGTCAATCCAACAAAGGAGATCATGTCGATACCATCTTCAAAGTCGCGAATGATGTTGGTGTCATGGCCGCTGTTAAAGAGGAAAGTATCCGACCCGCCATTGCCTTCAAGACGATAGTCATTACCCGCTCCGGCGACGATTACGTCGTCACCGCCACCGCCAAACACCTTATCTGTTCCCGCGCCGGCAATGATGAATTCCGCAACATCCGTGCCGCGTAGAACGTCGCCCTCGTCGCTACCTTCGAGCAACGTGAGCACGTCTCCCGGATCGCCTTGATGCATGTCGCCATCGCCTTCACCGTCTGGCGTGTATGGCTCTTCCGGATCGACAGGTTCCTCCGGCATCGCTGGCTCTTCCGGCATGACAGGCTCTTCGGGCATCACCGGCTCTTCCGGCTCATGGGCCATCAGCGGATCAGGACAATCAAAGACAAAGTCGTCTTCCGTCAAGTCGAGAGGGCTGTCGTATGTCAGCACAACCTTTGTCCCGTATCCGTCTGGTGTCAGAACAGTGATCCGTCCCTTGCTCGGGTCGTCCACGATCTGAAGGTCGGAGAAGGACAATCCGTCAAACGCAATCTTATCGACCCCGTCTTCAAAGTCGCGGATGATGTTGGTGTCGTTGTCTTCTGTGAACGCAAAGACGTCCGCACCACGACCGCCCTCAAGGCGATAGTCATTCCCGGCACCCGCGAAGATCTTGTCATCACCGCTCCCGCCAAAGACTTTGTCCGACCCATCACCGGCGAGGATTAATTCAGCCGTGCTATTCCCACGTAGAACGTCGTTGTCATCCGTGCCCTTGATCACGTCAGGAATGTCTTCCGGCTCTAGATCAAGCGGATCCTCAAGGTCCGGATCGGGGTTCACATAGCTGCTGGAGTCGCTGTCCTGGATCTCATCACCAAACGCAACTGTTGCCGTGTTGCGATAGATATCCGTGAAGGCGAAGTCCGACACAGCGCCACTGCCGACGAAATCAAACTCGATCCGGCTGACCGGTACGTCCTGAACCGAAATCGCGTCGAGAACTCCGTTTCCTGCCGTCGGGATAACCGTTTCATCAATCAACTCGCCAGCAGCATCGTAGGTGCGGATCACGCTGCCGACTTCGGCCATGTCGAAATCGAGAATGAAGCTCCAATCAAAACGGATCGGATCATCGAAGGTCAATGTGATGATCCCACCGTCGCGGTTGTCATCTGGGTCCGTCGTATCCCCGTCACCTGAGATGATCAGAACGTTCCCGACAATATCAGTCGCGAGGTCCGTATCGTCACCGGTCGGGTTGGCCGTATCGAAGATCATGGCACCAAATTCAGTCGCCATCACGTTCAACCCGATGTCCGCAAACTGATCACTGATCAGCGTACCGGCTGGAAGCGGAATGCCATCGAGATCCGTATCCCAATTGATGATCGTGACGAGATCCTCGGCAGTGCCAATCTTTTGGTAGGTCCATACCTCGCCGGGTGCGAGAACCATGTCACCATCACCTTGGTCGATGATATCTGTGACCAAACCTTCGACGTCATCATTCACGGTGATGTCGTCTTGGTTGACGCCGATCGTACCCTTGTTGGTGACCTGATAGGTCCAGATCACCTCTTCCCCGGCAACGACGACCGCAGCGGTTTCATCCGTGTCCGCGTCCTCACCGTTCGTGAACTTCTCAATCGAAAGGTCGACAGTGCCTTCGATTAGCACCTCTGCGCTCGCCGACACGTCGTCCGTCTGCTCACTGTCTGCGGTTGCGGTATTGTCGATGTCACCATCGCCGCCACCGTTAGTATCAAGATCAGACTGCTCCACCACGTAGGTCAGACCGGTGAACTCAACGCTATCGCCCGGTGCAAGATCCGGGAGGGTTTCGTCCAAGTCGACAAGTGGGTCGACCAGCGTACCGCCGGTCAGAGTGACATCGCCATCATTTGTCACTTTGATCGTGTAAGTGATCACCTGACCCGCCGCCGTGACAACCGCATCAGGCCCACGCGCATCGACATCCGTCACTGACTTCACGATGGCAATCGACGGTGTGACGTCGATCTCGACCTCTTCGCTATCGGAAACAGATCCGATCTGGTCGCTGTCTGCGGTCGCCGTATTGTCAATGTCGCCGTCACCATCGCCATTGCTATCGATGTCAGACTGCTGAACTTCGTAGGTCAGGTCTTCGGCGGTGTAAGTATCCCCTGGCGCAATACTATCGATCAGAAGATCAGTATCTGTCAGCGGGTCCTTGATCGTCACGTTCGTGAGGGTGGTCGTGCCCAAGTTGGTCACTTCCACTGCATATGTGATGATCTGACCAGCTGCAGTGATAACACCCGTCGGCCCATCACCGTTCACATCCACCACGATCTTGTTGATCGTGATGCCCGAAAATTTGCGGATGCCGACGGTCTCATCGTCTGTAACAGGCTCAGTCTGGTTACTGTCGGCCACGGCGACGTTGACGAAACTGTCGCGTGTGTCGATGTCGTTTTGTGTCACCACATAAGTCAGCATGCCGGTCGTGCTTTCACCAGGTGCCAAGGTCGTAGTAAGCAACGGGATATCCTCGTCGTCACTCGTGTCGGCGGGAGTGAAGCTGTCATCCGTAACCGTTACGTTGGTCAGCGTCGTCGTACCTGTATTGGTGACCGTGTAGGTGTAGACGATCTCTTCACCAACAGCTGAGACAAATGACTTGTCGGCCTCTTTCACGACCGTCAGATTTGACGTCGATGAAACAGTCACAGTCTCATCGTCCATCACCGGATCGGTTTCATCGCTGTCGGCCGTTGCGACATTTACCAGCGGACCGCCCGCATCGATATCATCTTGCGTCACCGTGTAGATGAATTCGCCGGTTGTGCTTTCGCCAGGAGCGAGTGTAGTTGTCCCCAGATCGATCTCAAAGTCATCGGCGCCATTGTCCGACGTGAAATTGTCGTCCTCAACGACGATCCCGGACAGTGTTGTGGTGCCAACATTCGTGACTGTATAGGTGTAGACAATCTCGTCGCCAGCGGCCGAGACACTGTCAACATTGGCCTCCTTCAGAACGGTCAGGCCGCCCTGCCCACTCGCAACAACGGTTTCATCGTCTGTGACAGGATCCGTTTCGTTGCTGTCCGCTGTAACGATGTTGACAAGAGGCAACCCAGCATCGATGTCAGCTTGCGTCACTTCATATTCCAGCGTTCCGGTCGCTATAGCACCCGGCGCAAGTTCCATGACATCAAGCATGATTGAAATATCGTCGTCGATATCGCCAGCTGTAAAGTTGTCATCAACCGCGGTGATATTGGTCAGCGTTGTCGTACCGGTGTTGGTGATTGTGTAGGTATAAACAATTATTTCACCTGCCGCAGTCACGACGTCCTTGTTGGCTTCTTTGACAACTGCCAGCGTTGTCGTACCGGAGACTGTGACACTTTCATCATCAGTCGTTGGCTCCGTCTCATCGCTATCGGCTGTGGCTACGTTCACAAGCGGCAGGCCCGCATCAATATCGGCCTGCGTCACCATGTACATTAACTCACCGGTTGCAGACTCACCGGGGGCCAAGTCCATTTTGTCGAGTGCGATCGTGATATCGTCATCAGGATTGTCCGGCGTGAAATTGTCGTCCGTCAAAGTCACATTCGTGAGGGTCGTCGACCCGTCATTTGTCACCGTGTAGGTGTAGACGATGAACTCGCCCGCAGCCGTCACGCTGGACACATTGGCTTCCTTCAAAACTGAAAGGTCGACGTCACCTGACACAGTGACTGTTTCCTCGTCCTTCTCTGGGGCCGTTTCGTTACTCTCTGCAGTTGCAACATTCACGAGCGTTTCGCCCGCATCAATGTCTGCTTGCGTGACGGTGTACTCGAAGGTCCCCGTAGTGCTTTCCCCTGGGGCGAGAGTTGTGGCATCGAGCATGATCGGGAAGTCGTCGTCCGGATTATCGGACGTGAAATTGTCATCCGTTACCTTGATGCCTGTAAGCGTAACAGCACCTTCATTTTTCACCGTGTATGTATATACGATCTTGTCACCCGCCTTCGTAACGGTTGACATATCCGCCTCTTTCAGGATCGACAGGTCCGCGTTTGCGGTCACCGTGACAGTCTCAGGATCCGTCTCGGGTTCCGTTTCGTTGCTGTCCGCCGTCGCAACGTTCACCAGATCGACACCGGCGTCGATGTCCGCTTGTGTGACGGTGTATTCGAACGTGCCGGTGGTGCTTTCACCCGGAGCCAGCGTCGTTGTGGTCAGCATGATCGGTTCATCGTCGCCCAGGAATCCAGGCGTGAAACTATCGTCCATCACCGTGATGCCGGTCAGCGTCACCGGGCCATCGTTTGTCACCGTGTAAGTGTAGGTGATGACCTCGCCAGCCATGGAAACGGTGGGCTTATCGGCCTCTTTCAGGACTGAAATGTCGGCAACGGCCGTGACCATGACCGTTTCATCGTCTGTCTCCGGCTCCGTCTCATTGCTGTCAGCAACGGCGACATTCACCAGATCCTCGCCAGCGTCGATATCTTCTTGTTTGACGGTGTACGTATACGTGCCCATCGCACTTTCGCCGGGCGCGAGTGTCGTTGCGTCGAGCATGATCGGGACGTCATCGTCAGGGTTGTCTGGCGTGAAGTTGTCGTCCCTCACGGTGACATTTGTCAGAGTTGTTTCACCTGTGTTGGTGACAACGTAGGTATAGATAATCTCGTCACCGGCCATTGTGACTTCAGTATCATCGGCGGTCTTTTCGATGGTGAGCGATGGCGTGACGATCCGGTAATGGCTGGTGTCGTTATCGGTGTCGACCAACTGAAGCTCGTTTGCCACCTCATAAAGAACCGAAACGGTTGCTGTGTTGCCGTAAAGGTCTTCGGTTGCCGTACCGGACGCGGTGAAAACCCAAGTCTCAGAACCAGCTTCCAGGATGTTGTTCTGGTTGGTGTCGCCGATATTGAAGCCCGACCCATCGTCCACCGGAAGTGGGTTGAAGTCATCCGTGGTATCCGCCGAAGCATTGTCATCGAGGATCGAAATGGAAAGGTTCGGGTCGTTGAAATCGAGATCATCGCCAGTGGCCGTCACCTCGTAGGTCCAAGTCACGTCCGTACCGGCAAGGACTTCAACCGCGTCCTCTGGCAAATCGGCGTCTTCGCCATTCGTTGCCTTTTCGATCGTAATCTCGGTTTGCGGGACAGGAACGACGACGTCGGTTTCTTCGTCATCTGAGTTGTTGGATTCGTCGGGGTCGTCTGTAATCGACGTCACGATGACAGAGTTCAGAATATCTGCGCCGTTCAGAGAGTCCGTCGGCGCGTCAGGATCAACGGTAACGGTGAGGCTCAGTGTGCGGACTTCGCCTGGCAACATGGCACCAATATCCCAGATGACACTGTCATCCGTATCATCTCCCGGCGTACCGCCATTATCAAATACGCCAATTCCGTCTGGGCTATCGGCGCTGACAAACGTGACATACTCCGAGAGCGTATCTGTAACGGTCACACCATTCGCCACGACGGAGTCGCTGTTGTTTGTCACGACAATTTCGTAGGTGATCGTTTCGCCCGGAGCGACGACGTCGGGTGTGTCGTCTTTCGTGATGGAGAGGTCGGCGTCGAGAGTACGGAACTCACCAGGACGCAGAAGCGGTACCGTCTGATTGCCTGTCGAAACGCTCCCTCCTTCCAGATCCTCGGCATCCAACAGACCTGATTGCACGTTACCGTTCACTTGGCCGTCAGGAAGGGTATCATCGAGGACCAACCAAGCCTCAACGACGACAGACTCGCCTTCTTCCAAACCGGTAACCGTGAATGTCCCAATAATTTGCTCTGAAACGGGATCGTAAACGGACGTAAAAACGAGCTCTTCATTGCCGCTCAGATTCTGGGTTCCGGAGTCAGATGAGTCGATGAATGCAGTGAATACTCGGATGTCTTCGTCGTAGCCGAAATCCGTTCCGTTTGTGGTGGTCGTGCTCCATCCCGCAGTGAAAGTCAGGCCTCCGTCGGCACCGTTGCCAGAAGACGCAGTGATTTCAAATAGAAAGGGTACGATTTGGCCGAGGGCAAGGTCTTCTGGCGCCAGAGATTCGACATCCAACCCGCCGTCCGTGCTCGCACCCGGGATCAGGTTGTTGCCGTCAATCGGGGCTGTGGCAACTGATCCGTCTGGCAAGCCCGGGAAGTTTACAGGAAACGGGATCCCGGCCGCATTAAAATTTACAGGATCGCCAGCGGAAAAATCGATGGAATAAGTAGTCATTTAGTCCCCCAAACACTCGTCACATCGCCCTTAGGGCGCATGTTTTTGAAGATTTGAGAGGCTCAGGTAACGAAGAATTCCTGCTCTGATTCACGGTCTAAAATGCGCAACAGCACAAACGCCTTAATCCGAGCCCCCCAGCTCAGAATTTAACAATTAGACGAATCAAGACCTCGCCCGGTCACGGAGGTCAAGCAATGGACCTACATTTCGGCTTTACGCCGCATAATCCGCCTGAAAATACAACCTTGGTAAGAAATTAATACTTCCTTAACTATTTATGCGGGTTCGAGACGATTTGATTAATTGCTCTTTTGGCTGACGGCGAATCAGGCTCATGCGACAGTACGCGTAGCTCGCGCCACGCTGCTCTCTAAGATTGGAATATTCTGCGGAGACCCGTTTTTTTCGCGTAGGAACCATCAAAGTAATGGGGGACTACGAGCGCCCAGACCGCTCACCCGATGAGCTTCGTCGTAAGAGCTTAGCTCGCCCTCCAAAGCACCACGCCCGCTCATTAAGAGAGAAATGGCGAAAAAATGCGACGATCCCAACGCACGCACTGTTTTCTTTTTCAATCAACGCTCATCCAGGTGGTTTTGTGATGCACACTCTCATCAATTTGCTAACGATATTTGACCTGTTCCTTGCCATTTTGCTCTTCGTTGCCGGGATGGCGCGCATGGATCAGCGCTATGCTGCGAAGGTACGGGCAGAGCAGGAACGAAAAGCAGGATTTCGCACAGGAAAAAGGGACTACTTCCGCTAGCCATCACGTGGCAGCATACAGACGTCGCGCCTCCCGCTCTAACGCGGGCTGAAGGTCCGCAAGCGTCTGAAACCCCTTCCCTTCAAGCATCCGCATCAGACGTACCAACGCCTCCGCTGTCGCCTTTGCATCGCCGAGCGCGGTGTGCCGATCCTCGGGCGCGATCTTTATCGAAAGTCTATCGCACAATGCATCAAGTGAATGCTGTTCCGTCGTGCCAAAAACCAAGGATGACAGCAGAACGGTATCAATAACCACATGGTCCCAGACGACCCCGATTTCTTCCTCATGACGTCTGAGAAGGCCGATATCAAAGGGTGCGTTGTGCGCGACCAAAACTGAGTCACTTGCGAAGTGATGAAGGCGCTGACCCGCGACTGCAATCGTGGGGGCATCCACCACATCGGAGTCGCTGACATGATGTATTCGCGTCGATGCCGGCGGAATTGAGCGCCCGGGATCAACGTAGGTGGACACCTCTTCACCAGGCACAATCGCATTGTTCAGGACCCTGACCGCGGCGAGTTGAACAATGGCGTCGGTCTCGACAGACAGACCAGTGGTTTCAAGATCAAGGACGACATAACAGAGTTGGGAGAGGGGCCGCACCATCTGCGCGCCAGACTGTTGAGACGTAATCAGGTCGAAATCAAAAATGAGCGGTCTTGGCGCGACCGTGTCCAGTTGCTTTTCAGGCGGATCGAAAAAGAGGATGTAACCGCTATCTTCAAGTTCTCTGACTCGCACGTTGAGAGACGCATCAGACCCAATCGGACGCAAGTCAGAGTTCTTTTCGCTAATGCCCGTTCTACTGAAAACGTCCGCCAGAGAATCCCGTTCGAAGTAGTCCCAGAGTGGCGCTGAAAGACGCGGAACCGCCACAGAAGACAACACTGCTGCAGCTTGCGCGTCATAGAGAACAATTTCGTGCGCGGGATTAACCAAGATGGTCGCAATAGGGCTTTCGGTGAGAAGTGCCGTCAGGCGCGCATGCTCTGCACTCAGCCGCTCGGTCTCGCGGGCGACATGGGTCGCCGTGTCATGCACGAATGTCTCGGCCCTTTCTGTCAATGCAGCAGCAGCAGGAGCGAGATCACCAAGATAGCGGGCTGCGACGGTATCAAGTCCCCCTCGAACCTCCGCATGAACGCGTATGCGCAGATCAGCTGAAAGACGGTTGATCGGCTTTGCAACGTTTTCGTCGAATAGCAGCCAAACAAGCAGCAATAGGCCAGTGTTGAAGATGGCAAAGGCCACAAAGGCTGTGACAAATGGCGCCGGTGGCAAGGCTGGCTCTGCCCGTGACCAACCCAGACCAAGGCTGGCGGCAGCAAGAAAAAGCGCACCAAATGCAAGGAGGGCGAAAAAGAGAAACACCCGCAAGCGAAGGCTTAGCTGCGACATGGCTCTATGCCTCGCACGCCATCTGCAAAATCGCATCTTCCTGCGAAAGCGCAGTCCACGTGCCGCCCCGCAAGCTCCCGTCATCGGCAAACTCCGCCCCATCAATCAGAAGCGCAGAGCGGTTGTTAAGGCAGTCGAAAAGCATTGGTGCCTGATTGACCGGCGACCACCGGCCGAAGAAGTAGAGATCAACAAGCCTCTGATCCGGCTGCGCCTCGTGCTTGCGAATGGTCGCCTGATCCACGGCAACAAAGCGTTTGGTGAAGGACCAGATTTGGGTCCACGGGCGTACCCAGCTTTCCTCTTCGACTGTCAATGCAATCTCTAAGCCATCCGGAAGCTGGGCGGCGGTTCGGTCAAACCACGTGTATTCATTCGAAATTGTGACGGCGAGCATGCCCGCACCTGCCGCCACAGGAGTAAGCCAACGCGGCAATTTCCGGCCCGTGACCCGGATCAGCAACATCGCGATCCCGGCGCAGGCAATTCCAGCAACAAACGTTGCGACCAGTTCCAAAAACATAGTTTAACCCAACGCCCCTTTTCCTGTCGCAACCGCAGCTTGCATTGTCTTCACTACAACAAACGCGTCGCGCAAATGGCTCCGCTCAAAATCCGACAGATCCGCCGGATCAAGGAAATTCGTGGGGTTCTTGCCAGCGCGGATCTGATTGGCTTGATGCTTAAGGCGGGTTTGCGCAATCAAGTCGTAAGCTTGCAACAGGTCGGCCCCACCAGACTGTGAAAGACAACCGCTTCTGATAGCGTCCTTCAATCTTGCTCGCGTATTCACGGCGCGCAATTGGCCAGTCAGCGCATAAGTCCGTCCAAGGTCGACCACAGGCACAATACCATTGTGTTTCAGGTCCAACGCATTGCGATGCTCGCCAGAGCGAATGGTCGCCAGCCCGCGCAAGAGACCAAGTGGTGGATGATGTTTGAGCGAGTTGGCCACCATGTGGGCGGTAAAAATCGAGTTTTGAGATGCAGCTTTCATGACGTCCGCTTGCAATCCAACGAAGAGACTTTCATCGCCCCCGATCGGCCTGAGGTCGAACATCACGGAAGCGAGCATCCGGGCCTCTGGGTTCGGCGTCGCAATCCACTGCATGAAGTACGCGCGCCATTGCGCTAATGGCTGCCGCCATCGCGGGTTGGTGGCCATCATGTCGCCCGGACAATAGAAATATCCACACTGATCCAACCCATCGCTTACAAATTTTGCGAGCGCTTCAAAATACGCCTGATCGCTTTCCGTCGCTTCATCGGCAAGGATCAGACAATTGTCCTGGTCAGACACGCCCGATTGCTCTCGCCGACCCTGCGATCCGCAGGCCATCCAGAGATACGGCACGGGCGGTGGTCCGAGCTTTGCTTCCGCAAGTGTGAGGAAACGCCGGGTGGCGGCATCGGCGATATCGGTGATCAGCCGTGTAATGACATCGTGCCGGTTCCCGCTGTCGATCAGTTGCACCAGCAGCTGCGGAATGTCCGACGTGGCTTGCGCCATCTCAACTGCATTGCGCGCCCGCGCCACGCGGCCCACAATATCAGCGGACATCATCGCCTGCGCCTTCGTCAGATCTGTCTGCGTGACAATCCCAAGCAATTGGCCGTCCGACACAATCGGCACGTGACCGATTTGCTTTTCGACCATCAAATGCAACACGTCTGTCACCACGGCGTCGGGCCCGAGCGCGAGCGGTGTGGGGGTCATGATCGCGCTGATCGCATCCGTCGCCGGATGGCCGTCTGCCACCACCTGACGGTTCATATCGCGCAAAGTCAAAATGCCGCTCAAGTCGTCGGCATCGACAACGCAGACAGATGAGATGCGCCTCTCAGCCATCACCATGGCTGCGTCTCGGATCGGCGTATCGCTACCACAAGCCACTGGATCCTGCGTCATCACCGCTGAAACGGGTAAGTTCGCAATCCCTGTCGCTTGCGACCGCGGCGACCGACGACGATCAAAGAACCGACGTACCGGTCGATGATCTTCAATCAAACTGTGAAAGACAGATGCCGGAATAACTATGGTTCGCAGCTTTTGTATTACGCGAGCCGTCCGTTGGGATACGTCACCGCGCAGCAACGCGCGCTCCCCAAATGAGTTTCGCGGCCCGAGCAGAGAGAGTTGAATTTGGGCTTCGTCGGTAACCTCAACTTCGCCTTCGTTGATGACAAAGAGACCGGTCACCTCTTCACCAACTAGGAATACCGGATCGCCTTTAGCATACTCTCTGGCTTCGCTCTCCTCCGCCAAATGCTGAAGTGCCGGTTCGCTCAGGCAGTCATAGGGATGAACGGAAGCCAGAAAATGGGTCAATTCAGAAGGAAGCGCCATGGTCCGATCCCAGAAAAGAAATGTCCTGCTAACGTGATATCCGGCAGGATTGACCTGGCGGCGAGGCGTCACCCCGCCGCCAAGACTTAGTGACCGTCCACTGCAGCACCCGCACCACGTGGGATGCGCACGCTTGCAACAAGGTCCTTGATGTGCTGGGGAGTTTCCTTGGTCATGCCAGCGACAACGTAGGCCACCGCAAAGTTAACCGCTGCACCAATGGCACCAAAGGATGTCGACTTGACCGGGCCAAGCAGTGGGTCCGCATCCGTGAACATGTTCGTGTCAGGGATAAAGAACCAGCCCTTGTGCAGGAAGATGTAGACAAGTGTCACAACAAGACCTGCCAGCATGCCAGCGACAGCGCCCGTGTTATTGATACGGGTCGAGAAGATCCCCATCATCAGCGCCGGGAAGATCGAAGCTGCCGCAAGGCCAAATGCCAATGCCACCGTTTGTGCCGCGAAGCCCGGAGGGTTCAGACCCAAGAGCACTGCAACCACGATTGCTGCTGCCATCGAAATACGCGCTGCCAGCAACTCGTTCTTCTCAGACATGTTTGGTGTCAGCTGGCCTTTCAGCAGGTCATGGGAGACCGCCGAGGAAATCGCCAGCAACAGGCCAGCTGCTGTGGAAAGCGCCGCAGCTAGACCGCCTGCAGCCACAAGTCCAATCACCCATCCCGGCAGGCTTGCGATCTCGGGGTTGGCCAGCACAAGGATGTCACGATTGAAGTTGGTGAGCTCATTTCCGGTCCAACCGTTTGCTTCCGCTTTCGCCGCAAGATCAGCATTCTTGTCGTTGTAATACTGGATCATTCCGTCGCCGTTCTTGTCTTCCCAATCCAGAAGACCGGTTTTCTGCCATGTCGCCATCCACGCGTATTCCGGATCATTGTCGATCTGCTCCACGCTGACCGCAGCACCGTCGGTGCCATTTGGCCACATCAATTCAGAGATGTTTAGGCGTGCCATCGCACCCACAGCCGGGGCGGTGAGATAGAGAAGTGCGATGAAGACCAGTGTCCATCCAGCAGACCACCGCGCGTCAGACACCTTCGGGACTGTAAAGAACCGCATGATGACGTGAGGCAGTCCAGCCGTACCGATCATCAGGGACAGAGTGAACAGCACCATGTTGATGGTTGAGCCATGGGCGGCAGTATACTCAGCAAAGCCAAGGTCACGCACGATTTGATCCAGCTTCTGCAATAGAGGCTCGCCCGATGCTGTATGCTCACCAAACAGTCCCAGTGCTGGGATCGGTGTGCCGGTCAACTGAAGCGAGATGAAGACAGCTGGAATCGTGTAGGCGGTGATCAGAACGCAATATTGTGCAACCTGCGTGTAGGTCACGCCTTTCATGCCGCCAAAAACCGCATACGCGAAGACAACGCATGCACCAATCAAGAGACCCCACGTCGTGTCAATTTCAAGGAACCGACCGAATGCGATCCCGACACCCTGCATTTGTCCGATCACGTAAGTGATCGATGCGGTCAGCAAACAAATCACCGCTACCAGACGCGCAGTTTTGGAGTAGAAACGATCACCGATAAATTCGGACACCGTGAACTTGCCGAACTTGCGCAGGTAAGGGGCCAGCAGCAGTGCCAGGAGTACATACCCACCGGTCCAACCCATCAGGAAAGACGAGTTGTCGTAGCCAGTAAAAGCAATCAGACCCGCCATGGAGATGAACGAAGCCGCTGACATCCAGTCAGCCGCCGTGGCCATCCCGTTGGTGACAGGGTGAACGCCGCGACCAGCAGCATAGAATTCTGATGTCGACCCCGCACGGGCCCACACCGCAATCCCGATGTAGAGCGCGAAGGATGCGCCAACAAACAGAAGATTAAGGGTAAACTGATCCATGACTTCTACTCCTCATCAACGCCATGTTCGCGGTCGAGTTGGTTCATCCGCCACGCGTAGAAAAAGATCAGCGCAAGAAAGACGAGGATCGACCCCTGTTGGGCGAACCAGAAACCAAGGTCTGTTCCGCCAACCGGAATTTCCGAAAGCAACGGGCGGAAAATGATGCCAAAGCCGAAGGACACGAGGGCCCAAATGATGAGACATATTTTGATGATGCGGATGTTGGTGGACCAGTAGGTACTCGCCGCCTCTCCGACTCCGGTTAAGTTTGTTGATTGATCTGCCATTTCTGGCTCTCCTCCTCATCTGTGTCAGACGCAAATTGGCGCCAGGTTTCGAAGCCTTGGCTTAGGCCGCCTCTGTCTGCGTCAAACGCAAAAGGTCTTCGGCGATGTCAGCAATGCTGCCCATCGCATCGACGGTCTTCAGTAAGCCTCTCGCCTCGAAGTAATTGATAAGTGGCGCAGTTTTCTCGTTGTACTCGGCCAGTCGCTGCTTCAGGCTTTCTGCATTGTCGTCTGCGCGCACAGGTTGACCGGCAGCACGCGCCTGCTCTGCCCGACCAAGAATGCGCGTGATTAGCGCCTCCTCGTCGGCCCGCATTTCGATGGCCGCATCGAGGGTCTGACCAGTTTTCTTGAGCAAGGTCATCAGCGCATCGGCCTGCGCGATGGTCCGAGGAAAGCCGTCGAAGATGAAACCGTTCGCTTTCGCGGTGTTCAGCTTTTCCTCGATCAGCCCGACGACAATCTCATCCGTCACAAGCTCCCCGCGCGCCATGACCTCCGCGACGCGCAAACCCATTTCGGTCCCGCTCGCTTTGGCGTCCCGCAGCATGTCTCCCGTGGACAGCTGAACCATTCCGCGACTTTTCGCGAGCATTTCTGCCTGCGTGCCTTTGCCAGCCCCCGGAGGGCCGAGCAAAATCACGTTAATTGGGCGGTTGAGTGGTTGGGGTGTTGCTCCATCCATCATGATGTCCCCCGGTTCATGCGGTTTGCGATGAGGTCATCAACAACAGAGGGATCGGCGAGGGTCGATGTATCACCCAAGGCGCAAAAATCGTCTTCGGCAATTTTCCGAAGGATCCGCCGCATGATCTTACCAGACCGGGTTTTCGGCAATCCCGGAGCCCATTGGATCAAGTCTGGCTTTGCAATCGGGCCGATTTCTGTCCGAACCCAGGTCTCGAGCTCTTTGCGCAGTTCTGGCGACGGGACTTCGCCCCCCATCAAGGTGACGTAGGCATAAATGCCCTGTCCCTTTACATTATGCGGGTAACCGACGACCGCTGCCTCTGCGACATTGGGATGGGCCACGAGCGCACTTTCGACCTCAGCCGTTCCCATCCGGTGGCCGGACACGTTGATCACGTCATCGACGCGACCCGTGATCCAATAGTCGCCGTGCTCGTCACGACGGCATCCGTCTCCGGAGAAATAGTAACCCTTGTAGTCGCTGAAGTACGTCTTCTCGAACCGCTCATGATCGCCCCAAACGGTGCGCATCTGGCCCGGCCAGCTGTCTTTCATGCACAGGACGCCCTCGATACCATTACCTTCGATCACTTCGCCGCTGGCGGGTTCAAGAACCACAGGCTGCACACCAAAGAACGGCTGCTGCGCGGCACCCGGCTTCAGCTCCGTCGCGAAGGGCAGCGGCGTCAGCATGTGACCGCCAGTTTCAGTCTGCCAAAATGTATCGACGATGGGGCAGTTTCCCTTGCCCACGACATCATTATACCAGTTCCAGGCTTCCGGATTGATCGGCTCTCCAACAGAACCAAGCACCCGCAGGTCCGAAAGATCATACTTCTCGACCCACTCAATCCCGGCGCCCATCAATGCACGGATTGCGGTGGGCGCGGTGTAGAATTGGTTGACCTTGTATTTCTCACAAACCTCCCAGAAGCGTCCCGCGTCTGGATAGGTTGGTACGCCTTCGAACATGACGGTGGTCGCACCATTCGCAAGCGGGCCGTAGACGATGTAGCTGTGGCCCGTGACCCATCCCACGTCAGCGGTACACCAGAAAACATCGCCATCGTGGTAGTCGAAGACGACTTCATGCGTGAAGGACGCATAGACGAGGTATCCACCCGTGGTGTGCACGACGCCTTTGGGCTGACCGGTTGAACCGGAGGTATAAAGGATGAAGAGAGGGTCCTCTGCACCCATCTCTTCTGCGGGACACTCGGCAGAGACGATTGAGGCCAGCGCGTTATAATCATGGTCGCGATCCGTCCATGTCGTCTGGCCGCCAGTGCGTTTGACGACGAGGCAACTTACGTCGTCTTTGCAATGGAGGAGGGCTGTGTCCGCATTCGATTTCAATGGCGTTTCTCGTCCGCCCCGGGGCGCGTAGTCGGCAGTGATCACAACTTTCGCGTTACAGCCGTTGATCCGCGCCCCAAGCGCGTCCGGGGAGAAACCGGCGAAAACAATTGAGTGAATGGCCCCGATCCGGGCACAAGCAAGCATGGCATATGCGGCCTCTGGGATCATCGGGAGGTAGATGACGACACGGTCACCTTTCTTCACACCGAGCCCCTTGAGGACATTGGCCATCTTGCAAACGGAGACGTGCAGATCCCGATACGTGATGTGTATTGGCGCATCTTTGGTTGCATCATCCGGTTCCCAGATGATCGCGGTCTGATCGCCGCGCGTTTTAAGATGGCGATCAATGCAATTGGCTGCGACATTCAATGTGCCATCTTCGAACCACCGAATGTCGATGTTGCCCGGCGTGAAGGAGGTATTTTTTACTTTGGTGAACGGCGTTATCCACTCAATTCGCTTCGCCTCTTCGGCCCAGAAGCTGTCGGGATCGTTTACCGATTGGGCATACTTCAACGCGTAGGTATCAGCATCGACATGGGGAAATGGGCGCGCGTCGGCCCCACCGAAAGCGGGAGTTTCAATATCTTTGGGTGTCACTGTGTTTTCCTCCTCAAGACCGCAAACCAGTGGCTGAAAGTGGCTCTCAGCAGCGGTTGCCGGCGACGTTAGAGAGGAAAAAAAATTGCAAAAGTGATGTAGATCAAATTTTGCAGCTTACTAGGAAAGAGTTTACAAAAATTGAAAATACTTCTGTAAATTTTGTAAATTTATTTCGATATCAGGGGCTTGCATGAGATCCAGACAGGCGCTCGCAATCAACAAATCAAGATCCGTTGTTTTGTGAGCGCAAACATCGAACTGGATTGCATCGGAATGCGCAAAAATATTTTGGCAGCCGCGTCGAAAGTGCAGCCGTCGCACAGTCATCCAAGGCAAAGCAAGCGCTGGATCAACACCCCAAAGACACAGTCCGAGAATCATAAATCTCCGACAGCGTCGCCGCCCTATTCCGCGGGAACCGCCTGCACGCGCGGCGCTGAAGTAGCATCTTCGTTGCTGGCACTCAAAACCAACCGCAGCAGTGGCGGTACGGTCAGAAGCGTGAGGAACGCGGACATCGACAATCCACCCACCACCACAGCCCCCAAACCGCGATAAAGCTCCGACCCTGCGCCGGAGAAAATTACAAGCGGCAGCATCCCAAAGACAGATGTGAGGGTCGACATAAAGATGGGGCGGATGCGGTTGCGTGTTGCCTCTTCAATCGCGTCAACGGGTGACATGCTGTCCTCGCGCAGGTGGTAAAGCGATTGATGTACGATCAAGATCGCATTGTTCACCACAATCCCCACAAGAATGACGAAGCCCAGTAACGTGAGCATGTCTAATGGTTGCGTTCCTATGAGGTTGAGAACCGCAAGTCCCCCGACCCCGCCAGCGGCGGCCACGGGCACCGAGATCAGCACGACCAGCGGAAGAACAAAGCTTTCAAACAATATGGCCATCACCAAGAAGACGATCAGCAGCGCGACGATCAGATTGATCTGGATCGCGTTCCACGTCTGTGAAAGCTGATCCGCCGTGCCGGACACAGACAATCGCACACCCGGCGGCAGTCCTTGTTCCTCTAGTGGGGCAATGACCTCAGTCTCTAGTAATTCCACAGCAGCTTCGAGGGGAAGCGCGTCCGACGGACGCACCTCAAGCGTCACGGTCCGCAGACGCTCCAAATGGCGAATTTCCGTCGGGCCTGCTGTTACCCGCACATCGGCAAGCTCTGACGCCGGAACGATTTGTCCGGAAGGCGTAACAACGGGGAAGGACCCGATGTCTTGCGTCCGCAACGCGCTTTGCACCGTCTCGTCACCTTTGAGGGTCAGATCAATCCGACGGTTTCCGACGTTAATTTCGGCGACACGGATCCCGTCATTGTAGGCGTCGATCGTCGCGGCAAGCGCCTGCGTTGTAAGGCCTGCGTCTGCGAGGCGTAAGCGATCCGGCACCAGTCGCACTTCAGGCGCGCCCAGCTCAAGACCGGGGATGGGCCGGAACTGATGCCCCTCTGATCGCGGTAGCAGCCTGGCAATATTGCCCGCGGCCTGACCAGCCACACCCAAAATTTCTTCCAACTCATTCCCGGTGACATTCACTTCAATCGTTCGTCCACCTCCAACGCCGCGCCCGAATAGGGACGGTTGCGTCATGAAACCAAACGTGCCGGGTTCTGCGAAGATAGGGCGAGACAAAACGGGGATCAGCTCAGCGACTCGACTTTCATCAACTGCCGCCGCGCCGACAAAGCTGTTGCCGGGTGTCGCGACGAAAAAGAAACTATCGAGCGCTGGCGTGCCGTCCTCTGTCTGGGCCTCTGGCGCCGCTTCCCACAAAGGGCGCGCAACGCCTTCAATCCGCTGCGCAATGGTTTCTGTTGTCTCGAGGTTATACCCCGGCGGTGGGATCAAAAGCCCGAACACCAGATTGCGGTTGCCTTCAGGTAAATACTCCAGCTTTGGCAGAAATAAGAACGCGGCCGCAGCTGCCCCGGCAGCAATTGCCGAGACAAAGATCAAGCCGAGGATGCGGAAACGCACCGTGAGTTTCACATAAGCCATAACCAGCCAGCTGAACGCACCCGCAAAATGATCAACGACTGGAACCCGAAGCGTTTTCGCTTCGCCATTTGCCAACAAACGGCTCGACAGTGCCGGGATCACAGTCACCGCCACGACAAGCGACAGCAGCACCGAAACGGAGATAGCAACGGCGATGTCACGGAACAGTTGTCCGGCCTCCAACTCCATCACGAGTATCGGAATGAACACCATAACCGTTGTCAGCGCCGACACCAAAATGGCACCCCATACCTGTCGCGCACCATGGTAAGCCGCCTCACCTCTGCTCATACCGCGTTCGCGCAAACGGTAAATGTTCTCAAGCACGACAATCGCCGCGTCGACGATCATCCCGATGGCAAATGCTATACCGGCGAGCGAGATGACATTCAGCGTCCGCCCGGTGGCCGCCATTGCAACAAAGGTCGCCACGATTGACACCGGAATTGCAAGACTGATGACAAGCGTCGCGCGCGGGCTGCGCAGGAAGATCAGGAGGATCGTAGCCGCCAAAAGCCCACCGATCCAAATGTTCTGGATAACGAGGTCAATGGCACCTTCTATGTAAATGGTCTCATCGTAGACCTGCTCAAGTGCAAGGTTCTCGCGCGCGATTGGCCCGGCTTCCAGTTCGGCCAAGACCGATTTGACCTCTTCCATTGTCGAGATCACGTTCGCGCCTTGCTCTCGGATCAGGTTGAACGCGAGCGCCGGTTCACCGCGAAATCGCAATTGCGCAGAATTCTCTTTGTAGGCAAAATCCACGTCCGCCACATCCGCCACGCGGACGCGGCCCAGGATTCCGGCGGCGCCTTGCCCTTCACTCCGAAGAACGACGTCCCTGATAGATTGGATGGTGTCGAGCTTACCATCCGCCCGCACGACATAGCGTCGCTTCCCTTCATCAACTTCGCCTGCCGAAACACTGATGTTTTCAGCGCGGAGCGTGGAAACGACGGCAGGGATTGTCAGGTTGTACCGCGCCAATTCCTCTGGGTTAATCACGATCTGCAATTCACGCGACACACCACCAAAGACGTTGACGGTCGAAATGCCATCAATTCGCTCTAAGCGTTCCTTGACCTCGTCTTCGAGAAAATCGCCGTATTCGGACAAGGGCCGCACGTTGCCCTCACCCGCGCTGACCATCACCCAGGCAATTGGGCTATCGTCCGAGCCCGAAGTGTTGAGCGTCGGCTCGCTTGCTTCCGCGGGATAGCCACCAACCCGATCCAAGCGATTGGACACTAGCAAAAGCGCATAACCCATGTCCGAGCCGACGGCGAATTCAAGCGTCACGGAACCACGACCACTGCGCGACCGGCTCGTCATACGTTCCAGGCCCTCGAGGCCCCGGAAGGCATCTTCTTGTGGGTTGATAATTTCGCGTTCGACCTCGGCAGGGGCGGCACCCGGCCAATTAGTTTCGACAACAACGATAGGCTTGCGGACATCAGGCGCCAGTTGCACCGGAATGCGCGAAAGCGCCAGAACGCCAAAAAGAACTGCCGTAATGACGACAGCCATAACGGCTGTAGGGCGTTGGATTGCAAGACGGATCGGGTTCATGAGTTAACCCTCCTCCGGCGCATCGCCATCTTCAGCTTTGGCTTCGGCATCCGCAGGTGGCCCTCCGGCACTTTCTGGGCGACCACCCTGCCCGGACTGTGGCGGACCACCTGCGCCCACCGGCATGATATCTTGACCGGGCCGCAGCCGTTCGTTTCCCCGTACAACCACTTCGTCCCCGGGCGAGAGGCCGGAAAGGACCTCAAACGTATCCCCAAGGGCTGCCCCAATCGTCACCGTGCGCGGCGATGCTTTACCGTCGTCGTTCACGAACGCGGTCCACCCGCCACGCGCCTGGACCAGCGCGTCCTTGGGAACAACAAGGACTTCGCGACTTGCACCAATGGGTACATCGAGTGTCACCGGCTGTCCGATGGCATAGCTTGGGTCAAGTTCGGTCACCTGAAACCGAACCGGCCGGGTCCGGGTTTCAGAAAACTCGGTCGGCAGTACAGCGCGTAATGTGAGGGTCAGGGATTTCCCGGCACCGGTCTTTCCAGGTACATTGCGCCCTTCAGACAACGCCTCCACGAAACGCGAAGGCACGTTTGCTTCGACTTCCATGTTGCTAGTGTCGAGCAGGGTTGCCATTAGGCTACCCGCAGATGCGAATTGGCCTGGCTGGGCGGAAACAGCTAGTACGATGCCATCAAAGGGCGCGCGGACTGTCGCGTTTCTCAGATTGTATTCGGCAAGCGCGATTGCGTTCTCCGCCGCACCGATGCGAGCCTGGGCCTGCGCCAAACCGCCCTGCGCTTCAGCAAGGCCACTTGCACGATCATCAAGCTGTGCACCCGATATTGAGGCACTTGCGCTGAGGTCCTCGGCCCGTTCAAACGCCTTTGTCGCACGATCAAACTGGGCTTGTGCCACCTCAAGACCTGCCGTCGCAATCGCCATCTGCGCCTCTGCACTTGCAAGTTCGATCTCTAGACGAGCGGTATCCATCATCGCTAAGGTGTCACCTGCCGCAACCGACGATCCAACTTGAACAGGCACATCATTAATGACGCCTGCAACACGCGTGGCCACAGCACTTTCCCGGACAGCAACGATCTGTCCAAACACAGTGACAGTTTCCGTCATTTCCCGCATTTCAACGGTGTCGGTCTGCACGCCAGCAGGTCGCCCTTGTGCCGAGAGCGCCGAAACAAAGGATGTCAGAAATAGCACCACGGCCGCAGCCAAGCGGATAAGCATCACGAGCCTCCTAATGCACCTGAGTTCGAAAGTCTAAAAATTGGTGCGAGACATAGCAGGAGTTAGACCGGTTTTTGCAAAAGGACAGGTTCCGCCTGACAAGCGGCGCGAAGGCCACGCATCAAATAGTTTGATTTCTCACGCTACGTGGCCTCATGTGAAATGCGAGGACGGGCGTGCAAAGGGGGCCAAATGAAAGCCGATTCCATTCGCATGGGTGTGGACATTGGTGGTACCTTTACAGACATCGTGCTCGAGACCGCAGAAGGGCAATTCTCTGTCAAAGTGCTGACAACCTACGCAGCCCCGGAAAACGCAATTCTCGATGGCATGCATCAAGTTTGCGAGAAAGCGGGGATCGAACCGAGCGCAATCGACCAGATCATCCACGGGACGACGCTGGCCACCAACGCGTTGATTGAGCGTCGTGGCGCCAAGACAGCTTTGATCACAACCGAAGGTTTCCGCGATGTGATTGAAATGAGGACCGAAAGTCGGTTTGAGCAATACGATCTGAACCTGAATCTTCCGGACCCCCTCCTATCTCGTGAGAAGCGCTTTATCGTGCCGGGTCGTGTGGATGCCAAAGGCGATATTTTGATCGACCTGCAACGCGCGGACGTCGAAGCTGTGGTTGATCGGATCGCATCAGCAGGCTTTGAAAGCGTGGCGGTTGGGCTGATCCACTCCTACCTCAATCCCGCGCACGAACTATTGGTGCGTGAGGTTCTCGCCGAAAAGCTGCCCGACGTGTCCGTCTCAATCTCCTCCGAGGTGTCGCCGCAGATGCGCGAGTATGAACGGTTCAACACCGTCGTGGCAAACGCTTATATTAAGCCGTTGATGGCGTCCTATCTTGGTCGCTTGGAAGACAAACTGTCTGGTGAAGGTGTGCGGTGTCGCATCTTCCTGATGCACTCCGGCGGCGGCATTATTTCAATCCAAAACGCAGCCGAATTCCCTGTCAGACTCGTGGAAAGCGGCCCGGCGGGCGGGGCTGTCTTTGCCGCCCACATCGCTGCACGATATGGTCTTCATAAGGTGTTGTCTTTCGACATGGGCGGCACCACTGCAAAGATATGTCTCATCAAGAACCAGACCCCCAAGACCAGCCGCGTTTTTGAGGTCGCCCGGACCTATCGGTTCAAAAAAGGGTCTGGCATGCCGATCTCGATCCCGGTGATCGATATGGTCGAAATCGGCGCGGGGGGCGGCAGCCTCGCACATGTCGATGGGATGCGCCAAATTCGTGTTGGTCCTGAAAGCGCCGGCTCTGAACCGGGTCCGGCGTGTTATGGGCGCGGTGGCGAAAGATCCGCCGTTACGGACGCTGATTTGATACTTGGGAAACTGGATCCCACGAATTTCGCGGGCGGATCAATTCCGCTTTACCTCGACAGATCCAAGTCCGCATTGACCGATCATGTTGGGAATGCTTTGGAAATGGACGCGATTGAAGCCGCTTTCGGAGTATCGGAAGTGGTCGACGAAAACATGGCCAATGCGGCCCGCGTCCACGCGGTTGAGAACGGTGAGGATCTTGCCGAGTACACGATGATCGCATTCGGAGGTGCAGCCCCGCTTCACGCAGGTCGCCTCTGCGAGAAACTTGGCGTCGAACGGCTGTTGATACCTCCGGGGGCGGGCGTCGGCTCCGCGATTGGCTTTCTGCGCGCGCCTTTCAGTTTTGAGGCCAACCGCTCCGTGTACATGAAGCTCAGCGACTTCGATCCTATAAAGATCAAGCAACTGCTGTCCGAACTCAAAGCGGAAGCCACTGGCTTCGTCCGGACTTGCGATGCTGTCAGCCCGATCCTGTCAGAATATAAAGTCTATATGCGCTACACTGGTCAGGGTTGGGAAATCCCTGTGACACTCACCGCAGACCAGGCGTTGAATCCGGATGTCGCGACCTTCGAGACGCGATTTGAAGAGGATTACACAAAGCTTTTTGGCCGCCCAGTCGCAGGAATGGACATTGAGATAACCGTTTGGGCGGTCAACGCGACAACACCTCCGGCGGAGGTGGCACCGATTGTTGAAACAACCAGAAGCGCACCAGCCAAAGTGACTGGAACGCGGGAACTTTTTGACGCCGTAACAAGCAGCTACACCGAAGGTGACGTCATAGATCGGACTATCATGAGGCCGGGGCAACATGCGATGGGACCGGCGGCTGTGACGGAAGCCGAGACGACAATCATCGTTCCATCAGGGCGCGGGGCGATCTGCCAGCCTGATGGCTGCATCGATATTATGATGAAAGGCGCCACAGCATGACCCGTGAACCTTCCGAAGTCGCCTATCAGGTCATGTGGAACCGCCTGATCTCGGTCGTGGAAGAACAAGCACAGGCTTTGGTGCGAACGGCGTTTTCGACCTCGGTCCGCGAGGCAGGTGATTTGTCCGCAGGCGTCTATGACATTCACGGCAATATGCTCGCGCAAGCCGTCACCGGCACCCCGGGCCATGTGAATGCCATGGCCGATGCGGTCGCGCATTTCATTCGTCGTGTTGGGCGTCACAACATATTTGAAGGCGACATCTACATCACTAATGACCCATGGGAAGGCACTGGCCACCTGCACGACATCACCATGGTCACGCCCTCGTTTCACAATCAACAATTGGTCGGTTTCTTTGCCTGCACCGCGCATATCGTTGATATTGGAGGACGCGGGTTTGGCGCGGATGCGCACAGCGTCTATGAAGAGGGTCTTTACATCCCGATCATGAAGTTCGCGGAACGCGGTGCGGTCGATGAAACGCTTGTCCGCATTATCCGGGGCAACGTCCGCGAGCCAGATCAACTCATCGGCGATGTCTATGCGCTTGCGACTTGCAACGAAATTGGTCACCGGCGCCTCAGTGATATGATGAAAGAGTTTAACCTCAATGATCTGGACGGCATTGCCACATTCATTCTGGAAAACTCTCGCCGGGCCACGATCGCGGCCATCGGGGCTTTGCCTCAGACGTCAGCCACAGGCGAGATGACAATGGACGGCTTTGACGTGCCGATCACGCTTAAGGTGAAAGTCAGTGTCGAAGGCGACCGCATCGTGACGGATTTCACGGGAACGTCTGGCGTCGACAAGAAAGGGATCAATTGCCCATTCGTCTACACTAAGGCTTACGCCTGCTACGCGCTCAAAGTCGCAATCGCGCCGGAAATTCCGAACAATGCAGCGTCTCTTGCACCCTTTGAGGTCACGGCACCCGAGAACACCATCGTCAATGCCCTGCACCCCGCTCCGGTCGCGCTACGCCACATCGTCGGGCATTTTGTGCCCGACGCCGTCTTTGACGCCTTCGACAAGATTGTGCCCGGCCTGGTGCCCGCCGAAGGGGCCGGGTGCCTTTGCAACTTTCAGGTCAGTCTGAGACCGCGCAGCGATGCGCCTGCGCCAGCCGGTGCGCGCCGCTCAGAAGTCTTGACGTTCAATTCTGGCGGCTCCGGCGCCCGACCAGAACACGACGGCCTGAATGCAACCGCTTTTCCCTCTGGAGTCATGACCATGCCCATTGAAGCGACCGAACACGCCGGGCCAGTGATCATCTGGCGCAAGGAATTACGTCCTGACAGCGGTGGTGCGGGTAGAACGCGTGGTGGTTTAGGGCAATACATGGAAGTTGGCGCACAGGATGGCTACGAGTTCGACATTCAGGCGATGTTTGACCGCCGTGATCATCCCGCGCGGGGTCGCCGCGGCGGCCAGAACGGCGCACCAACGACCATCTCGCAAGACGATGGCTCTGCCATGCAGGCGAAAGGCAAGCAGCACGTGCCGCATGGACGCAAGGTGGTCATGGCCTTCCCAGGCGGTGCTGGATATGGCGATCCGGCAGACCGGCCAAAGGATCTTGTGAGACGTGATCTGGCACGCGAATATATTTCGGCGGAGACGGCCCAGCGCGAATATGGACTGACTGAGGACGAGGTCGCCGCTGTGCAAGACGCAGTCGCACGGGGAGAGCAGATATGAACGCAAAGCGTCCAACCCAACAAAGCTATGACGTGATCATCATCGGCGGTGCGATCATGGGCGCGTCGACGGCATGGTTCCTGTCCGACAACGACGATTTCGATGGGTCGGTCCTTGTCGTGGAGCGTGACATGAGCTTTGCGTCCGCCTCGACCTCTCACACCAACTCCTGCATGCGTCAGCAATTCTCGACCGAACTGAATGTGAAAATCAGCCAATTCGCCGCCGACTTCGTCAAGAATATGCGCAGCTATATGGGAGAAGACGACCGCATCCCCGATCTAAAAATTCAGTCCTTTGGATACATGTACCTCGCCGACAATGAGGACTTCGCCCGAGTGCTGCGCGAAAACCAGAAAGTGCAAGTATCCGCAGGCGCCGCGACGCAGTTGATGACACCTGAGCAGATCCAGGCAGCGTACCCATTCTACAATGTCGACGACATTCTTCTTGGCTCAATCAACCTTGTCGATGAGGGGTATTGGGATGGTGCGACCGTCAACGATTGGTGGCGCCGTCAAAGCCGGGAACGTGGCGTTGAGTGGATTGAAAACGAAGTGATCGCAATCAATCGAAACGCTGCGGACACGCAGGTCGAAAGCGTCACCCTCGCATCAGGCGAGGTGATTGCATGCGGTCAAGTGGTCAACGCCTCCGGCCCTCGGGCGGCGCGGACCGCACAGATGGCCGGTATCGACGTGCCGGTTGAGCCTCGAAAGCGCTACACGTGGGTTTTTAAAGCCGAACAGCCACTTGACCGGGAACTGCCGCTGACCATTGATCCCGCAGGCGTGCATGTGCGCGAACATGGCGGCGGAACCTATCAGTGCGGGGGCCATTCTGACGTTGATCCAGCTGTTGGTTTTGAGGATCACACGATGGATCACGCGCTCTGGGAAAGCCACATTTGGCCAACCCTTGCGACACGTATCCCGCAGTTTGAAGCAATCAAGGTCCAGTCAGAGTGGGCGGGGCATTATTCGATGAACACTTTTGACCACAATGCGATCATGGGTCCACATACCGCACTGTCGAACTTCATTTTCCTCAACGGATTCTCCGGCCATGGGCTACAACAATCGCCCGCGATGGGTCGCGGCACTGCCGAATGGCTGACCTACGGAGAGTACCGTTCGCTGGACCTCACGCCGTTCAGCTACAAACGGATTGAGGACAACCGTCCTATCATTGAAAAGGCAGTGATCTGATCTACCCGCGACGATGCCGCCTTCGCTCACGTCGGCTTTGTTGCAACGCCCATATAGATGATCGCCCGCAATGGGAGCGGCCCAAACAGCAAATCGCCGCGACGGTTGATGCCTCGCGGGCCCAGCCCTGTTGTTGGTCCGACCGAAAAACCTGACTGCCTCATATTCGCGATCAGTTCCGCTGGCCGGATAAACATGTCTGGATCATGAGTGCCCTTGGGTAGAAGCCGCAGAATATCTTCGGCCACGGTAATCGTCGCGAAACGCGCCAGCGGATTTCGATTGATTGTGTCGTAAAGAAATATGCCACCTGGTTTAAGAACCCGCGCAATCTCGGAAACGACCTTTGAGACATCGGCGACATGTTCCAACACATCGACACAAACCAATGCATCGAATGAGGCATCACCGTAGGGCAAAGATTCTCCGACGCCTACATCATATGTGATCGTCAGGTCGTTCTGCGCGGCATGGTTTTTTGCGGCCGCGACGGCTTGTGCCGCGGGATCGATCCCCGTGACCTGCGCACCCTTTTTGGCCAACGCTTCCGCCATGAAACCCCCGGCACATCCCAGGTCCAGCACGTCTTTCCCGGCCCAATCAATGTGCCGGTCAAACCACTTCAGACGCCCTGGTACGAGGTTCTTGAGCGTCCTCACCCAGCGAATGTCGTCCGACCACCATTGGTCAGCGACATCATCGTAAATCCCTAGATTATTGCGGGCTGTGTTCGACATCGGACGTCTTTCTCGTAAAGGCCGGTACGGCATAGGGGACTAATCGTTGATAGCGCCGGAAACGGTCGCCATACCGCTTTGCGAACCGGCGTTCCTTCAACTTCGGCGCAAGCAAACAGTATGCCGTGAAAGAAATGGCCAAGGCCAGTTGATCTGGCGTCCAAACCGGCACGGTCCAAAGCGTTAGGGCAAAGGCCACATAGATCGGTTGCCTGATGATGCGGAAAAGGCCAGTTGTCGGCATGTCCGGAAACCGCGGCTGCGCGTTTTTCATAAGCGACATCCACCCAAGTGCGCCGGCCTGTACTTCTGCCCCTGCATCCCAACTCGCTTTGAGCAAAAGCAGCCAAGACAACCCGTAAAGACTGGTAACCACTCCAAGCGCCCAGCCTTCAGCTTGCCACCAGATCACTCCACTTGGCGTCCAGAACGCGAAAAGCACAAAGAGCTGCGCGGACGCGATGATCGCATAGGTCGTCGTGCCGAGCGTGCCGCCGTGTGGGCCAGGGATCAAACGCGAAAGAACCCGCGTACCGGGACGAGAAAGGAAAAAGGAATGTGCCAACGGGAATTGCAGGATGAGCAACGCATTTACCCATCCGGCATAGGGCCATGGAATAGTGCCAAGGCTCTGGCTCATCCCGAAATACATCGCAACGACCATTGCGATGACACCCGCGGCAAAGAGGACGTGAACTGTCAGCCCGAAGACAATCGCAAGCGCGATCCGGCCGTTCCCGGGCTCCGGGTTCAAAGCGCCATGTAGAAGCGTTGTGATCCGCTCAACATGAGAGCCCTTGATCATGCCGCGGCCTTTCCGCGCCAGCTAAGCGACTGACGATTGAGCGCGTGTAGATCGGCCTCGCCCGCAAGGATCTCGCGACAAAGGTTGACAGCCGCTTGCGCTTGTTCATCCGTCAGATGCCGATAGGCAGGGCGTGCAATGTGGTTGTACCAAACCCCACCGCAGATCGTATCGAGGACAATGCGTTGAAAGCAGTGGTCGTTCACAACCGGCCAACAGGTGTCCTGAAGTCGTGCCATTTCGGGAAGCACCTCGCGCGTCAGATGCAGATACTCTTGCACCAACGCCTCCCGGTCCGTCGTGTCTGCTGCGGAAGAGAGCC
Source organism: Paracoccaceae bacterium (assembly GCA_020628545.1). GTDB lineage: Bacteria > Pseudomonadota > Alphaproteobacteria > Rhodobacterales > Rhodobacteraceae > Yoonia. The sequence goes on along the minus strand of JAHDEX010000049.1, from coordinate 2,144 downwards.
ACGATATTTGTCCAGGATCAGCGTGCAAGAACCACATCCTTGCGCAGATCCAAGTCGTTTTCGACGGCATCCAAAAGATAGGTTGCAACCGCGGACCTTGGTATCAAACCATTCCTCCAGGTTTCTGGGTCACGCAGAACCTGAGGCGCAGCGGAGGAACCATTCGTCAGGATGACCGGACGCACAATCGTCCAGTCCAGATCGCTTTCCATAATTAGCGCTTCCTGACGATCCTTATCGGCATAGGGCCGCCCGAGAATGGCGCGGTGGCCGAGGCGCTCAATGTTGCTCATCGCCAACTTTGAACGCCCAGCGCCAAAGCCAGTGACAGCGACAAGACGCGTCACGCCCATCTCTCGCATCGCAGGAAGAAGGATGCGGGTTGTTTTTGAAAAAAGCGTCTCTTCTTCCCAAAGCATCGAAAGACGTTCTTTGATGCCAAGTGCGTAAATGACGGCCCGGACACCGGACAATGCCGAAACGACACTCTCACGATCAAGGGCATCCCCGGCGTACGGTTCCACCAGATCGGTCGCGTCGAGCTGATCCGCACTCCGCGCGAAAGCGCGCACCTTCAGGCCACGAGACTGCGCCGCTCTCTGCGCTGCGGCACCAATGCCAGAAGTCGCACCAAGGACAAGGATGGGTGCGGTCAATTCAGCATATCCTCGTACAAGCTGTGAAACGCGCGATGCTGCGCGCGATCGCGGGCAGTCATTTCCCGGCGTGACTCGCGCTCAACCGGATGCTCCCAAGGGCGATCAATACTCGGCACTGATGCGCTGGGACGGTCCAGCCGCGCAGCGATTTCCAGAGTTTCATCTTGGTTTGACGCCATTCGGTCTCTCCTCGTCAATGTGTTTCGGGCAAGTTCAAGTAGGGTGGCTTACCGAATGCCGGGAACGCCCGATATGTTCCCTGGCAAACATCTCATATTGGTTTGGCGGTTCATTGTATGTGCAGCTCCTTGCGAAGCGACTTAGCGCATAGACCTGGAAGGAAACCGTTGGCGGCGCTTAGTCGCAGGACTGAGAGAAATTGAGCCGCCAAAGGCGGTGCAACCGCCGACGTGCGGGTCCACCCCATCTTCGCGTTTATCTCGGAATCACAAGCTGAGAGTGTTTTGGGCAACGAAACCAGTGCGCATTCTGATGAACGCCTGAAGTGTCCCTCAGTCGCGCAAGGTCACAACCGAAGACTTATCCTGAACAGGCGGAGCATCAGACCTAGTCGGTTTCATTGCCGCTGCTGTCAGCACCTCTTCCAGGGCATCGTAGGTGAATGGCTTTTGGAGGTGCCCATGACCAAGGTCAGCCATCCGGGCAATGTCCACGCTATTGCCAGAGGCAAATACGACGCGCGTCCCTTTCTTTGCCAGCTGCTCTCCCAAAGCAAGGCTCGTTTGTTTTCGGTCAACATTGATGTCGAGCAACGCGATGCTGAACCTCATTTGATCAGTATATTTTTCTGCCTGATCCAGACGATAGGCAACTTTCACAAATTGAAATCCAAGCGTTTCAAGAAATTCTGCAATGTCGAGTGCGATGAGGGGCTCATCCTCAAGATAGAGAATAGTTTTGTCGTCGAACATTTTTGGCCTAGCTCACTTTGCCTGTTGCTTCTTCAAACCCCATTCCAAGAACCACCCGAAGCCCAGAAGGTTCCCAAGACATTTCAACCTTGCCGCTCAGATTCCCTTCAATGGTCGACCGAATGAGTTGGCTGCCGAACCCTTTGCGTTCCGGCGGCGTGACTTCAGGACCGCCAGACTCTGACCATCGTAGGATCAACCGATCGCCTGTCGCGTCGTTCACACGTGACCAGGATAAGTCGACATGCCCGTCATCGACCGAGAAGGCACCATACTTCGCGGCATTGGTCGCGAGTTCGTGGATCGCCATGCCGATCGCCAGCGTGGCCTCCGACGTAACCCTGACGTTTGGCCCGGACAGCGTCACCCGATCTTCACCGTAGATCTGAGCCGTTTCCGGCAGGACAATGTCCCGGATCAACGCGGATGACCATGCTTCAGAGGTCAGCAGCGCATGCGTGTTGGCAAGGCCCTGAATACGCTTGGTAAGCGTCGCAAATACAGCTTTATCAGCAGTTGCTTCACGTGCACCACGGTTCACCAAAGCTGTCAC
>JAHDEX010000048.1 GCA_020628545.1 Paracoccaceae bacterium | reverse complement strand
CCGACCGATTACGACGCGCTTGTCGCGGCGGTCGCGGACCAGATCAGTTGGGCTGAGGCGGAAGCCGGACCGCTCGCTGCCGTTGGGGTTGGCTGCGCGGGCCTCGTGAACCCTGAAACCGGGTTGGCGATGACGGCAAACTTGCCCGCGACAGACAGGCCGTTCCCCGCGGACATCGCCCGCGCGGCGGGGCGGTCGGTGACGTATATCAACGACTGCCGCGCATTGGCCTTATCCGAGGCTGTATGCGGGGCGGGGCAAGGCCACCGCCGCGTGATGGCGCTGATCATCGGGACCGGGATCGGCGGAGGCGTTGCCGTCGATGGCGCTTTGCATCCGGGGCCAACCACCTTAGGCGGAGAGTTTGGCCATATGGCGGCACCCGCGCATGTGGTGGCTGCGCATGACCTGCCGATCTATCCGTGCGGCTGCGGGCGGCGCGGCTGCATTGAAACCTATGTCGCGGGACCTGGGCTGGAACGGTTATGCGCGCATCTGACCGGGTCGCAGGCAAACGCGCCCGAGATCGCGGCGGGACGGCACGACACGTATAAAGATGTCTGGGCAGTGTGGTGCGCCTTCGCGGCGGAGTTGGTCCACACGCTGACCTTGATTGCCGATCCTGATGTGGTTGTGCTGGGCGGCGGTCTGTCGTCGGTGCCGGATGTGGCAGATGACATCAGAGCGGCGGCGCAAGCGGTGCAATTGCAGGGCTTCAGCGTGCCACGCATCGTCGTGGCTCAGGGCGGTGACGCAAGCGGGGCGCGCGGTGCGGCGATTGCGGCGATGAAAGACCTGGCCGATGGGTGACGTCTTGCGCGATATCGTGGCGCAAAACCGCGCCGGCGCGGCGGTGGCGATCCCCTCGGTCTGCTCGGCGCACCCCGATGTCTTGCAGGCGTCCTTGCGACTGGCACATCGGCTGGGCCAAAGTGTTGTGATCGAAGCGACCAGCAATCAGGTCAATCAGGACGGCGGCTACATGGGCATGCAGCCTGCCGATTTCATCGCAGAGGTACATCGCCATGCCGACGCCGTTGGTGCGCCGCGCGAGAGTATTATCTTTGGCGGTGACCATCTTGGTACACAAGTGTGGCGCTCATTGCCTGCGGATGCGGCGATGGAAAAAGCGCGGACGCTCGTGCAAAGCTTTGTCGCTGCCGGGTTTTCAAAAATCCATCTCGATTGCTCCGAGGGTTGCGCCGGTGAGGCCGCGCAACTCGACGACGCGCTAACGGCGGACCGCTCTGCCGATCTCGCGCGCGCCTGTGTTGCGGTCGCCCCCGATCTGCTTTTTGTCGTGGGAACCGAAGTGCCGCCCCCGGGTGGGGCCCGCGTGGATGAGGCGGGCGATATCCCCGCGTCCACACCTGCGGCAGCGCGCGCGACGCTGGCCGCGCATGATGACACCTTTGCAGATATGGCAAAGCTGATCGGTGGGCTTGTCGTGCAGCCGGGGGTAGAATTCAGCCCGACCGCGGTGCATCACCTGCCCATGTCACGGGACCCGAAACTGAAAGAGGCGATTGCGGATCGCCCTGGCGTTTGCCTTGAGGCGCATTCCACCGACTATCAGCACGACAGCGTTTTCCCCCGCCTTGCGGCACTCGGCTTTGCGTTTCAAAAGGTGGGTCCCGCATTGACCTTCGCGTATCGCCACGCGCTTTACCAACTGGATCAATTGCGCGCGACCAAGGGGGCTTTGCAGGCCGCCGTTGAAGCGGTGATGGTGGACAACCCAAAGTATTGGCAGGGGCATTACACCGGCGACGCTGCCGCCCTTCAGGACCAGCGCCACTTCGGGCTTGCGGATCGTGTGCGCTACTATTGGCCGGTCCCTGCCGTTCAGGCGGCGGTGGATGACCTTCTCGCTGACATCCCGCAGACATTCGCGGATAAGGACCTCGCCCGCGTGTTTGCGCCTGAGGTGTTGGACCGCGCCGATGCTTTGCCCGGCACGCAGGCCAAACGCCTGATCCATGCCCAGATCGAAACCGCGCTGGCCCCGTACTTCTTTAAGGAGGCGATATGAAAGACCTTTGGATCACGCCGGACCTAATCTTTGACGGTCAAGAGGTCTCTGCCGGGCAGGCGGTGCGGATCGTCGACGGGAAAGTCGCGGATCTTGCTGCGGGGCGAGAGGACGCTTTGCAGATCAAAGGATGCCTGACGCCCGGCTTTGTCGATCTGCAGGTGAACGGTGGCGGTGGCGTGATGCTCAACAGCTCTCCGACACTGGCAGGGATGCGCACCATTGCCAACGCACATCGTCAGTTCGGCACGGTGGCCGTGATGCCCACGGTGATCACCGACGCCCCCGAAGTTCTGGCGGCGGCGGCCGAGGCCGCAATTGCAGCGCGAGATGACACAGGCATCATCGGCATCCACATCGAAGGCCCGCATATCGCTGAGGCCCGGCGCGGCACCCACGATGTGAACAGCATCCGGGTGCTTGATGACAAGACGATGCAGGTGGTCACGCGGTTGCGCGCCAATGATGTCACCGTTTTGATGACAGTCGCGCCCGAGGCCGCCAGCAATGACCAGATCGCGGCCCTTGTGGCGATGGGTGTCATCGTCTCACTCGGGCATACCGATGCCAGCGCTGATGCTGTGGAAAGCGCGATCAGTGCAGGTGCAACCTGCGCCACACATCTTTTCAACGCCATGTCGCCCATGACCTCGCGCGAGCCGGGGGCGGTTGGGGCGATCATCAACTCGCACCTCCGTTCGGGCATGATCTGCGACGGCTATCACGTGGACGACCGGATGATCGCGCTTGCGCTGCGGGCGCGTCCGGCAGAGGACCTGATGTTTCTCGTCTCCGACGCGATGGCGACGGTGGGCGGACCGGATCAGTTTGACCTTTATGGTCAGCCAGTGCGGCTCGTGGACGGCCGCCTTGTCAACGCCGAAGGCAATCTCGCTGGGGCGCATATCACCCAAGGGGAAGGCGTGCGGCGGCTTGTGCAAGCAATCGGCCTGCCTCTGCAACAGGCGCTGCGCATGGCGATCACAACGCCCGCCCAAGTGATAGGGCGCGATGACCTGGCCACACTTGTGGGTCAGCGGACGCAGGACGTGGTGCTGCTGTCCGAAGACCTGAGCACCGTGAGCCCACTTGATGGCGTACTTGGGTCCGTCTGGGGCCATGATGCCGCCGAATAGACGCGTCACGCTCGAAATCTGCGTCGACAGTGCAGATGCGATCACCGCCTGCGTCGGTCTCGCCGACCGGATTGAGCTGTGCAGCGGGCTGGATGTGGGCGGCCTGACACCTGACCCCGGTCTGATAGCTTTTGCGGCGGGTGCGGGCATCGAAACCCATGTGCTGATCCGACCCGGGAGCGGTGATTTCACGCTCAGCGCAGCGGATCTTACTGTTGCGGTGCGGAGCATTCGCGCGGTCCGGGACACTGGCCTGCGCGGTGTGGTCATCGGGGCCGAAAAGGCGGGGCGGCTGGATATCGATGCGCTGCGCACCATGATCGCCGCCGCCGAGGGTCTTGATGTGACGCTGCACCGGGTCATCGATGTGCTTGCCGATCCGGTAAGTGCCATCGAGGATGCCGTGGCCCTTGGCATCCGCCGTGTCCTGACGTCAGGTGCTGCTGCACGTGCCGTGGACGGGACCGCAACGCTGAACGCCATGCACGCGGCGGCGGATGGGCGGATCGAGATCATGGCAGGAGCAGGCATAACTGCGGCGACGCTGCCAAAGCTGCTGGCCGCCACGCCGCTCGCCGCATTTCACGCGTCATGCAGCACCCGCGTCCCCCTCACCCCACAGTACCCGGCCTTCGGTTTCGGAGAGATGACCCGCACACTCGACCCCGCCGAACTGCGCCGGTTGGCGGCGCTGTGTGGGATTGGGGTGTGAGTGGGGATATCTGGAGGGGTTTAGCGCGGGTAATGAGGGTTATGTCAAATAGCCGGCTGATGATGGTCGGTTTGGGGCCAACCGGTTAACTCAACTCGTCAGCTGGCCCCGGCATTCTTGTAGATCGGTCAAATCCTTCTGTCAGCAGGTCTGAAGGACTGCGCGTTAGTCTTGGTATCCGAGTATGTGCCGTGAGGCCGTGGCGTTATTGGGTACGAAACCGGTCGGAGAGCCTGATGGCCGTCCTCCGACCGGAACCGTCTAGTTCGCGCGGGCCAGTTCGTCGGCACTCTTAAGCCAGACTTCCACGCGTCGATTGACGCTGCGCCCGTGTGCGCTGGAATTGCACTGCGCAGGCGCGATTTCACCGAACCCCGTTGCTTGCATGTCGAAGCCGTCCAATGCATTTCCTGCGAATGCCCTCACTTCATCGAGAACCGCGTTCGCACGTTCGAGCGAGAGCGAACGATTTGCGTCGAAGGTCCCTACATCGTCCGTGAAACCGACAAAGAGCAACTCGGCCCCGGCGGGCACAGTCTCAAGGAAAGGCAGCAGTCGTTCCATGTCCACGCGCCCACGTTCATCGACCTGCGCTGAGCCGGTTTGAAAGCGAAATGTCGTCGAAAGACGGTCATACTGTTCCATCGTGTCCAGCATGTCGTCAACAAAGGCCCGTTCGTATAACCCTACTTTTGTGTCAGAGAGTCGTCGGTGGCGTTCTGTGCCTTTGTCTTGAGACGACACCTCGACACTCAGGTCAAAAAAACCCGCCTTTCTGATGATCGGATCTGCATCGCCCGAGAGCACATAATCGAGGAACGCTTGCGACGGTTGATCGAGGCCTTTTTCACGATTGTAGAGGTAGAGCCGTTGTAACAAAGCGTATTCTTCCGTTCGCGCGGCAAAGCCATCCGGCGACATCGTCAATCCGCAGTCGCTGATAAGCTCCAGGGCGCGATTGCCGCGCTTGTTCGCATGGCTGACGTAGCCGATCGCACTTACGTCGCCGGCAACGCCATCGCCTGCTTCGATCTCGGTTTTGACGACGAGAGCATTCCGGAGGCCCTTCATCTCTGTCGGGTCACCGAAGATGGCTTCGGCAAATGACGCTCTTTTGGCCGACCAACCTTCGCGGTCGATGACGGTGATCGGCGCGTCAGGTCCACCGACCTGCTGCCAGTTCTGATACCGACCGGTGAAGATGCCCTTCACCTGATCCATTGTCAGTGTGTGTACCGGGTTGTCGGGATGAACGACAACCACGAGGCTTTCGAGCGCAAAGACATGTTCTTGCGAGGGCGCTACCATAAGCCCCGCGCCTGCATCGCGCAGTGAGCGGGCTTCCGGCGGCGTAATTCGGCGTGATGCCATACCAATCTGCGCGGTTTCATACCGCAAAGCCGTGAAGGCATCGATCGTCGCAGACGAGTGTATCAGATAGCGACCGAGCTCATCTCCAAAGCCGCCCTGCGCCGCCAGTGATGCCACAACCTCGCGACCGCTTGGCCGATCAACGAAATCGACGCCCGCATCCTCCATATTGGCGTATCCCTCGATCAAGAGCGGCATCAACTCCAAGCCGATGTCGGACGCGCCGCGAAGGGAGACAAGGTCGGTCGTCGCTTGCGCGCTAGGGCATCCTTCGCCTTCACATTGAACGCCTTCGGCTCGAATTCGCAGGTCGCCAATGTTCGTGCGAAGAACATAGATGTCACCGGTGAAATCGATCAACTCACCGCTTAGGTCCATTCCGCTGTCATCCGCTGTCAGCTGCACTGTGTCCGCAAGCGCGTGTGTCGAGAATAGTGTTGTGACCGCCACAAGCGCTGTGCTGTAGAGTAGGTTACCCGAAACTGATTTTAAGACACTCATATTGCCTCTTCCTTTTAGCTGCTGTCTTGCCTCTCGTCTGATTGTGAGTGGCGATTGCTTGATGTTGGGCAGTTCAACAGTCCGGCATGACGAGACAGCGAGTGGAAAAGAGGCAATTCCGTGCTGGTCGGTCACAGGCTTTGCGACCTGCCCCATTCACACCAACAAATTTTCAAATCGCCGCCACATCGGTTTTGCCGCCTAATCGGTCGGTGGGCGCCCTGAACTTCAGCTTGCAGGACCGTCTATTCAGCGCGGCGTCGTATCGCCCCCCGGACGCGCTCTCCGCAGAACGGATCGGATGCGCGCGATCAGCTCCTTGGTGTGGATCGGTTCGAAGAGGACATCGTCACTTCCTGCTTCCAGAATGACGACGCGCTCGAAGATGTCATCGAAATCGCATAGAATAATCAAAGGAATAGAATGCGCGTTGCGGATTTTTCTGACGAAGTCGACCGGACCGGCATACGACGTGCTGACCGTTGCGAGCAAAAGGTCGAACTTTAGACTGCGCCGCGCTTCCTCGAATTCCGATAACGAGGCCAAGGGAACAGTGTTGAGGTGATGGGAATTAAGCAGGTCTGCCATTTCGCTCCGTCGGGTCCGTCGCGCATCGATCAAGGCAAGGCGCGCGGAGGTCATTGAGAGGGACGCATTCTGATCACAATTCGGCGCGGAGCGCAGGGCGCACAGGCCGAAAACACACGTGGATCAGCGAACAATTGTAATTTTGTTAACCACAAAATCGGTCTGGGCATCGTCAGCCCCCATTTGGCGCCCGCGACAACGGCGCGACATTTGGGGCATGTTCCAGTTGGATGACCGACATGCCCGCCGCAGTTGCGGCGGACACGCCCTGAGAAGAATCCTCGAACACCAATATTTTGGCTGTGGGAATGCCAAGCTTTTTGGCGGCCACATCGAACATGTCGGGGCTGGGTTTCGGTCGAAACTCTGCCGAAATACTCACCACATGCGCGAAGAGATGCAGAATACCGACATGACTTAGTGATTGCTGCGCAACCTCGTGTTCGGCATTTGTCACGACCGCAAGCGGGACATCCAGATGCCACAGGGACTTTGCCAAAGCGATCGGCGCGTCAATTGGACGTATCAGGTTAGCAAATTCGCTATAGAGAGCGATGCTGCGATCTTGCGCTCGCTCAATGTCGAACGGAGAGCCGGCATATTCAACGAATTCCCGTAACAAGCTCAGGCGATCCAAGCCGGTGCGCGCCAGGTACCAGTCCCCCGGCATCTCCACACCCTGATCCCTTACCGCCGCCTGCATGCAGTGCATATGAGCGTCCGAGCTTTCCACAAGCGTTCCGTCGCAATCGAATATGACTGCCAAGAACCCCTCGCCTTCGATGGTTTTCAGCCAATCTTCAGACCGCAGGTCGTGGATCTCGCCTTTGTGATGTAAGACGGAATGCATCACATGTTTCCCACGTTAGGCCGCAACCAGCCGTGCTTGCGCCTCGTCGATGCCAATCGAAACACTATCGCCCTGCACAAAAGGGTTGGCACGAACGGGAGCGATGACGAAGAGCGGCCCAACTGGTGTCTCGATGGTGTACTGCATTTCCTTTCCGAGATAGGCCGCATAGCTCACCTCGCCCTTCAGTCCGGGGGTTTCGGGGGCGTTGAGGCTCAGTGCATGGGGGCGCAGCACCAGCTTGGCCGGACCCTTGCCAAGACTTTTGCTTGGGATCGTCAGTGTCTGACCATTCACAAGAGCCGATGCTCTGCCATTCTCGGCGCTTGCGATCTCGCAAGGGACAAGGTTCGCGTCCCCGATGAAATCAGCGATGAAGGCAGACGACGGCGCCTCGTAGAGGTCATTCGGCGTTCCGATCTGTGCGATTTCCGCGTTGTTCATCACGATGATGTCGTCGGAAACGGCCATCGCCTCTTCCTGATCATGTGTGACATAGACGGCCGTCAGGCCAAGGCGTTGCTGAATCTGACGGATTTCCTCGCGTACATGGCGGCGCAGTTTGGCGTCGAGGTTCGAGAGCGGCTCATCAAGAAGCAGAACCTCTGGCTCCAGCACGATCGCGCGTGCAACCGCGACGCGCTGCTGCTGGCCGCCTGACAATTCACTTGGCAAGCGGTCCCCAAAACCGGCGAGGCCAACGAGGGCAAGGCCATCCTCCGCCTTTTGCGCAGCCTCCGCTTTCGGCATCGACTTCACCGTCAGCCCATAGGCTACGTTCTCGCGCACCGTCATATGCGGGAAAAGCGCGTACGACTGGAACACCATCGAAACCTTGCGATAGGTCGCCGTCAGATGGGTGACATCTTCGCCGCCGATATGGATGCGCCCCTCGGTTGCCATTTCGAGCCCGGCGATCAGGCGGAGTGTGGTCGTCTTCCCGCAGCCGCTTGGCCCCAGCAGCGTGACCAGCTTACCCGGATCGATGGTGAGGTCGAGCTGCTTGAGCGCGGTGACCTCTCCGTATTTCTTCACCACGCTATCGAAACGTACGGAGCCTGCTGTGTTGTTTGTCATATCTCTTACCTCACGCCACCTTGGCGACCTGTTGAACGCGGTCAGAGCGGCGCAAACGCCGTGTTCCGACCAAAAGTTGTAGAAGAAGGATGGCAGCCAGCATCGTGATGATGAGAACGGCCGAATAGGCGATGGCGAGGCCGAACTCGCCGTTTTCCACACGACCCACGATGAAGGATGTCGCCATATTGTGTTTGGCACTGACCAAAAAGATCACAGCGCTCACGGAGGTGATCGCCCGGACGAAACTATAGGTCAGGGCCGCCAGAATCGCTGGCCCCATAAGCGGAAGGATCACGCGGCGCACGGTTGTGAAGCTGTTTGCGCCCAGGGTGATCGAGGCTTCATCAAGGCTCTTGTCCAACTGGCTCATCGCCGCGATGCCGCCGCGCACACCAACCGGCATGTTGCGGAAGACAAAGACGATGATCAGGATGATCGAGGTGCCCGTCAGTTCGATGGGCGGGAAGTTGAAGGCCATGATGTAGCTGACGCCGATGACCGTTCCGGGAATGGCGAAGCTCAGCATCGTTGAGAACTCGAACGCATCCTTGCCGACGAATTTCTGCCGCACCAGAAGATACGCTGTTGAAAGCCCGACCAAAGCTGTCAAAGGCGCCGCGACAGAGGAAATTGTCAGCGTCGTGAAATAGCTGTCCCAGGCGACACCCGACAGACGACCGCTTGTGAAGTCGATGCCGAACGCGCGGATATAGTGATCCCAGGTGAAGCTGTGATCATAGCCCCAGAGCTTCACGAAGCTGCCAAAGATGATCATTGAGTAAACGATGACGGTCAGGGCGGCCCATGGCAGCGCCGTTCCGTAGCATACCCATTTCAGGACTGGGTTGAGAGCAGCATTCTGCCCGCTGTCAGCCTTGCCCGTGATCGTGGCGTAGGATTTCTTGCCCAACCAGATCCGCTGCGCCATGAAAGCGGAAAGTGTCAGCGTCAGAAGTGCAATTGCCAAGATCGCTGCCTTCGCCGGGTCGGCGACCGCCCCCACGATGGCAAAATAAATGTCCGTCGACAGAACGTTGTAGCCGCTGCCCAAAACCAAGGGATTGCCAAAATCCGCGAGGCTTTCGATGAAGCCCAGAAGGAATGCATTGGCGAGACCCGGGCGCATCAGTGGCAGCGACACATAGCGGAACGTTTGCCAGCGATCGGCGTCAAGCGTCTGGGAGGCTTCCTCCATCGACGGGCTGACGCCTTGAACGACACCGATCAGAACGAGGAATGCGATGGGGGTGAAGGACAGAAGCTGCGCAAAGTAGATGCCCCAGAAACCGTAAAGCCACCGGGTTTGCTCCCAACCAAAAAGGTCGGCGAAGAACTCGGTCACCGTGCCGGCTCGCCCGAAGAGAAGGATCAGCGCGAGGCCGATGACGAATGGCGGCGTGATGATGGGCAGGACCGTCAGGACCCGAAGCAGCTTTTTCGCGCGGAAGTCTGTGCGTGTGAAGATCAACGCGAAAGACAAGCCCAAGAGCGTCGTGCCCGCACCTGTCATGATGGCAAGGAAAAGCGAATTAATCCCGACACCGCAGGATCGTTGCCCGTAAAGGCAGCCCAGCCCCCAGATGTCGCTGCTGAAGAAACGCGGAAAGAACTCTGACAGTGAATATCCGCCGTCCACCTCAAACGCCCTGACAAGAATGTGGACGACGGGAAAGAAGACGAAGATCGCCACCAGCGCCACGATCAACCCGATGGTGCTGATGACGAAAGCGTCTCCCTGGCCTTTGCCGGACTGCGACACGGAGATGGTCGCGGCGAACAGCAGCGCCAGCGCGCAAAGCCCTGCGCCCGCGCCCATGCCGGGTTGCCCGGCCGTGACCATCTCTCCGGCAAACAGGCTTTCAAGGACACGCGGCCCGGCGCGCACGATGATCAGACCTTGCAACGCGATCGCTGCAAGCCCGGCCCCCGCAATGCCGAGGGTCCATCGCGCCCGACTGACCGGCTCCGATACGGCAAGCTGCACGATCAGCGCGCCGACAAGTGCGAAACCCACCGGCGCAAGCCACCACTGCCCCGCCAACGTGCTGAGGAGACCGGTTGACGCTACGCCGTCGGAGATCCACTTGAAATCCAGAAGCCCATCATCGGTCATGTGCCACGGCAGAAGGGCGAAACTGGCAAGGCCGATGGCCAGCCAGATCAGGACTGTCTTTTTCATGTCATTTGTCCACGCGAATAAAGGGGATGCCCCGCCAAGGCGGGACATCCGGGTCGCTCAACTGCTCGACGTCAGTTAAGTGACAGGGAGGAAGTTATTGCTCGGGGTTCGGATCACCGACTTCGGCATCCCAGCGTGCCAAGAGACGCTCGCGGGTCTCACTGGAGCCGTATGTCGCGAAGTCGTAGTCGATCAGCTTGATAGACGCCAAATCTGGCGATTCCGGCGCAACCTGGGCATTCGAGTTCGACGGGACCTGGAACGCGCCGACCTCCGGTGCGCGGGACTGAATGTCAGCGCGGAGCGAGAATTCCACCCATTTCTTTGCTCCTTCGAAGTTGCGGGCACCTTCGATGATGGAGACGGCACCCACCTCGTATCCCGTCCCTTCGCAAGGTGCGACGATCTTCAGCGGGAACCCTTGTGATGCAAGTTTCACCATGTCGTGCATGAAGCCGATGGAAACGCCCGTCTCACCCCGCGCGGCGGCTTTCGACGGCGCGGAACCCGATTTCGTGTAGGAGTTCACATTCTGACCCACTGCCGCAAGCTTGGTCATGGCTTCGTCTTCACCAAACAACTGAACGAATGTCGCAAGCTCGGTGTATGCTGTGCCAGAACTGTTTGGATTGGCGACCTGGATCTCGCCAACAAAACGGGGGTCTTCAAGGTCGCCCCAGCATTCCGGCGGAGCAATGCCCTTCTCGGACAGGATGTCGGCGTTGTAGGCGATGCCCAACGCACCCGCATAAATCCCGACTGTGCGACCGTCAGAGATTTGCGCCATGTTTTGCGCCCAACCCAACAGTTCGCTCGTGTCCACATCAGATGATTGCGACAAGCCTTCTTCGGCAGCGATCAGGTGCGGGTCACCGGTGCCGCCCCACCAAACGTCTATCTTCGGGTTTCCGGCTTCGGCGCGCACCTGCGCTAGCGTCTCGCCCGTCGATTTGCGCACCATCAGAACATCGATGTCGGGGTTCTCGGCCTCGAAGGCGGCAACCATCAGATCGCACCAGTCCTGCTCGGCGCTGCAGACGACGCTCAATTCGTCTGCCATCGCCGCACCGGACGCAAACATCGCGGCCGCGGAAATCAAACCAAGTCTTTTCATTCTTTTCCTCCCTTAGAGTTGCTGCACGCCAAGCGCTCCTCCGCGCCCAGATGCATCTTCTTTCCTAAGAGCTGGACTAGTGTCGCGACACTGAAGCTCCATGAACAAAGCTACAAGTGGGCTCCAATCGCGTTAACAGAATTACGAGGGGGACGAGAAATTGTAACATTCGAAATAAATGAGCCTGCGACGCGGCCGCGTTCATGGTGTTATAGCTAGGCCGCGAAGGAGGATCGCCTGTGTCGCGGCCAAAGATTGGAATAGTGGATGATGAAGCGCCTGTGCGCGAGGCGCTTGTCGCGTTGTTGGCTGAAAATCAATTCGATCCCGTGCCTATGGCTTCAATTGCCGAGTATCGTGCATCTGAGGATGCGACGCCTTTGGATCTTGTCCTGATTGACTTGCAATTGAACGATGAGAGCGGCTTGACGCTTGCCATGGATATCCGGCGCACCAGCGATCTGCCAATTGTCATGCTGACCGGGCGGGGCGATGACACCGACAAGATCGTCGGCCTCGAAGTCGGCGCCGATGACTATGTGCTGAAACCGTTCAATCCGCGCGAACTGGTCGCCCGCATTCGGGCGGTGCTCAGACGCTATGGCAAAGCGCTCAATCCAGCCTTCGGCCATGACGTGCACTCTAAAATGCAATTCGGTCGACTTACGGTGGACCAGAAACAACGCATTCTCTTTGACGATAAAGAAGAGGAAATCCCCCTGACGAATGCCGAGTACCGGTTGCTTGAATATTTCCTGAGCCGCCCGGACGAGGTTATCCCGCGCGTCGAATTGCTGGCCGAACTTGGCAACGACCTGACCAAATACGTTGACCGAACCGTCGACGTCTTGATCCTGCGGTTGCGTCGCAAGATCGAAGAAAACCCCTCCAAGCCCGTCCACCTGCAAACCCGGCGTGGACAAGGATACATCTTCATCACCAACGCCATGCGGGTCGCGCAGTGATGTCGTTCTTGCCGCGCTCGGTTCGCGGACGACTGTGGGCGGCACTTGGCCTGTTGTCTCTCGCGATTGTCTGCATAAGCGCTCTGACATGGATTGCGCTGCAGCGCGTTGATGCCCGACTGCAAGATCTGCACCAGCAATCATTGACCCAGGTTGCCCAGGCGATCGACTTGTCAAAGCGGTCTTCGGATCTCGCGACAACTGCACCCTATCTGCTCAACCAACGCTCGAATTTTCTTGTTCAGCAGGAGGGCGAAAAGCTCCTCGATGTGCTGGAGCGCGTGCGACGAGAGTGGCCGACCTCTGACACGGCGGACGCGGACCGCACGGCCGTAATTGATCTGACCTATGAGATCGAATCCGGCATTCGTGATCTCGTGAAGGCGTCCCAATCCCTCGACCAGATCCAGTCCTCGGTGCGCGCGCGGGTCGCCGATCTTAGCACGCTGCGCGAGGTGGTGACACGGAGGATTGAAGATCAGACCACGGATACCGAACAACTTCTGACATGGTGGACGCTGCAAAGCATGAATGCCGATGCCCTGAATGCCGCCTATGCCAGCAATCTGATCGGGGTCGGCGAAGAGCAACGTCACTACCAACGTCAGAGACATCTGGTGGTCGAAAGTCCAAAGACTGCGGAGCAGAATGCTTATCTGCAAAACCTCGACGCGTTGGTGCTTGGTGCAACTGGCGTGATCGAGTTGCGGCGCGAAGAGTTGGGTCTCAACCTCAATGCGCAAAATGCGCTCTTTCGCATCCGCCGTGATGCCAACCAGATCAATCAACTGGCCTCCGACTTCGCCAAGCAGGCCGAGGCCGTCCTGACCGAAGAACGCAGCTCATCATCTAGCACGATCCAATTTACTCGGTTCGCGGTTGCGGGTGTTAGTCTTGCCGCGCTCGCTCTCGCGCTTGTCGCGGCACTTTACGTGTCGCGCTATGTGGCCTTCAACGTAGGGCGGGTGTCCGAAGCGATGGTACGTCTCGCCAAGGGCGATCGCAGCAGTGTTTTGCCCCGCAGGCTCGGCGGCGATGACGAAATTGGCGATCTGTTTCGGTCATTCCGAAGCTTTCGTGCAAATGCGCTCCGCCTTGACCGGTCCAATAAGTTGCTGGACCAGCGAAACGCTCTTTTCGAAAAGGTGTTTGCCAATATCTCAGACGGCATCGCGATCACTGATCCGGCTGGCAAGGTAACCGCGTCGAACCCGGCGTTTCAACGAATTCTGTCAACCGACACCATGCAAGGGTCCTTCGTCGCGTGGCTCCAGACCTCATCATTCGGTCAGTCCGCCGCAGAGGCCAAGCTAAGCGTCGCGCATCGCGGTCACCTTGTGCTGACCGGCGAAGACGGCCAGATCATTGAAATTCGCGCGAGCCGGCTTCCAGACGAAGGTCGGGTCTGGCTGGTTTCGGACGTGACCGAACAACGCCGCGTCGCAGAACGTGTCGAACAAATCGACCGGATCGAGCTTCTGGGCAAACTCGCAGGAGACACAGCCCACGACTTCGCCAATATCCTGTCGACGATCCGGACGCATGCGCATCTTCTCAAGGACGATATCCCGGAAGACGTGGAAAACATCGATGCAATCGAAAACGCAGTGGACTACGGGGCGTCACTGACAGACCGCCTGCTGGCCTTTGCACGCAAGCAACCGCTTTCGCCCGAAGTTTTTGATCTGAACGCGCTGGTCGAGGGCATGGTCGAACTGGTCGAAATCGGGTTGAAACCTGGTGTCGACCTGGAGGTCGTCCCGGCAAAGGTTCCGCTGCTTGTGCGCGCCGACCCCGGACAACTGGAATCCGCAATTTTCAATCTGGTTTTGAATGGCAATCATGCCATCGAAACCGCGGGCACAATCAGAATTGAGCTTACAAAGACGACGAATGATTTCGCGGAGATCTCGGTTGTGGATACGGGTTCAGGAATGTCGAAAAGCATTCAGACAAAGGCCATCCAACCGTTCTTCACGACAAGGGCCAGCGTCGGCGGAACCGGGCTCGGACTGTCCATTGTCTATGGCTTCATCAACCAAAGCGGTGGCAAGCTGGAGATTGTCAGCCAAGAAGGTAAGGGAACAACTATCAGGGTCGCGCTCCCGCTTATTGAGCATCCTGCGGAATTGGTTCAGACCGCCAACGGACGGCGCGCCCTTTTGGTGGATGACAACGCACAGGACCGAAAGGTCGCGGAACAGGCACTGAAAAACCTCGGTTACAGTGCAAGGGTCTGCAAGACCGCCGAAGATGCGCTTCGGGCGATGGCGACAGAAAAATTCGCATTGGTGGTGAGCGATTTCGACCTTGGGACAGGGCAGAGCGGTATCGACATTTTGGCGAGTGCGCAAAAACTCTTACCCGAGGCGGATCGCATCCTGATCAGCGGCAAATCATCCCTCAATAGAACACCGGAAAACGGCATGAACTTCATAGAGAAACCCGTCACTGACGCGAGTATTCTCAGAGTGCTGCGTTAGGGCATCAGACGACCTCGGCGTTATTCAGGGCGTCCCAGTCGACCTCCAGGACAATCTTATTCGCGGCTGTGCAACAAATTGTTGTCACTCGGGTCTCCTGCTGCAAGGTCCGGCGGCGGTCCTTAGGGTGACGAAACCGTCTGTCAGTCTGGCATTATATCCAGCCATACAATGGGACCACACAAATGCCGATGTGCCACTACCCCGCCATCACGCAAAGTAGCTCGAACATGATAGAGGCACCTAAGAATGCGGTGCCGCCGCTCGGATCAAACGGGGGCGATACTTCAACAAGATCAGCGCCAGCGATACGCAGGCCCTGCAGCGCCCGCACCACCTGAATGGCCTGGAACGAATTCGGTCCGCCCACCTCGGGCGTGCCGGTGCCGGGCGCAAACGCCGGATCTACAAAGTCGATGTCGTAAGAGACATAAGTGTCCGCCCTACCCACAATCTCGCGCGCCTCTGCCATCACGCTGTCAACGCCGCGGGCATGAAACTCTTCAATCGGAATGACCCGGATACCAACGGCATTGGCAAAGTCACGGTCTTCGTTGTCGTATGCCGACCCACGGATGCCGATCTGCACCACCTTCTTCGGATCCAGAAGACCTTCCTCCACCGCGCGGCGGAACGGGGTGCCATGAGTGTATTTCGTGCCGCCAAAATAGCTGTCAAACAGATCGGTGTGGCTGTCGAAATGGATCATCGCAAGCGGTGCGTCCTTGGCCAATGCGCGCAACACGGGTAGCGACGTCAGATGATCGCCACCCGCCGTCAGCGGGCGGATCCCGGCGGATCTCACGGTGTCATAAAAGGAGGTCACCCGCTCCATCGTGTCCATCAGATCGGCGGGGTTTGGGGCCACGTCGCCGAGGTCCGCGCAATTGGCGGCCTCAAACGGGCGCACGCCTGTGGCGCCATTTTGCGCCCGGATCATAGTGGACATATCCCGCAACTGACGCGGCCCGTGGCGAGGGCCGGACCGATTGGTTGTGCCGCCGTCCCACGGCACGCCGATCAGGCCGATGGTGACATCTTTCAGCTTAGGGTCGGTCAGGGGCACATGGGGCAACCGCATGAACGTGGCCACCCCCGCAAACCGCGGCAGGCCAAACCCGGAAACGGGTTGGAAATATGTGTCGGACATCGGTGTCTCCGGTGGCAGGGCGCGACCCGTCTCAATCGGCGCCGCGCGGTGTTGGTTGCGGGGCGACAAGATGGCCCCTTTCCCGGACAGTGGCCTTGCGACACCGGGCGGTCAATACGAGCGCCTCACCCTACTCCGCCGCCGCCGCAAGGGCCGCGCGCAAGACGTCGCGGTCACCAATATGGTTGGCAAGGATCAGGATCAGGCGCGCGTTCAGGGCGTCGCTGTCTTCCTTGCTCAGCCCCTCATGGGCGGCAAGCAGCATATCGTAAAAACCATCGGGATCGGGGATGTTCGGTGTCAGGGTCAAGGTCATGGTGTCTCTCCTTGAGAGGTCGCGCGGCGGAGCGCGCTTTGGATGTCGTCTACCGTCGCAACTGGCCAACGCGCCGCCACATGCTGATCTGGGCGGATCAGGTACACGGCCGTCGGGGCCGTACCAAGATACCGCTCCGCAATCGCGCCAGAGGGATCATCCACCGCGCCTTGCAAAGCCAGTGTTGCAACCGCGATGCCGTCTACCTCCGCCACATCGGGCGCCGCGACGTTCAGCGCGAGGATTGTGAATTGCCCCTTTAGGTGATCGAGCAGATAGCCCTCCGCCGTGGGTGCATCCGCGCAAGCGGCGCCAACCCTGCTGCGTGCAGGCCCCTCTAGCAGGTCCGGCCCGTTGAGCGGCATGTCGTCGTAGACGCACGGCACCGACAAGCGCCCGGAATTCACCAAAGGCCGCGCAAAGGGGTGCCGACGCGCCAGATGCAGCACGGCGTCACGAAAGATCTTACTCATGGCGCTTTTCGGGGTCAGGAAATCTGTCGCACGGGTGGAGTTCAGGATGTTCTCATCCGCGCCATGCACCCGCTCTTGCGAATAACTGTCGAGAAGGTGGTCCGGGGCCAGCCCTTTCAGCACGAGGTCGAGTTTCCAGGCCAGATTATCCGCATCCTGAATGCCGGAGTTCGCGCCCCGCGCGCCAAAGGGTGACACCTGATGCGCGCTGTCTCCGGCAAAAAGAACGCGGCCATGGCGGAACCTATTCATGCGGCGGCACTGGAAGGTGTAGATAGACGTCCAGTCCAGCTCATACGGCACATCAGGCCCCAGCATCGCATCGACCCGAGCGCGAACGTTGTCCTCCTGCAGTTCAACGGCCCGGTCGATGTCCCAGCCAAGCTGGAAGTCGATGCGCCAGATGTCGTCGGGCTGTTTGTGCAACAGCGCCGAGGCGCCTGCCCCCTTGAACGGGGGATCAAACCAGAACCACCGTTCGGTCGGGAAATCAGCGGTCATCTTGACGTCGGCGATCAGAAAGTTGTCCTCAAAGACCCGCCCATCAAAGCGCAGACCCATCATCTCGCGCGTGGGGGAGCGCGCACCATCACAGGCGACGACATAGCTGGCCTCGGCCACATAGGACCCGTCCGGCATATCGATCTCGACCGAGACGTAATCGTCGTGCTGGGTCAGCCCGGTTACGACATTGCGGCCTCTGATCTCTATCGGGGCACCGGCGCCCTGCGCCCGGCGGACTTCCTCGACCAGAAACCGTTCAAAGTGTGGCTGCTGCAGGTTGATAAAGGCCGGGGCCTTGTGCCCCTCTTCCGGCAGGAGATTGAATTCGAACACCTTGTCCGGCCCGTGAAACACCTTGCCCACGTTCCAAACCACGCCCTTCTCCAGCATCGGGGCGGCAGCGCCCAAGCGATCTGCGATCTCAAGCGTGCGCTTGGCGAAGCAGATGGCGCGACTGCCAAGTCCCACGCCTTCGTGGTCATCGACCACGAGCACCGGCGTGCCTTTTTTGGCAAGATCAAGCGCCAGCGCGATGCCGACAGGACCTGCCCCTATCACCAGCACCGGGTGGCGTTTTGGCGACTGATCCTGATCAGTGGATTTCTGATATGGATAAAGTGTGAATGCGATTTGATAGCGTTCCTGGACCAAGCTAGCGCACCTACACTCTGAGTCTGTTGAAATTTAGGTCAAAATGACCTACTTTGCCTACGAAGGAGATCCACGCCTTGAACATCCCAGTGAGCGAAGCAAAATCGAAATTCGCGGAATTGATCCGCCGGGTCGAGGCGGGTGAGGACATCATTCTGACCCGGAACGGTAAACCTGTCGTCCAACTCTCAATCCCGTCCCAGACAAACCGCCCGGGCGCGCGCCGCAAGATGGCCATGGGGAAATATCGCGGCCAGATTGGAATGGCCGAGGACTTCGATGATCTTGGCCCCGAATGGGATGCATATATGCGATGACCCGCTATCTCGCGGACACGCATATTGCACTTTGGTTGCTGGACACACCTGAAAGACTGTCGCCTGCGCAACGTGACGTGTTGGAATCGGACGCGACGGTGTTTCTGAGCACCGCGTCGCTTTGGGAAATCGCGATCAAAGCAAGCCTTGGCAAACTGAACCCGCCCTTGTTGATAGCAGAGTCTTTTGAAGACCTTGGGTTCGATACGCTTCCGATTGAGCCTCGGCACATCGAGCTGGTCAAGGTCCTGCCTTTTGTCAAAGACCACCGCGACCCGTTCGACCGCATGCTGATCGCTCAGGCTATGGTCGAGCGTTTGCCGATCCTGACAGCGGATGCGCGGTTCCGGGACTATGATCTGCATGTGATCTGATCCTAGCCCTGCAACTGCTCCCACATCTCCAGGTCTCGCTTGTCCGTCCAGATGCGGGGGTGCCAGATGCCGCGTGCTTCGTCGTAGGCGCGGGATACGTTAAACGGCAGGCAGTGTTCGTAAATGGCATAGTCCTTGAACTTCGGATCACAGGCTTCGCGCACCGCATCCCATGCGTCTTTTAGCGTCCCACCTTTCATCGCGACACGTTTGGCCGGCGCGAAGGTGGAGTCCACAAAGTCACGGGTGCTGTTGATGGCGCGGGCAACAGCCTCCTTGCCCACCAAAGCACCACCGCGCCCCGGCGCGATGGCATCCACGTCATAGTCCTTGATGTTGTCGAGGGTCCGGCCCCACTCACCAAAATAGCCATCACCGCAATAGCAGGCAGAGCGATCTTCGACGATGTCACCAGTGAACATGACATTCTGATCCGGCACATGGATCACCGCGTCACCAGCCGTATGGGCGCGGCCGATGTGTTTGATATCAACGCGACGCGTCCCAAGATAAACCGTCATGCTCTCGCTGAACGTCGTGGTTGGATAAGTGAGACCGGGAATGCTTTCGTGGCCCTCAAAGAGCCTTGGGAAGCGTTGAAACTCACTGTCCCAATCCTCCTGCCCACGCTCGATTACCATCGCGCGGGCGGCGTCTGACATGATGATCTGATCCGCGCCATAGGCCGACGCGCCAAGCACGCGGACCGCATGGTAATGCGTCAGCACCAGATGGGTGATCGGCTTGTCCGTCACCTCCCGCACCTTCTCGATCACCTTGTGCGCCAAACGCGGGGTCGCCTGCGCCTCAATGATCATGACACTATCGTCGCCGATGATCACGCCAGAGTTCGGGTCGCCTTCTGCGGTGAACGCCCAAAGCCCCGCGCCGATCTCGTCAAAGGTGATTGTCTTTTCGGTCATGTCCCCTTGCGAGGCGAAGGCTTTGCTCATGGTGTTCTTACCGTCTGGCTGATGGTTCCAAATTCTGCGCCGTCTATCCAAATCTCCACCCGATCACCGGGTTTCAGAAACGGGGTCCGTGGCGTGCCCTGCAAGATCGTCTCGACCATGCGCTGCTCGGCAATACAGGAATAGCCCGCGCCGCCCTGCCCCACAGGCCGCCCCGGTCCCCCGTCAGCGTCCTTGTTCGACACGGTGCCCGAGCCGATCACACTGCCCTTGGGCAAAGGGCGGGTCTTCGCCGCATGGGCAATCAGCTGCGCGAAATCAAAGGTCATGTCCTGCCCCGCTTCGGTCCGGCCCAGCGGTACGCCGTTGATGTCAACGCACATCACCCCGTTCAGGCGGCGACCATCCCAGCCCTCACACGCCTCGACCGGCACGGCAAACGGGGACAGGGCCGAAGGGGGCTTGGACTGCACAAAACCAAAACCCTTGCCCAGCTCATCCGGGATCAAACCGCGCAAGGATACGTCGTTGAGCAGCATCACATAGCGGATAAGCCCGGCGGCATCCGCAACACTGACACCTATCGGCACGTCATCGGTGATCACCGCCACCTCAGCCTCGCAATCAATGCCCCAGGCGACCTCTCCCACGATATCGGCGTCCGGGCGCAGAAACACGCTGCACCCCTGATACATCAGCGGATCGGTCCAGAAACTGTCCGGCATCGCAGCACCCCGCGCCTTCCGCACGAGTTCCACATGGTTCACATAAGCTGACCCGTCGAGAAACGTGTGCCCCAGGCCCAATGCCGGGTCATCTGTCGCAATCTTCATTTCTGCCCCGGCGTCCCGTCAAACTTCTTCTCAAGCGATGTCCAGCAATCGATGTAATCATCCTGCAACGGCGCCTCTTTCGCGGCGAAGGCCGTCAGGTGCTGCGGGAACCGCGTCTCAAACATGAACGACATGGTCTGGTCGAGCTTATCTGGCCCCAGGTTCGCGTTTGACGCTTTCTCAAACGCCTCGCGGTCCGGTCCATGCGGCAGCATCATGTTGTGCAGGCTGATCCCCCCGGGGACAAAGCCCTGCGGCTTGGCATCGTATTGCCCGTAAATATTGCCCATCAACTCGGACATGATGTTCTTGTGATACCACGGCGGCCGGAACGTCGCTTCGGCAACCATCCAGCGTTCCCGGAACAGGACAAAATCGATGTTGGCCGTACCCGGCTGGCCTGACCGGGCTGTCAGCACCGTGAAGATCGAAGGATCGGGATGGTCAAACAGAACCGCCCCAACCGGGCAATAGGTGCGCAGGTCGTACTTGTAAGGGGCGTAGTTGCCATGCCAGGCCACGACGTCAAGCGGGCTTTGCCCGATCCGCGTCTCATGAAACTGGCCGCACCATTTCACCGTTACCGTCGACGGCACCTCACGGTCCTCGAAGGCCGCAACCGGCGCTTTGAAGTCGCGCGGGTTGGCCATGCAATTGGCCCCAATGGGCCCCCTGCCCGGCAGTTCAAACTTTTGCCCGTAGTTTTCACAGACAAAACCCCGACACGGCCCGTCCAGCACCTCAACCCGGTACAACAGACCACGCGGCAGAATGGCGATCTCCTTGGGGGCGAGGTCGATGATCCCCAGTTCCGTGCAGAACCGCAGGCGTCCTTCCTGCGGCACCACCAACATCTCGGAATCCGCCGAGTAGAAATAGCTGTCCACCATGCTTTCGGTGACGAGATAGATATGGCTCGCCATGCCCACTTGCGTGTTCACGTCACCCGCCGTCGTCATCGTCCGCATCCCCGTCATCCAGGTCAGCGGCGCCTCTGCATGTGGCACCGGGTCCCAGCGGTACTGCCCGAGCGAGGTCACATCATCCACGACATGCGGCGCGGACCTCCAATATGGCAGGTCGATCCGGGTGTAGCGGTGCGAATGCTTCACCGACGGACGGATCCGGTAGCACCACGTCCGCTCGGGCCGCACATCGGTAAAGGCCGTGCCAGACAACTGTTCGCCATAAAGCCCGTAGTTACATTTCTGCGGGCTGTTCATGCCTTGCGGCAGGGCATCGGGCAGCGCCTCGGTCTCAAAGTCGTTTCCAAAGCCCGGCATATAGCCTTCGTGCGGTCCGGGCATGGACGGGGCTTGGATCATGTTGTGCGCAATGGCTTGCGTGTTCATCTGGTCTCCCCTCTCATCCTTGACTTCGGAGGTATCAGTTGCTTTTGTAACTAACAACGTGAAACGATCGCCTTCACCAGATTGATGAAACCCGAAATCTCAGATTTTCTTCCTTATCTACTCAATCAGGCAGCCGAACTGGTCAGTCGTGATTTCCAACCCTTCTACAAAGATCGCTACGGCATGCTGCGCACCGAATGGCGCGTCTTGTTTCACCTTGGCCATCATGGAGAGATGACCGCCAAGCAAATCTGTGAACAAGCGTCGATCCACAAAACCAAAGTCAGTCGTGCGGTGACCGCGTTGGAAAAGAAGCGGTTCCTGCGTCGCGAAACTTTGGAAGACGATCGAAGGTTTGAGGCTCTGTCTCTGACACCTGCCGGGAAAGCGGCGTTTGATAGTCTTGCCGTTGAAGCGGCTGCGTTTGATGCCTCGCTGGAAGACATGGTGGGTCAGGATGACTTTGAGGCGCTCAAAAGGATGCTGAACCACCTGATCGCCAAGAAAAGCTAGGGGGCGTCGAGTGACATCTCTTTCAGTCCGGACGAAACTTCAAATGCGGCACCGGTTGCCGCGCGAATAGCCGCAACATCCGTGTCCGGCGCATGTTCCAGCAGCACCAAACCGTCCGGTGTCGGCTGAAATACCGCCATTTCGGTCACGATCAAATCCACCGGACGCGCTGACGTGAGCGGGATCGCGCAGCTTTCGACGATCTTCGGACGATCCTTGATGCAATGGGTCATTGCCACGACAACCTTCTTGGCCCCGGTGGCAAGATCCATCGCACCCCCCATGCCGGGCGTCAGTTTGCCGGGGATCATCCAGTTCGCAAGCCGCCCCTGCGCGTCCACTTCCAGACCGCCCAGAACCGTCATGTCGATGTGCCCGCCCCGGATCAGACCAAAGCTCATCGCGCTGTCGATGGCGGCTGCACCCGGCACAGCCGTCACAAATCCACCGCCTGCATCCGTGAGGTCCGGGTCCTCCATCCCTTCAGGCGGGCGGGCGCCGAGGCCAATCACACCGTTCTCTGACTGAAAGAAGACACCGGCGTTGGCAGGCACGTAGTTCGCCACGAGGCTTGGTAATCCGATCCCCAGGTTCACAAGCGTGGCGGGCTGCACCTCTTGCGCGACGCGGCGGGCGATACGTTCTTTCAAATCCATCACAGCGCCCTTTCAATCAGATGATCCACCAAAGACGCAGGCGTGCGCACCGCATCCGGCGGGATCATCCCGACCGGCACGATATGCTCTGGCTCTGCAATCACCGTGCCCCCTGCAAGCGCCATGATCGGGTTAAAGTTCTGCGCGGTCAGCGCATATTCTAGGTTCCCGGCGTAGTCGGACTGTCGCGCCGCGATCAGCGCAAAATCCGCGCGGATCGGTTTTTCGACAAGGTAGCTCACACCATCGACCTCCAGCGTCTGCTTGCCCTCCTGCACCGGCGTGCCCAGCCCGGTGGGTGTGACGACCGCACCCAGACCGACACCTGCAGCACGAATGCATTCGACCAATGTGCCTTGCGGCACCAGTTCCACTTCCAGCTCGCCCGCGTTCATCTGCGCCTGTGTTTCCGGGTTCAACCCGATGTGGGACACAATCGCCTTCGACAAGCAGCGCGCCGTCACCAGTTTTGCGACCCCCTTCCCCGGCATGGCCGTATCATTGGCAATCAACGTCAGCCCGGTTTTGCCCGCGGCCACCAGCGCATCAATCAACCGATTGGGAGAGCCGACACCCATGAAGCCCCCCACCATGATCGAGGCACCATCGGGGATCAGGGATGCCGCCTTGGCGGGCGTGATTGAGCGTTTCATCGCGGGCATAGGGTCCCCCTCCAAGTCGCTTGGGCCAGAAGCCCCGTTCAAACTATAACCCGTCCGCCCGCAAAATCACGCAGGGCGCTCGGTTCAGCGCGTGACTAGCTCTGCCGCGAAGCGGAACACGCCACGGTCGGTTTCGTCTGTGGCAAACACCTGCGCCAGCGCGCAATCGACAAGGTCCGCAACCGGCACCCGGATCGTGGTGAGCCCGCCATAAAGCCAGCCATAATAATCCGGGTCCCCATATCCCACGAAAGCAAGCTTTCCCGGGATCGCGTTGGCCTCAATGCAGGCCTTCAACGCGCCGTGCGACAGCTCAAACCCGCCGCAGATCAGTGCTGTGGCATCCTTCGCCGCAAGGATCTGCCGCGCGCAAGCATACCCGGTCTCAACCGAAGGGATCACGGTATGCGCCGGGTTGTCATCGGCGTTCAACCCGCACCGTGTAAGCCCTTCTTGAAACGAGGCGAACCGTGCGCGCCCCGACGAAAGCTCTTGCGAGGCCCCGATAAACGCGATCCGCCGATGCCCTTGCGCAGACAAATGCGCGACCGCAGCACAGATCGCCTCATGGTCATCCACCAGCACAGAAGCAATCGCGTCAGACCGATCCACCTGCCGGATCAGCTGAATGCGCGTCATCGACCCATCCACCTGCGACGCAGCGCTTTGTTGAAAATGTGCGGTGGGCACCAAAATGGCCGCCCGCGCTTGTAACTCTTCCAGCCCGGTCAAGGCGCTCTGCTCCGCCTCCGGGTCCTCGCGGGTCAGGTTGATGATCAACTGCAAGCCCCGCGCTTCGCATTTCTCAGCCAGGGCATTCGCAAAACGCGCGTAGAAATCATTCGTCAGGTTCGGGATCAGAACACCGATGATCGGGCTCCGATCACCCCGCATCGCCTTGGCCGCCGCACTGCGCACATACCCCATTTCATGCGCACGTTTCCGGATCGCGTCGCGCGTTTTCTCCTGCACGTTCGGGTGGCCGGCCAACGCGCGCGAGACCGTCATATGCGAAATCCCAAGATCATCCGCAATCGTCTTGATCGTCACCCGTTTTGACATGCCAACCGCCTATGCGCTTCCCCCGCACGACACTAGTACCACCTTGACAAACAATACAGATGCTTTGCATGTTCACGTGAACATAAAGAGGCGCACCATGGACGCAGACATCGCGGAACGATGCCGCAAACTCGTCGCTGACCTGAAAATCGGGCGGCCAGAGGACCTGAGCAACATCACGCCCCTCACCGGCGGCGTCGCCTCTGACATCGTTCGCTTTGATCTGGATGGCCAGAGCTATTGCGCCAAGTTCGCGCTCGGCAAACTGAAGGTCGCGCAGGATTGGTATGCACCGGTCCATCGCAACGCCGCCGAATACGCATGGCTTGCCTTCGCCGCCGACGCCTGCCCCGACAACGCGGTCCGGCTGCACGGACGCTCTACCACCGAGAACGGCTTTGTGATGGCCTATGTGTCTGGCGATGACGTCAGCCTTTGGAAAAGCGATCTCCTGCAGGCGAAGCCAGCAGACGGCACAGCCGCACGGGTCGCTGACCTTCTGGGCCGCTTGCAAAAGATCTCAACCGCACCGGGGTTTGACCAAGGCCCGTTCCAGAACCGCGACGATTTCCGCGACCTCCGGATCGACCCCTACCTCACCGCAACCGCACAAGCCCACCCGGATCTGGCCCCTGAACTGACCCGCATGGGCGATGATCTCTACGCGGCGCACCACATCCTCGTCCACGGCGATGTCAGCCCCAAGAACATCCTGATCCGCGCAGGCCACCCCATCTTTCTTGACGCGGAATGCGCCACGATGGGCGACGCCTGTTTTGACCCGTCCTTCTGCCTCAACCATTTGGTGCTGAAAGCCATTCACCTGCCACAAACCCGCGCGGCCCGTTTGAAAGATGTGTCGGCCTTCTGGGATAGCTACCTCCCGCACGTGACCTTCGAAGACCCCTCAGCCGTTGAGGCTCGCGTGGCACGCTTGGTGCCCATGCTAATGCTGGCACGGGTCGATGGAAAATCCCCGGTGGAATATTTGTCAGAGCCGGACCGTGCCGTTGTCCGCGACCTCGCCCGGGACATGATCAGCGCACCGCCGATGTCCCTCAATGCGCTCGTGTCACGAGTCCGCGCGGCCCTGCCATAGGGGCCTCACCACCCGGGCGCAAAAACCATCAATACGTCGCGCGCCCGCCGGACAGATCGAACACAGCCCCCGTCGTGAAAGAGTTCTCGGCCGACGCCATCCAGCACACCATCGCCGCCACTTCTTCCACAGTGACAAAACGCTCTCGCGGGATCTTTGACCGCATGTAGTCGATAAATTCCTGACTGACCTGTTCAAGGATCCGCGTCTGCGCCGTAGCAGGGGTAATGCAATTCACCGCGATGTCATGCAACGCCAGCTCTTTGCCCAGCGACTTTGTCATACCAATCACCGCCGCCTTGGACGTGGAATAGGCAGAGGCGTTCGGGTTCCCCTCCTTACCCGCAATCGACGCGATATTGACGATCCGGCCATAGTTGCGGTCTTTCATACCGGGTACAACCGTGCGGCAGGTATGAAAGGTGCCGTTCACATTGACCTTTTGCACCTTCTGCCAGGCATCTGCCGGATAATCGGCGAGCTGCGCGGTCGGCCCGGCAATCCCTGCGCTGTTGATCAGAACATCGACACCACCAAAGCCCGCTTCGGTCGTGGCCATCGCGGCTTCGACGCTCGCCAGATCGCTTACATCAACGCCGACCGTCAGGACCGCATCAGCCGCCAGCGCACTGACCCGCGCATCTAGATCCGACACGTCCAGGTCCCAAATCGCGACACGCCCGCCAGACTGCACGATCCGCTCCGCCACGGCAGCCCCAATGCCGTTGGCCCCACCGGTGATCACCGCGACCCGGTCCTTGAAATCGTACTGGTTCATGACGTACCTCCAAGTGCCACCACATTCTGCCCCTGCTCGCCCAGCCCCTCAATCCCGAGCCTCACACTGTCCCCCGGTTTCAGGAACACCTGCGGCGACATACCCGCACCCACGCCCGGTGGTGTGCCTGTGCAGATCAGGTCCCCCGGTTCCAGCTGACAAAACTCGCTCATGTAGGCGACGATTGTCGCACAATCGAAGATCATTTTCTCGGTTGAACCCGTCTGCATCCGTGCCCCATTCACGTCGAGCCACATGCCGAGGGATTGCACATCCGCAATCTCATCCGGCGTCACGAGCCAGGGACCGGTTGGACAGAAATTCGGGAAACTTTTGCCCTTCACCCACTGCCCGCCACGCTCAAGCTGCCACGCCCGTTCGGACACGTCGTTGACGACTGTGAAGCCGGCGATATGCGCCAAAGCCTCGTCTTTTGAAATACCAAGCGCCTGCTTGCCGATCACAATCCCCAACTCGACCTCCCAGTCGAGCTTTGTCATCTGTGGGGAATAGAGAATGTCATCCTGTGGCCCGCAGTAAGTGGCAGAGGACTTGTTAAACAGGATCGGCTCTTCCGGGATCGCCATCCCCGCTTCTGCCGCATGATCCGAATAGTTCAACCCGATGCACCAGATGTTCATCGGCTGCGCGACGGGTGGCGCAACACGGTGTCCGGTTGGGTCAAAGACAGGCAGCTCTGCAGGGGTCAAAGCCGCGATTTGCGCCATCGCCCCGTCAGCCAGCGTCGTCGGGTTCAGATCACCGATCACCCCCGACAGATCGCGCAGCGTCCCGTCATCTTCGCGCAGGCAGGGTGTTTTGGATCCATAACGATCCCCAAGGCGCATCAGTTTCATGTCAGGCGGCTCCTTTCCAATTCCGGGCCCATGCAGTCTGTGACAGCGGCTGTCCCGCGACATAGCGGCCCGCCGGCAATGCATCAGCGATCCGCAGGCATTCATTCCATTTCGCCATACGTTCTGATCGGGTGAACGACCCAACCTTCAGCTGCCCTGCCCCAAAGCCGACAGCCATGTGCGAGATCGACACGTCTTCGGTCTCACCCGACCGGGCCGACACGATCGTGCCGTACCCCGCCTCCCGCGCCCTTCTCAGGCACTTCAGCGCCTCGGTCACAGTCCCGATCTGGTTCACTTTGATCAGCACCGCGTTGCAGCATTGATCTGCAATCGCCTGATCCAGAATGCCCGCATTCGTCACCAGATAATCGTCGCCGATAATCTGCACCCGGTCCCCGAATGTCTGCGTGAATTGGCGCATGCCTTCGGTATCATCCTCGGCCAGCGGGTCTTCGATGGACGCAATCGGATAGGTATCAAGCCACTTGCCCAGTAAGCCGATCATCTCCTCGCGCCCCATCTCTCGGTTCTCCAGCGCAAGGCGATACCGCCCCTCGCGCCCAAACTCAGACGCGGCAATATCAAGCGAGATCACAACCCGCTCGCCCGGTGTCTCTCCGGCGAGTTCAATGGCCTGCACCAGCGTCTCAAGCGCTTGTTCGTTGTGATCAAAAACCGGCCACCAGCCGCCTTCGTCAGCCACACCTGCCAGCGCCCCGCGCTGCTGCATGATCGATCCGGCAGCCCGGTAAATCTCGGCCGTGACTTCCATGACCTCATCAAAAGATCCCGCACCCGGCACCATCACCATGAAGTCCTGAATATCAACGCGCTGCCCGGCATGGGCCCCGCCGCCGAAGATCTGCACCTCGGGCAAGGGCAAGGTTGGTGTTTGTCCCGACAACGCCGCCGCGTGCTGCCAGACCGCCTCCCCTTTCGCAGCAGCGGCGGCATGCATCACCGCAAGCGACGTCGCCACAGTCGCATTGCCCCCCAGCGTCGATTTCATCGGCGACGGATCAAGCGACAGGATCGCCTGATCCACCCCAGCCTGATCCGTCACATCCATCCCGGCCAACTTCGGCGCAATCAACGTCGCAACATTTGTCAGCGCCCCTTTCACATCCAGACCAGCAAGCGCCGTCCCGCCATCGCGCATATCCACCGCCTCACGCGTACCGCGAGACGCGCCAGCCGGGGCAATCGCGCGGCCCATCGCACCGCCGGCCGTGATCACCTCAACCTCAACCGTCGGACGCCCACGACTGTCCCAGACACGACGGGCCGTGACACTGGAAATAGCTTGATCTGTCATCACACCTCGAATCCCGTTTGCAAATGTTCACGTGAACATTTGCGCTGTGACCAAGGAATAGTCAAGCCATCAGAATGTGAGAGTTGCCGCCAAGTTCGGCGCTCAAATGAAAAAGAAGCGAACCCCACACCAGTCCGGCATGAGGTTCGCTCGCCCCCGGCCCACCCGGTGGAAAGACGCGCGTCGCCCAAAAGGGTACGCACATCTCGTTCTATGAAAGCAACAACCGGACCGCCACTATGTTCCGCGCGTCAGCGCGTTAAGACGATCAGCACCGCCATCTCATCCCACCAGCTGGCCCAACTACTCCGCCAGGAAATCCCCGAAAATCTGCGTCGCCCCATCGTCGATCACAAAGACACCGCCCGCTTCGTCCGCGTCCACGCCGAGAAACGCGCCTTCAAGGCTCAAACGCGCGCCACCCGACAAACTCAGCACCGGCGACGACAATGCGGCATCACCACCGCTAAACCCGGTCCCCGAAATCTCCGCCCCGGAAAGCGTCAAAGAACCCGCATTCGCAACCGCCACCGGCGCGCCAACTGCCGACTGCTGCGTGCCCTGCAGCCCGGTGATCTCTGTGGTCACTGTCGGTGTCGCAGCACCAAACCGCGCAGTCACATCCGCCGTGCCCGTCAACTCAAACAGCGTGGTCCCCGCCGTCGCCGTCAGCACCGCATCACCGCTGTAAGTCGCCGTCCCGCCCGGCAGGCGATCCACGCTTGGCGTCAGCCCGACAACCCCCGTCCGCGTCTCACCACCCAATGTCGCGTCAAACCGGTTGGAAGCAGTGCTTGCAGGATCATCAAACCGGACCACCCCATCCGTCACCGTCACCCTCAACCGATCGGCAGACAACGCACCCGCCGCGGTCCCGAACTGCACCGCGCCGGTATCAAGGTCCAACGTCCCGCTCTCCCGGCTCAGCGCGGGCGCGGAGGCATCAAGGCTCAGGATCGTGATCGTCCCATCCGTGACCACCTCCGGCGTCGTGACCGGGTCCGACCCCGTATCCGGGGAATCCGCCACATCCCCAACAGTGACGTCCTCAACCACATCACCACCCCCGCCGCCGCCACACGCCGCGAGCAAAACCAACCCAAGGGTCCCGACAATCCGGAACCGACCAACCGTAAATCTCTGCATGAGGGGCCTCTAAACGATAATGAAGTCATCAGGCGACAGATCAGCGATCGTCAGCCCGGCGAAAGTGATGACCGTGTCCTGGTCACTGAATGTGGCGACACCATCAACGTCAGTGACCTTACCAAGGGCCTCCTCCGCGGAGACATAACCAAAGCCATCAAGCTGAACCTTGTCGAGCCCGGACTCAAAGTCTGCCCCCGTCACCACACTGGCCGCAGGCGCGTCATAGTCGATGTCGAGTGCACCAATCGTGTCGGTCCCGTGGGATGGCTTGAACACAAACGTGTCCTGCCCGCCCCCGCCTTCCAGCAGGTCATCGCCCTCGCCACCGTTCAGCGTATCGGACCCGAAGATATTGGCACTGATATCACCCCGAATGGCATCGTCGCCATCACCGCCCGAAAGGTCATCACTTCCGAAGCCACCGATGATGAGGTCCGCACCATTTCCGCCTTCAACGATATTGGTGCCGCTCAGCAGCCCAACCTTGTCATCACCGTTGCCCGCATAGACAACGTTGGTGCCTCCACTATCCTCAATGATGTCGTTGGCGAACGTTCCTTGATAGATGTCATGGGTTTGTCCACCAGAAATCTCGCGTTCATTCCGCGGAACGAGGCGGAACACCGTCTCCAGTTCCTCGGGAATAAGGCCCACTCCGGCGCGCAATTGGTCCAGTTCGATTGTGTAGACCGCGTCATCTTCCCGGATCGATAGGTCTTCAATATTCGATACAACAAGGCTTCCAGTTGAGGTTTCGATCTTAACGGCGCCACTATCGACAACTGAAATGTCGTAGTCACCTTCGTCCGCCAATAGTCTAACAGTGTCATCGCCGGCTCCGCCGTCAAATTCGTTCTCTCCATAGATGTGGCCGGAAAGAAAATCGCCGCCGCCGGCTGCGTCGATCACATCGTTGAACGGGCTGAGTTCAAAAGAGTCTCGATCATCTGTCCCAACGGTCCGATGCTCCAGCAAAAGCAAGCTGTAGCTCCCGACCACTTCATCATGGCCTGCGACATTGAAAAAATATGTGCCCGGCTCTGTCGTCCTTATAAAGCTGTGGTCCTTGTAGAAATTGAACTGCAGAGGAAACTCCCGCATGGGTGTGGTCCTGCCGTCCGGCCCGGTGACACTGCGCACCTCAAAACGCTCTCCACCGCGGTTCAAAAAATCGAAACGATAAATCCGTCCCCCTTCAAGCTCGACCGAGAAAAGATCCGTATCACCAATCGCATCAATGCGGCCCTTGGCCGTCAGCTCTTCCTCATAAAATTCATTCTCAGCTCTGAAGCGCCCAGCTGTCTGAGCAGTGCTCCCAAAATCATCGATCTCATCGAGAACATAAATGTCTTGGTCGTCAAAGCGTATGATTTCAACGTCAGTCAGGTTCTTGCGTTGATCCGGATCATCGGGGTCAATTGTGACGACGACCGACCCATCCGGGGCGGACCTAATGTTACGATCGAAGTCGACGACAAAGTCAGAGCGGTTACCGTCCAAAACGACCGTATCAATGCCTTCCTGACCATCGACAATGTCTCTTCCGGCGCCAGGAAATAAAGTATCATCGCCAGCAGTCCCCCGCAGCGCATCATCAGCGTCGCTCCCGACCAGCGCGAGATCTGTCATAACCAGTACATATTGGCCTTTGCCGCCTTCGAATGAAGTGACTGTGATATGATAGTCGCCCGCGGACGTTGTCTCGAACTCGACAATACCGTCTTTGGGGTCATTGAGTTCAGCAAGCACGTTTCCATCGGCGTCGCGAACAGTAACCCCGTATTTACCTTCATAACGACTGTCGAGAACCGTCAGGCGATACAACGTCGATGGCGAAAGCTGCGCTAAAAACAGATCGCGGTCACCGGCGAAACCGATAATGCCATCTGTCTGAAAGAACTGCCCTCCAAATTCGCTGATATCCTCAAAGCTCCCGGCCGTCTCAGGCGTTTCGCCGAAGTCATCCAGAAGCGCGCTAAGTACGTAATCCCCGTCGTCAAATCGCAAGATTTCAATCTCGCGAACGTCATTGCGACCCTGTGTGGCGCTTTGAACCACCGCAGACTCGAACTGCGAGCGACTGTAAACGGAGACGTCAAATTCGGCTCGGACTCCGGCAAAAACCGCAATATCTACTCCTGCACCACCAAAAAGATCGTCGTTCCCCAAGCCACCGATCAGCGTGTCATTCCCCCCTTCCGCAATAAGAAGGTCATTCTCATTTGTCCCCACAATAACGTCGTCGTTATCGGTGCCACCTATAATCGCCATGAATTAGTAAATCCCCAAGTTTCAACTGGACGCTAAACCTGGGCGGGTGGTGGGGCCAGAGCTAACCTTTGGGAAACGCTGATTTTTCCAGAAATCACGAATTGCGTTGCACAA
>JAHDEX010000119.1 GCA_020628545.1 Paracoccaceae bacterium | reverse complement strand
CCTTTGATACCACGGCCACCCATCTTACCCTTGCCAGAGCCGGGGCCCCGGCCGATGCGCTTTTTCTTTCGTGCGGCGCCTGGGTTGTCAGACAGTTCGTTCAGTTTAAACATAGTCGCTTCTCCTTTGCCGGAAGACCCCGTCCAGCGACGGAAATGGGGCACACGGCGTTTCATATGAATCGGGTCTCGTTCCCCGACCGGGCGCGTATAGACGGGAGTGATACACGGATCAAGACCCGGAACGGCATGACCTGCTGATTTGTCACGTTCCTTTTTTTCATAGGCCTAGGCATCGTACCTGACGGGCGCAAATTGGGCGCCACAGCTGCGCCTTGTTGGGTGTTCCGCCTCAAAGGGAGACCGCGCGAAGCGCAAGGCCGCAGCCGAAATCCACCGTCGTAAAAGTCGATCAATTCCCCGCTTCTTCTTCCCAAATGCCATCAATACGCCCCAAATTTGCTGCAACTGCGTAATACGCATCAAGGCGTGGCAGCAGGTGCATCAACGTCCCCTGCTGTCTAGACTTGGCCTTCGGACCGCTTAAATGATTGTTAAGAAGAGTATCTTTGGATTGGCGATGACGGCTTTGGCCGCTCTGCCCGGTATTGCCCACGCTGCCACGCTCTTGTCGGTCGATCTGAGCGTTCAAAACCAGATCACAATCAATGCGGAACCCGGACTCGCAACGGTCACGGCGAGCGGACGTGACGGTACCGGGATCTATCTTGAGAACTTCTACGGTAGCGCTGGTATCTTCCCGACCGCGGCGCTGGTGTCGGGGGATTTTACAACCGCAGATCAACGCTCTGACAACTCTCCGGAGCTTTGGCGCGCCAATGGTACCGATCTAGGGTTGAACATCTGGTCCTTTGCCCGCGGCAACAATATTTCGACAACAGCTGGCCAGCAGGCGTTCAGCGGCTCCGCAACTTGGACTGTGTCGAACGCGGTCTATAACGACCTGCTGTCCGGCGGCGGCACTTTCGGCAACATTTACCTCGACGCCGACTCTATCGACGACCTCGCCAGCGCGACCCTGATCGGTGAATTTGCCATCAATAACGTGGCGCCGGTCCCACTGCCGGCGTCCGCCCTGTTGTTGGGCGGTGCGCTGGTTTGGTTGAGACGGCGTTCGCGAGCAAAAATATCGACTGGTCATGTGAGCGAACCTTGCTGACTGAGCGGCGGCATCACCCTTAGAGGTTGCGCCAATTACACGCGAAACATAAAACGCCCCGCGATACCTCGCGAGGCGTTCAAAATTTTGTCGGAGTGAAAGCCGACTTCAGAGCAAGGCGTTAGCCCTTTTCCTCAATGATCTCAACCATGTGAGACACAGCGTTCACCATGCCACGCACGGAGGGTGTATCTTCCAGCTCCCGCGTGCGGCCGATTTTGTTGAGGCCGAGTCCGATCAGTGTTGCGCGCTGTTTGGCAGGGCGGCGGATCGGAGAACCTGTCTGTTTGACAACAATCGTCTTTGCCATGGTTTAGGCCTCCTCAGATGCGGCTTCAGCAGCCGGAGCTTCATCACGCTTTGGCAGGATGTCAGCAACCTTCTTGCCACGACGCTGTGCAACGTTGCGTGGGGATTGCTCTGCCTGCAGACCATTCATGGTCGCGCGGATCATGTTGTAGGGGTTCTGTGTGCCGATGGATTTCGCAACAACGTCCTGCACGCCCAACATTTCGAACACAGCACGCATTGGACCACCTGCGATGATCCCTGTACCGGCTGGTGCGGTGCGCATCACAACTTTACCTGCGCCGTGACGGCCTTTGGTGTCGTGGTGCAGCGTACGTCCGTCGCGCAGTGGCACACGGATCATCTGGCGCTTGGCTTGTTCAGTCGCCTTGCGGATCGCTTCAGGCACTTCTTTCGCCTTGCCCTTACCGAAGCCAACGCGGCCTTTCTGGTCACCGACAACGACGAGGGCTGCAAAACCAAAGTTCTTACCACCCTTTGTTGTTTTGGAGACCCGGTTGATCGCGACCAGACGGTCAGCGAACTCAGGCGCTTGTTCTTCACGATTACGGCCGCGGCCGCGGTTTTCACGTTCTGCCATGGGGCATCCTTAACGTTTGGTGGCTTATTTAGCCGGTTTGCCAACCTCAGTGACGCGATGTGCGTCCCAGGTCATCGAGGGTGAGTGGTTTCCACCCACCCTACAGTGTGCGAATGGGCGGGATGACCCGCCCGACGCGTTAGACTTTCAGACCGCCTTCGCGGGCTGCATCGGCGAGAGCTTTCACTTTACCGTGGAAGAGGAAACCACCACGGTCAAAGTATGCCACTTCAACACCAGCTTTTTTCGCGCGCTGCGCAATGGTTGCGCCAACTTTGGCTGCTGCTTCGATGTTGTTCTTGCCGAAGAACCCCAGATCCTTTTCGAGCGTCGATGCTGAGGCGAGTGTGACGCCGTTCACATCGTCGATCAGCTGGACGCTGATGTTCTTGTTGGAACGATGCACAGACAAACGGGGACGCCCCTGGTTTGCTGTGATCTTTTTGAGTTTGTTCCGAACGCGCAGACGGCGCTTCAGAAACAATTGTCTCTTGCTGTTTGCCATAGGTCCGGTCCTTACTTCTTCTTGCCTTCTTTGCGGAAGACATACTCATCCTTGTACTTGATGCCTTTGCCTTTGTAGGGCTCTGGTTTCCGCCATTCGCGGATGTTCGCCGCGACTTGGCCAACAAGCTGTTGGTCTGTGCCTTCCACAGTGATCTCTGTAGGCTTTGCAGCCGTCACAGTGACCCCTTCAGGAACTTCGAAGTTGACGTCGTGGCTGTAACCCAAGGACAGTTTCAGGGTGTTGCCCTGCATCTGTGCCCGATAGCCAACACCGGAGATCTCAAGCTCTTTCTTGAACCCATCTGTCACGCCTGTGACCAGGTTCTGGACCTGCGTGCGGGACATGCCCCACTGCTGGCGCGCGCGCTTGGATTTGCCGCGTGGTTCAACGGTGACGGTCTGGCCGTCAACGCTCAGTGTCACGTCGTCAGTTGCGGTGAAGCTGCGGGTGCCTTTCGGCCCCTTCACTTCGATGGTTTGGCCGGAGACCGCAGCGGATACGCCTGCGGGCATCTCAACCGGTTTTTTCCCAATACGAGACATTGATATCTCCTTAGAATACGGTGCAGAGCACTTCGCCGCCAACGTTGGCTGCACGTGCGTTTGCATCCGTCATCACACCTTTGGAGGTGGAGACAATCGACACGCCCAGACCCTGACGGACCTGTGGGATGTCATTGGCGCCCAGGTAAACGCGACGACCGGGCTTGGAGACCCGCTTCACTTCGCGAATAACAGGTTCGCCCTCGTAGTACTTCAGGCTGATCTCGATGGCCGGGTGGCCGTCGTTGCCAGTCGTGCTTTCGTACCCGCGGATGTAACCTTCGTCTGCCAGCACATCCAGAACACGCGCGCGCAGCTTCGACGCTGGCGTCATGACTGTGGATTTGCCGCGCATCTGAGAGTTGCGGATACGTGTGAGCAT
Source organism: Paracoccaceae bacterium (assembly GCA_020628545.1). Taxonomy (GTDB): domain Bacteria; phylum Pseudomonadota; class Alphaproteobacteria; order Rhodobacterales; family Rhodobacteraceae; genus Yoonia. The sequence goes on along the minus strand of JAHDEX010000119.1, from coordinate 2,206 downwards.
ATCACCGATAGGATCGTTCATAATCTACTCTCCTTACCAGCTTGACTTGACCATGCCGGGGATCTCGCCATTGGAACCAAGGTCCCGCAGCGCGATCCGGCTGATCTTCAGTTTACGGTAGTAGGCGTGTGGACGCCCGGTGAGCTGGCAACGGTTGTGCAAACGTGTCGGCGCAGAGTTGCGAGGCAGCTTTGCAAGCTCAAGGGTTGCCTTGAACCGCTCTTCAACCGGCTTCTCTTTGTCGTTGATGATTGCTTTCAGCGCAGCGCGCTTTTCAGCGTACTTTGCGACCAGCTTTTCGCGCTTCACTTCGCGCGCGATCATGGATTTCTTAGCCATATCTAAATCTCCTACCGCTTAGCTGTTGAACGGCATGTTGAAGTGCTTCAACAGCGCCTTTGCTTCAGCGTCGTTGTCCGCGGTGGTGCAGATGATGATGTCCATACCCCAGACTTCGTCGACTTTGTCGAAGTCGATCTCAGGGAAGACGATGTGTTCTTTCAGGCCGGTGGCGTAGTTGCCGCGACCGTCGAAAGACTTGCCGGACACGCCGCGGAAGTCGCGGATGCGGGGCATGGCCACTGTGATCAGACGATCCAGAAATTCATACATCCGGTCGCCGCGCAGGGTGACTTTCGCACCCAAAGGCATGTCCTCACGAACGCGGAAGCCAGCGATGGACTTCTTGGCTTTCGTTGTCATGGCCTTTTGACCAGCGATGGTTGTCAGATCTTCCTGAGCAGATTTGGCTTTCTTGCTGTCACGGACAGCTTCAGCGCCACACCCGATGTTCAGGACGATCTTGTCCAGACGTGGGATCTGCATGTCGTTCTTGTAGCCGAACTCTTCTTTCAGGGCCGCACGAATGGTCTTCGTGTATTGGTCCTTCAGACGCGGGGTGTAGTTTGCGGTATCAAGCATCAGATCGCATCCCCTGTTGTCTTGGCGAAGCGGACCTTCGCATCACCTTCCATACGGAAGCCAACGCGGGATGCTTTGCCGTTCTTGTCAACGATAGCCAGGTTCGACAGGTCGATCGGCATCGCCTTTGGCGTGCGGCCACCTTGTGTGTTCTGGCTTTGCTTCTGATGGCGGATGGCGATGTTCACGCCCTCGACAACAGCTTTGCCGGCTTTTGGGTCGACCGACTGGATCTTACCCTTTTTGCCTTTGTCCTTTCCGGACAGGACGATCACGTCGTCACCTTTGCGGAGTTTCGCAGCCATGATTACAGCACCTCCGGAGCGAGTGAGATGATCTTCATGAAGTTCTTGGCGCGCAGCTCGCGGACCACTGGCCCAAAGATACGTGTGCCAATCGGCTCCATGTTGTTGTTGAGGATGACAGCAGCGTTGCGGTCAAAGCGGATGGATGTGCCATCTTCGCGGCGTACTTCTTTCGATGTACGCACAACAACGGCCTTGCGGACGTCGCCTTTCTTCACGCGGCCACGTGGGATCGCCTCCTTGACCGACACCACGATGATGTCGCCCACGGATGCGTAACGACGGTGGGAACCGCCGAGCACCTTGATGCACTGAACACGGCGTGCGCCGCTGTTGTCAGCAACATCCAGGTTGGTCTGCATCTGGATCATTTTGTTTCCTTCCGACCTATGAGCTTTGTCCCGATTACCGACCGGGGGCCCAGGGTTTCGTTCTCGGTGGGGGTAAGCGCCTTAGCTGGCGATCACTTCCCAGCGTTTCGTCTTCGACTTTGGTGCACATTCCTGGATGCGGACGGTGTCACCAACGTTGAATGCGTTGTTTTCGTCGTGCGCCCGGTACTTCTTGGACTTACGAACGGTTTTCTTGAGCAGCGGGTGCTTGAAGCGACGCTCAACAGACACGGTGACGGTCTGGGCGTTCTGGTTAGAGGTGACAACACCTTGCAGGATACGCTTTGGCATAGTCTTAAGCCTCCTTCGCGGCCGCAGCGGCCTTTTCGTTCAGAATGGTCTTCACGCGGGCCGCGTTACGGCGGGCCTTGCGCATAGCTGCAGTGTTTTCCATCTGGCCAGTGGCCTGCTGGAAGCGCAGGTTGAACGATTCTTTTTTCAGGTTTGCCAGCTCATCACGCAGCTGGTCCGGGGTTTTATCCCGAAGTTCATTGGCGTCCATCGGACGGCTCCTTTGTCAACATCACCGGCAGGCCTCTGACGAGTCACCTGATTCCCGGTGGAGTGGGGTAGAGCGCGCCGTATAGG
>JAHDEX010000002.1:112270-127423 GCA_020628545.1 Paracoccaceae bacterium | reverse complement strand
CGGGCCACTGGGAGAAATATCAGGAAAACATGTTCATCGTCGAAGTGGACGAAGACCACGCCCGCGAAAAGGCGATCAACGCGCTGAAGCCGATGAACTGCCCCTGCCACGTGCAGATCTTCAATCAGGGCCTGAAATCCTACCGCGACCTGCCCCTGCGCATGGCCGAATTTGGCTCCTGCAACCGCTACGAACCTTCGGGGGCGTTGCACGGCATCATGCGCGTGCGCGGCTTCACGCAGGACGACGGCCACATCTTCTGCCGCGAGGACCAGATCGAAAGCGAAACGGCTGTTTTCATCGCCTTTCTGTCAGCGATCTACAAAGACCTTGGATTCGAGTCCTTCTCCGTCAAATTTTCTGACCGCCCTGAGACACGGGCAGGGTCAGACGAGGTCTGGGACAAAGCCGAAGCCGCCCTCCTCTCAGCCACCCGCGCCGCAGGCATCGAACCGGAGATCAACCCCGGCGAAGGTGCCTTCTACGGGCCAAAGCTGGAATTCGTGCTGACCGACGCAATTGGCCGCGACTGGCAGTGTGGCACCCACCAGGTGGACTTCGTACTGCCCGAGCGGCTTGACGCGACCTACATCGGCCAGGACGGAAACAAACACCGCCCCGTGATGCTGCACCGCGCGACACTTGGATCATTTGAGCGTTTCATCGGCATCCTGATCGAGGAACACGCGGGCAAACTGCCCTTCTGGCTCGCTCCGCGTCAGGTGGTTGTGGCCTCGATCATCTCTGACGCCGACGACTACGTGCATGAAGTGGTTGCCGCTTTGAAAGCCGCCGGTGTGCGGGCGGAGGCTGATGTCCGCAACGAGAAGATCAACTACAAGGTCCGCGAACACAGCCACGCCAAGGTCCCCGCGATCCTCGCTATCGGCGCACGCGAAGTGGCTGATCGGACAGTGAACATGCGCAGGTTGGGTGAAAAACAGACGAAAGTGCTGTCACTGGATGAGGTACTGCCGATGCTGCAGACCGAAGCCACACCACCGGACCTCGCTTAAAGAAATGGGGCGCCTGCCACGGGCGCCCCTCTTCATCTGGCCAAAACAACTCACGGCACGACATCTGCCATTAGGCAGCCGTCCGCGATCATTCGCAGGTCGGGGTTCGCCCCGGCACCCCGCCCTCAAAAGTGCGCCTTTTCCTCATCCGGTTTGCCTGCCGCAATCGCGAGCAACCCGCCAAGCCCGGCAAAGCCAATCGGGAACATCGTGCCAAGGTTGAACCCAAACGCGCCATAAAACGCTCCGCAGGACAGCAGCATCAACACCCCACCCCACAAAGCCCGCGTGCGCGCCATCGCGCCACCCGCAATGGCTAAAAGAGGCGCAATGAAACTTGCGAATTGAATAAACCCGGGGTTTTCAAAAACGCCCAGCGCCTCGCCTAATTCCGGCACGCGCTCTGTCGCCTCGACCCAGCCGTAGCCGAAAAAGCCCACGATGATGCCGATCAATCCGCCGATGATCCCCAATAGTCCTGCTGCGCTGCGCATGTCTGCTCCTTCTTTCGTGACGTTGACCTATGCACAGGCTCAGGTTTCGCCAAGCCATTTGGCCTGCGTGGCCTTGTCCCACCCGATGGTCATGTCCCTGTCGATAATGACCGGGCGCTTCAAAAGTGTCGGGTGCGCGGCCAGCAAGGCCTTGGCATCACTTTCTTTTTCCGCGTCCGACAAACCGCGCCAGGTGGTCGAGGATTTGTTGATCGCCTTTGCGGGGAATTCTGCGACGATTGCGTCAATGTCAGCGGTCGACAGCCCGTCGTCGCGCACATCCGTGTAGTCCACCTCACTCCCAGCCGCGGCGAGCGCTTTGCGTGCTTTCCGGCAGGTGTCGCATGTTTTTAGGCCAATCAAACGCATGAATGCTTCCTTTTTAGGCAGAATTGAACGGACGACACCTTGTCACACCCCTGTCATTTGCCTTCAAGAGAATTGCACTATCCTTATGGATGGAAGGCAATTTCGTACTGGAAGGAGACCGTGATGCCGACTGGAACGGTCAAATGGTTCAATACTGCAAAAGGTTTTGGGTTTATCGCACCCGATGAGGGCGGCGCGGATGTGTTCGTGCATATCAGCCAGGTTGAACGGTCAGGCCTGACTGGCCTCGCGGACAATGAAAAGGTCACCTATGAGCTGATCGACGGACGCGACGGGCGGCAAATGGCGGGGAATATCGTGAAGGGGTGATTGACCCCTTCGCATTTTGTTAATCCTGATTTGATGATCTGCGGGCATGTCCCGCTACACCCGGCCCCGCATTTCGAGGGCCACTGTCTTTTTGACGATTAATCTGGCTGACCGAGGCTCTGATGCTTTGGTCCGCCATATCGGGCTGCTGCGTGACGTCGTTCGAAGCACGCGCGAGCGGCATCCTTTCCACATCGACGCTTGGGTTGTTTTGCCTGATCACATGCATTGCGTTTGGACGCTGCCGGAGGGCGATACCAGGTATTCCGTGCGTGTTGGCGCGATCAAAGCAGAGTTCTCGCGCAACCTCCGTAGGTCGGGGTTCACCCCGACTCCCGGCCCCCACCGGTACGGGGTCAGCGGCGCGGGAGTCGGGATAAATCCCGACCTACGCGGCGAAGCTGGTATTTGGCAGCGCCGCTTCTGGGAGCATCACATTCGGGATGCTGAGGACTACCAAAACCATCTCGCCTATTGCTGGCACAATCCGGTCAAGCATGGCCTCGTCACGGATATGAAAGATTGGCCCTATTCATCGTGGCACCGAGACCACCCGTAGGATGCGCATTTATTGCGCACCTCTGGTCGGAGGATAGGTCGGATGGTGCGCCATGAATGCGCACCCTACGGCTTGCTTGTCAGCCATCAACCTGAGAGGCAGCACCAACACCAGGCCGAGGCATGACTCCAATCAACGGGTTTCCGCCATAGCCACGCTCTTCGTTCTTGGCGTAGCCGGTATCGTTAGGGGCATATATTGCGGCTGCCGCGTGTTGAAGCACAGTGTCTCGAGCCTCTATAGAACTCCCAGCCTCAGCTAGCGTTGTGTACGTCATGAGCGCATTCTGGCGATGCCGATTGATTACGACATTGTGTTGATGTGCGAAGTAGTTCTTCGCACATTGGAACAGCAAAAAAACCAGAACGAAAAAAATCAGAATTTTGCTTACTGTTAATTGGATTGCTTCAGATGTCGTACTAGCCGCTAGAAACTCAAATTTAGGGAAGAACAGCGAGAGAACCGCATACAACACCACAATCGAGGCCATAAATATCGACGCGGTCAACCAAGTTCCGGAAAGCTCTTGATGAGTGTTTGCCTCAGTTTCAAAGTATTTTGCCTGCTGAGTGACTCCCTGCTCGGCGGCAGCTTCCCGGACTTCCTGAAGCACGCCGCGCGCATTATCCGAAGTCTCTTTAATCTCATCAACTAGCTTTTTGCTTTCATCACGGATGCTCTGGACGGCCGTTCGCCCCTCTTCAGTGAGGCGATTGAAGTCAACTGTTCTCGCAACGGCAAACGAAACTAGCGGGAATAGTTTGTCAAAATAGCCTTGATAGGATTGCTCTAGTTGCTGAACGAGTTGGGACTTTCGTTGGGCAATGTTTCCCTCATCAACGCTGAAATTACCTATCTCGTCAAAAAGATTGTAGACCGCCTTCGCGCTGTCTTGAATCTGCTTCCTTTGAGTTTGAGGGAATTCCTGAATTGCATCCAATGGGATCTTCTGAAACAAGCCGATTAGCCTTTCTGCGGGCATGATCGCCTCGCGAAAGGCGGCATCTCGGCCGAGCCTATCCTCTTGGACGAGATCAGACGCGCTAAATGATTGCACCCTCTTCAGATCGTCAAGAACTTCGTCCACGTTTAGTTCCTGCGCCATCACCCAACAACCCCCTCAAACTCCCGCCATTCCCCCTTCGACATCCCCGACGTCTCCTGCGTCACCGCTTCCCCAGCCAGCATCCGCTTCAGACACTCCACACCCTTCTGCGACAACACCGCCCCTCCCAGCCGGTAATCCTCGAACGCCCCGTACGCCGCGGGGACCCAGTCGGCCACCACCTTACAAATCGCATCCGCATACACCCGGATCTCGTACTGCGCGTGTTTGTCCGCGCGCAGGCGCAGGAAGTGGAAGAGGTTGTGCAGGTCCACCTTCCAGTACCACTGGGTGTAGATGTTCGCGGGCAGGTTCATGCGGGCCAATTCGCGGGCGAGGCCCTGTTGGCCGTCCTGCGAAATCATCTCTTCATAGTGGTCATAACACTGTGCAGCGTCGTCCTTGAGGTAGCGCAGCACCCGTGCGGCCTCCTCCCCCGTCAGCGCCTCACCCCGGCCCTGGTTGTTCACGACCGACTGCGCGGCGAGGTCTTCGGGCTGGGGAATATAGAACTCCCGATCGAGGATCGAGTAGCGCGCGGAGTACTCATTCACGTTGGCCGTACGGTGCCGAATCCATTGGCGAGCAACAAAAACGGGCAATTTTATGTGCATTTTGAGTTCACACATCTCAAAAGGCGTGGAGTGCCAATGGCGCATCAGGTAGCGGATCAGGCCAGAATCGTTGGAAACGGACTTCGTCCCCTTGCCGTAAGACACCCTCGCTGCCTGACAGATCGCGGCGTCGTCGCCCATGTAGTCGATGACCCTGATGAACCCGTGGTCGAGCACCTCATAAGCCTTATAAAGATGGGCTTCCATGCCATCAGACACGGCCCGCAATGTGGGTTTGGGGTTGGCGCGCAATTCGTCGATTTCGGCCTGTTGCTCGGGTGAAATAGGCATTCATACCTCCGGTTATGTTGGGTGCGGCAGCACCGGGGATTCGCGGCAATGTAGCGGTTTCAGCGTTGCGCAAAAACATCGTTCTTCAGACTTATCCACACGCCCCGCCCCGGCTTTCGTTGACTTGAGGCTTCCACTTACGTGACAGTCGAGAAAATATAAAAATGTGGGAAACAAGCAGGTTCCATGATGAAATTTCACCCCCTACCCATAGCGCTTCTGGCGCTCGTCGCGGCTTGCGATAGTTCCCAGCCGCTGATTTTTCCCGATGATCAAGGCCCCGTCGAAGAAGCGGAAGAGGGTTCGATTGAACAGATTCTGGACGAAGGAACTGACGAGCTGAACATCAGCAGCTTCCGTGATGACCGTGGCGATCTCGTTCGAACAGAGGAACTCGACCTCGAAACCGGCGCTGGATTCGCCGAAGATTTCATTCTCGACGGGAATGAGGACACGCTTGAGATCGACAACCTCGCCTTTGATGGCCTGAACGTCTACACCCGTGGTGCAAATGTTACGACGCCTAAATTGAGCGATCTCGGTTCAATCGCGGTTTATCATGGTGATGAAACCGTTCCTGACTTCTTGACCGGTCGCCCGGTTCCACAGTTCGTCGATCACGTCGCACTCTATGATGAAAGCGACGTCATCATTGCAGGTGACGAAGACGCCGGCGTTCCGGATCTCCCCCGAACCTCGTTCGCGGTGGTACGCACTGGTGTCTGGAGCGATATTCCTAACCCCGGCGGCTTCATCTATCAGCGTGCAGGCGGCGTCACAATTGCAGAATCGGGCCAAGCGACGTTCAGCGGTGACTACGGCGGGTTGCGGATCTACGATATCGGAAATCGTCTCGACGTTATTGAAGGCGACATCGTGATCAACATTGACTTCGACGACTTCAACGAACTTGACGGTGTCGCTGGTACAATCTTCAACCGTCAGGCGTTTACTCCCGGCGGCGAAGCGCTTGCGACGACGAATGAGCGGAACATCTTTGATGCGGACCTGAGCACCTTTGCGGCAGGTACCCAATTTGAAGATCTTGTTCAACTTCCCGAGGTCAATTTCAAAGTACGCATCTCAGGAGAGTCCATCGCCGCAGATGGTGAGATCAGCGGCGAAGTGGAAAGCTTCTATGTCGATCCAGAATCAGGTCTGACGACGGAATACGATGAAGGCGAATACTTTGCGATTATCGCAGGTGACACCACGGAAGATGACGGTGGGGAAGTCGTTGGTATTGTCAGAATGACCGCTCCGGTTCCTCTTGAACGTGGTGTGACAGTTCAAGAAACAGGTGGTTTCATCGCCAAGCGCTAAGAGCGCACTTCATCCAAGAGCTTTGCAGGCAGCCTCATCGGGCTGCCTGTTTTCGTTTGGGCTGCTCCTCGCCGCACTGCCCTATTCTCGCTAGCGAAGCGTCCTGAAACGTGTATAAACATGGGCAAAACAACGCATCGCGGGTGTCATAAGGTCCGATTGTCGGGCCGGCACGATACGGTGCTCCAAAAAATTGGGTGGTATCAGTGGCAGGCTTTCACGCTCTTTCTGGCTTTACATGTGGGCTCGCGTTGGGGCTCGCACTCGTCGCAAAACCAGTAGTTGCGCAGACGGTGAGTTTGCCGCCGAGCGAAGTGCGCGCATTGGCAAGCTCAACCTTGCAAGCCGGCAACCCGGCCGACGCCGCGAGGGTTGCCGATCTGTTGCTTGCGCGCTTCCCCGAGGATCCCACCACGTTGTTGATCCGGACCGAAGCGGCCATCCTGCTGCGCGACTTCGCAGGCGCCTCTGCCTTTGGGCAGCGAGCCTTTCGGAACGCAGCGAGCGATGGACAGCGCTTCAACGCCGCCCGCCTGACCGCACTCGGCCATGCGCGGCGCGATCAATACAGCCGCGCCCAGCTTTGGTTGCGCGTCGCGCGGCAATACGCGCCTTCAAATGCGGCGGCTGAGGCCGTGGCAGAGGATTTCCGCGCCGTGCGCCGGAATAATCCGCTGACCGTGAACCTGAGGTTTGGGATCACGCCATCGAATAACATCAATGGCGGGACTTTTGAGGAAGAGATTATTTTTGACACGCCTTTTGGATCCCTGCCCTTCCGGCTCAGCCCTGACGCGCAGGCGATCTCAGGTTGGCAGTTCTCAGGGGGCGTCGACGCACGTTATTTGGTTCGGTCTGATCGCACCAGCGCCACATTCCTCGACTTTGGGCTGTCTGGTGTCACCTATAGGCTGACGCGTGGGGCGCGAGAAGAACTGGAGGCTTTTGCTGAAGAGCAGGGCAGTAGCCCTGTAACGGGACAAAGCTTTTCCAGTGTGAACCTGCGGTTTGGCGCGACCCACCGCTTCGCACTTTTTCCAGATATCGGCATCACAGAAACCGCGCTGTCGTTTTCGCGCTCTTTCCGTAAAGACGAAGACGAAACCAATACGGTCCGCGCGACCCTTTCCCACAACTTTGAACTGACCGAGTCATCGGGACTAGGCTTTTTCGGAGCGGCGCAAAGGCGATTTGATATCGCTGACGATGATGAGGCGCAGTCTTATCAAGCGCAGCTCACATATTCGCAAAGATTTGAGGATATAGGCGTGCTCCGCCTGAGCTATGGTCAGGAGATTTCGACGGCAACGGATTCGCGAGATGAATTCGATGCTGAGACCTATACGGTAAGCTTCTCGCCAGACTTCGAGATTCAGGGGACAACCTTTTCATTCCTTGCGCAAAAACGCTTTACCGAGTGGGATTTCTTCAGCAATTTTGAAGGGGCGCGCGAGGATGAACAAACAATTTTCCGGGTGACAGCGGTGGTCGGTGGTGCCGAATTCTTCGGTTTCAATCCGGTCATTTCAGTTACTCGTGACGTGCGGGATTCGACTGGAACGCGGTTCAATAGTCGGTCGACCACTGTTGGATTTGATCTCACGTCGTCGTTCTAACGCAGAAGCCATTTGCCTCGCTTTCTGGTTGGTCTAGGTTCCCGAACAACGGCCAAAGGAGGGCTTCATGGCATTGAAATATCTACACACAATGGTGCGCGTCAAAGACCTGGAAAAGTCGATGGCGTTCTATGAATTGCTGGGCCTGAAAGAGACCCGGCGCTTTGACAATGAAGGTGGCCGCTTCTCGTTAATCTTCATGGCCGCCCCGGGTGATGAGGATTGCCCGATTGAGCTGACCTACAATTGGGATGGTGACGATGAATTGCCGACCGACGGTCGCCACTTCGGTCACCTGGCCTACCGCACGCCGGATATCTACGCCCTTTGCCAAAAGCTGATGGACGCGGGCGTCACAATCAACCGTCCACCGCGCGACGGGCATATGGCGTTTGTGCGCTCGCCTGACAATATCTCCGTCGAACTCTTGCAAGAAGGTGATGATCTGCCGCCACAAGAGCCTTGGGCGAGCATGGAGAACACCGGGCATTGGTAAGGCTCGCTGCCCTTGCCTGCGGTCTTGCGTTAACGGCATTGCCTGCGCAGGCGTGCCGCTTGGCGCTCGTGCTGGCGGTCGATGTGTCCAACTCTGTCGATCAGGATGAAGATCAGTTGCAGCGGCAAGGGCTTGCTGCTGCGCTGATTGCTCCGGAAGTGCAGGCCGCGTTTTTTGTGAGCCCCGAGCCTGTGTCGCTGATGGTTTTCGAATGGAGCGGGCGCTTTCATCAGGATCTGCTTTTGGACTGGACCGACATTGCGACACCCGATGATCTAGCGCGCGTGTCGGCCACGATTTCTCTGTCGCAACGGCAAACCCGCGATTTTCCGACCGCAATGGGCCACGCGCTTGGGTATGCGGCGTTGAAGCTGAGAGAGCGGGAGCAATGCGCAGCCAAGACCATCGATGTCGCGGGTGATGGGCGCAACAATGACGGCTACGGACCTTTTGAGGCCTATGCGGCCTTCCCCTTTGAAGGGGTCACCGTCAACGGTCTTGTCGTCGATGCCTCTATCCTTGCGACGCGCGAGCAATTGATCGAGTTCTACCAGACAACCGTCATCCGCGGCCCCGGCGCATTTGTCGAAGTCGCGGATGGTTTTGACGACTACGAAGAGACGATGCGCCGCAAGCTGGTGCGCGAACTGTTGTCGCAAGTCGTAGGTCAGGCCGAGATGATCGAAGGGCCATCATCAGGCTAACGACGCGTTTCGCCTGTCTTTCGGAAAGCCGGTGCGTGAACTGCCGTGGCAAGTCGTAGGTCAGGCCGAGATGGTCAAAGGGCCATCATCGGGCTGACGACGCATTTCGCCTGCGTTTCGGAGCGCCGGTGCGTAAACTCCCGTGGCAAGTCGTAGGGCATGCAGCGATGATGAGTGGCCAAGCTTCGGCTCACGGTGCGTGTCACACGCGTAGTTGCGCACGACACCAAATCTTAAGCCGTGGTGCGGACAGACATTGCCGCCTCATTCTGATCTCCCGCGAGGTGGGTTGACTGAGCGTGGTAATCCGTCTCAGCCCCGTCAGTAGATGTAGCGGATTTGTTCCGTCCAATAGCGTTCCATCCGCCGCAGCGCAGTCGTGATGTCTTCCATGCCTGCGTGGTCCATCACCCCACGATCGACCAAACCATTGGCATGGGTCGCGAAAAGCTTGGCGACGATGGTGCGAATATTGCGCCCTTTCTCTGTCAGGCTGACGCGGACGGAGCGGCGGTCTACCTCTGATCGTTGGTGGTGCATGTAGCCCGCATCGACCAGTTTCTTGAGATTATAGCTGACGTTTGACCCTTGATAGTAACCGCGCGATTTCAACTCTCCTGCCGTGACCTCATTGTCGCCGACGTTGAACAGGAGCAGCGCCTGCACCGCGTTAATCTCAAGCACACCGACACGCTCAAATTCATCCTTGATCACGTCAAGCAACAAGCGGTGAAGGCGTTCCACCAGTGTCAAAACGTCAAGATAGCTGCCCATGAAGGCAACCGTGGACGGGTTGTCAGGTAACTCACTGCCCAGCTTCGAATGAATGCTCATCGGTCTCTCCGTCATAGGTCCGAAAGTGAACCTGACAGGGAAGTCCGAATATTTCGTTAAAATTGCACAGAAAAAGGAACTTTAGCGCGGGCGTGTTAACCCTGTGGCAAGCGCCGTCACATCAGACATGATCCCCATGTAGACGTCCGGGGCCTCAGCCTGCCCGGTGACCCAGCTGAAAATATCGTGGTCGTTCTCGGACAAAAGCGCGTCGTAGGTCGCCAGCGTCTCGTCAGGCAGTGCCGCCAGATGAGCATCGGCATAGGCCGACAGGATTACATCCATCTCTTTGATCCCGCGCCGCATGGAGCGCATTTTCAGACGTTTGATCTTGGTTTGACGGTCTTCGCTCATAGCGTGCTTACTGCCTTTCTCAGCCGTTTTTCCAACTCGCCCATGCGCACCGCTGCGCGCGCGACCTGTGTGCGCAATGCCCGCATTTCAGCAAGCATATCAAGCACATCCTGCGGAATCTCCTGTCCGTCCTCGGGGTTATCGGGCCCTTCACCCACGCCGGTCAAAAGCCAGCGGAGCGATACGCCCAGCAAACCGGTCAGCATCTGCAGCCGGTTTGCCCGTGGTTCTTTCAGGTCGTTTTCCCACATCTCAAGCGTTTCGGGTTTCACGCCCAGTTTCTTGGCCAAAACCGCTGAACTTAGTCCTGCCGCCTCGCGCGCGGCGGCGAGCCTGTCACCGAGTGTTGCGCTGTCTTCATCGTACCAGTTCTTGTCCTGTTCTGACATTGCGCTTCCTTGCCGCTTGCATCCTGCTTTGCCCTCCTCCTATGACATGGCTGACCTTTCTTGACCACAGGACCTCCCGGAATGACTTTTTTGTCGCAGACCCTCGCCCGCGTGAAACCATCACCGACGATTGCGGTAACGACCAAGGCGGCAGAACTGAAGGCTGCGGGCAAGGACGTGATCGGGCTCGGTGCCGGTGAGCCGGATTTTGATACGCCGCAGAACATCAAGGAAGCCGCGGTGGCCGCGATTGCGGAGGGCAAGACGAAGTATACTGCTGTTGACGGCATTCCAGAATTGAAGGCCGCGATCTGTGCAAAATTCGCGCGGGACAACAGCCTGACCTACACGCCCGACCAGATCAGTGTCGGCACAGGCGGCAAACAGATCCTTTACAACGCGTTCATGGCGACGCTGAACCCCGGTGACGAGGTGATCATTCCTGCGCCCTATTGGGTCAGTTACCCTGACATGGTGCTTTTGGGCGGTGGTACGCCGGTATTCATCGATGGCGCGTTAGAGCGTGGATATAAGATCACTGCGGATCAGTTGGAGGCCGCGATTACGCCACAGACCAAGTGGTTTCTGTTCAACTCACCTTCGAACCCAACAGGCGCAGGCTATAGCTGGGAAGAGTTGAAGGCTCTGACGGATGTGCTGGTGCGGCATCCGCATGTCTGGGTGATGACGGACGATATGTATGAGCATCTGGCCTATGACGACTTCACGTTCTGCACACCCGCCGAGGTGGAACCCGCGCTTTATGAGCGGACGCTGACGGTCAACGGCGTGTCGAAGGCCTATGCGATGACCGGGTGGCGGATTGGCTATGCTGGCGGGCCGGTTGAACTGATCAAGGCGATGCGCAAGGTGCAGTCGCAATCAACGTCGAACCCCTGCTCTGTCAGCCAATGGGCGGCGATTGAAGCGTTAAACGGGACGCAGGATTTCCTCGCCCCGCATAACGAAATGTTCGTGCGGCGGCGTGATCTGGTGGTCAAACGGCTCAACGAGGCGCCGGGTATTGAATGCCCGGTGCCGGAAGGCGCGTTCTATGTCTATCCCTCGATTGCAGAATGTATCGGCAAAACGTCCGCCGGTGGCACAGTCATCGCGGATGATGAGGCCTTTGCAACCGCCCTGTTGGAGGAAACCGGCGTGGCGGTGGTCTTTGGAGCGGCATTTGGTCTGAGCCCGCACTTCCGGGTCAGCTATGCGACCTCGGACGAGGCGCTTGCCGCCGCCTGTGATAGGATCGTTGATTTTTGCGAAAAGTTGACGTGATCACGGAATAGGGGCGCTCACTGCGGATTCCCGCAGAGCGCATTTTGCAAAACACGCGAATTTCTTCATATCGCTGAGGGTTTCATCTGCTCATGCTCCGTCCACCGGGGGAGTGTGAGGAGATTTATCATGAAGAACTTTCGCCTGCCCATTATCGCTGCGGCGCTACTGGCGCAAACCACTGCCGCCTTTGCCACCGAATGGCGCGTGTCCCTTTGGGGCGAACGCCGGGCATTCACGGAACACGTCGAGAAGCTGGCAGAGCTTGTTTCGGACAAAACGGACGGGGCCTTTACGCTCAACCTGTCCTACGGTGGTCTGTCACCCAGCCGCGAAAACCTCGACGGGATCGCTGCGGGCAAGTTCGAGATGGCGCAGTTCTGTGCCGGATATCACCCTGAGAAGAATCCAACGATCACCGTGCTTGAGTTGCCGTTTCTTGGGGTGTCTTCGCTTGAGCAGGAAATCGCGCTGTCTTTGGCCGTCTACCGACACCCGATTACAAAGATCGATATGCTGCGCTGGAACGCGACGCTGCTGATGCCGTCGCCCTTGCCGCAGTACAACATCATGGGGGTCGGGAACCCACCGACGTCTTTGGAGGAATTCAAAGGTCTTCCGATCCGCGCGACAGGTGGTGTGGGACAAGCGATGGGCGCACTGGGTGCGGAGCTTGTGTCGATCCCGGCGCCTGAAGTGCAAAGCGCCCTCGCGGCAGGACAAGTGCGCGCTGTCAGCTTTGCGCCGCATGCGCATATGGCATTTGGCACGATCGACAGCGGCAGCTGGTGGACCAGCAATCTTAACCCGGGCACGGTGAATTGTCCGGTGGTTGTGAATTCAAAGGCCTTGGATGCGCTGCCCGAGGACCATCGCGACGCGCTCATGTCGTCCGTTGATGAAGCCCTTGCGCACTATGTGCGCAACTACAACGGAACGGCGATGGCCAAATGGGAAGACGCCCTGACCGAGAATGGTATCGCGGTACTGACACTGCGCGACGATATCGTCGGGTCCATCAAGGATGCGGTGGCAACGCCTGCGGCCGAAGCCTGGGTCGCCAAGTACGAAGGGCGGGGCTTACCCGCGCAAGAATTGCTCGATCTTGTAACCGAAATGATCGACGCGGAGGGTTGAGGCCCCACTCACGGAACTCAACTGACGGATCGCTGGGGCCACATTGTCATTGTGTGGCCCCAGCGGTTCGTTATCCTGCCCCAAAGAGGACAGGTGATGAGCGACGCACTTCCAAACTACTTTTTCCGCGTGCGCGAGAACGGCGCAGCAGTGTTTCGGGTGGACACCGAGAACCGCCAACGGCGGATCGAAATGGACCAGATCGCCATCGTGAACGTGAAAAACGGCGAAGTGAAACCGCATGGTGAGCGCACGCTTGGCGAGGCTGATATTGCCGCAATTCAAGATTGGCTGAACGAGCGGGTTGCCTTGCTCGCCGAGCGTGAGGTGGATGACATCCTGCGCACGATGGACCACCTGAACTTGACGACTCAGTGGGTGCAATCAAAGGCCACCGATGCGCAGCTTGAGCAGATCACGGATACGCTTTTGCTGACGATGCACGACCTGCGCAGTGTGTTGGTGCGTAAGAAGGCGGACCGGCTGATGAAAGCGCAGGAGAAGTCCTAGGCCTTCACCCAAAGCGAGGTCTGGGTCCAGAACCTGCGCATGAGCAAGACTGCAGCCACAAGCAGCCCCACGACCAGGCCAAGCCAAACACCGACACCTTCCCAACCAACGACGAAGCCAAGCAAAAGCGAGATCGGCAGGCCGACGAGCCAATAGCTGAAGATCGCCATGATCATTGGAATACGCGTGTCTTGCAACCCGCGCAGCAACCCAAGTGCCATCGCTTGCAAACCGTCCACAACCTGGAACATGGCCGAGACAAGCAGAAGGCTGACACCAATCGCGACCACCGCGGCCCCGTCGGGCGTCGATGTGTCAACGAAGCCTGAGACCAAAAGCGACGGGATCGTCCAGAAAATCAGCATGGTCACACAGCCAAAGGCCGCAGACATACCACAGGCGACCAAGGCGCCGCGTTTCAGGTTCTCAACATCCTTCCGCGCCGCCGCACGGCCAATGCGAACAGTGGCCGCTTGTGACAGACCAAGGTGGAACATGAAGGTCATGCCCGACAGTTGCAGCGCAATCCCATGGGCCGCCTGTGGCACCGCCCCAAGCCAACCCATCATCGTCGTCGCCGCGCTGAAAAGCCCCCCTTCCGCCAGGGCCGTCAGGCCAATGGGCCAACCCAGCGCAAACACTTTTTTCATCACGTCAGGATCGGGCGCAAAGATGTTTTGCAGCAGTTTGTATTGCGGCGTCTCGCGCAAGGCGTAGCCGAACAAGATCACCAGAGTCAGCACTGTGATCGTCAGCGATGCAATCGCCGCACCCCGGATACCCAGCTCCGGCGCGCCCCAATTGCCGAAGATCAGCGCATAGTTGATCACCACGTTCAGCAACGCGGTCCCGATGGTGGCCCAAAGGATGATCGCAGTACGCTCCAGGGCGGCGAGAAAGCTTTTCATCGTCATCACCATCAGCGCCGGGATCATCGAGAATGCCACGATATGCAGGTAATCTTCAGCAAGCGCTGCGACCTCCGGCTCTTGCCCAATGGCCAACAGAATTGCTTCAGCAAAGAAAAACGGGATCATGATGACGGTGCCGTAGATCGCCGAAAGCCAAAGCCCCATGCGCGTGGCCCGGCGCACGCCCTGCTCGTCGTCTTGCTCTGCTGCTTCTGCCACAAGTGGCGTCACTGCCTGGGCAAAGCCGGTGCCGACGATGAAGGTCAGGAAGAAGAACGTGCCGCCAATGGTCGAGGCCGCCAGCGCTGTGACCGAGTACCAGCCCAGCATCAGCGCGTCTGTCATAAAGATCGCAAACTGCGCCATATGGCTCAGGATCAGCGGCATCCCCACGCGCAGGAGGGCCCGCGCATGCTCGCGATGGCTCAGAGCCGGGGTGGTGTCGACGCGCGTTTGCATGCGGCCAGCCTTAGGCCTAGCTTGAAACCGGGTCCACCCCGGTTGCACAAAAAGGATGCACAATGACTTTGATAACGACCGCACGCACATTCTACACCGCACTGGACGCCGACAACACGAAGGCCTGGTGGCAAGACAATCGCGGCACCTATGATGATGTGCTGAAGCCCGGTGCGATGGCGTTGTTGGAGGATATGACCGGTCCGCTGGAAGGCATCTCAGACGGGCCTGTGAAAACAAAGCTCTTCCGCCCACATCGGGATGTGCGATTTTCCAAGGACAAACGCCCTTACAACACGCACCTGCACATGATGTGGCAGATGGAGGGGGACGCGCGGCAGATGCCGGTGTTTTTCTT
>JAHDEX010000002.1:0-112170 GCA_020628545.1 Paracoccaceae bacterium | reverse complement strand
GCCACCATGAACCAGGACCGCGTGTGCCCACCCATGTCGCACATCAAGAGCTGGCGGCTGTTGCGCCCCTCGACAGTCCAGGCCGCAAAGGCGGGGACGTGTCCCTCGGCTACGTCACGCGCCTGACCATCGGTTGAGGGACGGCGTGCGGCAACGCGCAAGATGAACCGCTCGACCTTGAACAGCCACGTCGTGTAGAAAGCGCTGACATAGGTGGCAAGGTCGACGTCTTGTTTCACGTCGCGAGTAAAGCAGTCGGTGTAGGCGTCCGGGTCAGTGGCATACTTTTGCAGCAAGGCCTCATCCGGTAAATCCAGCTCCTTGATCAACGTCATGCGTCATCTCCCGTCGCGGCATGGAATTTCTGCATCAGATATGGGCCGCTTGCGATCGGTTTGTAAGTGTCTGACCCATCCAAAGGCGCAATTTCGACGGACCAGTCCGGTTGTAGGAAAAACGCCAGCGATTTGCGGGCGGGTTGGTTGGGACGTGCCACGACCCGGTGCAACGTACTGACCCAGCGATCTGCGGTCCAGCGTTCCATCAGATCACCGATGTTGATGACGAAAGTGCCTGCAGGCGCTGTCACGTCGATCCAATCGTCGCCGCGTTTGATCTGCAACCCCGGCGCGCCGGTTTGGGGGAGCAGGATAGTCAGCGTGCCATAGTCGGTGTGGGCCCCTGCCCGCTGTTGATTGTCCTCGGCCACCTTGCCGGTCGCCGGGTAGTGCAATGCCCGCAAGGCAGAGATCGGGTTTTGGTGATGCGGCGCGAAAAAGGCGGATGGCAGCGACAGGGCTTCGGCAAAAGCAACCATGATCCGCGCGGCCAGGTCTTCCAGTGCGGCATAGTACGCACGCCAGGCCGCCTCAAACCCCAGCACATCGGGCCAAGGAGTCTCAGCGGACATGAACGCGGCGGCCGCGTCATCCAATCCCTCCGGCACCGGCTGGACCGGACGTCCACTAAAGCTTTCTTTCAGGTCCGGCGGTGTCTCCTCGCCCCGGCTACGCGCCAAAGCCTCCTGATCGGGGCCAAGATACCCGTATGGCGCACCGGGGGCCAGCGGGGCTGCCGCCTGTTTTGCAACCGCATCCTGGGCAAAGAACCGGTTCACCGCATCCCATTGCGCGGCAATGACCTCTGGATCGACACCGTGGTCACTGATCACGAGAAACCCCGTCTCGCGACATTGGCGATCAAGGTCAGCGGCCATCGCAGCCCGCGCCGCACCGGTCGCCGCCTCAAACGCGGCGAGGTTGAACGTCTCAAGACCCATTGTCGCACCCCCAGATATCCCGCCGCGTATACTCGACCCCATCACGCGGACAGTCAATAAACACTGCCCTTCCAGCCATGATCCGATTGCCCTTCCCTGCACGGACGGCCATAATGCTCTGCAAACAAAGAATGGGCGGCAGTATGGCAGACGATCTCCTTTCCGGGGCGGTGCAAGCACCTGACGATTACAACGCAGATAGCATTGAAGTGCTGGAAGGGCTGGAGCCTGTCCGCAAGCGCCCGGGCATGTATATCGGCGGCACGGATGAGCGTGCGCTGCACCATTTGGTGGCCGAAGTTCTCGACAACTCCATGGACGAGGCGGTTGCAGGCTTTGCCAACCGGATCGAAGTGGAATTGCACGCCGACTACGCCATCACGATCCGCGACAATGGCCGGGGTATTCCGACCGATCCGCACCCGAAATTCCCCGACAAATCCGCGCTTGAGGTAATCCTTTGTACGCTGCACGCGGGCGGGAAGTTCTCGGGCAAAGCCTATCAAACCTCGGGCGGTTTGCACGGGGTCGGTGCATCTGTCGTGAACGCCCTCTCGGACTCGATGGTTGTGCAGGTCGCACGGAACAAGGAACTGGTCGAACAGCGCTTCTCACGCGGCATCCCGCTCGGCCCGGTGCAAAAAGTCGGCGCAGCTCCAAACCGACGCGGCACGACTGTCACCTTTCACGCGGATGAAGAAATCTTCGGCCATCACCGCTTCAAACCGGCGCGGTTGTTCAAATCGATCCGGTCGAAAGCCTACCTCTTCTCGGGCGTCGAAATCCGCTGGAAGTCAGAGATCAACGATGGCGAAACACCGACCGAGGCGACTTTCCACTTCCCCGGTGGCCTCGCCGATTACCTGAACGAGACGATGGGCAGTTCGACGGTCTACGCGGACCGTCCCTTCTCCGGGACCGTCGACTTTCAAGAAAAGTTCGGCGAACCCGGAAAAGTCGAATGGGCAATCAACTGGTCGCCCGTACGCGACGGGTTCATCCAGTCCTACTGTAATACCGTACCGACGCCCGAAGGCGGCACGCATGTGCAAGGCTTCTGGGCCGCGATCCTGAAGGGTGTGAAGGCCTATGGGGAGTTGTCGGGCAACAAGAAAGCCGCGCAGATCACGCGCGATGATCTGACATCAGGCGGCTGCGCGCTGGTGTCCTGCTTCATCCGCGAACCGGCCTTTGTGGGGCAGACGAAAGACCGACTGTCGACCGAAGCCGCGCAGAAGATGACCGAAGGCGCTGTGCGCGACCACTTCGACAACTGGCTGGCGGCGGATACGAAATCCGCCGGTGCGATCCTCGATTTCCTGGTCCTGCGGGCCGAGGAACGCTTGCGCCGCAAGCAAGAGAAGGAAACCGCCCGCAAGTCAGCGACAAAGAAGCTGCGCCTGCCCGGCAAACTGGTCGATTGTTCGGCCACGAACCGCGACGGGACGGAGTTGTTCATCGTCGAGGGGGACTCGGCGGGTGGTTCTGCCAAAATGGCGCGGGACCGGAAGACACAGGCGCTGTTGCCGTTGCGCGGGAAGATCCTGAACGTATTGGGGGCAGCGTCGAACAAGCTTGGCTCAAACGCCGAGATCAATGATCTGACACAGGCTTTGGGTGTGCAGTTGGGGACCCGGTTTGTGGTGGACGACCTGCGCTACGACAAGATCATCATCATGACCGACGCGGACGTGGACGGGGCGCATATTGCGGCGCTGCTGATGACGTTCTTCTTCACCCAGATGCGCCCAATGATCGATCAGGGGCACCTCTACCTCGCCTGCCCGCCTTTGTACCGGCTGACCCAAGGGGCGAAGCGGGTCTATGTGGCGGATGACCGCGAGAAGGAAGATATGCTGGCCAAGGGCCTCGGCGGCAAAGGCAAAATCGACGTGCAGCGCTTCAAGGGTCTGGGCGAGATGGACGCGAAAGATCTCAAAGACACCACGATGAACCCCGCCACCCGCAAGCTGATCCGTGTCTCGGTGGACGACGAGATGCCGGGGGAAACGGGCGATCTGGTGGAGCGGCTGATGGGCAAGAAGCCGGAGTTGCGGTTCCAGTATATTCAGGAGAACGCGCGGTTTGTGGAGGAGTTGGATGTTTGAGGTGAATTCTTGAAAGATTTGATAAGTTGAATGAACTACCCAGGACACCGGAAGGGGCACTTAAGGTGCTTCTTCCAGAACTTATGACCGCTGCCGGTTCGGCGCAGGCGCAAATTGGCGAACTGCGCTCAAAAGGTCACCCGCTCTATGCTAGGCTTTTCGCAATTCACCGCAGGTGCTTGATCTCGGCAAAAAGGATCGCTGATCGAGAGGTCAAAGACGCCCTTGTTGAACTACTGAGTTTAGCGATGGACAATACTACTGTTATCCTCCGACGAATTGCCGAAGAGTCGCTCGAGATGGTATTGAGTCTAGAATTCGAAGATCATTTCATCGACACCGATGATGTTGCGGAATTCGATGTGGTAAACCTCGAATCTAGCGAGAAAGATGCATTGCTAGAGACCGTTGGCAATGCACGATCCTTGACATTCTCGGCGACTTTCTTGTCCGATGCACATCGAAGAAACATTAACTATTGGCTCCAGAAGATTGAAAATGAGCTGCACAAAGAGACCGTCGGTTTCGCGTCCTTTGTAGCTGCAACAGTGCAAATATCAGGACTACTGAGACGATTTGGAGAGGATGCAAAACCACTGTCCGAAGCCATAAAGGACATCAGAACTACTACCGAGCGTAGAGTTTCAGGGAATGTCGCGATTGAAGCAGACGACGCGCCAAAGCAGTTGGAAGGCCCAAAGAAAAAGTCCTGACCTTCGCGGGGACGTGATCGCCGGCCCACCGGGCCGAACCGGCGATTGCCCGGCGCTACGCTTGTTCCGGGCCAGGTGTGGATCAAATGTAGGCAGGGGTTTACCCCGACGTTGCGGGAGTCGAAGTGAACCTCACCGACGGATTGTCTTGGCGGGCACCGCATCGCACGGAATACGACACGCCCGACGAAGGCCGCTCAGCCGTTAGCCTTTTCCAAACTGTTTTCCCCAGATTTGGAGCATCACCATGGCGCGGTACGTTGTTTTGGCACTTCCCACCCTCTTCCTCCTCGCGGCCTGTGGCGGTGGGAGCACTGGCGGCGGCACGGGTGGCGGCGGGCAGCAACCGGGTGGAAATACCGGCCCTACCGACTTCAACGGCCTGACCCGCTCTCTTGGCACGCCATTCACCATTCCAGCCGATCCCGACGCCGCTGATCAAACGCTGACCTTTACGGATGCCGATGGGGACCCGCAAACAATTGCGCTCAGCGAAAGCCCCCTCACTGCGGTCAAACAGTTCGACCGTATCGTGGATAACAGTCAAACACTCTATGGCTTCCGCCGTGACGAGGCCGGCGTTTCGGTTGCCGTGTTTGCGATCACAGACGATGCGGATGCAAACCTCGCCCCCGGCGCACGCGTTGACAGCCGTGGCGGCACGTTCCCAGACACCGGGTCCGCCACCTTTACTGGGGGCTACGTTGGGTTCCTCTCACGCGATGGCGATGCGGGCAGCCCCTTCTTCACTGAAAGTCGGATTACCGGAGACGTTGAAATCACGGCTGATTTTGCCAATGGCAGCGTCTCTGGCTTCATCGACCGGCGCCGGAGATTTCTGACCAGCGACAACTCCAGTGTTGGAACGCTCAGCAGTGTTGCGCTCAACGCCCATGCCATCGCAGACGGCGTCAGCGTCGGCAACGGCGGGACAACAGCGGGTGGCGGCATTGACGACCTCCCGACCTATGTGCCGGAAAACGGTCCGCAAACAGGCAGTTGGTCGGTCGCCTTTGGTAACGAGAACGCCGTTGAAGCGGGCGGCATCGTCCGCATCATCCACGACTACGACAACGCCGTCAGTCCCGCCGATGATTTCATTGAGACCGGTGGGTTTCTTGTCACAACCGACGCGGACTAATCGCGCGCCCTACCCCAGCGTCAGATTTCCAATCGCGGCTTTGATCATGCTGTCGGTGTCGTCGCTGTCGCCCGATACGGCGATCCCCACCAAAGCCCCCGGTTCCCCGCCAAAAGCGCGGGAATAGTCAGCGGCGAGGTTCACGTTCTCGGAAAATGACCCGGTTCCCGCCGGGCGCAAGGCCACGTTCATGCCGAGGCCGTTGAGGTAAGGCGACAGAAACTGTTCGCCGCGCCCGTGGTTGCCGCCCCACGTGTACAGCAGCACGCGCACCTCATCATTGTTCAGGAGGGACCGTATGCCAGCGCCTTGCGAGGCTGCGGCGACGTTCTCAGGCAGGAATACAAAGTAAAGCGACAGGTTGCGGTCATCCCCGCCTTTCTGACGCAAGTTCGTGGCCGGGACGGATTCCTCGACGGTCCAGGCCCAACTTGCCCGCGTCGCATCCCATTTGTCCTGACCCAAACGAGTGTAGGCGATTGAGACGCCCCCGTCTGAAACCATGTTCAGCTGATTGCCAAAACTGTAGCGGTTGTTGGAAAAGAGCGAGAGTTTTTGTTCTTGCCAGCCAGACGCAAAGCTGACGGGACCAGCGGTGGCTGTGGTGGCAAGAAGGGCAGTTGCGAGTGTAAGTGCGGTGCGACGGATCATGGGGAGGGTCTCCTGTTTCCTTGATGCAGCAACGTAGCGATCCCGCGATAAGTTTCACGTCACGATGGCGCGAGGGGGCTGTTACGGCGATTGAATGCTTTCCAGATAGTCCGCGAGCGCAATGAGGCCGACGGGCGTTGGCGTCCCGACGCCGGGTGCGGTCTCGACGATCACGGCCTCACCCAGATCGCCCGCGCCAAACTCTGGCATCGCGGTGGAAAAGTGCGGGTCACGGTTCAGGCCATCAATGATCGCCATGACCTGTTCGCGGGGGAAAACACCGCCGTTTTGCGCGGAAAGGTGTGTCAGATCAGGGGCCAGAACGCCGAGCGATTGCGCGACCGGCCCGGCCCCTTTGGCGTCTGCGCCGTGGCAGGACGCGCAGTCTTGCGCGAATGCGGCCTTGCCGTTCGGGATTTCGGGCTCAGCCACACAGGCCGCTGTGAGGACAAGGAAAAGTGATGTGATGTGTTTCATTATCTGCCTCCTGCTTGCCCAATCATAGCTTCGTGATGTGCGGCGCGACTTGATATGGATCAGGTGGATTGACCAAGGCGCTACGCGAGGTCACGCTAATCCGAAACGGGAGGGGTCATGACCTATCACAGTGCCATCATGCTCGCAGCGGGGATTGGCATCCCTGTCTTGGCTGCGCTGAATGCCGCCTTGGGCCGCACAATTGGCGCACCTGCGGTCGCCGCCTCGGTGCTTTTTGTGGTCGCGCTGCTTTCGGCGCTTGTGGTGGCGCTGGTGACCAACCCGGCGGCTTTTGCGAAAATCCCCGGCGCCCCGAAGCATCTGTTTCTGGCCGGTGTGCTGATCGCCTTCTATGTGCTGACGATCACGTGGATCGCGCCCATCATCGGGGTCGGCAATGCGGTGTTCTTTGTGTTGATCGGCCAGATGATCGCCGCCGCTGCAATTGATCACTTTGGATTATTTGGCGCGGTTACGTCGCCGCTGTCCGCCACGCGCGCGGGCGGGATTGCCTTGATGGCGGTGGGGGTCTTTCTGACCCAAAAGGCCTAAGCTGACCCGCCTTCTGCTAGTTCCTGCACGCGCTGCCAAAGGGCATCGGGCACGTCGACCTCAGTCATTTCCGTCCGGTCAGCGCCGGGCAGACGCCCGCCTTCCTGCGCCGCAATTGCGTCGGTAAGGCGCGCAAAGCGATCTGCGAAGTGGTCGCCATGAATTGTGGGATCAAGGAGCAGATAGAACTGACCCAGGTCGTGCGGTTTGCCATCGGCAAGCTTCAGACCCGTCACGTCGAGGGAATTCACCGATCCCGTGATCCCCGCCGCTAGCAACTCCGCCATCAGGCCAAAGCCCCAGCCTTTGTAGCCGCCTGCGCTGACCAATGCGCCATTGAGAGCGGCCTCTGGATCGGTTGTTGGCTGGCCGTTTGCGTCAACGGCCCAACCCAGCGGAATAGGCTCTCCCGCTGCTTTGGCCATCGTGATCTTTCCGAGGGCCACGGCAGAGGTGGAAAAGTCGAAGTGCATGGCCATTTTGCCGTCGCCCGGGACGGACATGGCAATTGGGTTGGTGCCGATCACCGCCTTGTTGCCGCCTGGAGGAGCCACGACGGGTGATGCATTTGTAAAGCCGATGCCGATTAGCCCGGCCGCGGCGATCTGTTCGGTGAAATAGCCGAGCGAGGTGCAGGTGTGGGCGTGCGCGACGCTGAGCGTGGCAACCCCGTTTTCACGCGCAGCTTCCACCGCGACCGGCAGTCCGGCGGCAAAGGCAGGTTGGGCAAAACCGTAGCGGGCATTGGCCATCACGGAGGCCGGACGGGGGCGGGACACTTCCGGCGTGACGGTGCCGTTGACCCGGCCTGATTGAAGTTGGATGCAGTAGCTTTCAAGATAGTAGAGGCCGCAGATCACGTTGCCCAAGGCTTCAGCCCGCGCCGTCGCTTTTGCGACCTCGCGAGCGGGGCGGTCTGCCGCGCCATGTGCGCGCAGTGCTGCCTTTGAGGCCTCAAAGATGTCCGTGACGGTGACGCGCATCGGATGCTCCTACGCTTCGTGCAGACGACCGGCGGTCATCCGGACCATACGGTCCATGCGGGCCGCGAGATCGAGGTTGTGGGTCGCAATGAGAGCGGCAAGCCCGGTGTCGCGGACCAGAGAGATCAGCGCGTCAAAAACGCGGTCGGACGTGTCCGGGTCGAGGTTACCTGTGGGTTCGTCCGCGAGGAGCAGTGAGGGTTTGTTCGCGAGCGCCCGACAAAACGCCACCCGCTGTTGTTCACCGCCTGAAAGCGCCGCGGGGCGATGGTCGGCGCGGGCGTCTACGCCGACACGCGCCAACAGGTCCATGGCGCGGGCGGCTGCATCTGACTGGCTGGTGCCATTGGCAAGTTGCGGCAAGACGATATTTTCCAACGCCGTGAACTCTGGCAGCAGGTGGTGGAATTGGTAGATGAAGCCAACCTCCTGCCGCCGCACCCCCGTGCGCTTGCGGTCAGAGCGTTTGGTCATGTCCGTGCCGTTGATCGTGACTGCCCCGTCGTCCGGGCTATCGAGAAGGCCCGCGATATGCAGCAGCGTGGATTTCCCGGCGCCTGAAGGCGCAACGAGCGCCACGACTTCACCCGCCTGCACGGTCAAGTCGACACCTTGGAGGACTGTCACGGCGTTGGGTTTGCCTTGGTTATAGGCCTTTGTGATCCCCGATAGCTTGAGCACATCACTCATACCGAAGCGCCTCCACCGGGTTCATGCGCGCGGCGCGACGGGCGGGGAAGATCGTGATGATCCACGACAGGCCGAGTGAGAGTGAGACGGCAGAGATGACGTCTTCCAGGCGCAGTTCGGCAGGCAAACGGTAGATACCCCGGATTGATGGATCCCAGACACCGCCTTCGCCGATTGAATTCACGAAGCTGAAGATCTGATCGATGTAGAGCGCAAAAAGGCACCCCAAGATCACCC
The DNA here is from genome assembly GCA_020628545.1 of Paracoccaceae bacterium. Taxonomy (GTDB): domain Bacteria; phylum Pseudomonadota; class Alphaproteobacteria; order Rhodobacterales; family Rhodobacteraceae; genus Yoonia. The sequence goes on along the minus strand of JAHDEX010000002.1, from coordinate 103,339 downwards.
CAAAGAGCGTTCCCAACGTGCCGATCCCCGCTCCGCAGATAAAGAAGATCCGCAGGATGGAGCCTTCGGAGAGGCCCATCGTACGCAGGATGCCGATGTCGCGCCCCTTGTTTTTGACGAGCATAATCAGGCCTGAGATGATGTTCATCGACGCGATCAGTACGAGGATCGACAGGATGATGAACATCACGTTGTCTTCGACTTCAAGTGCGCGCAGGAAGGCGCCTGCACTGTCCCGCCACGTCCAGACGTAGCCGCCCTCGCCGGCGGCAGCCATGACCTCTGGCAGGTAGGTTTCGATCTCTTCAGGGTCTTCGACCATCACTTCAATCTCGGTCGCGACGCCGTCGCGGTTGAAGAACAGCTGCGCCTCGGAAATCGGGAGATAGGCGCGGACCTTGTCGATATCGAACCGTCCTGCGGTAAAGATATAGACGACATCGTAAACGTTGACCCGGGGTGTCGTGCCGATGGCGGTGCGTGCGCCATTGGGCGAGATGATCTTGATGCGGTCCCCGACTTTGACGCGCAGGTCTTTTGCAAGGGCGGAGCCGATGGCGATGCCTTGCTCAAAATCCGCGATATTGCCGCTGCTGTCCTGTGGATTGGCGATACGCGGGATTGTAAGCAGATCGTCGTAGGCGATGCCGTAGACATCCACAGCCGCGTTTTCATTGCCGAAATTGCCCATCACCTGGCCGCGGACAAGCGGCGCCGCCCGCGTGACGCCCTCAATCTGGCGCAGGTCGGCAGCCAGTTTCTCGTAGCCAGAGATCAGCTGCGTATAGCGGCCCGAGCCTTCGACGACTTCGGATTGGCGGTAAACCGCAACATGGGCGTTGGAGCCAAGGATGGTATCGACAAATTCTGCCCGAAAGCCCGAGCGCACCGCAAGTGTGGCGATGAGCGCAAAAACCGCAAGCGTGACACCGATCAGGCTGATCCAGGTCATCACGCTGACGCCGCCTTCGGCCCGTTTGGCGCGGATGTAGCGCCAGGCGATCATCCATTCGAATTTTGAGAAAGGCGGTGGTGTGGTGGCCATTGGCGGCTCCTGCTGCTCTTGCGGCGCAACGTGGGGGTTTCACTGGGGATGGTCAAGCAATCGGATGGTGCGGGACGCCTTCGGCGCGAGAGTTGTTTTGGCCAGATGAAGAGCGGGGATTGCCCTTGCTGTTCGAAGTGGAGTTAACAGCTGTTAATTTCGATTTGATTACAATTGGATAGATCGATCCGTCAACTGTGCAGGACGCCTACCAGTGATTGCCCGGGCTTTGGTATTGGCTGACATCCTGTCCTGCGGCTGCGGCTTTGCTGCCCGCCGCCCAAAGGATCCCCCGCTTGAGCATTTCGTAGGCCGGACCATCTGCGATCACGTCAGCCTTATGACCGAGTGAGTTGTAGTAAACGCGGCCCAGGCCCCAATGGCGCGTCCAGGCAACAGGCATCTCCACCGGGCCGTTGGGGGAGTGATACCAGATGACGACATCGGTGGTTGTTGTGGCGAGAACGTTGTTCGCAGGATCGGTGTGCAGATAGTATTGCTCCGTTGAGACGTCGAAATCGGGGATGCCTTGGACGAGTGGGTCGTCGGAAGTGATTGTCACCCGGTGCTTCACCCCATCGCCGCCCGGATGCGCCACCCAATTGGCCCCGGTGATGAACTGCCAGAGCGGATTGCCACGGAACGCGTCGCACATGCCGCCGTGGCAGCCTGCCATGCCAGTGCCGTGGGCGATGGCCTCAGAAACGTGAGTTGCTGCCTCCCGCGACAGTTCCGACATCGTCCAGACCGGAATGATCAGGTCGTAGGTTTTGAGTTTGTCGGGGTCGTCGAAGCAAGTGAGCCTGTCGGTGACATCCGCTTGCCCGCCTGCATCGGTGACGATGCCCTCAAAGATCTTGGCCACTTTGTCCGGTTCATGGCCATCCCAGCCGCCCCAGGTGATCAGTGCTTTCATGGTCGGGTCTCTCCCATCAGGCGGGGTGTCGGTTGGAGGGGTTCGGGGCGCGACAGCGGCGGGTCGATCCGTTGCGGTGCCACGCTTTTGGGTCGTGGTTTGCGGCGGAAAAGAGTTTTCAGCGCGCCAAAAAGGAGTGCCACGACAGCCCAACCGCCGACGAAGCCTGCACCGCCGGTGACGGCCCCTGCCACCGTGACGGGGAGCGCGGGTTCGTAGTCGGCCCATGTCGCTTTGAGGGTTTCGCGGTCGCGCATATCCGGAGCCATCCAGATGCGGTCGATTGCGGAGGCAGCGCGCAGGCGCGCGAGTTGGTCAGTCAGGATCACGTGGCGGGCGAAAGTGCGGCGCATGTCGGTGGCACGTGCCTCAAGAAAGGCGGTGCCGGTCATTTCTTCGAGAGCCTCACCGCGTGTCAGCCCCGCCTCAAGCGCGGAGGCGTCGAAGTCGCGCACGACCTCGGCCAGCGCATCCACCGTGCCACCGAGGCGTTGGATGTATTGCTGGGTGAAGGCCGGATACTGCGATAGCGCCGCCGCACCCGTGAGCGCGCCAGCCAGGCAACCCGCCTTGGCGATAGAAGTGAACATGTGACCTGCCCGGTTCTGTTTGTTGAGGAGAGAATAGCAGAGGTTGGGGCTTGGTCAAAGCTGTTGGTTTCTGTCGAGAGTTGCAGACTTCTTCGACGACAGGGTACGCGAGACGAATTCAAAGGCAGTATTGTACGGATGGATGCGGTAGTCTGGATAGCGAACACCGTGAAACTGAGGCCCCTCGCCATGAAACGATCCAGCGCCATTCTGACATGTCTCATGCTCTCCGCTTCGGGTGCCAGCGCTTTGGAGTTGTCAGGCGCGATAGGCCCTTACCCGATTGAAATGGAACTGGCGCGGTCTGGCGACGGTCTGACAGGGCGCTACCGGTATGCGGGGCAGAGCGCGTGGCTTTCTCTCAGCGGTGAAAGCTTTGGACGCGAAGCCGTTCAGCTGGAGGAAAAGGACGCAGAGAGCGTTACGGGGCAATTCTATTTGGAACTTTCGAGCCAAGGCCTTGCAGGGCATTGGGTGAATGACGAGTCCGATTTTGAAGTGACCCTCGCTCCGACGACAGGAGACATTGATGAACTGCTTGCTCCGGTGGCAAAGCCGGAAGTCAGCCAGGCGTTCACCGGACGCTATGAGGTGGGAAGCTATTGGGTGAACGGTTTGTTCGCCCCGAACTATGAAATCGGATTCAACGGTGGCACGGCCAATGTTGTTGAGGTGTCACCGGAGACGATATTTGTCGCGTTCGAGTTTATCGTTGGGCCGACGTACCACATCGCTTATTTTCGCGGCCCCGCAGAATTGGTCGAGGATGGCGTCTATGTTCACGATGCGGTGTTGGAGGGTGGGTCGGAGCCATGTCGGCTGGTGTTTCGTTTTGATAGCGCTCAGCTTGCGATCAGCGATACGGGGAATGGTTTCGCCTGCCAGTTCGGGGCGCGGGCGCATGCGAATTTTGACTTGGTGAAGACGGACGATGTTGCGGAGTTTGGTGCGCCTTGGTGATGTGGTGTGTTGGGACCGAGCTCCATGGCTGGTTTTAGTCCAAAGTCACCGATGCTGCATCTGTCTCGAACGCCCGATATCCAACCACGCCAAAGGATTGAGCCGCGCCTCGACTCATGTCGAGACGCGACCTCAGACTTCAATCAGCGATAGAACGGTGATTGCATCTGACGGCTTGCTTCTTCTGTCGTCGTTGCGTCAAAGACCCTTGTATACAGGGCTGCCCCCAAGCTTTTTGCAACTTCCGGGAATTGGTTGATCGCATAGTCGAGCGCCAGATCCATGGTGTCGAAAGCGTCAAAACCACCGAGCGAGTTGGTCGAAACACCGCTCAGCCAAATTTTACTCTGTAGGCCAGGCACCTGTTTGAGTTTCTTGTTACGGGTCTGCCAATCAAAGGTTTCGAAGGGCAGTGAAAACTGTAGTTCTGTGTAAACAAATGCGCCGGGAGCCTTCACAGGCGATGTTCCGTAGTGCACCGCCCCAAGGTCCTCACTGGCCTCTTTAACAATCTCGGCATCAAACACGCGTGTGTTATGCGCGACGCCGAAAGAGCGGGGTTCTGTCGGGAAGTATCCTGTCACGAAATCGCGGGCGTTCTCACGGCTGTCGAAAGCGTATAGTCCCCCGACCGAGCTTGTTCCATGGCCGTGCAGCCACGTCTTGTTTAGAAACCCCGGTTGTTTCTTAATTTCCTCGTTGATGGTGGGCCATGGTGCTTGGTCGAATGGGATCGAAATTGCAACTTCTGTGTAAACGAAGGCTTTTGGTGTCATCGGGTATTCCTTTGCTTGAATGATTGAAGGTGCCAGCGCGGCTCCCGCCGTTGCAAACAGCAATTCGCGGCGTGAGAGCCTGGTTTTTTGGATGAGTCTTGGCGCGTTCATCTTGGTACTCCTTATGTACTTGCAAAATGCAAGTTGAAGCATCTTTGGATTATGCAATTGCAAAATGCAAGTTGATATTTTAAGACAATAAAATGAGTGCAAAATCCAAACGCCCCCTGTCAGGATGCCCAATCGACTACGCTCTCAGCGTTTTCGGGGATCGCTGGTCACTGTTGATCGTCCGCGACCTCGCAATCAAAGGTGTCAAAACCTATGCGGAACTGCTTGAAGGTTGGGAGGGCATATCAACGAATATTCTTGCCCAGCGCATGAAGCATCTGGAAGATAAAGGCATCGTAAAGAAGCGGAAAAACCCCGACAACTGGCGAAGCTCCCTCTATGAGTTGACGCCAAAAGGGAGCGACCTTGCACCGCTTCTGTCAGAGATCATTCTTTGGGGCGGCACTTACAATGAAGCTGAAAAACCTATGAACGAAGCCTACAAGAAAGTTCGGTCTGACCGCGCCGAGTTTGAAGAGGAGATTCGCTCCAATGTCCGAAATGCAGCTGACGGTACGCAAGCTACTGAGTTTAGATAAAGAAAATCAATTTCGTAACTTATTCGAGCGGCGCTGTATTGCAGAAGCGGCCATTCTGTATTGCAACCTCAAAGTCGGTTTTTTACGCACAGCGGACAGCGGTCCAGGACAGGCACGCACCGGTGGCTAGTGGCCCGCATAAACCCCAACCATCTTCGCCACTGCGTCCGCTGCTGACATCTCCTCGCTCTCACCCGTCCGGCGGGAGGTGACTTCGACCACGCCGTTTTTCAACCCGCGTGGGCCGACGGTGATGCGCCAGGGCAGGCCGATCATGTCCATTGTGCCGAACTTGGCCCCTGCCCGCTCGTCGCGGTCGTCGTAGAGCGGCTCCAGACCGGCTGCGGTCAGTTGTTTATAGAGGTCCTCGCAGGCTGCGTCGCAGGCCTCATCACCCGAGCGCATGTTCAGGATGCCAACGTGGAAAGGGGTCACGCCTGCGGGCCAGATGATGCCTTTGTCGTCATGCGACGCCTCGATGATCGCGCCCAAGAGCCGTGAGACGCCGATGCCGTGGGAGCCCATGTGGACGGCGGTTTTGCCGCCTTTGCCGTCATCGACCACAGCGTTCAGGGCGTCAGAGTATTTGGTGCCGAAGTAGAAGATCTGGCCCACTTCGATGCCCCGCGCGACCTTGCGGCGTTCTTCGGGGATTTCGTTGAAGAGGGCTTCGTCGTGGGTTTCATCCGTGCGGGCGTATTTCGTCGTGAACTCTTCCATCACAGCGGCGCAGGCGGCTTTGTCGTCGTAGTCGATGTCACGGTCGCCGAAGGTGAGGTCGGTGACGGCGCTGTCGTAGAAGACTTCCGACTCGCCCGTTTCGGCCAGGACTAGGAATTCGTGGGTGTTGTCGCCGCCGATGGGGCCTGAATCCGCGCGCATCGGAATCGCCTTGAGGCCCATGCGTTCGTAGGTCCGCAAGTAGCTGACAAGGTGGCGGTTGTAGGCGTGCAGCGCGTCTTCTTTTGTCAGGTCGAAGTTGTAGCCGTCCTTCATGTAGAACTCTCGGCCGCGCATGACGCCAAAACGGGGGCGGATTTCGTCGCGGAATTTCCATTGGATCTGATACATCGTCAGCGGCAGGTCTTTGTAGGACGTGACGTTGGCGCGGAAGATGTCGGTAATTAGTTCTTCGGCGGTGGGCGTATAGAGCATATCGCGCCCGCCCCGGTCCTTGATACGCAGCATTTCTTCGCCGTAGGCATCATACCGCCCACTTTCGCGCCAGAGGTCCGCTGACTGCAAGGTGGGCATCAGCATCGCGTGGTGGCCTGCGCGCGCCTGTTCCTCGTGCACGATGTTTTCGATCTTTTTCAGGACCTTGTAGCCGAGCGGCAGCCAGGAGTAGATGCCAGCGCTGGCCTGTTTGATCATCCCGGCCTGCAGCATGTAGCGGTGGCTGACGATCTGCGCCTCACGGGGCGTTTCTTTCAGAACGGGCAGGAAATAGCGGCTCATACGCATCGGCGGCGACCTTTGGCAGGGTGTGGTTCGGACGACAGGAATAGGCGGATGACGCGGCGGTGACAACCGTCACAATCGCGCGAGTGCGCGCATTGGTCCGATGCGCGCCGCGGGCAAGCGCATTATGTTGCGACGGTAACCATTCGAGGGCTATCGAAATGTTCAAATCTCTGCTCACTACCGCTGTGCTGCTGACAGCGACAGCTGCAACCGCGGGCGACCGAAAATCACTGCTGGACGAACTTGGCAGCGACCCACAGTTTTCCACGCTTGTCACGGTTTTGGAGGCTGCCGACCTGACCGATGCGCTCGCATCCGACGGGCCATTCACGCTTTATGCGCCAACCAATGCGGCTTTCGCCGCTTTTGATGAGGGCTTCCTGACTGCCCTGCAACTCCCTGAGAACGCGGAGCGCCTTGCCGACATTCTGCAATACCATGTCGATGACCGGAAGCTGACGACGCGTCATCTTGCACCCGGAGCGGCCTACTACCGACCCATTCTGGCTGATACGCGGCTGTGCGTGATCAACGCTGACGGCGTCACTATCGATGACGGCAGCGGCGATGTTGCGACTGTCACGGAGGCAAATATCAAGGTCACCAACGGGGTCATTCACGCGATTGATAAGGTCCTTGTCCCTGCGGAAAAGCCTGCCTGCGAGATGCCGTAGCGGCGCGGTGCACGTGCGGCGACCTGTTTTGGATCAAATATAACAGTGCCTTAACAATGATGTCAGAGGAGTGAGCCAATCTGGTTCACCCTCCGTAACCCTTGTCACATGCAATCGGGCATGACTGACCTGAATGGAGGGACTTATGACATCCTTGAAAACACTCGCCGCTGCTGCTGCCATGACCGTTGCCGCCGGTGCCGCTTCTGCAAACACCATCGTCGACATCGCTGTGGCTGATGATCGCTTCTCAACACTCGTTGCTGCTGTGACGGCTGCTGATCTGGCTGAAACGCTTTCCGGCCCCGGCCCCTTCACCGTTTACGCGCCTGTCAACGACGCCTTCGCTGCCCTGCCAGACGGCACGGTTGAAACCCTGCTGTTGCCAGAGAACAAGGGGCAGCTGACCGACGTTCTTTTGTACCACGTGGACGACCGCAAGCTGACGGCATCCCAGTTTGCCCCCGGCGCGAACTACTACAAGCCAATCCTTGCCTCAGAGCGTCTTTGCATCAACAGCCACTCTGGCGTGACCATCGCTGACGGCACTGGCGAAGTGGCCAATGTCGTAATCGCAGACATTGAGGCCAGCAACGGTGTGATCCACGTGATCGACAAAGTTCTGCTGCCAGGTAGCCGCCCAGACTGCCACTAAATCTATCGAAAGCCCCTGATCTTGGATGACAGGGGCTTTCGCCTCGACGGGGATCGGCACGCGCCCCAATTCAACGCCCAGCGCCCTCTTGCGCATCAGACCCTCCTCTATCATGTGTATGACAACGATGAGGAAAGTATGGCGTTAAGCGTTCAACGACAGACAACGTATTGGGGCATTGCGGCCATCGCTTTGGGCCTTGTCCTGTGGGCTTTAGGCGATGTGATCATGCCGTTTATCCTCGGCGGTGCACTGGCCTATTGCCTTGATCCGGTGGCCGACAGGCTGGAACGTATTGGCTTGAGTCGCGTTCTTTCGGTCGTGGTCATCACACTTCTGGCCATCTTGATCTTTATCCTGTTGGTCTTGCTCGTCATCCCCACCCTTGTGACGCAGACCACCGCCTTGATCGAAGCCGCACCCGCTGCGCCCAATCAGATCCGGGCGTTTTTGGAAGAACGCTTTCCTGCGCTGCTTGACCAGGACGGTGTGATCTACAATCAGCTTGTGAATATCGGCAATGCCATTCAGGCACGCGGTGGAGAATTCATTAACGGGTTGCTGTCGTCGGCGGCTGGCCTTCTGAACGTCATTGTCCTGTTAGTGGTTGTGCCGGTTGTGACGTTCTACCTGCTGCTGGACTGGGACAATATGGTCGCGCGGATCGACGATCTGCTGCCACGCGAGCATGCTGATACAATCCGCTCGCTTGCCCGCGAAATTGATCGCACACTTGCTGCCTTCATCCGTGGACAGGGCACGGTGTGTCTTGTGATGGGTATATTCTATGCCGCTGGATTGATGATGGTCGGGCTCAATTTTGGTCTGGTTGTCGGGTCTTTTGCTGGCCTGATTACGTTCATTCCCTATGTTGGCGCGCTTGTCGGAGGCGCGCTTGCGATTGGTCTGGCGCTTTTCCAGTTCTGGGGAGAATGGGTCTGGCTGGGCGCGGTCGTGGCAATTTTCATGGCAGGTCAGTTTCTCGAAGGGAATATTATCACGCCGAAGCTGGTCGGTGACTCCGTTGGCTTGCATCCTGTCTGGCTGATCTTTGCGCTGTCCGTCTTTGGTGCGCTGTTTGGCTTCGTCGGGATGCTGGTGGCCGTGCCAGTGGCGGCGATGATTGGCGTGCTGATCCGGTTCGCGCTGGCAAAGTATAAAGAGAGCCTTCTCTATCAAGGCCCTGACACCCCAAGTGAGTGATGGCAGAGCAACTGACTTTTGATTTGCCAGCGGGCGTTGCCCTCTCGGCGGGCGAGTACTTCGTGTCGCAGGCGAATGCTGCGGCTTACACGATGGTCGTGCATCCCGACGGCTGGCCTGATCGCAAGCTGATTTTGAATGGCCCTGAAGGCGCGGGTAAAAGCCACCTGGCCCGTATTTTTGCCAGCCAGAATGGCGCGCGGATCCTTGACGCCGCGGATCTGACGGAAGCGGATCAACACCCGGACACGGCCATCGTCGTAGAAGACGCCGAGGGGCTGACGCCGGACGGCGAAACCATCCTGTTTCATCTGCACAACCACATGGCGCAAACCCGGCTGCCCTTGTTGATTACGGCAAAGACGGCGCCTGCACGCTGGTTGCTGACCTTGCCTGATCTTGCCAGTCGCATGCAGGCGACCACGCCAGCGACAATTGGCAATCCGGATGATGAGCTTCTGATGGCGATCATCATGAAGCTCCTCGCCGACCGGCAGCTGCGCTATGCACCCGACCTGCCCGCGTATCTGTCGCAACGCATCGAACGCACATTCGCCGCGGCGGAGCGTGTCGTTGTTGCGCTGGACGAGGCGGCACTGCGGGACAAGCGCAAGATCAACGTCCGCCTCGCCCATGACGTTCTGGCTACGCTGAATTCAACCGACTGAACTTGCAGGCCTTTCCCTGCCGCGTCATAATTGCGTTGTCTTTTGACGTTACCCGAGAGCCATGATGCAAGCTGACTTCCTGTCCGGCCCCTTCCCGGAGCCGCAAACGCTCGACTTTGATCAGGCGACACCCGCGCGTTTCGTCAATAGGGAGTTGAGCTGGCTGGGCTTTAACAACCGGGTGCTTGAAGAGGCTGAGAACCCCAAAGTGCCACTGCTTGAACGGCTACGGTTCCTGTCGATCTCAGCAACGAACCTTGATGAATTCTATACCGTCCGCGTGGCCGGTTTGCGCGAATTAGCTTTGGGCGGAATCACGACGCCCAGTATTGACGGGCGCACGCCTGCAGAACAACTCAGCCTGATTGATCTGAATGCCCGCAAGCTGATGGCCCGGCAGCAGGAAGTCTTCGCGACGTTGATCCAAGAGATGGCAGAGCAGGACATCCACATCGTCACGCGCGATCGATTGACGAAAGAAGATCTGGCGTTTCTTGAGGACGTCTTCCTGGATCAGGTGTTCCCGGTCCTGTCGCCCCTCGCGATCGACCCGGCTCATCCTTTTCCGTTTATTCCAAACGAGGGATTTGTGCTTGCCCTGCAGATGGAACGTGCGAATGACAAGCGCGCGTTGCGGGCACTTCTGCCGGTGCCTGCACAGATCGACCGGTTTGTGGCGCTTCCTGCGGAAAGCGGTCATCGCTTCTTGCCATTGGAAGAACTGTTGCTGACTTACGTCGACACGCTTTTCCCGGGCTACAAACTGAAGGGTCACGGCGCGTTTCGTGTTTTGCGGGATAGCGACCTTGAAGTGGAGGAAGAGGCCGAGGACCTGGTGCGGGAGTTTGAGACCGCCTTGAAGCGACGCAAGCGGGGCGAGGTTGTCAGGCTGAAGATCCAAGCGGATGCACCGGAGACACTAAAGTCCTTCATCATGTCCGAATTGCGCTTGTCGCCTGCGGAGACGATGGAAGTGACGGGCCTGATCGGGATCGCGGACCTGAATGAACTTGTTCTTGAAGACCGCGCAGATTTGCTCTGGCCCAGCTTTACCCCACGTGTTCCGGAACGGGTGCAGGACCATGAAGGCGATATGTTCGCAGCGATCAGTCAAAAGGATATGCTGCTGCACCATCCTTACGAGACTTTTGACATGGTCGTACGTTTCCTACGCCAGGCCGCACGTGACCCCGACGTTGTTGCGATCAAACAGACATTGTACCGGACATCCCGCAATTCGCCGATTGTCGAAGCGCTTTGCGAAGCGGCAGAGGAAGGCAAATCGGTGACTGCGCTCGTCGAATTGAAGGCGCGTTTTGATGAAGCGGCCAACATCCGCCAGTCTCGGCGACTGGAACGCTCTGGCGCGCATGTCGTTTACGGTTTTCTCAACTACAAGACCCATGCCAAGATCAGCACCGTGGTCCGGCGCGAAGGTGACACGCTGGTGACCTACACGCATTTTGGCACGGGTAACTACCATCCGATCACTGCCCGCGTTTACACGGATCTGAGCTTTTTCACCTGCGACAAGAAGCTGGGACGTGATGCGACGAAGGTCTTCAATTACCTGTCCGGGTATGCCCAACCGGTTGAGCTTGAAAACCTTGCAATCTCGCCGAGCACGTTGAAGAAAACGCTACTTGATCGGATCGACGATGAGATTGCCTTTGCGAAAGCGGGCAAGCCCGCGACGATCTGGGCGAAGATGAATTCGCTCATTGAAAGTGATGTTGTGGACGCGCTCTACCGGGCCTCGCAAGCGGGTGTTCAGATCAGTCTGGTGATCCGCGGCATCTGCGGATTGCGACCAGGTGTGAAGGGATTGTCCGAAAATATTCGGGTGAAATCTATCGTGGGGCGGTTCCTCGAACACTCTCGCATCGTGTGCTTTGGCAATGGCCACGCGCTGCCGTCAAAAAAAGCGCGCGTCTATATCTCTTCGGCCGACTGGATGAGCCGGAACCTCAACCGGCGTGTCGAAACCCTTGTCGAGATCAAGAACAACACCGTGAAGGCCCAGATCGTAAGCCAAGTCATGGCCGCAAATTTGCGGGACGTGGCCCAAAGCTGGGTGATGAAGCCCGATGGCAACTTTGAGCGGCATGAGGTTCCGGAGGGTGAGTTCGCATTTAATTGCCATCGGTTCTTTATGGAGAACCCATCACTGTCCGGGCGTGGGTCCGCCGGTGCGTCTGACGTTCCGCAACTGACGCACACAGAAGATGACGCCAGCTAAACCCCGGCGCAATTGACTCAATCACACACCTCGCACAAGGTGCGTCGCAGGTGACGGGAGACAGCATGACATCATTGGCTGAAAACAACGTGGACGCCACGGATTGGGGAGGCTTTGGCCGCCCGCTTTTTGCGGATGCAGCCGCCATGGGCCTTGGTCGCGTTGGGGTGATTGATGTCGGGTCGAACTCTGTCCGCCTTGTGGTGTTCGATGGTGCGGCGCGATCACCTGCCTATTTCTACAATGAAAAGATCATGTGCGCGCTTGGCGCGGGATTGTCTGAAACAGGCATTTTGAACCCGGAAGGGCGCAAACGTGCTTTGTCGGCCATTCGGCGCTTTGCAGCCCTTGCTGACAGTATGGGAATTTCACCGCTGACCGCGGTGGCCACTGCCGCGGTACGTGACGCTGCGGATGGTCAGGCCTTTCGCGATGATGTGCTGCAGGAAACTGGTATCAAGATCTGGATCATTGATGGCAAGGAAGAGGCGCGCCTGTCAGCACAGGGCGTTCTGCTCGGGTGGCCCGGCTCTTACGGGCTTGTCTGCGACATCGGCGGGTCATCGATGGAGTTGGCGGACCTTGCAGAGGGGCGCGTGGGCAAGCGTGTCACATCGGCGCTTGGCCCGCTCAAACTGCGCGAGATCAAGGGTGGACGCAAAGCCATCAAGGCCCATGTGCGCGAGGTGATCCAGGACCTCCATTCCGAAATGGGTGGCCTCACAGGCCAACGCCTGTTCCTTGTCGGCGGCTCTTGGCGGGCAATTGCGCGGGTGGATATGGACCGGCGCGATTACCCCCTGACGGTCTTGCACGAGTACCGAATGACAGCCCGGCGCATTTCGAAAACCGCTGAATACATCCGCACGTCAGACCTGCAAGAATTGCGCGGGCGCTGCAACATCTCGGACAGCCGCATGTCGCTTGTGCCCATTGCGACGATTGTCCTGAAAGAGCTGGTCCGCCAGTTCAAGCCGAAGGACATCACCGTATCATCCTACGGTATTCGCGAAGGCATGTTGTATGAGCAGATGCCAAAAGAACTACGCGAAAGGGATCCGCTGATCGAAGCCTGTCGCTTTGCCGAAGACAAGGATGCGCGCCTTCCCGGTTTTGGCCGCGTTCTCTATGACTTCGTTCAGCCGCTGTTCCCGCGCCTCAACTGGCAACGCAAACGGATCGTGAAAGCGGCGTGCCTCTTGCATGACGTCAGTTGGCGGGCGCATCCCGACTACCGCGCTGAAGTCACCTTTGACAACGCAACACGGGCGAACCTTGGCGGATTGAAGCATCAGGAACGTGTCTTCCTTGGTCTGGCGCTGATGTATCGCTATTCGTCCAAGCCGAACCGAGAGCGGTTTGGACCTTTGTTGGAAATGCTGACTGATGCAGAGGTCGCCGAAGCAGAGATCCTCGGCCGCGCCATGCGACTTGGGGCGATGCTTTGGGTTGATGCCGGAGAAGCACCCGGGACATTAAAGTGGAAGAAGAAAAGCAGTGAGTTGATTTTGAAACTCAACGCTGAGGCCGAGCCGCTGTTTGGCGAAGTCGCAGAGTCGCGGTTCAACGCGCTTGCCGCGGCACTTGCCGCGACTGGACAGGTCAGTTTTGCAAAGAAGCGATCAAGGAAGGCAACATCAGCCTAGCCTTGCGCCCTAAAGTTCCACGTCACCAGTATCATCGTCGATCTGCGGCACAAAATCGGGCGCGACATCGCGTCTGCGAATGATGATGTCGCCGTTCGGCAAAAGCTCTGGCGGCTCATAATTCCGCAAGTCATCCACCTGCGCCATCAGTTCAGCGAAGGCCGGTCCCATCTCTTCCGCAAACAGCTGCATCTGCGGACCAATCTCATCCGCGAGGTCGCGCAGTTCTTCAATTGCAGGGTCCATCTCATTGAGAAGGCCACGTAAAAGCAGTTTGGCCCCCTCTTCCATGAGGTTCATGCCTTCGGAGACCTCACCAGTGGTATCGTCCTGCGCAGCGGCAGGCGTCATGGTGAGGGAAAGCGCAAAAGCGGAGATCAGGATCTGTTTCATGACCCCTATATAGGGTCAGCTATATGAATTCCCAAATGGCATCGGCAAAGTGAGGCTGACAGGGAAGTGGTCAGACGCCATCAAAAGCGCCTCGCGTAAGGCGACGTTTGCGTAGCATTCCTGATGGTCAAAGGGGTGCCATATCTGCCAGGTCGGCCCTGCTGCGCGGACGTCGCGCGATACCATCACGTAGTCAAGAAGCGCGTTCAGGAAGGTCCCGTTGCGTTTGGCAAAGCGCGCGGTGGCCGGCACGGCGGCAATGCGGCGGCTGAGCACCTGTGCGGCGTGCGGGTCGTAAAGTTGGGTCGCGTCATCCTCCCCCAGCACCACCTCAATCCCCGATTTGCCAAAAAGCTTCTCGAATTCGTCCAGCCCCGGCCCGTCGTTAAAGTCCCCCATAACAATCAGATCATCACCCGCGTCCATGTGTTGGTTCACGCGCTGGCGCAGCCAGATGCATTGGGCAAGTTGTTTGCGCCGGTTCTCAATCGCGATCCGCGTGGCTTCGGCATCGTTACCTGCGCCATGCGGGGCCTTGGATTTGGCGTGAACACCGATCAGTCTCAGCATCTGGCCGTGCGCTTCGATTTTGACCTCCAGGGGCGGCTTTGACCATTTGACGATGTCGAGTGCGGCATCAGTGTCCAGATCAATCCGCAATTCTGCGTCAAAGCGGGGCGCGGGACTTGCGGTGGACAGATCACCGATGGGATCGTGGACCGCGGTGATGACGTCCGGATCGTAAAGAAAGGCGATCTCTTGCTGGGTGTCGTTTGCGAACCCCATTACAACCGCCCGTGCGCGCAGGCCGTAGCGCTCCGCGAAGTTCGCCAAAGCCACGGACCCTTGTCGCCTGCGGCTGGTGTCGGGTGCTTCGATCACCATGACGCCATCCGCGTCGAGTGCCTGGAAGACCGCACCAAGTGCGGCTGTCTGGTCTGCTTTCGTGACATTCCACCGGGCGGACCAACTGCCATCGTCGATCAAGTCACCCGCGTCATTAAAGAGTGTATTGAACCACTCCACATTATACGTCGCGAGCCGCAGTGCGGTTGTCATGCAGGCTCAACCGTCTTGCGCATTTCGTTGATCTGTTCCCATGCAAGATTCACAGCCACCATCCGCGCCTCAGCCATTTTTACGGCTTCTTCCGGGACGCCCCGCGCGCGAATCTGATCGGGATGGCTTTCACGCACGCGCTTGCGCCAAGCGGCACGTATTGTGGCCAAGTCCGCGTCGGGCGAGACGGCGAGCACGTCGTAAGGATCGCGTTCTGCATCAGGGACAAATTGCGCCCGAATGCGCGTAAAACGGCGATGGTCAAACCCAAAGATCGACGCAACTTCTTCAAGGAAGATATTCTCGTTCGGGTGATACTCTCCGTCGGCCATCGCGATGTGGAAGAGACCTTCGATCAGATCGCACAGGGCGGCATCATCATCCCCGTACATCGCCTTGATCCGGCGGGCATAGTCGTCGAAACCAGCAATGTCCTGACGTGCAAGATTAAAGACCTTGGCGGCCTGCGGCTCATCCTCGGCAGCGATGTGAAACACCTCTCGGAACGCGGTCACTTCATCGCGGGTGACATGGCCATCTGCTTTGGCCATTTTGGCCCCAAGCGCGATGACAGCAATCGTGAAAGCAACGGTCCGGTCTGGCGAGGCCCGCAGCTTTTCGAAGACCGCAGACAACCCTTCACCTGAAGTCAGGGCAGACAGCGCGTCAGCAATGCGGGACCAAATCGACATATCGCTATATTAGCGGCAATCCTGCCAAGATGTCAGATGGGATTTGAACTTTTTTGAACTGATCGGTTCAGTTTTTCGCGATGGCAAGCTGTCGCACCCCATTAGGCGTGTTGATCTGGGCGGAAAGCGCCATGGGGCCCTTTTCGAAGATGACCGGTGGACCATCAATCTCCAAAGTGTCGCGCAGCCAGTCGGCCTCCGGATGTGTGACGATCAGGCTGACCAGATCGCAGCCAGTTTTCAATAGCTTGTCTGGCGGCAGGATAGCGCCGGTGGCCCATCGGATCAGTGATGGAAAGCCGCCGTCCATCGGCAATGACCCGTCGTCCGGAACGGTCGTTTCCCAAGCGAGGGTGCCGCGCGAGAGTGCAACGGCAGGGCCGGTGATCGCGGAGTGAGCCGTGAGATCATCTGCGCGACACAACCAATTTCCGACGCGCGGGGGGCCTGAAAATCTGTCGAGGTCAAACCAAGTCGCGCGGCCGGTTGGCGGCGCTGACGGGTCTTTTGCAATCACCTCAAGGTAAAGGTTCGGGCCAAGATGCATCAGCGCGTTATGCGTGCCGTAGTGGGCGTGCTGCCCGCCGGGCTGCATGGTGACACCGAGTGTCTTTTCAATCCATGCGACTCCGTCACCAAGATTTTCACATGCAACTGCAATGTGATCGAGGGCGACCTTCACCCACGCGCCTCACGGATCAGGCCCAAGATATCTTCCGCTGCTTTCGGGATGTTCGTCCCAGGACCGAAGATCGCTTTCACGCCATTGTCGTAAAGGAACTGATAGTCCTGCTGTGGGATCACGCCGCCGCAGATGACGATGATGTCCTCAGCGCCCGCGTCTTTCAGCGCCGCGACCAGCTTGGGTGCGAGCGTTTTGTGACCCGCCGCCTGGCTTGAGATGCCGATGACATGCACGTCGTTGTCGACCGCATCCTGCGCGGCCTCAGCGGGGGTCTGGAACAGTGGCCCAACGTCCACGTCAAAACCAATGTCGGCAAAGGCGGTCGCAATCACTTTGGCGCCCCGGTCATGACCATCCTGTCCCATTTTGACGACGAGCATACGCGGGCGGCGTCCCTCTTCCTCGGCAAAGTCTTCCACCGACTTTTGGATCGCGGCAAAGCCCTCATCACCTTCGTAGGCCGCGCCGTAGACGCCCGCGAGCGTCTTTACCTCAGCCCGGTGACGGCCGAATACCTTTTCCATTGCCATGGATATCTCTCCCACAGTTGCCCGCGCCCGCGCGGCCTCGACCGCTGCTTCCAGCAAGTTGCCACCTTCCGCTGCGCGACGGCTGACCTCATCCAGCGCCGTCTGACATGCGGCTGCGTCGCGATCTGCCTTCGCTTGTTCGATCCGTGCAATTTGCGCGGCCCGCACCGCAGCATTGTCGATGTCACGAATGTCGATCGGTTCTTCTTCGTCTTTGCGGTATTTGTTCACGCCGACGATTACTTCAGTGCCTCGGTCAATCATCGCCTGACGACGCGCAGCCGTCTCTTCAATGCGCAGCTTTGGCATGCCGGACCCGACGGCCTTGGTCATGCCGCCCATCTCTTCCACTTCTTCGATCAGCTTCCACGCTTGCTCGGCCAGCTCGTGCGTCAGGCTTTCGACGTAGTAGGACCCGGCAAGCGGGTCGACGACTTTGGTCACACCGGTTTCTTCCTGCAAAATCAACTGTGTATTGCGCGCTATTCGACTGGAAAAATCGGTCGGCAAGGCAATGGCTTCGTCGAGCGCGTTGGTGTGCAACGACTGCGTTCCGCCGAGAACCGCCGACATCGCCTCATATGCCGTTCGGATGACGTTGTTGTATGGGTCCTGTTCCTGCAGGGACACGCCAGAGGTCTGGCAGTGGGTGCGCAGCATGGACGATTTGGGGTTTTGTGGATTGAACTCTGCCATCACCCGCGACCACAAGAGGCGCGCAGCACGTAGCTTCGCCGCTTCCATGAAGAAGTTCATGCCGATAGCGAAAAAGAACGACAGCCGAGGTGCGAATTTGTCAACATCCATGCCAGCCGCAATCGCGGTACGCACGTACTCACGCCCGTCCGCGATGGTGAAAGCAAGTTCCTGCACAAGGTTCGCCCCGGCCTCCTGCATATGGTAACCAGAGATCGAGATCGAATTGAACTTTGGCATGTAATCCGCTGTATATCCAATGATATCCGCGATAATGCGCATCGAGGCTTCAGGTGGATACACATAGGTGTTCCGCACCATAAACTCTTTGAGAATGTCGTTCTGAATGGTGCCGGCGAGGACAGACTTGTCGTGGCCCTGTTCTTCACCCGTGACGATGAAGTTGGCGAGGATCGGGATCACCGCGCCGTTCATCGTCATCGAGACAGAGACCTTGTCCAGCGGGATACCGTCGAAAAGGATCTTCATATCCTCAACACTATCAATCGCCACACCCGCCTTACCGACGTCGCCGTCCACGCGTTCGTGGTCGCTGTCATAACCCCGGTGCGTTGCGAGATCGAAGGCGACCGAAACGCCCTGCTGCCCTGCGGCGAGCGCTTTGCGGTAAAACGCATTTGACTCTTCAGCGGTTGAGAAACCCGCATACTGCCGGATCGTCCAGGGGCGGCCCGCGTACATCGTGGCCTTCACACCGCGCGTGTAAGGATGCTGGCCAGGGATCGTGCCCATGTGCGGCAAATTCGCCGTGTCGTCAGCCGTGTAAAGCGGCTGCACCGGAATGCCTTCCAGCGTGTCCCATGTAAGGTCATCTACGGCTTTGCCGCGCAATTCCTGCGCCGCAATCTCTGCCCACTTGTCTTTGGTCGTCATCCTACTCTCCGCTCTGGCGCACAAAGACGTGCGAAGCTCTTCGCTTTCGCAAATCGTGCCCCTATATCTTGAGGTATGAAAAAATTGGCACTTCTCGCGGCTTTGGCCGCCACTCCTGTCGCAGCAACGGCAGAAACCGCCGTCGAGGCGTGGCAGGAGGAACCGACCCGCGTTTTTGCGACCGATGAGGTCGCGCTGGACGACCTGCAGTGGCAGCTGCGCGCGCTGGTGGTCTTTGGCCGGGGCGAGAATGACCCGTTGTTTATCGAACAGATGGATCTAATCGCTGACCGGGCCGAGGCGCTGGCCGAACGCGATGTGATTGTCGTAGCCGACACGGACCCTGACACGCTGTCGGAGTTGCGCAAAAAGCTGCGACCCCGGTCTTTCATGCTCGCCTTGATCGGCAAAGACGGGCGTGTCGCCTTCCGCAAGCCCGCCCCTTGGGACGTGCGCGAGATATCACGCTCCATCGACAAGATGCCGCTGCGCCAGCAAGAGATTGCAAACCGACGCGGCACTGGCGGATAAACCGCCCTTATGCTGGTCAGCCGGATCACTCGAACTCCATGATCACGTCGTCCACGGCAAGGCTATCACCGGCGCTCGCGTTGATCTTCTTCACAACACCTTTGCGTTCCGCGCGCAGGATGTTTTCCATCTTCATGGCTTCAACGGTGCAAAGGGCCTGACCCTCCTGCACCTCGTCACCCTCGGAGACGTTCACCGAGACGATCAGCCCCGGCATCGGGCAGAGCAACATCTTGGAGGTATCCGCCGCGACCTTTTCGGGCATCAGTGCTGCAAGTTCCGCCTGACGCGGTGTGTAGACGTTCACTGGCATATCCGCCCCGCGATAGCGCACGCGGAAACCGCCGGGCAGTTTGCCGACTTTCAAAACCAGCGGCGCACCGTCCACCGTCAGCTTGGCAAGCGGTTGTCCCGGCGTCCAATCGCTTTCGACGCGGTAGGTGTCGCCATTAATGTCAATTGTCGCGCCGTCCTTGTCGGCCCCGATGACGATTTCATAAGACTGGTCCTGCAGGCGCACGACCCAATCCGACCCTACATGCCGTTCGTGATTGTCCATCCGGCCAGAGATACGCGAGCGGCGGATCTCGGACACACGGTACATTGCCGCCGCTGCCGCCGCGATCCGCTTCAGATCTTCGTCCGGCAAAGCGACACCGTCAAAGCCGTCGGGGTATTCTTCCTCAATAAAGGCCGTTGTCATATTGCCTGACGTGAATTTCTCATGGTCATAGACCGCGCTGAGAAACGGGATGTTGTGGCCAATGCCTTCAACCTCAAAACTGTCGAGCGCGATCCGCATTTCCTCAATCGCCTCATCCCGGGTCGGCGCCCACGTGCAGAGCTTTGCGATCATCGGGTCATAGTACATGCTGATCTCACCGCCCTCATAGACGCCGGTGTCATTTCGGACAGCACGCTTGGGCGAGGCCTCCTCCGCGGGCGGACGATAGCGCGTCAGACGCCCGATGGAGGGCAGGAAGCCGCGGTACGGGTCTTCGGCGTAAAGGCGGCTTTCCATCGCCCAGCCGTTGATTGTCAGGTCATCCTGCGCAATTTGCAGCGTCTCACCATACGCCACACGGATCATCTGTTCGACAAGGTCAACGCCGGTGATCAGTTCCGTCACCGGATGCTCCACCTGCAGGCGGGTATTCATCTCAAGGAAATAGAAGTTCTTTTCTCCGTCCACGATGAATTCCACGGTCCCAGCCGAGGCGTAGCCGACCGCATGGGCCAAGGCGAGCGACTGCTCTCCCATCGCCTTACGGGTCGCCGCATCAAGAAAGGGTGACGGAGCTTCCTCGATGACCTTTTGATTGCGGCGCTGGATCGAACATTCCCGCTCATGCAGGAAGACCCCGTTGCCATGC
This sequence comes from Paracoccaceae bacterium, assembly GCA_020628545.1. GTDB lineage: Bacteria > Pseudomonadota > Alphaproteobacteria > Rhodobacterales > Rhodobacteraceae > Yoonia. The sequence goes on along the minus strand of JAHDEX010000002.1, from coordinate 83,000 downwards.
TGGTCGCAGAGCACCTGAATTTCGATGTGGCGCGGCTGCGTGACGAATTTCTCGATGAAGATCCGGTCGTCACCAAAAGAATTCGCGGCCTCGTTCTTGGACGATTGAAAGCCCTCACGCGCCTCCTGATCGTTCCAGGCGATACGCATCCCCTTGCCGCCCCCGCCTGCGGAGGCCTTGATCATCACCGGATACCCAATTTCGGAGGAGATTTTCACAGCCTCGTCCGCATCCTCGATCAGCCCCATGTAGCCGGGCACTGTGGACACTTCCGCCTCCTGCGCGATCTTTTTGGAGGTGATCTTATCCCCCATCTTTTCAATCGCGCCCTTAGGCGGCCCGATGAAGGCAACACCTGCCTGCTCAAGGGCCTCTGCAAATTTTGCATTCTCGGACAGAAAACCATAGCCCGGATGCACGGCTTCGGCCCCGGTCTGCTTGATTGCGTCCATCACCTTGTCGATGACGATGTAGGACTGGTTCGCTGGCGCGGGACCGATATGCACCGCCTCATCCGCCATTTTCACGTGGAGCGCATTGCGATCCGCGTCGGAATAGATCGCCACCGTCTGGATCCCCATCTTGCGGGCGGTCTTGATCACACGGCAGGCAATTTCGCCCCGGTTCGCGATGAGAATTTTCTTAAACATGGGCAGGGTCCTTTGAACGCAAAAACGCCGCAGGGGCGAAACCCCGGCGGCGTTTGATCTGTGATGTCCGCCCGTCTGGGGCGGCGCAGCGATTAGTTGGACGGGCGGCAGACGCCAGCGTCGTCGCAAAGCAGGCCAGCAGCGGCACCAGCAAGTGCAGTTGCTGTCTGGTCCGTACCAAGCGTGTCAGCTGCGACGGCGCCTGCAGCGGCACCAACAGCGGCGCGCTCAAGGTCAGATTCCAGGCAGCCCGCGAGGGTGAAGGAAGCGATTGCTGCGACGATCCATGTCTTTTTGACCATAGTAATGTGCCTTTCATTTGATCTACTGACGCCACTAAATGGGGCGTGCGCCCCCAACCGACAAGACAAATTTGCACAGAGCGGCGTATTCCCGCCCAGACTGAACGAACAAAAGCCGGTTGTTCTTGTGAAAGAACAAACCGGCTCATGTGTGGCATCGCAATTGATGCATCGTAGGCTGACGTGCGGCGAAACCGCGTAGAATGTGCACGATTGGTGGCAGAACCGCTTTGTTCTGCCAAGAAAAATTCACAAAACGCACATTTTGACGTCTGTTTGAGCCATTTCTTGCCGATCCGCACGGCATTTTGATAAGAATTCGCGCTCATTTCCCGAAAACCTCCGGAAAACTGATCTGCGCGCGGTCCACATCAATCCGCAAAAGTGAGTCGTAACTGGTTGGATCAAATGGGTCTTCTGCGGGAATCACCTCGCGCCCGAAGAGCCAACTCAGCCGCCCTGCGTCGAGGTTACCGCGCACAAAGGGCGCATCGCCGAACTGGTTCCAAAGCGCCAGCATGAAGCCTGCATCCGCGCGGCGATCTGCCGGTTTGCGGTCAGGATAGCGCACACGTTCCGAGATTGCGGTGGCAACGCCATCCTTGCTGCCCCGACGGATCGTGAATTGAAAATCGGTGCCAGGAAGACGGCCGGGGAAGCCGCGATGCTTTTCCATCACGCCTTCCCCCTTTTCAGGAGCGTGCGTTCAGTGGGCGATGTGGCCCGACGTGATCTCTGGCACGGCTGCGCGTGCGTCACCTGCCCCGAGGCTGCCGCTAATGGCGACAAGCGCCATAACAGCCGCGACCAGGAAGGTCTTGGTTCCGAGTGACATGTGTCATACCTGCTCTTGCTCAGCGCTGCGGGTTGATCCCACATGCAGCTTGTTTTTGCCTCCGCGGTCTGCGCCGCGTGTAGCATTACCCTATCCAGACGGATCGGTTCTGCATAGCAGCACAATACGGATTCAAGTCGCTGTGGCGCAGGTGCGACAGGCCTCGGACAAAAAGTGGGGCTCACCCCAACATCTCGTGACATTGTCAAAAGTCCTCCCAGATGCAGGTATCATTTTCGACACGGAAGGGTTGGAAGTACTGGGTCACCGTGTCTGTGACAGTCCCGAACGGCAGGGTCTCGCTCGCCAGAGAGATCACAATGTCCTTCGCGGCCCAATCGTGTGCCGCCAAACCGGGAATCGCCATGGCGTTGCAGAGGTACTCAAAGTCGGACAGAACGTCCGCGTAAGCGACCGGGTCGGTCGCTCCGATTGCAGGCATCAGGAAACGAAACCGCGCCGTTTGCGTGGGTTCCTCAAGGATGACATCGATGACCGAAACATCATGGCCGGAAGGTACAGCGATGTCCTGCGCCCACGAGGGCGTGGTTAGCAAAATGGCTACTAGGGCAGATCGAAACACCAACGCTCCTCCTTCTTTTGGACAAAAATACCTCGGGGTGAGCCCCGCAGGGGCGAGGGGCAGCGCCCCTTACAGCGGGATGTTATCGTGCTTCTTCCAGGGATTCTGAAGCTGCTTGCCGCGCAGCGACGCAAAAGCCCGGCACACGCGCTTGCGGGTGGAATGCGGCATGATCACCTCGTCAATGAAGCCGCGCTCTGCCGCCACAAAAGGATTTGCAAAGCGGTCTTCATAGTCTTGCGTGTGCGCTGCGATCTTGTCTGCGTCGCCAAGGTCGGCGCGATGGATGATCTCTGTCGCGCCCTTTGCGCCCATCACCGCGATCTCTGCTGTCGGCCAGGCGTAGTTGAAGTCGCCGCGCAGATGCTTTGACGCCATCACGTCATAGGCCCCGCCGTAGGCTTTGCGGGTAATCACCGTCACCTTTGGCACCGTCGCTTCTCCGTAGGCATAAAGAAGTTTTGCACCATGTTTGATCACCCCGCCGTATTCCTGTCCGGTGCCGGGCAGAAAGCCGGGCACATCGACGAGCGTCAGGATTGGAATTTCAAAGGCGTCGCAGAACCGCACAAACCGCGCGGCCTTGCGCGAGCTGTCGATGTCGAGGCACCCAGCCAGCACCATGGGCTGGTTTGCGACCACGCCGACAGTCTGCCCTTCCAGCCGGATAAAGCCCGTGAGGATGTTCTTGGCGAAATCCTCCTGGATCTCGAAGAAATCGCCTTCGTCGCCCAGTTTGGTGATCAGCTCTTTCATGTCGTAGGGCGTGTTGGCGTTGTCGGGGATCAGCGTATCGAGGCTATCCTCCAACCGGTTCACGTCGTCAAAGAACGGACGCACCGGGGGCTTTTCGCGGTTGTTGAGCGGCAGGAAGTCGACAAGGCGGCGGACTTCAATCAGCGCCTCAACGTCGTTTTCAAACGCGCCATCTGCGACGGAGGATTTCTTGGTATGTGTCGACGCACCGCCCAGCTCTTCCGCCGTGACGACTTCGTTTGTGACGGTCTTCACCACGTCTGGCCCGGTGACAAACATGTAAGAGGTATCTTTGACCATGAAGATGAAGTCAGTCATCGCAGGCGAATAAACTGCACCCCCCGCACAAGGGCCCATGATCACGCTGATCTGCGGGACCACGCCCGACGCCATGATGTTGCGTTGAAAGACATCCGCGTAGCCTGCAAGTGAGGCGACACCTTCCTGAATTCGTGCTCCACCTGAATCGTTGAGACCAATCACCGGTGCGCCGTTCTGCACGGCCATATCCATGATCTTGCAAATCTTCTGTGCGTGAGTTTCCGACAGTGACCCGCCAAAGACGGTGAAATCCTGCGAGAAGACGTAGACCATCCGGCCGTTGATCGTGCCCCATCCGGTCACGACGCCGTCGCCGGCCGGCTTTTGCGCCTCCATGCCAAAGTCGACGCAGCGATGGGTGACAAACATGTCAAACTCTTCGAAAGAGCCCTCATCCAACAAGAGCTCAATCCGTTCGCGGGCGGTCAGTTTGCCTTTGCTGTGCTGGGCCGCGATGCGTTTTTCGCCGCCCCCCAGCCGTGCCATCTCACGCCGCGACTGAAGCTCTTGCAGGATATCCATGATGTCCTCCCCAAATAATGCTGCCCTTGCATAACGATATCGGCGCGGAGGCTGAAGAAAATATTTGCAAATAATCGCGATGCCTGCATGCCGAAATTGCAAACCTGCAAATTTTGGTGCAAACGCGCACAGTGGATTTGCCCGTACTTCCCATAGACACGCCCGCGCGACAGGCGTAGCTGTCGGGGATGGCAACATCACCAGTTGTGCGCTTGTTTGACCGCACTACCCCGCCCCACATTGCGACCTTGATCCTGCTCGCCGGGATTGGCGCGCTGAATATGTCGATCTTTCTGCCATCGCTGAACGTGATGACCGAGTATTTTGACACATCCTATGCAGTGATGCAGATCGCACTATCGGGCTATCTGGCAGTGACTGCCGTTCTGCAGATCTTCATCGGTCCGATCTCCGACAAGGTCGGACGCCGCCCTGTTGTCCTGATCTCTTTGGGAGTTTTTACCCTCGCTACGATTGGCGCGCTATTTGCCCAGACAGTCGAAGTCTTTCTCGCCTTTCGGATGCTACAAGCCGCCGTTGCGACATCTTTGGTCGTCAGCCGCACCATCGTGCGCGATATGGTCCCACAGGATCAGGCCGCCTCAATGATTGGCTATGTGACGATGGGGATGGCGCTTGTGCCGATGGTGGGCCCGATGATCGGCGGCGCGCTTCAACAGCTTTTTGACTGGCACGCGACCTTTGTATTCCTGACGCTTGCTGGTCTCGCTGTCTTGGCGCTTTGCTATTTTGATCTGGGTGAGACCGTGCAAGACGGCGGCCTTGGATTTCGCGAGCAGGTGGCGAATTGGCCCGCACTTTTCATGTCGCCCCGCTTCTGGGGGTACTCGATGTGCATGGCCTTCGCGTCAGGCGCGTTTTTTGCGCTTCTAGGGGGCGCCTCTTTCGTTGCGGGCGAGGTCTTCAATCTCACACCGGTCTGGAGCGGCATCAGCCTGGGCGCTCCTGCCATTGGATATGCCTTGGGCAACTACCTGTCCGGTCGCTACTCGGTTCAATTCGGCATCAACGCTATGGCGGCGGCAGGGACGATGGTCACGGTGCTTGGCATGGTGCTCTCCCTCGGCCTGACGCTGGGCGGGCTGAACCACCCGCTTGCTTTCTTTGGGCTGTGTAGCCTGATGGGCGTGGGCAATGGCATGACGCTTCCCAATGCAACCGCGGGGCTTTTGTCAGTGCGTCCTCGGCTTGCGGGCACAGCAAGTGGCCTTGGAAGCGCGATCATGGTCGGCGGGGGCGCGGCACTGTCGCAATATGCGGGCAGTTTGCTGACGATTGAAAGCGGCACCATTCCCCTGCAGTGGTTGATGGCCATCGTTTCGGTGCTTGCGGCGCTTTGCATCTTCTTCGTCATCTGGCGCGAAAAACAGATCACAGCTTGATCCCTCGCCTTTGCAGGGGTTAGCAAGCGCCATTGCTAACTTGCAAAGGTGTCGACCATGGCGACCCAGAAACTTTACGCCGGGGCGAAGCTGCGGGAATTGCGGGCACGGGTGGCGCTGACGCAAAAGGCGTTTGCCGACCGCTTGGGTGTGTCACTGCCCTACCTGAACCAGATGGAAAACAATAACCGCCCTGTCAGTACGGCGGTTGTTCTGGGGCTGGCGCAGGAATTTGGGTTCGACGTAACAGAACTGCAGGCCGGGGATGAAGCCCGTCTTGTCAGCGATATGCGCGAAGCGCTTGCGGATCCGGTCTTCACCGGCCCGACACCGCAGCTTGCTGACCTGCGGCTGGCGGCTGCAAACGCACCGGCCCTTGTCCGCGCGTTTCTTGATCTGCATGCGGGCTACCGGCAGACGCACGAACGCCTTGCCTCACTGGACGAAGCATTGGGCCGCGAAGACGCGCGCCCGACACCTAGCCCGTGGGAAGAGGTGCGCGACTTCTTTCATTACTGCGACAACTATATTGATCCGATTGACCGCGCCGCAGAGCAGTTCGCCCGCAGCCTGCCCGCCGATACGCCACTGGCCGACGGCGCACACCGGGCGCTCGCCGCGCTGGGTGTCACGCTGCGCACAGCTGCTACTTCCGAAATTCGAAGCTATGACCCGGTCACAAAAACGCTCACGCTGTCCCAATACAGCGACCGAGCGACGCAGACCTTTCAGCTGCTCTTGCAACTGGCGCTCTTAACCCGCGGGGATTTGCTCGATGCAACGCTTGATCTCGCACGGTTCCAATCCGAAGCGGCCCGCGCCATCGCGCAGGTTGGGCTAGCGAACTATTTCGCCGGGGCGGCATTGATGCCCTACACCGCCTTTCTTGACGCAGCCCAGGCCGAACGCCACGACCTTGAAATCCTCGCCACACGCTTCGGTGCATCGCTTGAACAGGTGGCCCATCGTCTATCGACGCTGCAGCGGCCCGGGGCGAAGGGCGTTCCGTTCTTTTTTGTCCGCGTAGATCAAGCGGGCACGATCACCAAACGCCACTCGGCCACGACGCTACAGTTCGCGCGCTACGGCGGTGCCTGTCCGCTTTGGAACGTCCACCGCGCGTTTGAGACCCCCGGTCAGTTCCTGCGCCAGCTTGCAGAAACCCCTGACGGCGTACGTTACTTTTGTCTCGCTCGCGACGTGTCCAAACCGGGCGGATCTTACAACGCCCCAACCCGGCGCTACGCCATCGGGCTGGGTTGCGAGGTCAAGCACGCTGACGCCCTGATCTACGCGGATCATATGACAACGGGTGCGGCACAGGCCTATGAGCCCATCGGCATTTCCTGTCGGATTTGCGAACGCAAGGACTGCCATCAACGTGCGGTGCCACCGCTCGAACGGCAGCTTCGGGTTGATCCTGATCGCCGGGGCATGGTGCCCTATTCGGTTGACTGAGCGTTAGAGGCGACTCAACCGCAGCGGATCGTGTCATAATTGTGTTCTGCTTCAACTGGGGTATGACCATGGGTCAACCCTTGCGTGCAGAGTGTCTGAAACCTGACTCTGCCACGCTACGGACAAGACCAAAAAAGTGGACATCAGCAACAGCCCGCAAGGCATTGTTTTTGAAATTGAATGCGCAAGAATATATTAAAAAAAGCACGTAAAAATTAACGCGCGCAAAAATTTTCATTCTGCCAGCACTTTTCGCAAATCGACATATATTCGCCTAAAAACTAAGCAAATATTACTCTCAGTAAGTGTGTAGAGAGTACCAAAATGAAACACAGAATATTGCCAATTGCGGCCATGGCCGCCCTTTTTGCGGGGCCCGCCGCCGCGCAGCAAGCAACCCCCGGCGTCTCATCCTATGTCATGAATACACTGTTCATCGTGTTTTGCGGTGTTCTTGTCATGTGGATGACTGCTGGATTTGCGATGCTCGAAGCGGGCTATGTCCGCCAAAAGAACGTCGTCAACCAATGTGCCAAAAACATCGGCCTTTTCGCCATCGCATCCACTGCCTTCATCATCACCGGATATGGCATCATGTTCCCGGGCGGCAGCTGGATCCTGCCGGGTATCTTCGGGTACGAAGGCGCCATAGCAATCGAGGGCGTTGTTGAAAGCAGCGCAGACTTTGTCGGGCGTGGCCATGCAGGCGCGAGCGACATTTTCTTCCAGTCCATGTTCTGTGTCGCTGTCGCGTCGATCGTGTCCGGCACTGTGGCAGAGCGTATGAAGCTCGCACCTTTCTTCCTGTTCACTGCAATGCTGACCGCATTCATCTATCCGCTGCAGGCCTCTTGGACCTGGGGTGGTGGCTTCCTTGCGTCAGACGTTGGTTTCATCGACCTTGCAGGCAGTACAGTTGTCCACGTTGTCGGCGGCGTTGCAGCGCTGACCGGTGCACTTTTCGTGGGCGCCCGCCGTGGTCGGTTTGTCGACGGAAAGAAAATGCCGCTTGGTCACTACTCACTGCCGCTGGCAACCATCGGTACGCTGATCCTGTGGATGGGCTGGTATGGCTTTAACGCTGGTTCCTACCTTAGCTTCTCGTCTGACGCTGATGCAGCCAACGTGTCCCGGATCTTCCTGAACACAAATCTGGCCGCAGCCGGTGGCGTGATCGCAGCAGCTTTCGTGTCCTACTTCCGCGAATACCGCTTTGACCTCAGCTTCATGCTGAACGGCGCTTTGGGTGGCTTGGTTGCCATTACAGCAGAACCGCTGTTCCCGACCCCGTTCATGTCCTTCTTCATCGGCATGGTCGCTGGTCTGATCCTGTTCTGGGCCATCCAGCTTCTGGATTACATGAAAGTTGACGACGTTGTTGGCGCCATTCCGGTGCACCTGTTCTGCGGCATCTGGGGAACTTTGGCTGTTGCCCTGTCCCATCCAGATGCAACCGTCCTCAGCCAGCTGTCCGGTGTATTGATCGTGATCACCTACGTCGCAGTCGCAACCAGCGTGGTCTGGCTGTTGCTGAAAGAGACAATGGGCATTCGCGTCAAGTCGGACACAGAAGACACCGGCATCGACGAGAACGACTACGTCCTCAGCAGCTGATCAACGGATCGTTGCCCCTCAAAAGCATCCAAGGCAGCGCAAGTAGCATTGCCTTGGAGACACCGGCAGACAGCCGTTTGCCAAATATCGTTATCAGTAAAGCCGTTGTGACGACGACAACGCATTTGTTTGGAGTACAGCATGAAGACGATGCTGAAATACGGCCTGTCGCTCGCGCTGAGCATCTTTGCGAGTGATGCAATGGCCGAAGTAACACTAGTCATCGACGGAGAAGAGTTCGCATTGTCCGAGTTGATGGACAACTGCAAGTCAATCACGGGTGATGCAGAGGCGCAGATCGGCTGCTTCAATGCACTCTCTAAGTTGCTTGATGAACAAAGCGCCGCGGCGCAGGAAAACAATGGTGGCGTGGCGCAGGCCCTGGAAGCACTTCGATCAGTGGCGCAATACCAGGACAATGACAGTGGCCTGACAATCTCAGGTGCTGGCTGCAAGGTGCAATTCACTTACTTTGCCAACTACTTCCACATCAGTCGGCGCAATGTCTCGTCGATTGACCTGTTCAGCGCAGCCTTCGATGCCTCGAAACTGCAGCTTGATCAGGTCGCAGAAGGCAGTGGGCCCTTGGCAAAGGGCATGATGGATGCCGGTGTCACGGCTGCTACTTGGGGCGGTCAGGCGCTTGAGTCCTCTGAGCATAATTTCTCGCCAAAGTCCGCACGGACCGCGATTGACGTTTATGCAAATGAGGTTGTGTCCGAACTGACCCCACGCGAGAACGAAGCCTTTGATTTTGTTCTGGTTCACCCGCAACGCAATGGCGCGCGCGAGGATATCTGGGCCGCGTTTGAGGCTTACGTGACCGCTTGCAAAGGCTAAGTGCATCTGGTTAAGGCGGGCACCAAAACTGCTCGCCTTGCTGCTATTCTTCGACCTTTTGGTCCGGATCAAACTCTCGACGGATTGCTTCTGTCTGCGCGCCCAATGCGGGCAACGGCCCTGACACCAAATCATCCCGACGCCCCGCGGCACGCGGCACCGTAACCTGTTGGCCGTCCGGCAACATCACATCCATGCGGCGCAGCCCCGGATGCGTCGGAAGTTCAGCCACCGAACGATACCGCGCCCATGCGATGCCTGCCGCCTGACACCGCGCAACGGCCTCTTCAAAGGTCAGAGCGGCGAACACAGGCTCAAGCGCGGCATCCAACTGGTCGCGGTTCGCCACCCTTCGCGCATTGGTGTTGAATTTCGTGTCCGCGAATAAGTCAGGACGCATCACCACGACCTCGCAAAACCGGTGCCATTCTTTGTTAGTTTGCACCGCGATGATGAGTGTCGCGTCCTGACAGGCAAAAGGCCGGTACGGATAGATCGACGCATGAGACAACCCATAGCGCCCGGTTTCGATTCCCTGATGTTCAAAGTGCAAAAGCGGAACCGCCATCCACTCAGCAACGCAATCGAACATCGCGATTTCGATGATTTCGCCCTGCCCAGTATTGCCCCGCGCGATCAGAGCTTCCAGAATCGCCGCATGCGCGCTGCTCCCGGTGGCAATATCAGCCGCGGAAACGCCTACTTTCGACGGCATGTCCGCCGTTCCCGTGACGGCGCTGAGACCCGCCTCGGCTTGGACCAGCATGTCATAGGCCTTCATGTCCGCGTAAGGCGTGTCCTGACCGTACCCCACGATGGACACCGCAATCAGTTTGGGAAAACGCTCAGTGAGGACTTCGGCCGTCAAACCAAGCCGATCCAGCGCGCCGGGTGCGAGGTTTTGCACCAAGACATCTGCTTGCGCCAACATCGCATCCAAAAGCGTCCGGTCCTCAGATGCTTTCAGATCCAGCACAGCGCTTTCCTTGCCACGATTAAGCCATGCGAAATAGGCGGAGGTTCCCTTGACGGCATCATCGTAGTGGCGCGCCGTCTCACCCCCCGCTCGTTCAATTTTGATCACCCGCGCACCTGCGTCCGCCAGCCGGACCGTGCACAAGGGTGCTGCCACGGCCTGTTCAATCGCAATCACAAGCAGCCCATCAAGCGCGCCCATCAATAGGACCTCGGTAAACCAAGCACGTGTTCAGAGAGATACGAGAGAATGAGATTGGTTGAGATCGGGGCCACCTGATAAAGCCGCGTCTCCCGGAATTTGCGCTCCACGTCATAGTCTTCGGCAAACCCAAACCCGCCATGGGTCTGAATACAGGCGTTTGCGGCTTCAAAGGACGCATCCGCCGCCAGCATCTTCGCCATATTGGCCTCAGCGCCCGGGTTCCCGCCCGCTTCGTAAAGCCGCAAAGCCTCCTTCACCATCAAGTCAGCGGCTCGCATGTTGGCGTAGGCTTTCGCAATTGGAAACTGCACGCCCTGGTTTTGACCAATCGCACGGCCAAAGACGTGGCGATCCTTTGCGTAGGTGACAGACTTTTCGATAAACCACCGCGCGTCGCCGATACATTCCGCAGCAATCAGGATCCGCTCTGCGTTCATGCCAGACAGGATATAGCGGAACCCTTTGCCCTCTTCCCCAATCAGGTTTGCGGCGGGCACACGCAGATTGTCGAAGAACACTTCGGTCGTAGCGTGGTTCATCATCGTGCGGATCGGCCGGACGGTCAGGCCGTTGTTCACCGCGTCGCGCATATCCACAAGCACGACCGACAAGCCGTCTGTCGATTTCACCCCCTCCGTCAGCGGCGTCGTGCGCGCCAGCAGAAGCATCAGATCGGAATGTGCTGCCCGGCTGGTCCACAGCTTCTGGCCATTGATCACAAGATCATCGCCGTCCCGGACAGCCGTTGTCTTCAGCGCTCCGGTGTCGGTCCCGCTAGTCGGTTCGGTGACGCCAAAGGCTTGCAAACGCAATGCACCGGAGGCGATCTGGGGGAGATAGCGTTGCTTCTGCGCGTCAGAACCATGCCGCAGCACCGTTCCCATTGTGTACATCTGCGCGTGGCAGGCGCCCGCATTGCAGCCCTGCGCCTGCATTTCTTCCAGAATTGCAGCGGCGGCTGACAGCGGCAGACCGGAACCACCATAGGCTTCGGGGATCAAAACCGACAGCCACCCAGCCTGGGTCAGTTCTTCAACAAAGGCCGTCGGATAGGCCATGTCCCGATCCAGCGCACGCCAATAAGTGCCCGGATAGTTCGCACAAAGCTTCGCGATGGCATCGCGCAAATCAGCGTAGTCTCTCTCCATACCTTACCCCTAAGGCACATTCGCGATCCACGCCATGCGTAGACTGACGGCGCGTGACCTACCGCTGCTGCGTGGCCCACTCCGGATGCACCCACGGCTGGTCGTTGGCCGGCGCCAAAGGCTGTTTGCCCAGCACAAAGTCCGCGGCCTTCTCACCCACCATGATGGACGGCGCATTGAGGTTTCCGTTTGTGATCCGAGGGAAGATCGAGCTATCCGCGACACGCAAGCCCTCCACGCCGATCACGCGGGCTTCCGGATCAACAACCGCCATCGGGTCACTGACAGCGCCCATTTTGCAGGTGCCGCAAGGGTGATAGGCACTCTCAACTTCTTCGCGGATGAAATCGTCCAGCGCGGCATCGCTTTGCGCGGCATCGCCGGGCTGAATTTCATGGCCACGGTAGGGTTTGAACGCCTCTTGCCCGAAAATCTCGCGCGTCAGGCGGATGCACGTTCGGAAGTCTTCCCAATCTGACGGGTCGGACATGTAGTTGAACAAGATCTTTGGATTATCTGCTGGGTCTGCAGACCGCAACGTCACCGAACCGCGCGACACGGATCGCATCGGTCCCACATGCGCCTGATAGCCATGGCCCTCTGCGGCAACCTTCCCGTCATAACGCACCGCAATCGGCAGGAAGTGATATTGAATGTCGGGGTATTTCACTCCCGCCTTTGAACGGATGAAACCGGCGCTTTCAAACTGGTTCGACGTGCCAAGGCCGGTCTTACGGATCAGCCACTCAAGCCCGATCCGGCTCTTCCACAACAGCGTCCAGTATTTGAAAAGCGACACCGGCTTGATTGCCGCTTGTTGGATATAAAGCTCCAGATGGTCTTGCAGGTTCTGCCCCACCCCAGGCCGGTCTGCGACGACATCAATGCCATGCTCTTGCAGATGGGCCGCTGGCCCAATGCCCGACAGCATCAACAGCTTGGGCGAATTGATCGACGACGCCGCTATGATCACTTCAGCATTCGCGTGGATCAACCGCCGCACGCCGCGCATGTCAACCTCGACACCAACGGCACGGCCATCTTCAATGACAATCTTGCGCGCAAATGCACGGATAAGTTTGCAATTCTCACGTTTCAAAGCAGGCCGCAGATAAGCGTTCGCCGCTGACCACCGCCGCCCTTTCCAGATCGTCGCATCAAATGGGCCAAAGCCCTCCTGCTGTTCGCCATTGTAGTCGCCGGTGACCTGGTAGCCCGCCTGCCGCCCCGCCTCAACAAAAGCGCGCGTCAGAGGGTTCTTCCTGGGCCCCCGCGTCACATGCAACGGTCCGTCGGTGCCGCGCCACGCTGGATCACCGCCATGCCCGCCATCGTGCCAGTTCTCCATCCGTTTGAAGTAGGGCAGCACGTCCGCATAGGACCAACCCGTCGCACCGCTCTCAGCCCAATGATCAAAGTCGAGCGCATGGCCGCGGACATAGATCATCCCGTTGATCGACGAGGATCCGCCAATGACCTTCCCACGAGGGGTCACCAGTTTGCGGCCCCCCAAATGCGGCTCCGGCTCAGTCTCGTAACCCCAGTCATACATCTTCATGTTCATCGGGTAGGACAGTGCGGCGGGCATCTGAATGAACGGCCCGCCGTCCCAGCCGCCATGCTCAATCACCAGTACATCCTTGCCTGCTTCTGCCAGGCGATAGGCCATCGCGCAGCCAGCGGAGCCTGCGCCCACGATCACATAATCGGCCCGCATCAGCACACCCCCGCGAGTCGGGATGGGGTCAAGGCGGCCGCAGGCCCCGCGCAGCGGCTTGGCCTTGACGCCAGCGCGACTCGCAAAACCCTTGATGAGGTGACTTGAGGATCACTCTGATCCCTCAAGCACCTTTCAGCCACCCCCCCAAACGCCTGCACCAAACACCACGCCTGCGATGGGGTGATCATAATGTCTTGCAATATCTGACATGCGCGGAAGCGCTCATTTTGGTCACCTTGCCGCACGTCAGAACGGTGCCTCCACATCGCCCATACCCACATAAACGCCCTTGAGCTGCGAATAATGTTCAATCGCAGCCTTGGAATTCTCACGGCCCACGCCCGACATTTTCATGCCGCCAAAGGGCGCCTCAACCGGGGCGAGGTTGTAGGTGTTGATGTAACAGGTCCCGGCTTCGAACCCCGCAACCATCCGGTGCGCGCGAGTCAAATCAGCGGTAAACACACCGGCGGCGAGGCCGAACTCGGTTGCGTTCGCCCGGGCAAGCACATCCTCTTCGGTTTCAAAGTCCAGCACCGACAGGACCGGCCCGAAAATCTCTTCGCGCGCGATCGTCATATCGTCGGTCACGTCCGCAAAAACCGTAGCCTCGATAAAGAACCCGTCGCCGTCGACGCGTTTGCCGCCCGTGACAAGTCGCGCGCCCTCTTCCACACCTTTGGCGATGTAGCCTTCCACGATATCGCGCTGCCGTTCGGATACCATCGGGCCAAAGTTCACCTCCGGGTCCAGCGGGTCTCCCATCTTCACGTCGGCCAGACGTTCGGACAGTCGCTTCAGAAACGCTTCCTTGATGCCCGACTGGACAAACACCCGCGTCCCGTTGGAGCAGACCTGACCAGTGGAGTAAAAGTTCGCGAGGATCGCGCCCGAGACGGCGTTCTCAAGATCCGCATCATCAAAAATCACGAGCGGCGACTTGCCGCCAAGCTCCATCGTCACATGCCGCATACCCTCAGCGGCCGCCGCATAGACCTTCTTGCCTGTTGGCACCGACCCCGTGAGCGAGACCTTATTAACGCGAGGATCTGTGACAAGCGCTGCACCAACAGCCCCGAGACCTTGCACCACGTTGTAGGTGCCAGCAGGTGCGCCCGCCTCCATCAGAATCTCGGCCACTTTCAATGCACAAAGCGGTGTATTCTCAGACGGCTTGAACACCATCGCGTTGCCGCAGGCGAGCGCGGGTGCCCCTTTCCAACAGGCAATCTGCGTTGGATAGTTCCAGGCGCCAATCCCCACGCAGACCCCCAAGGGTTCGCGCCGGGTGTAGACAAAGTCATCGCCCAATTGGATGTGTTCACCCGTCAGACTGCCCGCCAGACCGCCAAAATATTCCAGCGCATCCGCGCCCGAGGTTGCGTCGGCCACAGATGTTTCCTGATAGGGTTTGCCTGTGTCGTAAGTTTCCAAGACCGACAAGTCATGGTTCCGCTCACGCATAATGTCAGCCGCGCGACGCAGTACCCGTCCACGCTCCGTCCCGGTCATTGCCGCCCATTCTTTCTGGGCGCGTTTGGCTGCATCAAGCGCCTTGTCGATAATCGCAGGCGTCGCCGCATGCAGCCGCGCGATCACTTCGCCGGTTGCAGGGTAGACAACGTCAAATGCCTCTCCGGCCGCGTCTTCGATGTAAGCGCCATCAATAAAATGGCTGGCGGTTGGTTGGTGTTGCATAGGTCAGGACCCTCCGGGGGGAGTTGTTGTTGGCCAGATGAAGCGGCTACTCGCCTCTGGGGAATCGTTGGTTTTCTTCAAGGACGTTGAGGTCCATGTGGTTGCGCATGTAGCGCTCGGACGCCTTTTGCAGCGGCTGGAAGTCCCATGGGAAGTAAGCGCCGTTCCGCAAAGCCTCATAGACAACCCAGCGGCCCGCCTGGCTGTGGCGCACGTCGGCATCAAACGCTGCAAGGTTCCAGCGTGCTTCGGCCTTCGCCTTGATCGTCTGCAACGTGCCTTGATGATCAGGATGATCAGCGAGATTTGTCAGCTCGTTCGGATCAGCCTCCATGTCGAACAGTTGGTCAGGGTCGAGGCTGCACATGTTGAACTTCCACTTGCCATAGCGCAGCGAAACGAGTGGCGCGTAAGAGGCCTCTGCAGCGTATTCCATCGCCACTGGCGTGTCGCGTGTGCCGCCTTGGCCCAGAGGCACAATGCTCTCCCCTTGGGTCCACGGCATGACCTCAGACATGTCGACGCCTGCGAGATCACAAAGCGTCGGGCAGACGTCGATGTTGCTGACTGGCGTCGTCACGAGCCCCGGTTCCATCCCCGGTGCGCTGATCATCATCGGCACGCGGGAAGAGCCATCATAGAAAGACATTTTGAACCAGAGGCCCCGCTCGCCCAGCATATCCCCGTGGTCAGAGACAAAGAGGATCACCGCCTCTTGCCGCGTGTCTTCCAGCGTCTGCAGGATCTCCCCCACCTTGTCATCGAGGTAGGAGATATTGGCGAAATAGGCGCGACGGGCGCGGATGATCTGCTCTTCAGTGATCGTGAAATTCTCATGATCATTTGCATCAAGGATACGTTTTGAATGTGCGTCCTGATCGGCGTAAGGGATCGGGCCGACCTCTGGCATCAAATGGTCGCAATCCTCATAGAGATCCCAATATTTCTTGCGCGCTACATAAGGGTCATGCGGGTGGGTGAAGCTGACGGTCAGGCACCATGGGCGGTCGTCATGACCGCGTGACAGATCATAGAGCTTCCGGGTCGCGTGGTAGGCGACCTCGTCATCGTACTCCATCTGATTGGTGATCTCGGCCACACCGGCCCCGGTGACTGAGCCCATGTTGTGATACCACCAGTCAATCCGCTCACCGGGTTTGCGGTAGTCCGGGGTCCAGCCGAAATCGGGCGGGTAAATGTCTGTCGTCAGCCGTTCTTCGAACCCGTGCAGCTGGTCGGGGCCCACAAAATGCATCTTGCCGGACAGGCAGGTCTGATAGCCGGCGCGGCGCAGGTGATGCGCATAGGTCGGCAAGCTGGAGGCAAACTCGGCGGCATTATCATAGACACCCGTGCGGCTTGGCAATTGGCCGGTCATGAAGGACGCACGACCCGGCGCACAAAGCGGCGAAGCGGTGTAGCACTGCTGAAACCGGGTGGATCGCGCAGCGAGTTTCTTGAGGTTGGGGGCATGCAGCCAATCAGCAGGACCGTCAGGGAACAGCGTCCCGTTCAACTGGTCGACCATCAGGATCAGGATGTTGGGCTGTGTCATGCTTTACCCTTTGTAAGTGTGGTCAGTAGTGAGAGCGCGCGGCCTTCGGGGTCCGCGTCCGGTGCGGTGAGCGCCGCGCGAATGTAGAGACCATCAATCACAGCGGCGAGCGTCGCCGCGGCGTCCGCTGGCGCGTCACAGAGTGGGCGCAAGGCATGGGTCAGGTTCGACCTCAAGCGCGATTGGTAGACAGCAAGCAATCGCAAGGCGTCCGGATTGGTCTGGGCCTGCACGTAGAAGGTCATCCATGCGCTGACCGTGGCGGGGTCGAAACAGGACGCCGCAAAACTCGCCCGGATGATCGCACGCGCCCGATCGGCAGGGGTTGCGGCCTTGCGCAGCTCTCCCCGGACCTCGGCGCTGTATTCGGAAAGAATGTGACGCATGGCCGCAACGAAGATCTGGTCTTTGCCACCGAAGTAGTGGTGGGCCAGCGCCGATGACATGCCCGCCCGCCGCGCGATCTGCGAGACGGTCACATCAAGCGACCCGGCTGCGCCGATCTCCGCAATTGTGGCCTCAACCAAAGCCGCGCGTCTGATGGGTTCCATTCCAATCTTGGGCATGATGCCTGCTTGCCCGATTTTTAATTGACTCGTCAATCAAGAAAAATAGCGTGCTGTTTCTTTGTTCCCAAAGCTGGCCCCCGGAGGGGTGCTTAGCGGGATGGCGCGTCGTCTGCGTTCGCACGCCTTTTCGCCAGCGCCTCCCGCCAAGTGATGAAGCTGACGGCCGCCATGATGATCCCGCCACCCAGGATCACCCAGGGGTCGATGCTTTCTCCAAACACCAGCGCACCCAATGCGACCGCCCAAACAAGCTGCATGAAGGTGACGGGCTGGGTCACAGTCACGGGGGCCGCCGCAAATGCGAGCGTCATCGTGTAATGCCCCGCAGTTGCGAAACAGGCGACAAGGAAGAGCCAGCCCAATTGCGCAAGGCTTGGCGGCACCCAGACGGCGTAGGCGAAAGGCGCAAGACCAATGGTGACCGTGATCGAGAGCATCCCGACAACAACCGCGGCAGAGACTTCACCCGACATCTGCTTGGCAATCAGATAGCCGACGCCAAACCCCAGCGCAGTGCCCAACATCGCAATATGACCGGGGTCGATGGTGCGGAAGCCGGGACGCAGAATGATCACCGCACCGATGAGCGCGACGCAGACCGCAATCAGTCGGCGCGGCGGCAGCGGCTCTTTCAAGAACAGCGCGGCACCAATAGTGACATAGATCGGCACGAGGTAGTTCATCGCAGTGACGTCCGCGATGGGAATGCGCGCCATCGCAAAAAACCAGAGGATCACGGCCAAGGTATGCACGACCCCGCGTGTGACAAAGAGCTTGATCTGACGCCCTGTCAGCCGTGCCGCGAGGATCGGTTTGATCATCGGGATCAGAAAGACGATCCCCAGGACGTAACGCAGAAAGGCGGCTTGGGCCGCAGGCACCTCATTGCCGAGGTGTTTGACCACCGCTGTCACGGCCACGAAGTTGAGGCCGGTGAGGATCATCCACAGGATGCCAACGAGAGGTCGCGGGTGTGTCATACCTCTGGCTGGCACCCCGCGCGCGGCAACACAAGTCGGCGCGGTGTGCGGGGTACAAGATTTCGGTGTTTGCCTGACCACCGCAGGTCAGAATCATCCCCACGACTGCAGCGGGCGACAGACTTTTGGAAAAAGTCTGGACTAAATCCTTTGCGAGGAATTGCGGCGCTACCCTTCGGCGAAGGCGGCCATCACCTCGTCAGAAGCTTCAAAATTCGTCGTAACAGACTGCACGTCGTCATCATCTTCCAGTGCTTCGACCAGCCGCATGAGCTTTTGCAGGCTTTCCAAATCAAGCTCTGTCGAAATGTTGGGCTTCCAAATCAGCTTTGTGCTTTCGCTTTCGCCGAGGTCCGCTTCGAGCGCATTGGACACCTCATGCAAATCCGTGTCCGCGGTGTAGATCACATGACCTTCGTCATCGCTTTCGACATCCTCGGCCCCGGCCTCAATCGCGGCCATCATCACAGTATCCGCGTCACCCACATCCGCGGGATAGGTCACGGCCCCTTTGCGGTCGAACATGAAACCAACAGACCCGGTTTCACCGAGGTTGCCGCCGTTCTTGGAGAACGTAGAGCGCACGGTCGATGCCGTCCGGTTGCGGTTGTCCGTCATCGCTTCGACGATGACCGCAACACCGTTGGGCCCATAGCCTTCGTAACGGATCTCATCGTAGTTCTCGGCATCGCCACCGATCGCCTTGTTGATCGCCCTCTCGATCACGTCCTTGGGGACGGAGTTCGACTTGGCTTCTTTCACAGCCAGACGCAGACGCGGGTTCTTATCCGGATCCGGGTCGCCCATTTTCGCGGCGACTGTGATCTCTTTGGAGAGTTTCGAAAAGAGCTTCGCGCGGATCTTGTCCTGGCGTCCCTTGCGGTGTTGGATATTTGCCCATTTGGAGTGGCCGGCCATGGCGAGGCTCCTGTCAGTCAGGTTTGTTCACGTTCGGCATTCTATATGAGAGCAGCACGGTTGGCTGCAAGTGGTGTTCGGGGCTCTGCCCCCGCCCGTTCCGGGCTCCCCCGAGGTATTTTCGTCCAAAAGAAGATCAGAGCGGCCAGATGAACGGGATCACAAAAGACACGATTGGGGCGAGCGAGAGGTTCAGCGGTACGCCGAACTTCAGGAAGTCCGTGAACTTATAGCCGCCGGGGCCGTAGACAAGCGTGTTGGTTTGGTAGCCGATGGGCGTGGCAAAGCTGGCTGAGGCGGCAATCATCACGGCCACGACCAGAGGGCGCGGGTCAACGCCCAGGGCTGAGGCAAGACCAATAGCAACGGGCGTCATCACAACTGCCACTGCATTGTTGGACACGAGTTCCGTAAGGATACTGGAGAGAAGATAGACCGCAAGCACGACAACAAAGGGCGGCAGGATCAGCATCGTGGGCGCCAAAGCATCTGCGATCAGGGTCACGGCACCCGACGATTGCAGCGCCGCACCCACGCTCAGCATCGCGAAGATCAGGGCAAGCAAGCGGCCATCGACCTGCGCAAACGCTTCATCCGCGTCGATGCACCCGGTCATGAGGACGATGGTTACGCCTAGGATCGCCAGCAGCAGGATCGGCGCGACATTCAGGGCCGCCAGGATCACAACGCCCAGCAAGGTTCCAATCGCGATGGGCGCCCGTTCGCGGCGGAATGCGCGGGCAGAGGGTTTGGAGACGTCGCCGAGGTTCATATCAACCGAAAGGCGCTGAATGTCTTCCGGCGCACCTTCGAGCAGCAGCGTGTCCCCGACCCGCACAACCACATCGTCGATTTGCTGGCTTAAGTTTGTATCGCGGCGGTGGACGGCCAGCGTATAGACCGCATACCGCCGGCGCAGGCGCAGCGCGCCAAGGCGGCGGCCAACCATGCGACAGTTGGGGGTGATGAGAACCTCCACAGTTGTCGTCTCAACCGCCGAGACCTGATCAACGCGGCGCAACTCTTTTGTGGCCTGCAGCGACAGTAGTTCCGTCATCGCGGTGCGCAGGATCACACGGTCGCCTACTTGCAGTTCTACGGCATCGAGATTGCGCCGCAGTGATGCATCACCACGCACCACATCGATCAGACGCACACCATCGCGCTTGAACAGCTTCACATCCGTCGCCTGACGTCCGATCAGATTACTGTCTGGTGGGATAACTGCTTCCGAGAAGAACTTCATCTTGGAGCGGTCCGACAACATCTGCCCCATCGAGGAGCGATCTGGCAACAAGCGCGGCGCCATCACGTAGAGATAGAGGAACGTCCAAAGGACAACGACCACACCAATCGGGGTGATCTCAAGGATCGTGAAGGGTTCCAACCCGGACGACCGTGCCACGCCGTCAACCAGCAAATTGGTTGAGGTCCCCAGAAGCGTCATCGTGCCCCCCACAATGGCAGCATAACTGAGCGGGATCAGCAGTTTGGAGGCAGAGGTGCCCAAGGTGCGCGCCAGCTGGATGAACACCGGGATCATCACCACCACAAGTGGCGTGTTGTTCATGATGGCGCTGGCCAATGCCACAAAAAGCAATGTCCCGCCAATCGCGCGCGCTGGGTTGTGCGTGGCCTGACGTTCGGCCAGCTCGGTCAGCGTGGCCAAAGCGCCTGTCCGCACCAACGCACCCACCACTATAAACATCGCGGCAATGGTCCAGGGTGCAGGGTTTGACAGGGTCGCAACCGCGTCTTCATAGGACAAGACGCCTGTGACCAGCAGGACCGAGGCCCCGATCATCGCGACAACTTCTGTCGGGAAAACCTCACGCAGGAACATCACAAACATGCCTGCCACGACCAGAAGGGTCAGGATGGCTGCTTGTGTGTCTGAAAGCGAAAGGAAATCCATGGGCCGGTGTCCTGCAGGGGCGCGCGTATGGTTACGGTTTTGAGACTTGCGCGCAAGCGGGCTTAGTTGGGCCCCGCCGTCGAGAGCCGGCCGCCGTGCCGGACCATCTCTACGCGCGTAGCCTTGCCGGTCAGGTCATCTGTCTCGACATAAAGCCCCGATAACGTCGCATCTTCCATCGCGGGTGCGAAACGGGCCTTTGGCATCCCTGTGATAAAGCGCCTTAGGGGTTCTTCTTTGTCCATGCCGATGACTGAATTGTAGTCGCCACACATGCCTGCATCGGTTTGATAGGCCGTGCCCCCCGGCAGGAGCATCGCGTCTGCGGTGGGAACATGCGTGTGTGTGCCAACAACGACACTCGCGCGGCCGTCGCAGAAGTGGCCAAGGGCCATTTTTTCCGACGTGGCCTCACAATGCACGTCCACAAGGCTCGCCTGCACCTGTCCCCCAATCGGGTATTGACGCAGAACCGCATCCATCGCGGAAAACGGATCATCAAAGGGGCGTTTCATGAAAACCTGACCGAGGACTTGCGTGACCAGTACTTTGCGACCGCGCGTAGCCTCAAACACCCGTGCACCAGTGCCGGGAGCTGCTTTCGAGTAGTTCAGCGGCCGCAAGATACGGGGCTCCGAGGCGATGAAGCTGAGCATGTCTTTCTGGTCGAATGCATGATCACCGAGCGTGATGACATCCGCACCGGCATCCAGAATGGTTTGTGCATGCGCGCCAGACAGCCCCATGCCGCCAGTCGCATTCTCACCATTCACCACGACGAAATCGAGCGCCCAGTCTTTGCGCAGCGTAGGAAGATGTGTTGTGATCGCAGCCCGGCCAGCACGGCCGACCACATCGCCGAGAAAGAGTATTTTCATGGTGAGGGGCTTAGGCGGTGGCGCAGCAAAGCGCTAGACCAAAGTTAGAATTGGCGCCCGCATCATCTGCGTCACACCTTTCCAATGGTTGCAGCAAAGACGCGTGACTGCGTAGGCTTTGGATCCAAGCGAATTTATGATGCGGGGTGGCCACAATGTCGGAAGGCATTCGATTTGAGACCGACCGACTGACCGTCGCGGTTTGGGATGACGTGATCGCATCCTCGGAGGAGCGCGCCGCTTTGTCGCGCGACCTGATAGGCGTACTCACGCCACCGGTTTTGGCGCATCTTCCACCGTCGATGCAGCTTTCGCATCCAGCTGAAATCAGCGATTGGACCACAGCACGCCAAGCTGAAAGTACGGTTCTCACGGTCCGCGCCACGGGCGCGGATCTTGTTGGTTTGGTGATCCTCGCGCGCGCGCCTGGTGAGATGTACCCGGACACCTTCCACATTGGTTACCTGCTGGCTGAGGCCGCATGGGGACACGGTTACGCGACGGAGCTAATCGCAGGGCTTGTGGCTTGGTTCCGCAAGCAAGGCGATGCCGTGCAGCTTTGGGGCGGGGTCAGTCGCGACAATGGTGCCTCCGCGCGGGTTCTGACCAAGAACGGGTTCGTCTCGGATGAAGCATCTGCAACCGCGGATGCCGAGATCTACGGGCTTTACATCCCCTGTGACTACGACAAGCTCTACAGAGAAACGAAGAATGCCCTTGGACAGCCCGGGGCCATCGTCGTGGACTTCTTTGAAACTCAGACTGGCTGGCCTTTGCGGGTGCTGGATGTGGGCTGCGGTCAAGGGCGCGATGCACTTTTCATCGCGGAGCGGGGGCATCACGTTCTGGGCGTTGATCTTTCCCCGAATGGGATTGCGGACATGATATCAGGAGCCGAACGTTTGGGACGTGCGGTTGAAGGCGTCGTTGCCGACTTGGAAAGCTACCAACCCACGGGGACCTTTGACGTCCTCTTGTTTGACCGCACGCTGCACATGCTGCCAGAGGCGACGCGATATGAGTCATTTGCACGTTTGCTTCGGCATGTGGATGTCAGCGGGTGGGTCATCTTGATTGACGAGCCCGACAATATGCGCGGCTTCCAAGAGGCGTTGGTTACAAGCCCCCACGATTGGCAAATCCTGGACCAGGCGGCCGCACACGTGATTGCGCAGCGCACCAGCTAATTATGCAGCGTCTTCGAACCCTTTGCCGGTCTTTGCGCCGGTGATGTAGGCCACCACATCGTTGCCGTCGGTTTCTTCCTTCCGCAGATCCGCGCAGATGCGCCCGCGTCGGAAGACAACGATACGGTCTACCAGATCCATCACCTGCCGCATGTTGTGGGACACGAGGATCAGCGGCTCCCCCTGCTCTTTCAAGGTGCGAATGATGTTTTCGACCTGCGCGGTTTCCTGAACGCCCAGCGCTGCGGTCGGTTCGTCCATGATGGTCAGCTTCGAAGCAAAGCTCGCTGTGCGCGCGATCGCCACGCACTGGCGCTGACCGCCGGACATCCGCTCAATGGTGTTCTTTATGTTCGGGATTTTCACGCCGGTCCGGTCCAAGGCGGCAAGCGTGTCGTTGCGCATCGCTTTGTAGTCGAGCAGCCGGAATGGACCCAACCAATCGAACTTCGTCTTTTCGCGGCCCAGGAACAGGTTATCCGGGACATCAAGGTGGTCGGCTAAAGCCAATGTCTGGAACACGGCTTCGATCCCCGCCTCGCGCGCGTCGATTGGGCCGGTGAAGTGCACAGGCTTGCCGTCAAAGATGATGTCCCCGCTCGTGCGTTGCTCTACCCCGGTGATCTGACGCACGAAGGTTGACTTGCCCGCGCCGTTGTCGCCCATGATGGCCACGTGTTCACCCTTGCGCAGGGTGAAGTTCGCGTTGTTGAGGGCCTGCACACCGCCGTAGTGTTTTGTCAGGTTGCGTGTCTCAAGTACGATGTCATCGCTCATTTCAACGCCCTCCCTAAGCGCGGTTTCGTTGTCGGTACTGGTCAAGGATCACGGCTGCGACAATGATCGCGCCCATCGCCATCAATTGATACGACCCGTCGAGCTTGATGTAGGTGAAGCCAGACCGGATCACCCCGAGAACCATCGCCCCCAGAACCGTGCCAATGATGGACCCGCGCCCACCTTGCAGACTGATGCCACCGATCACGGCCATTGCGATGGCGAAAAGTTCGTAGAATTCGCCCATGCCGGCCTGCGCCGTCACGGCCTTGGAACTCAGCACGATACCGGCAAAGGCCGCGAGCATCGAGGCGATCATGTAAACAAGCACCTTATGACGGCGCACGTTGATGCCCGACATACGTGCCGCTTCTTCGTTGGAGCCGATCGCGTAGGTGTGTTTGCCGTAGACGGTATAACTCATGATGAGCTGGAAGATGATCGCCAAGGCGACAAACCAAACCACCGGCATCATGCCGGAGCCGATCCAAGCATAAGCATCCGTTGGGAAGGACACCGGGTTACCGCCTGACCACCACAGCGCAATGCCACGGCAGAACAAGAACATGCCCAGCGTAGCGATGAACGGTGGGATGCGGAAATAGGCGATAAACGTGCCGTTGATGATCCCTATGACCGCGCCAAATGCCAGTCCGATCACAACCGGCACGATCACCGGCAGGTCCATGGCCCAAGGGCCGAACAAGGCTTTGGGGTTCGGGAAACCGTTCACTTCGCCAACCTGTGCGAAACTCATCGCGATCATCGCCGTCGCCGCCACGAGGGGGCCGGAAGACAGGTCGATCCCTGCCGTGATGATTACCTGGGTCACGCCAAGCGCGATGATCCCGATAATCGCGACTTGCAGGATGATGATCTGCAGTCGCGCTTCGTTAAAAATGCTGTCGAACCGGTCCTTCGTATCGAAAAGGAAGCTCTGACCGTTCATGTAGGGTGCAAGTTGCCCGATCGCCTCAAACACAGCGATGATGATGATCAGCGCAAGGAGAATGTTCAGCTCATTCGGCCACGACCTTTTTGATTTGTCGAAGGTCAGTCCGCCGGTGCCTTGGGTTGTGTCAGCCATGCTCGCGCCCCCAGATTTTTGGCTAAATGGATCTGGCGGCGCACACATGCGCCGCCAGAAGTCTGTCGATATCGACCTTAGTTTTTATCGAGGAAGTCACCCATGTTCTCTGGGGTCACCAGCACGAATGGGATGTAGACTTTGGAATCGACATCTTCGCCGTTGATCAGCTTGATCGCCGCATCGATGGAGCCTGTGCCCTGACCAACAGAGTCCTGGAACACCGTCACGTCATAGTCGCCTGCAGCCATCGCCAGCAGTGCGTCCTGTGATGCGTCGACGCCGCCAACCTGAACGTCTGCCATGTCGATGCCATTGGCTTTCATCGCTTGGATTGCGCCGATTGCCATCTCATCGTTGTTGGCCAGAACGAAGTCGAACGGCTCACCGGATGACATCCAGTTGGTCATCAAGTCCTGTGCTTCGTCGCGGGACCAGTTGGCGGGTGCTTCATCGATGATTTCCATGAAGTTACACATGTCCATGCCGATCACGTCATAGACGTCCTTGGACCGCTGCACAGCAGCCTGGTTGGACAGCTGACCGTTCATCAGGTAGCCCCGTGCGCCGTTGCCTTTGCCTTCTGCACGCAGGTTCTGGCAGATCTGGAATGCGGACAATGTGCCGGATTCGATTTCGTTAGACGCCACGAAAGCCTGGGTTGGTGGCAATTCGTTCACGTTGTCTGGTTCACGGTTTACATAGACAAGTGGCACGTCGCCGGCAGCAGCGGAAACTGCAGCACCAGCAGATGTGTCAACGATGTTCACGATGATCGCATCCACGCCCTGTGCCACGAAGTTCTTGACCTGGTCGATCTGCTTGGCAAGGTCGTCTGTCGCGTCTTCCTGCTGGTATGACAGGCCATCGATGGTACCTGCATATTCAACCATGCCGGTGCGCAGAACGGTCAGCCAGTTGTCATCGAAACGCGAGAAAGTCGCGCCGATTTCCTGAGCCATTGCTGTTGTGCCCATTGCTGACACAACACCTGCTGCCAAAAGTACTTTTTTCATTGGTTTCCTCCCTAGGATGGGTGTCCGGATCACCCAGTTTGACCGGAAGTCGCATGCGCGACTGTGATGATCTGCCATTGGGGGATC
This sequence comes from Paracoccaceae bacterium, assembly GCA_020628545.1. Lineage (GTDB taxonomy): Bacteria > Pseudomonadota > Alphaproteobacteria > Rhodobacterales > Rhodobacteraceae > Yoonia. Next base: position 57,001 of record JAHDEX010000002.1, on the reverse strand, counting down.
GCCCGCAGGCAGAAAAAGCTGTTGTTAATTGTGCCGGACGCCTCCAACGTCCGTCTCCCTTTCCCGGCAGGGCATAGCTTACCCGCTTACTCTCCCGAGTCGGGTTGAGTTTAATTGGATATTTTCATTTTGCAACCGGTTGCAAAGAATGATTTGAGAAAAAAGAAACGACGTAAACCAAGGCGTTCAAGTTTCTGAAAAGTAATTACTTTTTAGCGCCTTTTGCGGAAAATTCAATCACGCCTCGTTCTGTGACCATCAGATCAAGCGGCTGATCAGTTGGCTCAAGGGGAAGCTCATCGGCTTCCTGCGCGGCAAAGGCAAACCCGATGGCGAGTGTTGGACGCACGGACCGCAGCGCTTCCAGCGTGCGATCGTAGAACCCACCACCATAGCCAAGCCGGCCACCCTGACGATCAAAAGCGACCAGCGGTACGATGACAATTTCGGGCGTCATCCACTCCCCTTCCGACGGGATTGCCGCACCAAATTCGCCAGCTTCCATCTTGCAACCCGGTGTCCAGGTCCGGAACTTCAATGGCAGCCCGGCCCCTGTGATCACAGGCACCCCGACAGGCCCATGCGCAGCCGCCTCTTCCATCGCAGGACGCGGGTCAATCTCCGTCCGCATCGCCATGTAGCTGGCAAGCGGCACGCCGCGATATCCGGCCAGAACCTCAGACAGATATGCCGCTGCACCCTGTGCCGCGATGCCATGCGCAATCTTGCGTCGGGCAAAAGCAGCTTTGCGGGCGTCGGCTTTGCGTGTTGTCAGGTCAGTCATAGAAGCCACATCGCTGCGAGGCCAAGAAATGCAAAGAACCCGACCACATCGGTCACAGTCGTGACAAACGCGCCGGACGCCAGTGCCGGGTCAATCCCGACTTTCTCCAGAATGACAGGGATTACCGTCCCGGCGAGCCCGGCGACGACAAGATTGATCACCATCGCGACGGCAATCACCACACCCAGCATCGGTTGGCCAAACCAGACGGCACCGATGATCCCCATGATCACCGCGAAGGCCAAACCGTTGATCAGGCCCACAAGAACCTCACGGCGGATCACCCGCCAGACGTTCGACCCGGTGAGGTCGCGCGTCGCAATCGCGCGCACCGCGACCGTCAACGACTGAGTCCCGGCGTTGCCGCCCATCGACGCCACGATGGGCATCAGCACCGCAAGCGCGACCAATCCTGCAATGACGTCTTCAAACATTGCAATCACCAGCGACGCGAGGATTGCCGTCAGCAAGTTCACTGCGAGCCACGGAAATCGCTGCTTTGTCGTCTCCATCACGCGGTCCGCCAAACTGGTCTCACCCACAACACCTGCAAGGCGCAGCAAATCCTCTTCCGCCTCTTCATCGAGAAACGCCATCGCGTCGTCGATGGTGATCACACCGACAATCCGGTCATCGTCATCCACAACCGGCGCTGTAATCAGGTGATAGTGGTTGATCGCATTAGCGACCTCTTCCACGTCTTCCTCAACATGGAAGGTCCGGAAGGTGTCTTCGAGGATGTCTTTCAGCAACACCTCACGCTTTGAGCTCAGCACGCGACCAAGCGTGACATACCCTACCGCCTTCATGCGCGGATCAACGAGGATCAGGTGGTAAAACTGCTCAGGCAGGATCTGCCCGTCACTCCGCAGGAAATCAATCGCCTCGCCCACGGTCCAGTGTTCCGGCGCGCGGACCAGCTCCACCTGCATGTGGCGGCCAGCTGATTCCTCGGGGTAGCTGAGCGCCCTTTCGACATTCACCCGGTCAGCATCGTCGAGCGCATCAAGAACAGCTTCTGTCTGTTCGCTGCCCAGATCTTCAATCAGGTCCACAACATCATCACTGTCGAGGTCACGGACCGCATCTGCCAGATCGGCGGGTTCAAGACTGTCGATGACCTCTTCGCGCAGCACGTCATCCAGTTCGGACAGGACCTCACCAACGCCGTAACCATCCCAGAGGCGCAGCAATTCGGCTCGCTGGCGAGCGTCAATCAGCTCAAAAAGATGGGCAATGTCGGCGGGGTGAACGGGATCAAGAAGCGCGACCACGGCGTCCGCGTCTTCGCGTTCAACTGCCGCAAGCACGTCATCCAGCAGCGTCTGCGCGACGCCATAGATTTCGTCTTCGTCTTCAGATTTGATCTGCTCAGGCTCGGTCACTGCTTTCCCCTGCCGTTTCACTGCAACATAGGACGTGGGCCAGAAGGCACAACGACAATCGCGGGATTTACCCCCTGACCGGCACCGCATAGGACTAGGGGATGACAGATCAGTTGCTTCTCGGCCAAACCCTGCATTTCTCAGGCGACCCACTGCGTGAGGATTGGTTAGCGGTCAGCCATCAAAACTCGTCAGGTGGCGTACTCATCCGCGACGGACAGATTGTAGAAGTTGGCGACGGTGAGGCTCTTCGCGCGGCCCACCCAAACTCGCAGGTCACCAACTACGGCGACGCACTGATCACGGCGGGCTTCGTCGACGCCCACATGCACTATCCTCAGACCCGTATGATCGCGAGCTGGGGCAAGCAGCTGATCGACTGGCTGAACACCTATACTTTTCCCGAAGAAAGCCGTTTTGGCGACCGGAACTATGCGGACGCAGTGGCAGCCGATACGCTTGATCTTGCGCTCGCGCACGGCACAACCACCCTGACGAGCTTTTGCACCATCCACCCCGAAAGCGTGGATGCCTTTTTCAGTGCAGCCGCCGCGCGCAACATGGCTGTGGTTGCCGGGAAAACCTGCATGGACCGCAACGCCCGCGATGACCTGCACGATACGGCGCAATCCGCTTATGACGAGAGCAAGGCGCTCTTGAAAAAGTGGCACGGGACGGGACGCGCCCAATACGCCATCACGCCACGCTTTTCACCTACGTCCACGCCAGAGCAACTATCCGCGCTTGGCGCACTTTGGGCAGAGCACCCTGATTGTCTGATGCAAACCCACCTGAGCGAACAGGTGCCGGAAATCGCTTGGGTGGAGGAGCTGTATCCCGGCGCCCGCGACTACCTCGACACCTATGAAGCCCACGGACTGCTTGGTGCAAAAGGCATTTACGGCCATGCGATTTACCTTAAACCGCGCGAGATCGAGCGGCTGGCGGAGGTCGGCGCTGCTATCGCCCATTGCCCAACCTCCAATACTTTCATTGGCTCGGGCCTTTGTGATGTCATTGGCCTCGCGCGGGCCGGCGTGACGGTCGGCCTTGCCACCGACACCGGCGGCGGATCTTCGTTTTCGATGCTCCGCACGATGGCCGCCGCCTACGAGATCGGGCAATTGCGCGGCGATGTGCTTCATGCGTCCCAACTTATATGGCTCGCTACCGAAGGGTCTGCGAGGGCGCTGCATATGCAGGGTCAGATTGGCAGCCTAACACCCGGTGCCGCTGCCGATGTAGCGATCATCGACCTCGCATCAACACCGGTGATTGCCCAGCGCGCCGCGCAAGCGGAGACGTTTTGGGATCAGCTGTTCCCGACCATCATGATGGGCGATGACCGGGCGATCAAAGACGTTTGGGTCGCGGGCCGTCGGGTGAGGTCAGACTAAGACGCCAAGCTTTCTTGCAGCTGCGCAAGCGCCGCCGCATGCAGATCACGGTTGGCCGCCGCAATCACTTGCCCGCCGTGATGCGCCGCACCGCCCTGCCAGTTGGTGACAATGCCGCCCGCTGCGGTGACGACTGCGATAGGTGCGTGAATGTCATAGGGCTGCAAACCAGCCTCGATCACCAGATCGACCTGACCCGACGCGACAAGCGCATAGGCATAACAATCCATCCCGTAACGAGTCAGCTTTGCCTGCCGCGCGACATGATGAAAAGCACGGCCTTCTGCCGGAGAACCGACCTCCGGAAAGGTTGTCAGAATTGTCGCGTCAGAGAGCGCCTTTGTCTTGCGGCACTGCAACGGGCGTTTCCCGAGGGGGCCCATATTTACCGCAACGCCGAACCCACCAACAAAGCGTTCACCAATAAAGGGTTGGTCGATGATACCCATTCGTGGACCTGTCTCATCCGCGACCGAGATCAGCACACCCCATGTTGGTGTCCCGCTGATAAAACCGCGCGTTCCGTCAATTGGATCAAAGACCCACGTCAGCCCGGTGGTCCCCGGGGTCACGCCAAACTCTTCCCCGATGATACCATCTTCCGGGCGCTCGCGCGCCAACACCCCGCGCATCGCCATTTCGGCGGCGCGGTCGGCCTCTGTCACAGGATCAAAACCGGCAGAGTCCTTATTCTCTGCACTCAGCGACGCTTGCCGAAAATGCCGCAGCGTCTCTGGACGGGCGGCATCAGCCAATAGATGCGCCACGCGCAACAGGTCTTGTTGGACGGTGTCACTGATCTGCACGATTACCCAAGCCTCCCACGCTCATCATGGGGTGGGTAACGTGCCGTGTATCAAACGGTCAACAGGGAACGCAGACGCGTCCCCTGCCCGCTTTCGCGTTCGAGCGCCGATTAGGCGGCTTCGCTCAGGACCCGCGCCAGGTCAAACAGGCGCCGACGCTGATTTTCCGGAATCGCATAGTAGGAGCGCAGAAGTTCCAGTGCTTCTTTGTCGGTCATGATGTCCGCAGGCATGTCTGCGCCATCACGCGGGGCAGCATCATCTGCGTCCATACCTTCAAAGAAGAAGGAGACAGGCACATCCAGCACATTCGCGATATCCCACAAACGCGAGGCACTGACACGATTCATGCCGGTTTCGTATTTTTGAATTTGCTGAAATTTAATGCCAACACGCTCAGCAAGTTGCTGTTGCGTGGTGCCATTCATCCAGCGACGGTGTCGGATACGCTTTCCGACATGCACATCAACAGGGTGGCTCATTATTTACTCTCTCTCACAGTGAGCGTCCGCCTCGTCCCACACGGTTCGCCCATTCCCTCGGGGAACCTTCGCTAGAAGATCCCGCCTGCAGAAATTGATGCGGGTTCGGTGCTGAACACGCAACGGTTGCATGTGACGACCTTAACTTAAGTACAGGTCTCGCCTTAAACGTGTCGGCAATCCGACAGTAATCATGTCGAATTTGCTGGATAATTGTGGAAAAAGCCGCGATCTGTTCGCTCAATCGAATTTGACGAAAAGAAGCGAAAACCCGGCATGCGCGCATTCCAAGTTACTGACGTTACGTCAAAACCGCAACTCAAAGAGGTTCCGGAGCCCAAACCGGGCCCCGGCGAGGTTTCAATCAAAGTGGACGCCTGCGGTCTCAACTTCGCAGATTTGCTGATGGCAAAGGGCACATATCAGGACACGCCAGAGCCACCGTTCACGCTCGGGATGGAGGTCTGCGGCACAATCCTCGCCCGAGGAGACGACGTGACTGCCCCGGCGATTGGTGAGCGTGTTGCGGTATTCGGCGGTCAAGGCGGTCTTGCTGACGTCGGAGTTTTTCCAGCCGACCGCTGCATGCAAGTGCCTGATGCAATGCCCGCCGAGGTCGCCGCAGGCTTCATGGTGGCATATGGGACCTCTCACCTCGTACTGACTCGCCGCGCAGCACTTCAGGCTGGCGAAACCCTGCTCGTTTTGGGTGCCGCTGGCGGCGTCGGGCTAACAGCGGTGGAGATCGGCAAAGCGTTGGGGGCGCGGGTGATCGCGGTGGCGCGCGGCGCAGACAAGCTGACCATTGCACAGGAGGCTGGCGCGGATCACCTGATCGACTCCAACACCGCGGATGTGAAAGCGGAAGTTAAAGCACTCGGTGGTGCGGACGTCGTCTACGACCCGGTCGGCGGCGATCTTTACAAAGCCGCGCTGCGCGCCTGCAACCGAGAGGCGCGCTATATCACCATCGGATTCGCGAGTGGTGACGTCCCTCAAATCCCAGCCAACCACCTTCTGGTGAAGAATATCACCGTCATCGGTTTCTACTGGGGCGGGTATCTGACCTTTGCCCCCGAGGCGTTGAAGCAAAGCTTGGAAGACCTGATGGCCATGTACGTGGCAGGCCAGCTCAAGCCGCATATCAGCCACGTTCTGCCGCTCGAAAGGGCGCAAGAGGCGCTTGACCTGCTAGCGACTCGCAAAGCCACCGGAAAGGTCGTCGTGACACCACAACCTGTCAACGTGGGGAGAAAAATGCAGTGACGGGAGCAACAATCCCTCCCCTAGAAGCTTGATTACACGCCGTATTTCCCCCAAATACAGAAGGGTTCGCTGCAGACTGCGACATTCCGGCACGAATACTCAAATACGGTCGAATTCGACTCCGATAGACCTTGAAATTATGGGGTTTGCTGCCAATATCTGACTTAAGACGTCAGGAACGGCGTTCGCAGTTCATTTTTGGAGGTATCCATGGCTGAATATCAACAATCTATCCGAACAGCGGGCGGGGTCCGCACGGCGGAGATTGATGAGGGCCTTCGCGCCCATATGAATAAAGTCTACGCGACGATGTCCGTCGGTACACTGATCACCTTTGCGGCTGCGTGGGCCATCGCTGGTCTGGCAACAACAACGGATCCGTCGAACGCTGTCGCACAGATTGGCGCAGACACATATCTGACCTCGCTGGGTCAGGCGATCTACATGTCGCCGCTGCGGTGGGTGATCATGCTTGCACCACTGGCCTTTGTCTTCTTTGGCTTCGGCGCAGCAATGAACCGTTTGTCAGCTGCCGGCGTTCAAACGACCTTCTACGCGTTCGCAGCGCTGATGGGTCTGTCGCTCAGCTCGATCTTCATCGTCTACACTGGCTTTTCGATCGCACAGGTCTTCCTGATTACGTCGATCTCCTTCGCAGGTCTGTCCCTTTGGGGCTACACCACGAAGAAAGACATCTCCGGTTGGGGTAGCTTCCTCATCATGGGCGTTATTGGTCTGATCGTGGCCTCATTGGCCAACCTGTGGTTCCAATCGCCTGCGATCATGTTCGCAGTGTCCATTCTGGGTGTGCTGATCTTCGCGGGTCTGACTGCCTATGACACACAGAAGATCAAAAACGACTACATTCAGCACGCAATGGTCGCTGATCAGGAGTGGTTGGGCAAAGCTGCAATCATGGGCGCGCTGAACCTCTACCTCGACTTCATCAACATGTTCATGTTCCTGCTGCAATTGCTGGGCAACCGGGAATAAAACCTCAAGAACATCGCCGGAATTGGCCCCGCCTGACACTCCGTCAGGCGGGGCTTTTCTTTGCATGATACAAACGTCATCCGCGATAGCGTTTGCGTGACAGGCGCTTGTTAATTTCTCCGGTTGACTTACCATCCCTCCAGCGCACTGGCTGAGGAGAGCCGTTGTGCAAAGACGCTCAAAAAGCGCTGCTTCAACAGGAGGACAATATGACATTCATGCCAAAACTATTGGTTTTCAAAGCACTCGCAGCTTCGGCTGCGCTGAGCTTGGCTGCGGGGACGGTCACGGCCCAAGACAAAAGCGATTGGCCCGATAGCTTCTCGGTCGGCACTGCCAGCCAAGGCGGTACTTACTTTGTCTACGGTGCGGGCTGGGCAAATATGGTTTCCGAAGCTCTCGGTGTTCCTGGCGGCACAGAAGTCACCGGCGGACCTGTCCAGAATGCGGCCCTCGTGCAGACAGGTGACCTCGATATGGGCATGGTCACCATGGGTCCGGCATTCGACGCCATTAACGGCGAAAGCGCTTTGGCGCCTGGCCTGAAGCACGACCAGCTGCGCGCCTTATTCCCAATGTATAAAACAGGTTTCCACGCGGTCGCACTCAGCGGCTCCGGCATAACCAGCTTTGCAGACATCCCTGACGGTTCCGTCGTTGGTGTTGGCCCTGCAGGCGGGACACCGGGTACCTATTGGCCGCGTATCCTGACGGACATGGGCAAGAACGTCGAATTCCGCAACGGCGGCGCATCTGACCTTGCCGGTCAGCTTCAGGACGGTCTGATCGACGTCATGACCTGGGCTGGTGGCCTGCCCTACCCGGCGTTCAGCCAGCTGGATGCACAGACTGACGTAACCTATTTCGGCTTTACGGAAGAAGAGCAGGCTGCCGTCATCGGCTCCCAGCCCGTGGCTGCTTTCACAATCCCGGGCGACACCTATCCGTCGATGCCCGGTGATCAGCTCAGCGTGTCCATGTGGAACTTCGCTGTCGGTCATGCGGACCTGCCAGAAAGCTTCGTCTACGAAGTGGTGAAGACCGTCATGTCGAACAACGAGAAGATGGTCGAGATCCACAAGTCTGCAGTCGAAACACTGCCAGAGAACTTCGACAAGAACACTTTTATCCCGTGGCACCCCGGCGCTGTCCGCTGGTTTGAAGAAAACGGTTTTGACATTCCGGATGAACTGGAAGGGTAATCTTCTCTTCGGGTGAAAACCATTGCACCTCGCCCGCCCGGGCGGGGTGCTTTTATGCATTTCAGGGTAGGCAGATGCGGCCCGGCCACGCATGATACGGCCAGGGTTTGGGGGAGACTGGCAGGATGACCGAAGCACAGGTGACAGAGGCCAACAGACCGCTTGGCGATGGGGTCGACCCCGTGGTGGCTGTGGAAGACAACAGCTGGCTGGCGCGTGTGGGTTTCCTCCTTTGCGCCGTCTACGCCGGATGGCATCTCTACGTGCTCAACATCGCACCGCTAGAAACCTGGACCTTTCGGATCATGCACATTGCGGGTGCCCTGATCCTTGGCTTTGTGCTGACTGCGGCGCTTGCTGTAAAGCCCGCAACAGAAGGGCGATACTCAACCCGCCTGCCCGACATCTTAGGCGCGGTCAGCATCCTGCTTTGTACCATCGCCCTCGGCTCACTTTTTGCAGCGATCATGTTTCTCGAACCCGGACAGGCGGCACCGCCGGCGTGGACGCTCACGGTTTATGGTCCGGCCCTTGCTATCGGTACGCTGCTCGCCGTGTTTACAGGCTGGGTTTACCCCGCCCGCGTTGGTCAGATGACCATCGCTGATGTCGGCCTGATCATTGCCTCCCTCGCAAGTTTCGGCTTCATCCTCTTCAGCCTCGACACGCTGTCATTGCGTTTGCGCGCAGGCACGCCCTTTGCTGATCCCAACAATGGCTGGGCTGCATTTGTGATTGCCGTATTGATCATGGAGATGACGCGTCGCGTAGCGGGCCTGGCCCTCGTCATTATCGCGCTCGTTTTTGTCGTCTACGCCTTCATGGGCCCCTATCTGCCGGGTTTCCTCGAACACCGCGGCTATGACGCGAAACGCTTCTTCACTTACGTCTTCACAGACAACGGGGTGCTGGGGCCGACCACCGCCGTATCGTCAACCTACATCATTCTCTTCATCGTCTTCGCGGCCTTCCTGCAAGCGTCCAAAGTCGGCGACTATTTTGTGAACTTTTCTTTCGCTGTCGCCGGTCGCGCACGCGGCGGCCCTGCGAAAGTGTCGGTCCTCGCCTCTGGCCTGATGGGCATGATCAACGGCACCTCGGCGGGCAACGTGGTCTCCACAGGCTCCCTGACGATCCCGTTGATGAAGAAGGTCGGCTACCGGCCGCAATCGGCTGGTGCGATCGAAGCGGCAGCCTCCACTGGCGGGCAGATCATGCCGCCGATTATGGGCGCAGGGGCCTTCATCATGGCCGAGATTACGGGCATCCCCTACACCGACCTTGTGGTCGCGGCACTGATCCCCGCGATCCTTTATTTCGCATCGATCTACTTCATGGTGGATTTTGAGGCGAGCCGCACCGGCATGCGCGGCCTGCGCAGTGATGAGCTGCCGAAGTTGCGCGATCTCGTACGCCAGATCTACTTGTTCCTGCCGATCATCATCCTGATCGGCGCACTTTTTGCCGGCTACTCTGTCATTCGCGCAGGCACCCTTGCGATTGCCAGCGCTGCAGCGGTCAGCTGGCTCACCCCTTACAAAATGGGTCCTAAGCAAGTCTACGAAGCCCTCGGTCTCGGCGGGCGCATGTGTATCCAGATCATCACCGTTTGCGCCTGCGCAGGACTGATCGTGGGCGTGATCTCCCTCACCGGCGTTGGCGCGCGTTTCTCAAACCTGCTCTTCGACCTCGCCCAGCAAAGCACCCTGCTCGCACTCGTCTTTGCGATGATCATTGCGGTAATCCTCGGCATGGGCATGCCAACGACAGCGGCCTATGCGGTGGCGGCCTCCGTCGTCGCACCCGGCCTGATCGAGATCGGTATCGCCCCACTGATTGCCCATTTCTTTGTCTTCTACTTTGCGGTCGTCTCGGCCATCACGCCCCCCGTCGCACTTGCCGCCTATGCTGGTGCCGCCATCGCGGGGTCTGAGCCGATGCGAACCTCCGTCACCAGCTTCAAGGTCGGCCTTGCCGCTTTCATCGTGCCCTTCATGTTTTTTTACAGCCCGGGTCTGTTGATGGAGGCACCCTGGTACGTAAGCCTGCGCAACCTGATCACGGCGCTCATCGGGGTCTACATGCTCGCCGGTGCGGTGCAGGCGTGGTTCATGGGGCCGGCGGGGCCGATCATTCGGATCATCCTGCTGGGCGGTGCGCTTTGCATGATTTCAGGTGATTGGCGCACTGACCTTCTGGGCATCGCCATTGGCGGCGCTTTAATGTTTCGCGGTTGGCAGAAAGGTAAACTGGCCAGCGCCTAACGTTTCGCCAGTTCCGGATGAGCATAGGCCTCTGGGTACGACATCGGCTTGAGCGGTCCGAGCGCCACAACACCGTTCCAGGACCGCCCGAAGTAGCCTTGCCTGCAATGAACCAGCGACCCGCTTTCGGCCACGCCCGGCAGCGCATGCACGCGACAGAGCCAACGCCACAGATGCGGATAGTCGAGTATCTTTGCGCCGTTCAGTTTCATGCGCACATAGTAAACAGGGTCGTGCCGATAGAGCGTTGGGAAAAGTCGCAAGTCGGCTTCGGTAAAGGTGTCGCCGGTCAGATAAGGCCGCCCGTTCGATAACAGGCTGTCGAGCCAGGCGAGGCTTTCAAAGTAAGCCTCAAATGCGTTTTGATACACCGTTTGATCCGATGAGAACCCAGACTTGTAGGCCCCATTATTGATCGTCACATAGATCCGCTCGTTCAGCGCGGCGATCTCTGCCCGCAAGTCAGCATCTTCCGGGTAAAGCCTTGGCCGCCCAGCGCCCATACTGCTGCCAAGCGCCTCTGCCTGTGCATCAAGCATCCGGATAATCTCTGCGCTTTCGTTATTCACGATCCGCCCGGCAACCTTATCATACAGGATCGGAACAGATTGCTCGTCAGAGCCTTCCGCTTGATAGACCTCTTTCGCGAGCCGGACAGCTCGCCCGGTGCCGGTATCGACCGTACATTCCGGCAAGGTCTGTCCTGTTAGGCTCGCCACACGATCCGGCGAAAACTCCCACAGGTTGGGCCCCGCTGGATCGTCCTCGCCCGTCCGGTTCGGGAAGGCCACGTCCATCGTGATACTGTCCTGCAACCCCAGCACCGACCGCGCGAGCGTCACGCGATGGCACCACGGGCAGTTGAGCGCCACAAATAGATGATAACGCCCCGCCTCTGCAGGAAAGTCAGCGTCACCAATCGCATGACGAAAACCACTGACGCCACGGACAAACTCACCCGCTTTGCGCCGTGCCCCGGCGTCGGTCTGGTCTTCTTCAGTCGATGTCGTGGTGTCAGTCATGCCAAGGCCCCTTCGCTTCCAGCCACTGTCGCGCGCGCAGCGCCGAAAGGAAAGCAGCGCCGCCGCACAGGTTGACTTCGCGGTTGCACGGAACGTGGATCGGCGCATGATGCAGATCAGCGAACGGGCCAACAAGCGACATGACAACCCAATCCCACGCATTACCGCGGGCAAATCTGATAGGCGCCCTGTGGATGGTCGGCGCGATGGCGATGTTCGCGATTGAAGACGCATTTCTCAAGGTCGCGTCGCAGACCATGCCAATCGGCCAGGTCCTCCTGCACTTTGGCATCGGAGGCGTCGTCGTCTTTGCAATTCTCGCGCGCCTGAGCCAAGACCCCTTGAACCACCCCGATGTCCTCTCACGCCCCATGCGGATCCGGTTTGGGTTTGAAGTCTTCGGCCGGCTCTTCTACGTGCTCGCCATCGCGCTCACGCCACTGTCGTCCGCCACCGTGATCTTGCAAGCCACGCCTGTCGTTGTCGTTGCAGGCGCGGCCATCTTCTTTGATGAATCCGTCGGCTGGCGCCGCTGGGTCGCCGTTTTTCTGGGCCTTGCTGGGGTTTGCGTGATCATCCAACCCGGGACCGATGACTTTTCAATCCTGTCCGTCTTGGCAGTTCTCGGCATGCTTGGATTTGCAGGGCGCGACCTGGCAAGCCGCGCGGCGCCAAAGTCTCTCAGCACCAACCTGCTCGGGTTCTATGGGTTCTGCGCCATCATCGTGGCCGGTGTTGGGTACATGCTTTGGGAGCAAACACCACCCGTCCTGCCCAACGCGCAGACCAGCACGGCCATATCAGGCGCCGCCTTGTCCGGTGTGGTCGCCTATATCGCACTCATGAAAGCGATGCGGACCGGTGAGGTCGCAAGCGTCACGCCATTTCGCTATAGTCGATTACTCTTCGGCGTGGCACTTGGCGTCTTGGTCTTCGGAGAGACCCTCCCGAGAGAGACGATCTTTGGCGCGACCCTCATCCTCGCATCTGGTGCAATCATCATGTGGCGCACCCATTCAGCCAGCTCGCACCATGGAAATTAGCACGAGTTTCCTGGGGCGTACCCCGGCCCAAATCGCCCCCTATCGCCTTTCCCGACGCAACCCGCTATGCTGCACCGCAGAAACATCCGGCGGAGAGTCGCGTTATGGGTAGTCAAATCATCTGTGTGGTGCAGCAAAAAGGTGGCGCAGGGAAAACAACGTTGGTTTCAAACCTTGCCACTGCGTTGATCGCAAACGGGAAAAGTGTGGCCCTTTTTGACACCGACCCACAGGGGAGCTTGGGGAAATGGCTGGATGAACGAGAGGCCCGCATGGGTGAATCTGAGAGCCTGCATTTTGCAACCGCCACGGCGTTTGGAATCTCGCGGGCGATCCGCGGGGTGAAGGACACGACCGATTACGTCTTTATCGACACGCCTCCCAAAGCTGACAGTGACATGCGCTGGGTGTTGAGCGAGGCTGATCTCGTACTAGTTCCCGTATCTGCCAGCCAAGCCGATGTCTGGGCCACTGCAGATGTGCTCGACATGGCGGAACGCGCAGATAAGCCCGTCCACATTGTGATGAACCGCACACGTTCGGGCACACGCGTGGGCGAGGAAGTTGCCACCGCCGTCGCCGAACTTGACGCAACGCCGCTCAAATCAACGCTCGCGCATCGCGTCGTCTACGCGGAGGCATTAGGCAAAGGACTGGGCGTGATCGAAGCCCAGAAAAGCGGCGCTGCGGCGCAGGAAGTGCGCGCATTGGCTGACGAGGTGCTTGCGCTTCTGGGCACCTAGGGTCACGCAAACAAAAAAGCCGCGCATTTGGCGCGGCCTTTTCAACTTAGACAATCGATCAACTTACTTGATCTTGCCTTCTTTGTACTCAACGTGCTTGCGCACAACTGGGTCGTACTTCTTAACGACCATTTTTTCGGTCATGGTGCGTGCGTTTTTCTTCGTGACGTAGAAGTGCCCGGTCCCCGCGGTGGAGTTCAGGCGGATCTTGATGGTGGTTGGCTTCGCCATAACATCTCTCCGGGTTCGCGGCCTGAACGGCCTGCGGTGAAAATCGAATGAAGCTGCCTTTTACGCGCGCAGGCGCACGAGTCAACCGCAATTGCGGGGCGGTGTGCTGGAATTAATGTGTGGTCAGTTTGCGGGACACGACAATGACAGATGTCACGGCGTCTGCGGCATCTTGCAGCGGTGAGAATCGCAGGTCCCATTGCGACACTTCGCCGGCCGCATCCGTGTAAGACGCCCAGTATTGCGTGATATGACCCTGCAAGCCTCGCGTAACGGCTTCCTGCAAATGGCCACGCAGGTCTTCCGGCCAAAATCGGTACCACAGTTGACCAACCGCCAAGCCTTCATTGCTTGCATCTCGAAAGGTCATGCTGCCACGACTGGCTTCGGTGACGCAGCCCGTTTGATCCAGCATGACGGCATATTCTTGGAGGTCGCGCAACGCACCAGGAACAAGCGCCGCGCCCGCGTCGCCCAGAATGTCCAATGCTGTCTTATCCAAAAGCCGATACATCGCGCTGATCAATTGCCCACATTTCCAGCAATGCAACGGTAGGACGCACATTAATCCTGTCAAAAGGAAAAAGGCAGATCGTCAAAAACGGCGGAATTGCGCGGATAGCCTGTAAGCCGGATTCTGTCTAGGCGGCAAAGCCGCCTGAGATGACCATTCATCTGGATGCGCTGTTACCAACGCACCTCTAGCTGCCAACCCGGACCTGCTGGGGGTCAAGCATCCCCGCCACCCGAAGGTGACACGCGGTCCCTATTTGGCATTGCTCCCGGTGGGGCTTGCCGTGCCGTCCGTGTTGCCACGTCCGCGGTGGGCTCTTACCCCACCGTTTCACCTTTTCCTGTGCGGACACAGGTAGTTTTCATCTCTGTGGCGCTATCCCTAGGGTTACCCCCGCCGGGCGTTACCCGGCACCGTGCTTTGTGGAGTCCGGACTTTCCTCGACATTGCTGCCGCGGCCATCCAGCCATCCGCGCGAGTTGCGATTAGGAGGTTCGCGGTCCTGCGTCAACGGGGAAGCGTTGCGCCAGATCGCGGACGATCGCCATGTCGGTGCCGTCAAGCGGCCCGATCACACGCGGGCGAAAACGCAGACGGACCGTTTTGAGAAGCAGCGCATCATCGACATCCGGATATCCAAAGGCGCGCGCGTCTCTGCGAAATACATCCGGGTCCGGGTCTGCAAAGCGGGTCAGGTCCGGCCAAACACTGAGCCCCTCGAGCGCCAACCGCCGCCAGTCAAACCGCACGCCCGGGTCAATCTTGCGCCCCGGCGCCATGTCACTGTGGCCGATCACACGTTCGGGCAAGATCGCCCAGCGCGCCATAAGCCCACGAAGCAACGCAACGAGTGCATCCATCTGGGGTGCCGCAAAGGGCGACGCGCCGTCGTTGGCAATTTCAATCCCAATAGACCTGCTGTTCACATCGGTGACCGCCCCCCAGGCCCCGGCCCCCGCATGCCACGCACGCATGCCTTCATCCACGAGCGACAGGACCACGCCATCCAGCGCAATCAGATAATGCGCGGACACTTCGGTCTCTGGGTTGCAGAGCGTTTGGCACGCGGCTTCGACCGAGTTCATGGCTGTGTAGTGAAGCACAACAAGATCAGGCCGTGCACCCTCGCGGCGCGGCCCGAAGTTCGGTGATGGATGTGTAAGCGTCAGTTGCCAGTCGCCAGACGGAAAGGTGCCGGATCCCAACCACATGCAAACCCGTCGCCATCTGGGTCAATGCCGCGTTGATCGCGTTCTGGCCCGCCCCGACGCAAAAAGTCGCGCTGTGCCTCATCCGGGTTGGCGTAAGTCGCACAATTGCGCTGGAACCGGTTGTCGCCAGACAGGATTGAGCGGGAATACCACTGCTGCCCTTTCTGGTTCGGCGCGTTGATCGCGTATTGCACAATGTTCGGCCCCGAGTCGGCCCGCTGCGACGGCAGCGGTACGGGTTCGACGACCACAAGGCGTTCCGCCTGTTCAGCACGGCGCTGCGCATCACTTTCGATAGTCTCGCGCCCTGAAACGGCATCAAAGTTCTGCTCGTCCGAAATGGTTGGGTTGTCGCCCACACTCCCCGCGGGCGCGAGTGCTGCGTTTGGATCCACGGTTGTCGCATTGCCAAGACCACCGCTGGTCGCGGGCACGCCGGTCCCGCCGATACCGGCAGCGGCAAGTTCGCTTGAGGTGATTGCCCCGCCCGGTGCTCCCGGCAAGCCCTCCGCTCCCGGGACAACGGCGGCATTTGGATTGGGTCCAACAGTCGTTTGTGGCACTGTCGCTGTCAGCGGCCCACCAATCGGCTCGCCCGACAAGACAGCCTCTCGCCGTGCACGCTCCAGTTCATACTCAGCATAGTCACCAAAGCCCGGCCCCGGTGCGCTGTTGGGCACCTGCGCGGTACATCCGGCCATCGCAATCGCAGCAACGCCAACCCATCTGACTGTTTTCAAAGCCAACCCCATCCTCGGTTCACGCAAACGGTTTTACCACCACTTGTTCGGTTTGGCTACAAAACCACAGGCTTGCTCCAGCGTGTAAGCCGTATTCAGCAAATCTGCCTCTTCCCAAGGCCGCCCGATCAGCTGCAAGCCAAGCGGCAGACCGTTGGCATCGAGACCTGCCGGCACGCTGATCCCCGGCAACCCGGCAAGGTTCACTGTCACCGTAAATACGTCGTTGAGGTACATCTGAATTGGGTCAAGGCCCGCACCCAGCTCAAACGCAGCGGATGGCGTCGCAGGCGTCAGGATCGCATCAACACCGTCGGCAAAGACGGTCTCAAAGTCCTGCTTGATCAACGTCCGCACCCGGCGTGCGCGGTTGTAGTAGGCGTCATAGAAACCCGCAGACAGCACATAAGTCCCGACCATCACACGGCGCTGCACCTCTGCCCCGAAGCCTTCGGCACGGGTTTTCTCGTACATCTCCGTGATGCCATCGCCCTGATCAAGCTTGGCACGATGCCCGAACCGCACGCCGTCATACCGCGCAAGGTTTGAGGAGGCTTCAGCAGGCGCGATGACATAATAGGCCGGTAGCGCGTATTGCGTATGCGGCAAGTTGATGTCTTTGATCTCAGCGCCCGCGTCTTTCAGCATCGCGGTGCCGTCGGACCACAACTTTTCGATCTCAGCTGGCATGCCGTCCATGCGGTATTCCTTAGGAATACCGATGACCTTGCCTTTGATGTCGCCTGTCAGCGCAGCCTCAAAGTTCGGTACGGCCAGATCGGCAGAGGTACTGTCTTTCGGGTCGTGGCCGCACATGGCTTCCAGCATGATCGCGGCATCGCGCACATCTTTGGTCATCGGACCGGCTTGGTCCAGCGACGAGGCAAACGCCACAATGCCCCACCGCGACACACGGCCGTAGGTTGGCTTGATGCCGGTGATACCAGTAAACGCCGCAGGCTGGCGGATTGATCCGCCCGTATCCGTCCCTGTTGCCGCGAGGCATAGGTCAGCAGCCACAGCCGCCGCAGACCCACCGGAAGATCCACCCGGAGTCAGTTCAGCCTCACCGTTTCCAGCCTTCCATGGATTCACCGCGTTACCATAGACAGAAGTCTCGTTGGACGAGCCCATCGCAAACTCATCCATGTTAAGCTTGCCGAGCATCACCGCGCCCGCATCAAAGAGCTGTGTCGTCACGGTGGATTCGTATTCGGGCTTGAAACCATTGAGGATTCCGGACGCCGCCTGCGACGGCACGCCCTTCGTGCAGAACAGGTCTTTGATCCCCAACGGAATGCCACACATGTCAGGCGCATCGCCTGCCTTGATCCGCGCGTCGGCAGCTTTCGCCTGCTCGGCTGCCAACTCAGGCGTATGGTGCACAAAGGCGTTCAACGCGCCTGCACCTTCGATATCCTTCAGATAGGCCGCTGTCAGCTCGCTTGATGACAGCTCTCCCTTGCGCATCGCGTCGCGGGCGGTAGCGATGGTCAGTTTCGACAGATCGGTCATTATTCCACCACCTTGGGCACAGCAAAGAAGCCTTCACGGGCATCAGGCGCATTCGCCAGAACCTTGTCTTGCTGGTCGCCATCAGTGACCACATCTTCCCGCCGCTTCAGGCGCTGCGGGGTGACGGACGTCATCGGCTCCACGCCGTCAACGTCCACCTCATTCAACTGCTCGATGAACCCAAGGATCGCGCTGAATTCCTGGGCGAGCGCAGGAAGCGCGTCGTCCTCCACTTTGATCCGGGCCAGCTTGGCGACCCGGCGGGCGGTTTCTGTGTCAATCGACATGAGAGTCTCCGGCTAAAACGTCAGACCCGCGTTTACCGCTGCACTTGCCGTCCTGCAAGGACATGCCGGTGGTAAACATGGATCATATAGCCCAGCATGATTGCGTTCAGGATGTGCCAGGTAAAATGTGTCCCCAGCGGGAAGGCATCACAGACTTGCATGTCGAGCGACCGCAGCGTGATGGAAATGCACAGGATGACCGCGCCGACTACAAACCCACGAGTGGTTTCAGGATGCGCGCGCCACAAGGCCACCGCATAAATCACCAGCAGAAGTGGCACCGACCAATAGTAGTTCGAGATCGCCAGAAACGCATTGAAATTTAGGATGGCAACAACAACGGCGGCATAGGGAACAAACAACATGGTCCCGATGACCGAGATGGTCGGCGACCAACCCACAACGTCGCGGTTCACGAGAAACAGATACACCAGAATAAACGTCAGGATCGGCGAGACATCGGCAACCGCTGCCCAGGCCGTGGCGAATGTGTGAAACAGAAATGAGCCGATGCCGATGAGAAAAAGGATCAGGCAGAGGATTTGGGCGCCACGGTTGCCCTGGGTGCGGCGCGCCATAATCACTGCAGCAAGGATCAGCGCCGCGTTGGTGATGGCATTGATCGGCTCAGCCCAGAAGGTGAAGTCCGCCCGCTCGCAGTAGCCGTCAAACTGTTGTGTCCAATCCATTTCCGCCTCTCTTGCACGGCACAAAATTCTGTCACCAGAAATTTGCTCAGACTTCTATCAAAAGTCTGTCCGTCTGGCCGCAAAGAAATTTGTCAATAAAGCCGCCGACTCTGTGGCGCCGATCCCATCGTAAACTTCTGGCGCGTGATGGCATTGCGGATGCGCGAAGATGCGCGGCCCCTGCGCCACTCCGCCTGACTTCGGATCGGCGGCGCCATAATACAGCCGCCTGATCCGCGCGGCGGAAATCGCTGCAGCACACATCGGACAAGGTTCAAGCGTCACATAAAGGTCGTATCCTGTCAGACGGTCCTGCCCTAGGGCCGAACAGGCGGCCCGGATCGCCAGCACTTCCGCATGCGCCGTCGGATCACGCAGTTCCCGCGTTCGGTTGCCCGCCGCGGCCACAATACCATCCGGTCCAACAACAACAGCGCCCACGGGCACTTCCCCCCGTCTTTCCGCGGCGCGCGCTTCGGCTAGGGCCGCATCCATGTGTGTTGCAAATGTCATCATCTGTGTCTCGCAGATGGTGCACGCTTTGCCTAGTGCGGGAGCCTCCGGGGGCCGGTTTTGGGATCAAAGAAGCAGATGGTTGTGCTTCCCAAAGAGGCCGCGTATCCGGTTGCCATGACAGATCCCACGCCCTCCGGCGACCGCATCGCAAAAGTCCTGTCCCGCGCCGGTGTCGCCTCGCGACGCGAAGCCGAGCGCATGATCGCGGACGGGCGCGTCAGCGTGAACGGCAAGGTTATCGACAGCCCCGCCCTCAATGTCACCGACAAAGATCGCATCGCGGTTGACGGCAAACAGGTGGGCGATCCAGACCCACCCCGGATGTGGCTTTACCACAAACCGGCGGGCCTTGTGACGACAGAGCGCGACGAGAAAGACCGCCCGACGGTCTTTGCCAGCCTGCCCGACACGATGCCTCGCGTCATGTCGGTCGGACGGCTTGATCTGAACTCCGAAGGGCTGTTGTTGCTGACAAACGACGGTGCGGTCAAACGCAAGCTGGAACTGCCCAGCACCGGCTGGCTGCGCCGTTACCGTGTGCGCATCAAAGGCAGCGCTTCAGAAGCCCAGCTGGATCAGCTGCGCCAAGGGATCACGGTCGAGGGGATCACATATCAGCCGATGGAAGTCACCTTTGACCGCCAGCAAGGTGCCAATGCCTGGCTGACGATTGCGCTGCGCGAAGGGAAAAACCGCGAAATCCGCCGCGCCATGCAAGCGATTGGTGCGACAGTAAACCGGTTGATCCGCGTCAGCTACGGCCCGTTTCAACTGGGCGAGTTAAAGGCCGGTGAGGTTGAAGAGCTAAAGCAACGGGTTGTCCGCGATCAGATCGGTCTGTCCGATAAACCAAAGCCGACCCGCAATCGAAGGCCAAATGCCCCGCCAAGGGGGAAAAAACGCGCAAGGTGAAACCTTGCCGCCCCTGACCGGTTGTGCATGAATAGACGACATGTCGCACCTGCGAACCCCGGGGGAAGAAATTTGGCCGACCTACTGACGATCGAAAACCTGACGAACCTTGTGATGCTCTGCTTCCTGCAGGCGGTCCTGGGCTTCGACAACTTGCTTTATATCTCTATCGAAAGCCAACGGGCCCCCGTGGCGCAGCAAAAATCCGTGCGGTTTTGGGGGATCATCATCGCCGTTGCGCTGCGCGTGATCCTGCTCTTCACCATGATCCAGCTGATCGATGCCTTGGCCGAGCCGTTCTATATCTTCAATTGGGAGGGCGTGATCGAAGGCGGCGTGAACTTTGCCACCTGCGTCTTCATTTTTGGCGGTGCTTTCATCATGTACACTGCTGTCAAAGAAATCGCGCATTTGCTGTCGATTGAGCATCTTGATCACGACGTCGAGGGCAAAAGCGGTAAATCAGCGACGCAAGTTGTGTTGCTGATCGTGCTGATGAACCTGATTTTCTCGTTCGATTCCGTCCTGTCTGCTATCGCCATCACCGATGTCTTCCCGGTGCTTGCCACGGCCATTCTGCTGTCGGGTGCTGCGATGCTGTTCCTTGCAGACGGTGTGACCCGCTTCATCGAAAAGAACCGCATGTACGAGGTTCTGGGCCTCTTCATCCTGCTCATCGTGGGTGTGGTTCTGCTGGGTGAGGCAGGCGTGGCAGCGGCGCACGCCATGCATGATGACGACCTTGGCATCAAAATCTTTGGCTATGCGCTTTTGCCGATGTCCAAGACGACATTCTACTTCTCAGTGGTGGTGCTTTTCGCCGTCGAGATCATCCAGTCCGGCTACACCCGAAAACTGAATATGGAGCGCGCGGCACGGCAAAAACACTCGTAAACCGGTAAAAAGTGCTTACATGCGCGAGGGAAGTTTAATGCAAAGGCCACGAGATGCTGCGATTAATTCTGCTGTTTTTCTTTCTCGTCGTGCTGGCGATCGGGGCGCTGTTTGTGTTGGCAGCAATTCGCTGGGTCAGCGGGCCTGCGTCGCAGCCAAAGGGGGATACCGTGCCTGAAACATTCCGGACCATCGCTTATCTGGTGCTGATTGCATTGATGTTTGGCGTGTCCTCTGGCCTGCTGGGGGCCGCGTAATGGCCAAGAAGTTTGGTGGAAAGTACAGCCCCGGTAATGCGGCCCAGAACGATGCGTCGCATGAGGAGGCCGTGCATGCGAGGGCCATTGATGATGCGACCGCTGGCACGCGGCTGCTTTACCTGCCCGGTATCCTGCTGATCATCACCTCCTTTAACAATGGTCCTGTGGCGCTTGTGACCGCACTGTTCGCTGCCGCTCTGCTGACGTTTGCGGCCTGGTTCACTCAAGAAGGGCTGCGCGCGGAAGCCGCCTACAATGCCCGAAAAGTGGCGCGCAAACCCAGCATTCCACGTAAGATGCTTGCCTCTTGTGCCACTGGCGTCGGGATCGCCCTCGCCGCCTACACAGGTGACAGTGGCATGATTGGGTCAGCGATCTACGGGCTTGCGGCTTTGGCGCTGCATGTGGTGGCATTTGGCATCGATCCGATGACCGACAAACGCATGGAAGGCATCGACACTTTCCAGCAAGACCGCGTCGCCCGCGTTGTTGAACAGGCGGATGAGACATTGGCCGCGATGCGCGACCACATCACCCGGCTTGAGGACCGTGATCTCACGCAGCGGGTCGATGCTTTCCAGGCAACCGCCCGCAAGATGGCCCGCACGGTACAAGAGGATCCACGCGATCTGACCCGCGCGCGCAAATATCTGGGCGTTTATCTTGAGGGCGCGCGCGACGCGACGGTAAAGTTTGTTGATCTCTACACACGCAAGCCCGACCCGGACGCTCGAACCGCCTATATTGATCTGCTCAATGACCTGCAGGACAATTTTGCCGCCCGCACCGAAAAAATGATGCTCGACGACCGGACGGACATGGACATTGAAATCAAAGTGCTGCGCGACCGGTTGCAGCGTGAAGGCCTGTCGTAAGACCGGTCGCATTCAGGGGGAATACAATGATTGAAGACGTACGCGAAAAGGCTCAGGCCACATTGGCTGAAGTCGAAAAAGTGACGGCTGTTGTTTTGCCGGAACCGAAAGGAGAGCTTGTGCCACTTGCCCAAGCCGATGTGCCGACCACCGCAGAGATCAATCGGCGGATTTCAGAACTCGACATGTCCGACACTCAGTCGATCATTTCTTTTGGATCAGCGGCGCAAGCCGAATTGCAGGAAATCTCGCAAAGCATGCTGCAAGGCGTGCGCAACAAAGACGTCGGCCCTGCTGGCGACAGCCTGCGCAGCATCGTCTCAACCATCCGCGGTTTTTCGGTCAATGAGCTGGACGTCCGCCGCAAGCTTAGCTGGTGGGAGCGCCTTTTGGGCAAAGCCACACCGCTTGCGAAATTTACGGCGCAGTTTGAGCAGGTGCAAAACCAGATCGACAAGATCACAGAGGACTTGCACCGCCACGAAGGTGTGCTGCTGAAAGACATCGAAAGCCTTGATGTGCTTTATGAGAAAACGCTCAGCTTCTATGACGAACTTGCAATCTATATTGCGGCCGGCAAAGCTTGAAGATCTCGACGCCAACGCGATCCCCGCAAAGGAAGCAGAAGTGCAAGCCGCGCCCGAGGAAGAAGGCGTGATGAAAGCGCAGGAATTGCGCGATCTGCGTGCCGCACGCGATGATCTGGAGCGTCGGGTGCATGACCTCAAACTGACCCGTCAGGTCACGATGCAGTCCCTGCCGTCGATCCGGCTTGTGCAGGAAAACGACAAATCGCTGGTCACAAAGATCAATTCGACCCTCGTAAACACCGTCCCACTTTGGGAAACTCAACTGGCACAGGCCGTCACCATCCAGCGCTCTGCCGAAGCCGCCGTGGCTGTGCGTGATGCCAATGATCTGACCAATGAACTCCTCCGCGCGAATGCAAAAAATCTGCGCGACGCGAACTCCACGATCCGCAAGGAAATGGAACGCGGCGTCTTTGATATCGAAGCTGTGAAAGAGGCGAACGCAAATCTGATTGCCACCATCAACGAAAGCCTAGAGATTGCCGACGAAGGCAAGCGCAAACGGGCAGAGGCGGAAGCCGAAATGCAGAAGATGGAAGAAGAGCTGAAAAAAACACTCGCCGCGGCAAAAGCCCGTGGCGACGGCGCAGGTGCTGCCATCGGTTCAGCGACCGGCACTGCATGATCAAACGCGGCGGCATGTTGCGGGCCGCGGGCCTTTTTGGTCTGTGCGCCCTTGCCGCCTGCGATCTTGTGGCGCCACCCGTGCCGGGCACACCGCCGCAAGCGCGCCCCCCGGTTGAAGCGCCACCCGAAGTCACAGAGCCAGAGGTCGTCGCACCAAGTCAGGCGAGCCTCGCCCTCGCTACCTACTATCGCCGTTTGCAGAATGATCTGTTGTCGCAAGGACTTCTGCGTGGCGACGGCGGCGGGCCTGACACGCCGTTTACTGACACCCAGCTCGCCCGCAATTTTATCCGCATCGCACTTTTCGATGAATACGTGACCGACGGTGACATCCTGCGCCCGCAAGCCACGCTATCGCGCCTGCGCCGTTGGGACCGTCCAGTGCGCATGTCACTTGAATTCGGGCCCTCCGTCACGCCCGATCAGCAGCAACGTGACCGCATCAGCGTCGCGTCTTACGCGCGCCGCTTGTCTATCGCGACGGGATTGCCGATCACACAAACGGACCGTAACCCGAACTTTCATGTGCTTGTGCTGAACGAAGACGACCGCCTCGGCTACGCCGCACGCTTGCAAGAAATCGTGCCCGGCATCGCGCCCAGCAGCCTCCGCGCAATCACCAACCTACCACGCGAACAGCTTTGCGTCGTGGTGGCGTTTTCAGAAGGCGGCAGTGCGAGCTATTCGAAAGCTGTCGCCGTCATCCGCGCTGAACACCCAGACCTCTTGCGCACAACATGCTTCCACGAGGAACTGGCCCAGGGGCTCGGCCTCGCCAACGACAGCCCGCAGGCGCGCCCGTCGATCTTCAACGATGATGAAGAGTTTGGGCTACTCACCCGCCACGACGAACTGCTTCTCAAGATGCTTTACGATGACCGCTTCGAGACCGGCATGACCGCCGCAGAGGCAGCGCCAATCGCGCGCCAGATCGCACGCGAATTACTGAATTCCGGGCCGACCTAGGCCTGCATACGAAGGAGACAGTTATGTCCATTTTCGATTTCCTTTCCGGTCAGTTCATCGACGTCATCCATTGGACGGACGATACGCAGGACACCATGGTCTGGCGGTTTGAGCGTCAGGGGCATGAGATCAAATACGGCGCGAAGCTGACTGTGCGCGAAGGCCAAGCTGCCGTCTTCGTCCACGAAGGCCAGATCGCCGACGTCTTCACCCCTGGGCTTTATATGCTCGAAACCAACAACATGCCGATCCTGACGACCCTGAACCACTGGGATCACGGCTTCCAAAGCCCGTTCAAGTCAGAGATCTACTTCGTCAACACGACCCGGTTCTCCAACCTCAAATGGGGCACCAAGAACCCGGTGATGCTCCGCGATCCGGAGTTTGGCCCCACCCGCATACGCGCCTATGGCACCTACACAATGAAGGTCAGCGACGCGGCGCGGTTTATGGTTGAGATTGTGGGCACCGATGGCGAATTCACCGCCGACGAGATCAGCTATCAGATCCGCAACATAATCGTGCAGGAGTTCAGTCGCGCGATTGCGAAGTCCGGCATCCCAGTTCTCGATATGGCTGCGAACACCGGCGATGTGGGCAAACTGATCGCTGAGGCGATCTCTGGCACAATCTCCCAATACGGCATCACCCTGCCCGAACTTTATATCGAGAACATCTCGCTGCCCCCTGCGGTCGAAAAAGCGCTGGATGAGCGCACCAGCCGCGGCATCACCGGCAACCTTGATGAGCATCTCAAGTACAAAGCGGCACAAGCGCTTGGCACCGATGGCTCTGGCGCCGGGCAAGCGATGGGAATGGGCATGGGTGCCGGTCTTGGAATGCAGATGGGGAACATGATGCAACAGGGCCCTTGGGGGCAGATGCCGCAGGCCGCGCCCATGGCCCCGCCGCCTCCGCCGCCGCCACCACAGGAACACACCTGGCATATGGCCGTAAATGGCGAGGTCACAGGACCGTTCTCTACCGCCGCGATGGGCCGCATGGTGACTGAGGGCAAGGTCAATCGCGACACGATGGTCTGGACCCAGGGCCAGGACGGCTGGATGAAGGCTGAAGACGTGCCGGATCTGGTTGCGATCTTCACTGTCGCGCCGCCGCCACCGCCACCCGGCGCTTAGCGTGGCCAACACCGCGCCACCACCCGCGCGGAACTTTTCGCCCTCAGCTTTCGTGGCTGAGGGTATGACACGCTTGCCCCTGCCCCATCGCCGCACCCGTCTGAAGATCCTGCATGGTGCCACCATCCCGCTGTTCATCTGGTTCATGTTTGTGACACCAGAGGACGTGAATGCCATTGGACCGTGGGCGTTTCAGGTCCATTCTGTCTTCGGGCTGATCTTTGTGACCTTCGCGCTCGTCTGGACCGTGACACACATCCGCAAAGGGCTGATGGGTCGCCCCGGGCCAAAACTCGGGGCGCACCAAAAGCGGTTCCATCAACTTCTGCACAAAACCCTCATCTGGGGTCTCTTCGGCGTCGCCCTGACTGGCTTCGGCCTCGGCCTCACCGCATCGCGGCAGCTTTG
The DNA here is from genome assembly GCA_020628545.1 of Paracoccaceae bacterium. GTDB lineage: Bacteria > Pseudomonadota > Alphaproteobacteria > Rhodobacterales > Rhodobacteraceae > Yoonia. The sequence continues at coordinate 31,240 of JAHDEX010000002.1, read as the reverse complement.
GGCCGGGGATTTCGTGCCAATTGCCTACCCCTTGAACCTGCCCGCGTGGAATGACCTGATCGGCCAGATCCACATTATCGAATTCTACACACTCGCCGTCATCGCCATCGTCCATGCAGGGTTTCACACTTGGCGCCACATCAAACTTGGCGACAACGCCCTGCGGATCATGGCGCCAAAAGCCCTACATCGCTTTTTATGACACGCCGCCGCCTGAATATCCTGCTCCATTGGACGTTCTTCATGATGCTTCTTGCAATGATCAAAGGCGGAACAGACGCGGTCTGGCTGCGTTGGGCATATGTGCTGCTGGGCGCAGTTTGGGTCGGCATCGCCATCGTCAAAGGGGTGCGCGCCAAGCCCAGTCCGAAACTGGAGGGGATTTTGCGATCAACTTTCACCATCGCCCACGCGGGCCTTTACGCGATGATCGCCCTCAGCATCCTCATCAATGCCGGCGCACTTCTGGGCTGGGCCAGCAAAGACGCCGCGTTTACCTCTCTCCTCATCGTGCTGGTCATCGCCACATTTCACGCCCTTTTCCACTTTTGGCGACACAACGTGCTGCGCGACAACGCTTTGCGGATGATTTCCCCAAAGTTCATGCATAAATACCTGTGACAATGACCGATACTTTCGACAGCCCTGCAAGCGCCCCCGTCACAGAACACCGCTTTCCTTGCGAAAACTGCGGTTCGGACCTGCGCTTTGACCCCGGCGACCATCAGCTGATCTGCGACCACTGCGGCAACACCGAACCGCTGGAACCAAACAGCGGCCCTTGGGGTGGCATTAAGGAGCTCGACTTCCGCGCGGCCTTGGCGAACGCACTCGACGCGGAAGAGATCGAAGAGACCCGCGTCATCAGCTGCCCCAACTGCGGCGCCCAGACCGAGTTCGACAGCGACCAGCATGCCGCAGAATGCCCGTTCTGCGCCACACCTGTCGTCACCGACACAGGCACCCACCGGCATATCAAACCCCGTGGTCTGCTGCCCTTTGAACTGGACGAGGGCAATGCGCGGCAGGCGCTGATCAACTGGCTCGGATCGCTCTGGTTCGCACCCAATGGCCTGACCGACTATGCCCGCAAAGGGCGTAAGATGAACGGTATCTACGTCCCCTATTGGACCTTCGATGCCGACACCAAATCGCAATACACCGGCCAGCGCGGCACGCACTACTATGAAACGAAAACCGTGATGCGCGACGGAAAGCGCAAGCAGGTACGTGTCCGCAAGACCCGCTGGCGGCGTGCGGCAGGCCGTGTCGCGCGGTTCTTTGACGATGTCTTGGTGCTGGCCTCCACCAGCCTGCCAAAGCGGTACACCGACGCACTCGAACCGTGGGATCTGTCGGCGCTGGAACCTTATAAGCCCGAATACCTCGCAGGCTTCCGCGCCGAAGGCTACACGGTGGAGCTGCAAGACGGGTTCTCAGAGGCGCGCAATTACATGGACCGGATGATACGCCGCGACGTGAAATACGACATCGGCGGCGATGAGCAGCGTATCACGTCCGTGGACACCGCCATCAGTGCGGTGACCTTCAAACACATCCTGCTGCCTGTCTGGCTTGCGGCCTACAAATACAACGGCAAGACCTACCGCTTTGTCGTGAACGGGCGCACCGGCAGGGTGCAGGGCGAGCGCCCCTATTCCGCCTGGAAAATCGCCATCGCGGTGATTATCGGCTTGATTATCGCGCTGGCTGTGGGATTTGTTATCGCTAACAGTCAATAGGAGTTTGGCGATGATCCTCTGCGCGGGCGAAGCCCTGATTGATATGCTGCCACGCGAAACCGCAGCAGGCGAAGCCGCCTTCGCCCCCCACGCGGGCGGTGCTGTCTTCAACACCGCCATCGCACTCGGCCGCCTTGGCGCGCCTGTGCAATTCTACTCTGGCATTTCGACCGACCTGTTCGGAGAGGTCCTGATCAACAGCCTCGTGGCGTCAGAGGTCGATGCCTCCCCGGCCCACCGCAGCGACGCGCCTACGACACTCGCCTTTGTCAAACTCACCGACGGTCAGGCGAGCTACGCCTTTTACGACGAAAACACCGCAGGCCGTCTCTTGCCTGCCGAAAGCCTTCCCGCCGCCACGGCCGACGCCTATTTCTTCGGCGGCATCTCCCTCGCGGTCGAACCCTGCGCTTCAACCTACGCCGCCTTCCACGCCAAAGCAGCAGAAGCGGGCAAAGTCACGATGATTGATCCCAACGTACGCCCCGGCTTTATCAAAGACGCGGACACCTACCGCACCCGTATCCACCAGATGATCGCCACATCAGATATTGTGAAACTGTCCGATGAAGACCTCGACTGGTTCATTCCCGAAGGCGATCTGGCAAGCAAAGCGCAACAGCTTATCGACACAGGCGTCAAACTTCTCTGCATCACCGAGGGCGCGAAGGGCGTCACAGGCTATACTCCAACCGGGTCGACCTTTGTCGCAGCCCAAAAGGCAGAGGTGGTCGACACCGTCGGCGCAGGCGACACCTTCAACGCCGGGGTCCTCGCCAGCCTGCATGGTGCAGGTGCGCTGACGAAAGATGCCGTCGCGAACCTCTCCACCGACACCATCACTGACGCCCTCTCGCTCGGCGCCAAAGCCGCAGCGATTACCGTCTCCCGCGCTGGTGCCAACCCACCATGGGCCAAGGAGCTTTGAGGGCACTCATCCAACGCGTCTCCACAGCCCAAGTCATGGTGGATGGCGCCACCATCGGCAAAATCGACGCGGGCCTTCTGATCCTCGTCTGCGCGATGCAGGGCGACGACACCGCCAAATCCACCCAACTCGCCGCCAAGATCAGCAAGCTGCGCATCTTTGCCGATGACGCGGGCAAAATGAACCTGTCGCTCATGGACACCGGCGGCGCGGCCCTGATCGTCAGCCAGTTCACGCTTGCAGGCGACACCTCACGCGGCAACCGCCCCGGCTTTTCCTCCGCCGCACCACCCGCCGAAGGCAAGGCGCTCTACGCACAATTCATTAACGACATGGCAGCTCTCGGCATCCCCACCCAGACGGGCGAGTTTGGCGCTGACATGAAAGTCGCGCTCACCAACGACGGCCCCGTCACGCTCTGGGTTGAGGTCTAGCACACCCCTGCTTTCTTCTTGCCAAAAATACCTCCGCCGGAGGCATCAACAGTGCATCCAAGACGACCTTCGGATGCGGACCAACCAAATCACATCAGGCGCGCGCAAATTATCGCGTGCGCCCGTCAGGGCGCTCATTGTGGTCAACAGTCGCGGGCGACCACGAGGACCCAGTTTGGCCCTTTTGGCCCATCCGTGATCCCGACACCAAATTTGGTCACCCCATTCAGCAACAGCACTTGCCGATGCCCTGGAGAGTTCATCCATAAAGGCACAATCCGCTCAGCCTGACGGAACCCCCAGGCCAGGCTTTCGCCCACAAAACAATCGTCGTGACCGGCACGCCGCGCCCGCGATTTTGCCGTGGACCCGTCTGATCCGGTATGCGTCTGCAACCCGTGCCGGGCCATATCACAGGCGTGGCTTTGGGCAGCTGAACTCAGGCGACGGTCAAACTGCAGCGCGTTCAACCCGTTCGCCCGCCGGCTCGAATTCACACCAGCCGCGATCTGTGTCGCCATCGCATTGACGCCCTCTGGCAAGGCGCATCCTGATTGCGCATGGGCGGCGGTTCCGGACAAGCCAAAGGCAAGTGCGGCAGCAACGGCGGTCAATCGGATCATGGCAGTGTTCCTTAGCAGCAGATTTCGCCGCTATCATCTCGCCAAAAGCTGACCAACCTGTGACCAAGACCCGGCAGGTTTCAGGCAATTCACTGCTTGGTTTCTCAGGTCTTAAGCGCGTCTTTGCCGGACCGACATCGCCGCGACAAACATCACCGCCGCAACGCACACCATCGATGGCCCGACAGGCGTATCCATGATCAGCGCGCCCTGCAGCCCTCCCAGCGCCGCGATGACACCCAGGATACTCGCAGTCACCGCCATCATTTCAGGCGTGCGGCCAAACCGTTGGGCGGTGGCCGCCGGGATAATCAGAAGCGCCGTAATCAACAGCGCCCCCACAACTTTGATCGCCACCGCGACGACAAGCGCCAGCATCAGGGTGATCAGATAATCCTGTTTGCGCGGGTCGATCCCCGCCGCATGCGCCAGATCCGGGCTGAGCGTCGATGTCAGAAGTGCCGACCACTGGCTGGCGAGGATACCGCAGACAATCAGCGCACCTCCCCAGATCACCGCCAAATCACCGCGCGAGACGCTCAAGACATCACCGAACAGATACGCTTCGAGGCTCACGCGTTGACCTGGCACCAGCGCAATTGCCACCAGACCAATCGCCAATGCCCCGTGGGCGAGCACGCCCAATGTCGCATCCGCCGACTGACCACGCCCGGTGAAACTGAGAAACAGCACCGCCATGCCAAGTGCCGTGACCACCACGCCCGCGAAGATCGACATCGCAAAGGCCAGCGAAAGGGCCACACCCAGCACGGCCGCATGGGCCATCGCGTCGCCGAAATAGGCCATCCGGCGCCAGATCACGAAACACCCGAGGGCCCCGGTCGCAAGGGCCGTGCCCACACCGGCAAGTGCGGCCCGTACCAGAAAATCGTCAAGCACTACTCTGCGGCCTCATGGCTATGATCATGCGCATGATTGTGGCCATGGTCATGGTGGTGGTCATGATGGTGATCGTGGTCGTGCCGGTAAAGCGCAAGCGCGCCCCCCGTGCCTGTCCCGAACAGCTCCCGATATGCAGGTGCTGCGCTGACAACATCCGGCGTCCCCTCGCAGCAGATATGCCCGTTTAGGCAAATCACCCGATCCGACGCGCTCATCACCACATGCAACTCATGGCTGACCATCAACACAGCACAGCCCAGTTCGTTCCGCACCGCTTCGATCTGTTTATAGAAACTTGCCGACCCGGGCTGATCCAGCCCTTGTGTCGCCTCATCCAGCACCAAAACCTGCGGACGGCCCAGAATAGCGCGCGCCAGCAGAACGCGCTGAAACTGTCCCCCGGACAAATCCGTCATCTGCCGCTTGCCAAGGTCTGCAAGACCCGCCGCCTCCAGCGCCGCGCGCGCATCCGACTCTTTCACGCGTTTCGGCAGGTCCAGAAACCGGCGCACCGTCAACGGCAGCGATGGATCGATATGCAGCTTTTGTGGCACGTATCCCACGCGCAAGTCTTTAGCAGCCCTGACCGATCCTTCGCTTGCCTTCTGCGCCCCGATTAGGACGCGCAGAAGCGTAGATTTTCCGGACCCGTTCGGTCCGACAATCGTGACAATCTCTTTCGGGGCGAGCGTCAGGCTCACCCGATCTAGCACCGTCTGACCGCCATGGCGGACAACGACGTCTTCCACAGCCAACAAGCTCATGCCGCGGGCGCCTGACAGGTGGGGCATAGCCCTTCAGCTTCGATCACCGTCTGCTCAATCTGGAACCCGGTGGTTTGGGCCGACACAGCAAGTCCGCCCTGCACGGCCTGCGCCTCCGCAACCGTGCCGCAACCGCGACAGATCATGAACGCCGGGTCGTGCTCCTGATCGGGATGGGCGCAGGCGACGAAGGCATTCAAACGCTCGATCCGATGCACAAACCCCTGCTCCACCAGAAACGCCAGCGCGCGATAGGCGACCGGAGGCTTTGACCCGAGCCCTTCCGTGTTCAACCGAGCCAACACATCATAAGCGCCCAGCGCCTCGTGCGACTCAAGCAAGATTTCCAGCGTCCGTCGTCGCACCGGTGTGAACTGGAGGCCGCGGGCTGCACAGGCGGCATCAGCCGCTGCCAATGCTGCCGACACGCAACTGTTATGATCATGGGCTTCGAAACCCTTGGGGGCAGGATCGGTCATTTATGCCTTGCACGAAGTGTTATAGTATAACATATCAACCGTGACAGATTCATCAGCAAAAGACAAGCCGCCATGCCCCTCCGCCTTTTCGTCGTCCCGTCACTTCTAATCACTGCAACGCCCGCGTTGGCAGAGGTGCCGAATGTGGTAACCGACTTTGGCCCGACACAGGGCATCGTCGCACAGGTCATGGCAGGCGCCGGAAGCCCAACTGCGCTTTTGTCCGGCGCCGATACGCCCCACAGCTTCTCGCTCCGCCCATCACACGCCAATGCGCTCTCGAACGCGGATGTGGTGGTCTGGATCGGCCATTCCATGACCCCGTGGCTGGAAGAGCCGCTTGAAAACCTTGCGCCCAATGCGGTCAAAATCGAACTGCTTGAGACCAAAGGCTGGGACCCGCTTGAAGTCCGCGAAGGGAGCGAAGCCCATGATGATCATGATGACCACGGCGATCACGATGACCATGCGGATGAGAAAGACGACCATGATCACGATCATGACGCCAAGGAAGATCATAATCACGGGGATGCGCATACCCATGACGACGACCATGCCGATGCACACGACGACCACGACACGCACGCAGGTCATGTGCACGAAGGCGACGACCCGCACGCATGGCTCGACCCCGATATCGCCGCTGTCTGGGCAATGGCCGTTGCCGAAGCTCTGTCGGAGATCGACCCGGAAAACGCCACGATCTATCGCGAGAATGCCAATCAGTTCTGGGCGGACGCCGCCTTGCTTGGACAGGAGATCGCAACGCAGATCGACGCAACCGCGCCCGCAACGATCCTCGTCGCCCATGACAACACCCAGTATTTTGAAGCGCGCTTTGGCTTTGAACCCGCTGGCTTCATCGCGGAATCCGACGCGGCAGAACCCGGCCCAGCCCATCTGCGCGATCTCAAAGAGCATATCGCCGAGGGTGAAATCACCTGCATTCTCGCGGATATTGAGACGAACCCAGGCACGCTTGATCTTCTGACGGACGGGACCGACGTCGCAACTGCGACACTGGATGTGACGGACGTGGACGAGGTTGGCTACATCGGCATGATGCGCGGCATCGTCGACACGTTCAAAACCTGCACGAACTAATCTGCGCCTGCTGCCCGCTCGAGGGCGGGATAGCGCAAGCCAAGAGTGATACCCCGCGCCACGAAACTGACCAACATGGCGAGCCACAGCCCATGATTGCCAAGAATCGCCATCAGCGGGATCACGGCGGCCATGTAGATAACGAACGAGACGATCATCATGTTGCGCATGTCGGCGGTCCGTGTCGCGCCGATGAAGATCCCATCCAGCATCCACGCCGCGACGCCGACGATCGGTGCCGCGACCATGTAAGGCAGATAGGTCCGGCCCGCTGCCTGCACCTCCGGGTCCTTTGCCATAAGGTCAATCATCAGCGGTCCCACGACCGCAAACAGAATCGCAAATCCAACGCAGACAATCCCGCCCCACAGGCTTGTCAGCACCGCTGCCCTTCGCAATGCCGCGCGCCGTCGCGCGCCCAGTGCCTGGCCCACCAAGGATTCTGCGGCGAACGCGAAGCCATCAAGCGCATAGGCTGTAATCGCGAGGAACTGCAGCAGCACCTGATTAGCCGCCAGTTGCACATCGCCAAAGTCCGCGCCCCAGAACAGAAAACTGACAAAGATCGCCTGCAACAGGACCGACCGGATTAGTATGTCAGAGCTGACGCCCGCCATGCGGCGCAGTTGCACCCGGTCAAAAATCCGCGCCTGATCCCACCACCCCGCGCGCGCAAAGATGTCCCGGCAGAGCCACAGCCCAAGCGCAAGCCCGGCCCACTCCGCGATAAACGTGGCCCAGGCCACCCCGGGCACGCCCATGTCGAAGCCCAATACGAACACCACATCCAGAACGATATTCGCCCCGTTCATCGCGACTTGCACCACCAAAACGGCCTTCGTGCGCTCCAGCGCGATCAGCCATCCGGTGATCCCGTAGATTGCAATCGTCGCGGGCGCAGACCAGACCCGGATCACCAGATATTCTCGTGCAAGGCCTTCGACCTCCGCGCTTGCAGGTGACACCCAAAAAGCGCCGCTAAAGAGTGGCACCTGGAACAGGATGATCAGCACACCGGCTGTGCCCCCTACCAGCAAGCTGCGCAGCAGGATCGCAGCAACTTCCTCTGCGTCCTTCGCCCCTTCGGCCTGCGCGGCCAGCCCCGCTGTCCCCATCCGCAGAAAGCCAAACACCCAATAGATCGAGGTCAGGATTATTGCGCCGATGCCCACCGCGCCAATCGGCGCGGCCTCACCCAGCTGTCCAACGACACCGGTGTCTACGGCTCCGAGGATGGGAACGGTGGCATTTGAGATGACGATAGGAACGGCGATATGCAGAACCCGCCGGTGGGTCAGCCTGTCAGCCGGCATCACGGCCCTGAGGATCAGGCAAAAGGAAATGCGCGGTTGCCTGTGCGAAAAGTCGGTCCCGATTGTCCTGCCACCCTTCGACATGCACCGACGCGTAGCGCCGCCCGGCCCGGATCACCCGCGCCCGCGCATAGGCGTCGCGCGGCAAGCCCGACCGCAGATAGTCAATTGTGAAGTCGATCGTCTTGGGCAGCCGCGGCTTTGACATCTCGGCCCCCTGCTCAATCTGATCCCAACTCAGCGACCAGTTCAGATGCACAATCGCAGCGATTTCGAGGAACGACGCGGTGACGCCGCCATGGATCGCTGGCAGCGCAGCGTTGCCAATATGCGCTTCTGCGTAAGGCAACACCGCGGTCAGCTCATCCCCGCGCCGGTCAAAATGCACGCCAAGGAATTTGATGTAAGGAACATAGCCCACAAGCGCGTCAAGCGCGGCATCCCGGCGGGCTTTGACAACATCAACGGGCTCTGGTCTTGGCATACGTTACCCCATCGCCGTTTGTTGCAAGGTAAAGGCCCCCGTGGCAGTGGCGACAGGACGGTCGCTATCAGCATCAACCGCCGTGGCCCGAATGAAGGCGACAGAACGGGTCACATGATAACACGTGGCCTCGGCCGTGATCGACTGACCGGGCGTTGCAGGGCGCATATAATCGATACGCAAGTTCAGCGTCGCGGTCGCAGCCTTCACTTGCGGATGGCACAAAACGGCAGCACCGGCGCAGGTGTCCAGCAAAGCCGAAACGGCACCACCATGCACAACGCCTGTGTCCGGGTCACCGATCAGGTCTTCGGAATAGGGCATCGTCATCTGGGCCTGCCCACCGCCAAGGTGATCCATTGTCATAGATAACGCCCTTGCATAAGGCATCGAAGCCAGGGTCTTCCCCACGAGTGCATCATGTTGTGCCTGATCGCGCTCTGCCATCACGCCCCCTTATTTGATCTGCGGCCAGATTGCCGCACGATCACGCAGTTGCAAGCGCAAAGCGCGCTGCGGGTCGTTGCCCTGTTAATTCAACTGCGTATACTCGCTGCAAGGACAGGGAGAGAGAGACATGACCGAACCAAGGCTCAGCTTTAAAGAGATGTGCGCGAAGTTCGACGTGACGCCGCGGACGCTGCGGTACTACGAATATATCGAACTGCTCTCCCCCGAACGCGAAGGACGTAGCCGGTTCTATGGCCCCAAGGAGTTGGCTCGCATGACGCTGATCCTGCGCGGACGCCGGTTTGGCTTCTCGCTTGAGGACATTCGCCAGTGGCTTTTGATCTATGAACAAGAAGGCACTGAGGCGCAGATGCGAATCTGGGTCGAAATGGCGGATCGCCAGATGGATGACCTCAAGGAACAGCGCAACCAACTTGATGAGACGATGGCAGAACTGCAGCGGCTGCGCGATCTGACCGTCGAGAACCTCGGCGATTGACGCCACGTTTACGTGATCGCGGGGCGTCGTCAGGCTCTTTGTCGGCGCGATGATCCGTGCCGAAACGGGCGGTTTTCATTTTTGAGACAGCTGCGACGAAATTCACGAAGGTCGCCAGCCATCTTGTGCCATCAAACCCAAGCATACTTGGCTTTGAGGTCAGGAATTCCATACCTGAATCGGTTCCGATTTTTGCCACCCAAAGCGGTTTGAGGGGAAAACTTTTGGGTTTTCCCGCTTAGAAAATTACCGGCTGACGGCCCAATTTTTTGCTGACCTTTCGTCAACCCCATTTTGACGCCACGTTCCGTTTACGTAAGCGTCAAGAAAACTTGTAAGGTTGGGTCACACCTCGCATCTGCGCTTCACGACAACGACGAGACGAGATGATGAGGAAACACAATGAACGATCTGACGATGACAATCCGCGAGATGTGCGACACCTTTAACGTGACCCCAAGAACCCTGCGGTTCTATGAGCAGAAAGAACTGCTGTTCCCGATCCGGGAAGGTCAGCGTCGCCTCTATACCAAGCGCGAACGTGCGCGCCTGAAACTGATCCTGCGCGGCAAGCGCTTTGGTTTCGCCCTCGAAGAGATCCGTGAACTTCTGGACCTCTACAACATGGACGACAGCCAGCAGACGCAATTGGCCAAAACATACGAGCTGGCCGAGAAGCATCTTTCCGAAATGGAAGAGCAGCGCGCGGAACTGGATCAGGCCATCGCAGAATTGAAGAAACAAATGGCCTGGGGCGCAAACCGCCTCACAGCATTGGCCAAGGAAAGCGCCGCCTGAACGACGGCCGTGACATCGACCTGAGGAGACCGAACAGATGCCCATCTTCCAAGCCCCCACCAAAGACCTGCAATTTGTGCTGCAGGACCTTTTGAAAGTTGGCGAACAGGACATTCCTGGCTTCGACGACCTGGATGCCGAATTCACATCCGCTGTTTTGGAAGAGGCCGGTAAGGTCGCAAATGAGGTGCTCGCCCCGTTGAACGTTGTGGGCGACACAGAAGGCTGCACCCTCGAAAACGGTGTGGTGCGGACGCCAAAGGGGTTCAAAGAAGCCTTTGACGTGATGAAAGAGGGCGGCTGGACCGCGATGGATTGTGCGGAAGAATATGGCGGTCAGGGCCTGCCATATGTCATGCACTCCGCCGCCCAGGAACCTTTTGTCTCCGCGAATATGGCCTTCAACATGTACCAGGGCCTGACCCACGGTGCCTATTCGGCAATTTACGCGCACGGGTCAGACGAGCAGAAGCAAAAGTATCTGCCCAAGATGGTCACCTGCGAATGGACAGGCACCATGAACCTGACAGAGCCGCATTGCGGCACTGACCTGGGCCTGATGCGCACAAAAGCCGTGCCGCAGGACGACGGCACTTTCAAAGTCTCCGGTCAGAAGATCTTTATCTCTGCCGGTGATCACGACATGGCCGAGAATATTATCCACCTCGTCCTTGCCAAAATTCCTGGCGGCCCTGATGGCATCAAAGGCGTGTCGCTCTTCATCGTGCCAAAGTTCCTTGTGAACGAGGACGGCTCTTTGGGTCAGCGCAACGGCGTGTCCGTTGGCAAGATCGAAGAAAAGATGGGCATCCACGGCAATTCCACCTGCGTGATGAACTACGACGAAGCCACCGGTTACCTGATCGGGGAAGAACACAAAGGCATGCGCGCGATGTTCACCATGATGAACGAAGCGCGTCTGGGTGTGGGCCTGCAAGGTTATGCCCAAGCCGAGGTGGCCTATCAGAACGCGGTTGCCTATGCGAACGACCGCCTGCAAGGCCGTGACGTGACCGGCGCAAAGAACCCCGAAGGTCCAGCCGACCCGCTGATCGTGCATCCGGACATTCGTCGCAACCTGATGGATCAGAAGTCCTTCGTGGAAGGCGCACGTGCATTCACCATGTGGGGTGCCCTGCTGATCGACCGGGCCCACCGCAATGAAGACAAAGATGCGGATGGTCTGATCTCGCTTCTGACACCCGTGCTGAAAGGCTTCCTGACCGACAAAGGCTTTGAGTACGCCACAGCGGCGCAGCAGGTCTACGGTGGTCACGGCTACATCGAGGAATGGGGCATGTCCCAGTTCGCCCGTGATGCGCGGATCGCGATGATTTACGAAGGAGCCAACGGCGTACAGGCGCTTGACCTCGTGGGCCGCAAGCTCGCGCAGGACGGCGGCAAGCATGTGATGGCGTTCTTTGACATGGTCAAAACCTTCATCAAGGAAAACGAAGGCAACGAAGACCTGAAAAACGGCTTCCTTGACCCGCTGAAAGCTGCATCGAAAGACCTGCAAGCTGCCGGCATGTACTTCATGCAGAACGGCATGAAGAACCCGAACCATGCACTGTCTGGCTCCTACGACTTCATGCACATGATGGGGCATGTCTGCCTGGGCCTGATGTGGGCGAAGATGGCGAAAGCGTCGATGGAGGCGCTGGAAGGCGGCGCATCTGATGTCGACTTTTACCAGTCCAAGATCGCCACCGGCCGCTACTACATGGCGCGTCAGCTGCCTGCGACGGGCATGCATTTGGCACGCATTAATACTGGCGCGGATACCGTGATGGCCTTGGAGGCGACACAATTCTGATGTGACATGCGTGCAAGCACGCATGTAGCGGAGGAATCGTCATGCCCAAGCGGCTGCGCCTGACCCGGCGTATGAATATTGCCATGACCGAAGACGCCTTCCGGCGTCTTCGGCGTTTTGCGTCAGAGGCCGGTTTGGATGAAGGCGAGGCGCTGAGCTTTGTCTTTGAGAACTTCGATAGCCTGATGGACCCCGAGAAGTTTGGGCCCAAGATCCGGCAGTTCAACAGTGAGCTTGAGGCCCGCAAGCGCTGAGTGGACGAGTTAACAGCTGTTAATTTCGATTTGATTACAATTGGATAGACCAGTAACGGGGTATCCCAACGTGATGTCATCTTCGGCTGAAACGTCTTTTTTGAGTTGTTTTGGCCAGATGAATGCGGGACCAGCAGGTCCACCCCATCGCGCGTCACGGGATTGCACCGATATTGGGGCGATGGGGCTTCACCTGGCACGCGACGACACTCTCCAGCGTTCCGCGCCCGTTGAATATGGTGCATTAACCTTAATGTCTCGTTAAGCGCGCCCGTCTTGTTTCGGAAAATGGTCCATCTTCATCTGGCCAAAACAACTCAATTGCACCACCATCCACGGGCACCAAGACAAGGACAAAGTCATGACCATGAAACTGCACTGCTTCGGCGAAAGCGGAAACGCCTATAAGGCGGCCCTGACCCTGCAATTGGCGGACGCGGAGTGGGAGCCAGTTTATGTCGATTTCTTCAACGGCGGCGGACGCACACCAGAGTTTCTTGCGCTGAACGTGATGGGCGAAGTGCCTGTGCTGGAAGACGGCGATATCGTTCTGACCCAATCGGGTGTGATTCAGGATTACATCAGTTCCAAAACCGGCAAGCTTGGCGGGCAATCCGCTGCCGAACGGCGCGAAGTGTTGCGCTGGGTTTTCTTCGATAACCACAAAGTCTCAAGCGTGGCCGGAAACCTGCGGTTCCTGATGAACTTTCTGCCGGAAGACAAACGCAACCCAGACGTCATCGCGTTTCAGGCCGGTCGCCTGAAGGCCGCCCTGAAGGTTCTTGAAAAGCAGTTGGATGGCCGCGAATGGGTTGCAACAGAGAATATCACGATCGCGGACATCGCGCTTGCGGGATATCTCTACTATCCAGAGCCGTTCACCTTCGACCGCGCAGATTATCCCAACATCGACACATGGTTGGATCGGATCGCGGCGCAGCCCGGTTGGAAGGCACCCTACGATCTGATGCCAGGCTCCCCTGCGGATCGCGCGTGACCTCAAGTCACGTTTTCGTCTGACGCAACGGCACGGCTTGAATCCTCTTCGCTTGACGCGCACGTCAAGTATAGAATTTCCGCATGAGGAGGAGCCCCCATGACCGAAGCTTATATCTACGACGCCGTGCGCACGCCGCGTGGCAAAGGCCGCAAGGACGGTAGCCTGCACGAGGTGACGTCTGCCCGGTTGTCTGCCGGTGTCCTGAACGCGCTGAAAGAGCGCAACAACCTGGATGGCCACGCCGTTGAAGACGTGATCTGGGGTAACGTGACCCAGGTTGGCGAACAAGGTGGGTGTTTGGCCCGGACGGCCGTTCTGGCCTCTGATCTTGATCAGTCGATTCCCGGCCTTGCCATCAACCGGTTCTGTGCATCCGGCATGGAGGCTGTGAACCTCGCTGCCAACCAGGTTAAAGGCGGCGCGGGCGATGCCTATATCGCGGGCGGCGTTGAGATGATGGGCCGTGTGGCCATGGGATCTGACGGTGCTGCAATCGCGGTTGATCCGTCGATTGCGATGGACACCTACTTTGTCCCGCAGGGCATCTCCGCCGATATTATCGCGACGGAGTATGGCTTCACCCGTGATGAGGCGGACCAGTTGGCGATGGAATCTCAGAAGCGTGCTGCGACTGCCTGGGACGACAAGCGGTTCGACAAGTCTATTGTGGCTGTGAAGGACCAGAACGGCCTGACGATCCTCGACAACGACGAATACATGCGTCCGGGTACGGATATGCAGGCGCTTGGCGCGCTCAACCCTGCGTTCCAGCAAATGGGTGAGGTGATGCCGGGCTTCGACAAGGTGGCCTTGATGAAGTACCCGCACCTTGAGAAGATCAACCACATCCACCACGCCGGGAACTCTTCCGGGATCGTGGACGGCGCAGCTGGCCTGTTGATTGGCAACAAGGAATATGGCGAAAAGCACGGCATCAAGCCGCGCGCTGTGATCAAGCACACCGCCAAGATCGGGACCGATCCGACGATCATGCTAACGGGTCCCGTGCCGGTGACCGAAAAGATCCTCGCCGACTCTGGCATGTCGATCTCTGACATTGATCTTTTTGAAGTGAATGAGGCATTTGCGTCTGTCGTGTTGCGCTTCATGCAGCGGTTTGACGTTGATCCATCTGTGGTGAACGTCAACGGCGGCTCTATCGCCATGGGTCACCCGCTGGGTGCCACGGGCGCGATCATCATCGGCACACTGCTTGATGAGCTTGAGCGCACGGGCAAAGGCACCGGCCTTGCCACCCTTTGCATCGCATCCGGCATGGGTGCGGCCACCATCATTGAACGCGTGTAAGGAGCATCTCAAATGGCTGACTTTACAATGAAAACTGGTGATGATGGCGTTGCGATCATCACGTGGGATGTCCCGAACAAGAGCATGAACGTGCTGAGCCTCGAAGGCTGGGGCGAGTTGGATGCTTTGGTTGACGAGGCGCTGGCGGATGATGCCGTCAAAGGTGTTGTGATCACCTCTGGCAAGGACACGTTTGCAGGCGGCATGGACCTGAATGTGATTGCAAAGATGAAGGCTGCTGCGGGTGATAACCCTGCAAAGGGCCTGATGGATGGTCTGATGCAGTCCCACGGCATCCTGCGCAAGATTGAGCGTGCGGGCATGGACCCGAAGACCAACAAGGGCGGCAAGCCAATTGCAGCCGCCCTGCCCGGCACGGCGCTGGGGATTGGCCTGGAAATTCCATTGGCCTGTCACCGCATCTTTGCGGCTGACAATCCGAAAGCGAAGATCGGCCTGCCAGAGATCATGGTGGGTATCTTCCCCGGCATGGGCGGCACGACGCGTCTGGTCCGTAAGATGGGTGCGATGGCAGCTTCTCCGCTACTGCTGGAAGGCAAGCTGAACGATCCGAAGAAAGCCAAAGCGGCTGGGGTGATCGACGAGGTTGTTGATGATCCTGTGGCGGCTGCGAAAGAATGGGTTCTGTCCGAGCCGAAGATCGTGAAGCCATGGGATGAGAAGGGCTATAAGATGCCAGGCGGCGCGCCGTATCATCCGGCTGGGTTCATGACCTTTGTTGGCGCCTCCGCGATGGTGAATGGCAAGACGCAGGGGGTTTATCCTGCGGCGAAGGCGCTCCTGTCGGCCGTCTACGAAGGTGCGATGGTGCCGTTTGATACAGCGATCAAGATCGAAGCGCGGTGGTTTACATCTGTTCTGTTGAACCCCTCGTCCGAAGCGATGATCCGGTCCTTGTTCATCAACAAGGAAGCGCTTGAGAAAGGCGCGAACCGTCCGGCTGTGGATGATCAGAAGGTTCAAAAAGTCGGCATCATTGGTGCGGGCATGATGGGTGCCGGGATCGCGCTGGTCTCTGCCTTGGCTGGCATTCAGGTGGTGCTGATCGACAGCACGCAGGAAGCGGCGGATAAGGGCAAGTCCTACACCACCGCTTACATGGACAAAGGCATCGCGCGGAAGAAGGCGACGGAAGAGAAGAAAGACGCTGTTCTGGGCCTGATCAACGCGACGACCGACTACAGCGCTCTCGCAGGTTGCGATCTGATCGTGGAAGCGGTGTTTGAGGACGTAGGCGTGAAGGCCGAAGTCACGCAAAAGGTGCAGGCCGCCTGCCCGGATGCGATCTTTGCGACAAACACGTCTACGCTGCCGATCACGGAACTGGCGAAGGCTGCCAACGATGCTGAGAAGTTCATCGGCATCCATTTCTTCAGCCCCGTCGACAAGATGTTGCTGGTGGAGATCATCAAGGGCAAAGAGACGGGTGATGAGGCTGTGGCCAAAGCGCTCGACTACGTCCGCCAGATCAAGAAGACCCCGATTGTCGTCAATGACGAGCGGTTCTTCTACGCCAACCGCTGCATCATTCCTTACATCAACGAAGGTATTCGGATGGTGAAGGAAGGGGTTGCACCCGCGCTGATCGAGAATGCCGCGAAACTGGTGGGCATGCCCCTTGGCCCGCTGCAGTTGACGGATGAGACCTCTATCGACTTGGGCGTGAAGATTGCCAAAGCGACGAAGGCCGCGATGGGCGATGCTTACGACGACGCGCAGGACGAAGTGTTGTTCTGGATGTTCGACGAGGGCCGTTTGGGACGGAAATCGAACGCAGGCTTCTATAGTTACGACGAGAAGGGCAAGCGTCAGGGGCTATGGGAAGGGCTTTCCGAAAAGTACCCGACAGCCGACGAGCAGCCTGACCTGATTGACGTGCAGCACCGGTTATTGTTTGCGCAGACGCTGGAAGCGGTTCGCGCGCTGGAAGAAGGTGTGCTGGAAGACATCCGTGAGGGCGACGTTGGCGCAATCCTCGGCTGGGGCTTTGCGCCTTGGTCTGGTGGACCGTTCAGCTGGCTCGACATCATCGGCACGCCTTATGCGGCGGAGCGGTGTGATGAGCTGACGGCGATTTACGGCGAGCGGTTCAGCACCCCTGCCCTGCTGCGCGAGATGGCGGACAAGACGCAGAGCTTCTACGGACGCTTTGGACCGCAGGCCAAGAAAGCCGCGTAAGGCGGTTCCCTAGAGATCCTGATAAACGGGCGGCTTCATCGTCGCCTGTTTTTCGTTGCGGGCAAAGGTGCGCATCATCGGGCGTTCGATGAGGAGAAAACACAGGCTCCCGACGGCGGCTGAGATGATCATCAAAGCGACCAGCATGACCTCTGGCGGAAGTCCCCATGGCAGGCCGAGCGAGGCGAGCAGGAAGGCCAGCGCGCTCATCACCGGGAGGTGGATGAGGTAGATCGAGTAGGACGCGTCGCCAAGGAAGACAAGCCATCTTGGTGGACGCGCGATCCCTGTGGCCAATGCCGCGGTCATCATCGCGGCCCCGATGCCGTAGCCCCATGTGCGGGAGGCTTGATCCCATACGACGCCACCCAGCGCCTCGGACAAGCCAATACCCGCGAACATGCCAAACCCGAGCCCAAGCAGGCAAAGCGCACCTGCTGTTGTCAGGCGGCGGAAGCCCCATGCGGCGACCATGCCGAAGGCAAAGAGCAGGTTGTAGGCCGAAAAGATCACGCTAAAGGGCCCGGACGGCACGCCGATGAAGGGCAGGACGATGCAGCCCAGCATCCAAAGGCCAAACACCCAAGTGCCACCCACGCGCGCGAGGATCAGACTCGCGAAGACGAGATAAAACAGCATCTCATGCATGAGGGTCCAGGCAATCCGCATGATCGGGAAGTCGGCAGTGGGGATCAGAAAAATTGATGCAAGGCCCTCTGCCCAGCTCCATGGTTGCGCGGGACCGAACATCGTCAAAGCATCAACAAGCAGGACGACGCCAAGGATGGACCAATAGAGCGGATAGATCCGCAAGGCGCGGCGCCGGAGGAACGTGCCCGCGCGATCCACCTGACCGAAATGGCGGGCGTGGACGAAATACATGATGAAGCCGGAGAGAACGAAAAAGAACTCAACCCCGGCATAACCCATGTTGAATGCGGCACCGGCTGTGGTGCCATCATACATCTTGGCGGGCAGGATGAAGACGTTTGCGTGGAAGGCGACCACCATCAATGCGGCGATCGCGCGCCCAGCTTGCAGGCCGTCAAGCTTGCTGTTTTGCATTGCTGCTTTGTTTGTTCCGCTCCACACGAAGTCGGGGGTAGTGACGGCCATGCGGTCCCTCAACTGAGTACAAAAAAGACACATAACAAGGTGTTGCGATCCTAACCCATCTAGGTGACGGGACCAAAAGTTGCCCCATTCTGTCCGCGAATCGGAAACAAAGCCCTGCGCGACGGGTGAATTTCACTCAAAATTGGGAGAGATCAGGCGGTGTTTTCGCCGGTCAACGGTCGCGCTTCGATCACCACAAAAGCCTGTGCCCAGGGGTGGTCGTCTGTGAGCGTGACGTGGATAATGGCTTCGTGCCCAGGAGGGGTCATCTCGTCCAAACGGTCCTTGGCCCAGCCGGTAACGGCCATGACCGGTTGTCCGGTGCGCAGGTTGCTGACTGCCATATCTTTCCAAGCGATGCCCATGCGCAGCCCGGTGCCCAGCGCTTTCGAGCAAGCCTCTTTCGCGGCCCAACGCTTGGCATAAGTCCCGGCGGTGTCCATGCGGCGTTCGGCCTTGGCCTGTTCGATATCGGTGAAGACGCGGTTTCGGAAGCGGTCGCCGAAACGGTCCAGCGTGCCTTGGATCCGTTCGATGTTCGCAAGATCGGTGCCAACGCCGAGGATCATTCGTTTCCGAGCTCCATGAACGTTGCAATCTCACCGGTCGTTTGGTTGAGGGTCAGCCACAACCGCGCGGCGTTGGTGAAGTCGTATTCCGGGGCAGCGATACGACCCATGATCTGGAATTCCAGCCCGCGTGAGGGGACGTATTCCGCGCTCAGCGTTGCGAACTCCAAGTTGGTGAACCCAAAACCTTCGTCAAAGCCAATCATCTGGCACAGCCGTGCGCCAAGTTCGTCGTATGGTGGCGAGAGAACCATCAGGTAATATGCGCCAAGCGCGGGTTCGATGGTGTCGATCAGCGCAACCCGGACCGCGCCGTTGGCGAACGTACGGGTATGGTCCTCCCACGGTTCGACGATAGCGTCGGCCAGCGCGAGGTCATCGCAGGGCAAAACAATCTGAGCAGCAGCGGGCGTCGCAAGGAACGCGAGTGCTGCGGTTAGATGTTTCATACCACAAGGTCCATGACCATGATCCCCTCGCCGCCGCCGCAAAGGGCGACCAGACGTGCGCCAAGGGCCTGATGGTCTGGGTCGGCAGCGTAGGTTTCAAGCGCGGATTGATTTTTGAACGTGCAAATAAAACCGTAGGGGTGGTCTGGTGTCTTGTTTTCCAGATCGATGTTGCGACCGTGGCTGAAGCCTTCAAAGCCTGGCAAATCGAGTTCGGCAAGGCCGGTCATGACGGATTGCAGTTCGGCCTCGTCGTGATCTTCGACCAGTGAGAGCATAACGACATGCTGGATCATGTGCGTGCCTCATCCATCACCCGGCGCATTTCCTTGATCGCGGCGTCCAGCCCCGTGAAGATCGCCTCGCCAATCAGGAAGTGGCCGATGTTTAGTTCAACGACCTCTGGCAGCGCGGCGATGGGGCCAACGTTGTCGAAGCTGAGGCCGTGGCCTGCGTGAACCTCGATGCCAAGAGCATGCGCGTGTTTGGCCATGGATGTCAGTCGCGCAAGCTCTGCGTCGCGTTCATCAAAGCGGCCCTCATCGTGCAGATCGCAGTAGGTGCCGCAGTGGAGTTCGATGATATCAGCACCGATCTTGGCGGCAGCCGCGACCTGCCGCTCTTCGGGGCCGATGAAGAGGGAGACGCGGGTGCCTGCGTCCTTAAAAGGTGCGATGTAGTTGGCGAGGCGATTGTCATCATCGGCGACGTTTAGGCCACCCTCGGTTGTCCGCTCTTCCCGGCGCTCTGGGACGAGGCAAACCGCGTTCGGCCGCGTCAGAAGCGCGATCTTCTGCATCTCAGCGGTGGCCGCCATTTCAAAGTTGAGCGGCACGCTGATCGCGGCTTTGATCGCAGTCATGTCAGCGTCACGGATATGACGACGGTCTTCCCGCAGGTGGGCGGTGATACCATCGGCCCCTGCAGCCTCGGCCATCAAAGCGGCGCGGACAGGATCAGGTACAGCTCCGCCACGGGCGTTGCGCACGGTGGCCACGTGATCAATGTTGATGCCAAGGCGAAGTGGGGCAGTCATGGTGGCAGTCCTTTGTCAGTCTTGCAAAGACTTAGCCTGCACTGCCGCCCCCGTCATCCGGATTTGCGGTTTTCTTCTGAAGCTGCGCCAACTTGTTGCGCAGGGCATTCCTGCGGCGCTTTTGGTAGGCTTTGATCAGTGGCACCGACAAGTAGTAGCAGAACGTGGCGCAGATGACGCCGGGGATGATTCCGCCGATGAGGTACGGAAAGAAAACCTCATCGTAGAACAGGCTGAGGCCGCGCCAGTCCATCTTTTCGGCTGTGAATAGCGCGGTGAAGTTGTGCCACAGGTCATGCCCCGCGCTTGCGAATTTTTCACCCAAGCCGCGTTCCATCTGTCCGCCGCTCCGTAGGCCGAGCATCCAATAGCCGGTTTCAAGCGCGGCGACGCCAATGGGGACATAGGTCAGCGGGTTGCCAAAAAACGTCGCCATCAGGGAGGCGAGGATATTGCCCCGCATCAATTTCGCAATGATCGCGGCAACCACAAAGTGTAGGCCGTAAAAGGGGGTGAAGGCGGTAAAAACACCAGCCCAGACCCCACGTGAGATTTTCTCGGGCGTGTCAGGCAGACGACGGACACGGTGCTTGACATATTGCGCAGCTCTCGCCCAGCCCCCGCGCGGGTAAACGAAGTCAGCCACCACCTGCCAGATGGGCCGCCTATCCCTGCGCTTAAAGACCAAGTGATGAACCTCTTACGTTTCGACCTGGTTTGTTGCAGCAAGCCCAGGATCGCGATGGCGACTGATGGATGACACGTTGCTTTCCGCTTCCAGGGCGGTCTGTACCCTGTGGAAATGCTCTGCGTCCCGTACATCAATATCCATCATAAGGCGGTAATAATCTGGCTTTCTTTCGATAAATTTGAGGTCGGAGATATTCGCTTTCTGCTCACCGATCAGCGTACAGAGCCGCCCAAGGACACCCGCATCGTTTGAGATCGTCATATCCAGCGTGACAGAGTTGACGGCGGCATGAACCCCTTCTTGCCAGTGAAGATCGACCCAGCGTTCCGGTTGATCCTCAAAATCGACTAAAGCGTCACAGTCGATGGCATGTACCACAACGCCTTGTCCGCGATAGGTGATCCCCATGATCCGTTCGCCCGGGACCGGTTGGCAACAAAGCGCCCGCTTGTGGTTCGTATCAGGCGACAGACCTACGACCGCGCGGGCGGCGCTGACCTCATCCCCCTCTTTCTGCATCAGATCCGGGTAAATGGCGCCCACAACGTCTCGCCCCGTGATCTGCGCGCTGCCCAGGTAGGACAGCAGATCGTCAACACCGTCGATTGCGAGGGCCTTGGCCGCGGTTCGCAACGCTTTTTCGGTGGCGCGCTTGCCGACATTTTCGAAGGCGACGCGGGCCAACTCCCGTCCCAGCTTGATAAAGCGCTCGCGGTCTTCTTCCTTGAGCGACTTTCGGATTGCTGTCTTGGCGCGGCCCGTCACAACAATGTCGAGCCATGTGGCTTGTGGCGTTTGGCCTTCGGCGGTGATCGCCTCGACCGATTGACCGTTCTTGAGCCGTGTCCACAGCGGGACGCGTAGACCGTCGACCTTTGCGCCAACGATGGCGGACCCGATGCGCGTGTGGATCGCATAGGCAAAGTCAATTGGCGTGGCCCCGCGCGGGAGTTTGATCACGTCGCCTTTGGGCGTAAAGCAGAACACCTGGTCCACGTACATCTCAAGCTTCACAGCTTCGAGGAATTCTTCGTGGTCCTGATCTTCATCAAGACGTTCGGTCAGCTTGCTGATCCATTCCACCGGATCAACGGCGAAGCGGTTTTCAACGCGTTCGCCGTTTTTGTAGGACCAGTGCGCCGCAACGCCGGTTTCGGCGACTTCGTGCATTTCGCGGGTGCGTATCTGGACCTCAACACGTTTGCCATCGCGACCGGAAACGGTCGTGTGGATCGACCGATAGCCGTTGGATTTGGGTTGGCTGATGTAGTCCTTGAACCGCCCCGGCACCGCGCGCCAGCGTTGGTGGATCGCGCCCAACACACGGTAGCAGTCAGCCTCGGTCGCGGCGATGACGCGGAAACCGTAGATGTCTGACAGGCGCGAGAAGCTTTGTTCTTTCTCCTGCATTTTGCGCCAGATCGAATAGGGTTTTTTCGCGCGGCCCACCACGTCTGCAGCGACGCCTGCCTTGTCCAGTTCAAGGCGCATGTCTGCAGTGATCTTCTGGACCACATCACCCGCTTCTTTCTGAAGCGTAATGAAACGACGGATGATCGAGCTGCGGCCTTCGGGGTTGAGGACGCGGAAGGCGAGGTCTTCGAGCTCTTCCCGCATCCACTGCATTCCCATGCGGCCTGCGAGCGGCGCGAAGATCTCCATCGTTTCGTGGGACTTCTGCGCCTGCTTTTCAGGGCGCATCGATTTGATTGTCCGCATGTTGTGCAGACGGTCCGCCAGCTTCACGAGCGTCACGCGCAGATCGCGGGAGGTGGCCATAAAGAGCTTGCGGAAGTTTTCGGCCTGTTTGGTCTGGGTTGAGGTCAGCTGCAGATTGGTCAGCTTGGTGACGCCATCCACCAGCTCCGCAATTTCGCGACCGAACAACTGTTCCACCTCAGCAAAGGAGGCTTTGGTGTCTTCGATGGTGTCGTGCAGAAGTGCCGTGACGAGTGTTGCATCATCCATCTGCTGCTCTGCCAGGATCTTCGTGACAGCAACAGGATGGGTAAAATACGGCTCGCCCGAATGGCGGAACTGGCCGTCGTGCATTTGTGCGCCGAACGCGAAGGCGCGGCGCAACATGTCTTCATCGGTGCGAGGATTGTAGGCACGGACCAGCGTGATCAGATCATCTGCAGTCGTCATCTGGTCCAGTGCCTGAAGTGCGGGGGCTGTCGCCTTGATTACCGTTGTCCTTGCGCTTCCATCAGCGCGCGCAGCAATTTTTCTTCTGACATGTCGTCGTCGGCAGGTTTGTCAGCTTCAGCACCCATCAGAAGCGACATGCTGTCTTCTTCAGGCTCATCCACTTCGATCTGAGTCTGGTTCGCTTCGATCATCCGCTCGCGCAAATCTTCGGCTGTCTGGGTTTCATCTGCAATCTCACGCAGGGACACGACAGGGTTCTTGTCGTTGTCGCGGTTCACGGTGATCGCGGAGCCGGATGCGATTTCGCGGGCACGATGCGCGGCGAGCATCACCAACTCAAACCGGTTGGGAACTTTATCGACACAATCTTCGACGGTCACGCGGGCCATAATAGCACTCCGAATTCGGGCAGGGATTCCTAAGAAGCCCTGTATCTAGGGGCTGAAACCGTTAATGACAAGCGCCTTAAGCCCCGTCAAAGCGGGATATTGCAGACTTTTCGACATCTGGCAGGGCCTTGAGCATCTCGGCGATTGTCTGGCCAAGGACGGGGTGCTGCCAGTCCGGCGCGATGTCGTTGAGGGGGATCAGGACAAAGGCTCGGTCTTGCAGGCGCGGGTGCGGTAAAATCAGCTCGGACGGGGCGCGTTGGCTTTGCTCGCCCGGAGGGAGAGTGCGCCATGATTCGAACACCGCGCGGTTTGGGAGTATCTGCTGCCCGCCGGCGATCAAATCGATGTCCAATGTCCGCGGCGCCCAGCGATTATTTCTGTGACGTTGCGCATCTTTCTCGAGATTGTGACATATCATCAACAATTGTTCTGCCGTCATTGTTGTCTCGCACGCGATGGCCGTATTGATAAAATCCGGGCCACTGCCCACCGGATAGGCAGGTGCGACATAAAGTGGCGCAATCTCTACTTTGCCACCAATCCGTTTGGATAGGCCGTCTACCGCTTTGGATATTGTTTCCGCCGGTGTGCCCCAAGGTGAAGGCAGGTTCGCGCCTAAGGCGAGTAATCCAATCACTTTTTCCCCTTTCCTCTGTGAGGATTGTCGTAGCACCCTATATGTATTACGTCAGAAATCCGGTCCGCAAACTCACTCTGACCACACTCACGGATACGCGGGCCTGAAATTTTGAAAGGACTTTTCATGTTTTATCGTGACGAGCGTCTTGCGCTCTTCATCGATGGGTCCAACCTATATGCGGCTGCAAAGGCGTTGGGGTTTGACATCGACTACAAGCTTCTACGGGCAGAGTTCATGCGGCGCGGCAAGATGCTGCGGGCCTTCTACTATACTGCGCTTCTGGAGAATGACGAGTATTCACCGATCCGACCACTCGTGGATTGGCTGAACTACAACGGCTTCACGATGGTGACCAAGCCCGCCAAAGAATACACCGACAGCATGGGACGGCGGAAGGTGAAGGGCAACATGGACATCGAGCTGACGGTCGATGCCATGGAATTGGCGCCACATGTCGATCACATCGTGCTTTTCTCGGGCGACGGGGACTTCCGCCCATTGGTCGCAGCGTTGCAGCGCAAGGGCGTGCGCGTGTCGGTCGTATCCACGATCCGCAGCCAGCCGCCGATGGTCGCAGATGATCTGCGCCGCCAGTGCGACAACTTCATCGAACTTGATGAGTTGCGCGAAGTTATTGGTCGTCCCGCACGGGAACCGCGGCCAGACGATAATGCGGTTGGCTCGTCGGAGACGACAGACGCTTAAAGCGGCGCAGCTTGCCGCTTGATAAGACTCTGCGTACCTTTGCGCTCACCCTAGGTACGTAGGTGGCTCCGGATGATCACGGACATCGCAGACTACTTTTCGCGCGGCTGTGGCCGGTGTGCCCGCTTTGATACGCCCGCCTGTTCGGTGCAGGCATGGGCGCCGGGGCTTGCGACGCTGCGCGATCTTTGCATGGGGGCGGGCCTGACCGAAACCCTCAAGTGGGGGCATCCGTGCTATGTCCACGCAGGACGGAACATCGCGATCATTGGCGCGTTCCGCGACAATTTCCGGCTGAGCTTTTTCAACGCGGCGCTGCTGCGCGACCCGGACGGCATTCTCGAAAAACAAGGACCGTATACGCAGCACGCCGATATGATCCGGTTCACCGCTGATGCGCAGGTGAGCGCGCGGGGTGATGTGATCCGCGCCTATTTGAAAGAGGCGATGGGCTATGCAGAGGCGGGCCTGCGACCCGCAAAGACGTCTTCCATACCAGATTACCCCGCGGAACTGTTGGATGCCCTTGATATGGACCCTGAACTGGCCGAAGCGTTTGCGGCGCTGACGCCTGGGCGGCAGAAAAGCTACCTCATCAATCTGAGCAGCGCCAAGCAATCGCAAACGCGGATTAGCCGCATCGCGAAATTCCGCGACAAGATCATCGCGGGCAAAGGGGCGCAGGAGCGGTAGGGCTGGCCCCAGGATCGGTGCGGGCTAGCTGTATCTCACGACGCAACGAGGCCCGCATGGACGATTATCTGACTTTCACCGCCCGGATTGAACCATTGGTCTGGGGCAAATCCACATACACCATCCTGCCTCTGCCCCATGAGGTATCGGACGCGTTGATCGCAGCGGGTACAAAACGGGTCGAGGGCGAGATTGGTGATTTTCCCATTAACCTCGCTTTGACAAAAGCGCCCGTGATTGATCGGGTTTTCGTCTACACTGGCAAGACGTTCCTGCGCGAAAGTGGGATCAACCCAGGTGACGAGGTTGACGTGCGGATGCGCCCCGCGTCAGCGCAGGAGGTCGAAACGCCCGAGGATCTGATCCTCGCACTTCGGCAAAGCGAGAGCACCGCCGCCTGGGCGGCGCTGACACCCGGTCGGCAACGCGGTCTCATACATTCCATTACTACCGCCAAACGCGCCGAAACGCGGGCAAAGCGGATTGCGAAGGTGATTGCAGAGATCGCGTAAGCCTGCGCGCTTGCACCCCTGCCCCGCCATGCTAGACCTCAAACTATGACAGATATCCCCCGTTCCGCTTTGCTCCTCGGCCTGGCTGGCGTCATCCCCTTTGCGTGGGGGGCGTTGACCACATTGAACCCGGCGCTTGGGCAACAAGCGATGGGCATCATTGGCGCGCGGTTCATCGGGCCATACATCCAGCTTTACTACGGCGCGATCATTCTGGCGTTTATGTCCGGCGTGCTTTGGGGCTTTGCGACGAAGGCCGAGGGACAGGCGGCTGCAACGGCCTATTCTCTTTCGGTGCTTCCCGCTCTCTGGGCGTTTTTCATGACAGGCGGTGGCCCTGTCGCGGCGAGTATCAACCTTGTGGCCGGATATCTGGCCTTGTTGTTGCTGGACTGGCAGTTCTGGCGGACCGGATTGGCCCCGCCGTGGTGGCTAAAACTGCGTGTTTTGCTGACGACGCTTGTCGTGCTCTGTTTGCTAACGGGAATCCTCTGATGGTCGATCAAGAAACTGTCGCGGTCTATGACGCCAAGGTTGCTGAATATGCGGATGCGGTCAGCAGTGCGGAACCGGATCAGGACCTGCGCGCCTTTATGGATGCCTTACCGACAGGTGCCAAAGTTCTCGACCTCGGCTGTGGGACCGGCAACAGCTCTGCCATGATGCGCGAGGCCGGGTTTAACCCGGACCCGGTTGATGCTTCAGCGGGCATGGTTGCACACGCGAGAGAGATTTACGGCCTGGACGCACGCCAGATGACCTTTGATGAATTGGACGCGGAGGCGGCCTATGATGGCGTCTGGGCAAATTTCTCACTGCTCCACGCTCCGCGCGCGGACCTGCCCCGGCATGTTGGGGCGATTGCCACGGCCCTAAAACCCGGCGGGCATTTCCATATCGGCATGAAAACCGGTGAGGATGAGAAGCGCGACGGGATTGGGCGCAAGTACACCTATGTGACGGTTCCCGAATTGCGTGATCTGTTTGCGCGCGCAGGCTTTGAGGTGATCCGCGAGCGTCTGGGCGCGGACAAAGGCCTCGACGGGGTTGTGGCTGACTGGGCTGTGATGCTGGGCCGGAAGAGCGCGGATGCCTGAGCTTTATGCCTACACCGACGGCGCTTGCTCCGGCAATCCCGGCCCCGGTGGTTGGGGGGCGATACTGATTGCGCGCGATGGCGAGACTGTTTTGAAAGAGCGCGAGATGAACGGCGGCGCGCCGGAGACGACGAATAACCAGATGGAACTGCTTGCTGCGATTTCGGCCCTTGAAGCGCTGGAGCGGCCTGCGGCGGTAACGGTCGTGACGGACAGTTCTTATGTGAAGGACGGGATCACCAGTTGGATCCACGGCTGGAAGAAGCGCGGCTGGAAGACGGCCGGCAAGAAGCCTGTGAAAAACGAAGAGTTATGGAAGCGCTTGGATGCGGCAGCTGCGCGGCACGATGTGACATGGGAATGGGTGAAGGGCCACGCTGGCCATCCGGAGAACGAGCGCGCCGACGAGTTGGCGAGACAGGGGATGGCGCCGTTTAAAGAGTAGTTCGGTTTTGGCGGTCGGGAATGAGCCCTGAGCGGCCGCTGCGATGTCCAAGAGTGGTGCCACGCTTTGCGGAATGACCACTTCTGCCTATGCTTCAATTTTCAATGAGGGGAGCTACCCCGTCACCCCACGATGCTGACGAGGTACACCCCCGCAATCACCATCACTGCACCGGCAACCTTTGCGAGCGTCAGTTGCTGTGGCTCTATCCCGAAGATCCCGATCTGTCCAAAAACAAGGCCGGCGAGGATCTGGCCCGCCACGAGGAGCACCACAAATGCGCCTAGTCCGATTTTGGGGATTAGAAAGGACGACCCGATGATCAATCCGGCGCTCATAACGCCTGCGCTGAGAAGAACCGGCGGGATCTGCGTGAACTTGCCGAAGTCCGCCAGTCGGCTGCCGGAAGCAACCGCGATGATCAATGATGATACGAAGGCAATCCCGAAGAACGGTACATTTGCCAAGGGTGCCGAGCCTAAAACCTGAGCGGATTTTGCGATCATCGGAAAGTAAATTGCGACTATAGCCCCGAGCGTTAGCCCGAGTACAAGGTTTTGCAGTATCATGATTTTGTCCCCCAGGAGTAGATCGGCAAAGCGCTCCAAGCGTAGCAATGCACCGAATGCCTCATCAAACTGACACCGACAGCCGTTTCCGTGCAAGGATTATGAGGTAGTGTGCGGGATTGTTACGTGACGATTGACCGCGAGAAGCGGCCTCCGTTGACGCGGTTTCTCATTTGGCTCGGCGGGTCGTTCAAGCAGAATTTTGGCAGCCCGTTGCGGAGAAACTCCGCTCCGCCTGCAAATCAGTCGTGGCCTTCGCTGTGACTGCGCTGCACCTCATGCCTTCATCGGCTGTTTGATCCCACCTGTGAACGTCGCGTCGTCCTTGGCCCCGCGCAAGTCCAGCAAATCGATGGCATCGGCGCCCGTCCGATACCGCAGGCGGTGGCCGCTTTCGTTGGCGGCCTCCTAGACGACTTTCGTCAGCGACAAGCGACATTCAGGCCAATTTTTCTGAAACCATTGTCTTTGGTGATTTGGCCCAGCGGATCAGGATGAGCCACTCCGCCTTCTTTGAGCAGTTCAAAGCCGTGACCGGCACGTCCCCGCTGCAATACCAAAAGGATCTGCGTTTGCTAAAGGCCAGAAATGATCTGCGGACAAGTCGGGCGAAGGTCTCTGAAGGCGCGTTTGCTGTTGACTATGAAAGCTCAGCGCAATTTTCCAGAGAGTATTCACGCAAGTTTGGTAAATCGCCACGGCAAGGCCGCGCGCTTTCGAGGGCGAAGTAGAACCAAGCAACTTCGCCTCGCGCAGTTCTGTGTCCCTGCACCCCGCGTGCGGCCTTCGCGACATAAGCGCGACGCTAATTTTCTTCCAGTACCTTCCGGGCGACGCGGAAGCATTCCAACGCCTGCGGCACGCCGCAATAAATCCCGATGACATGGATGATCGCGCGGATTTCGTCCTGGGTGACGCCGTTGCTGATCGCGCCGCGACAGTGGATCTCCCATTCATGCATTTTCCCCAAGGCCCCGATCATCGACAGGTTCATCATCGAACGTGTCTTGGCGTCGATCACATCGTCGCCCCAGCCAAAACCCCAACACCACGCCGTCATCGCCTCTTGAAACGGACGTGTGAAATCGTCGGCGGCGGCGAGGTTCTTTTCGACATATTCCGCGCCGAGCGTCGCTTTTCGTTGCTCCAGGCCCCTCAGAAAAAGATCCTCGTCGAATGCACTCATGTTCTAGCCTTTCAATTTGATGGCGACGTTCTTGGTCTGCAAATAGTTCCAGAGGGCCTCGCGGCCCTTCTCGCGCCCGTAGCCCGACTTGCCGTAGCCGCCAAAAGGCGTCTCAACCCCGCCTGCATACCATTCATTGACAAAAATCTGACCAGCCCGCAGTTGCCGCGCTGCCGTTGTTGCGCGGTCGAGGTCGCGGGTAAAGACGCCGCCGACAAGACCGTAGGGCGTGCCATTAGCGATTTTGATGGCATCGTCGTCGGATGTGAACTTCAGAACCGACAGGACGGGGCCAAACACTTCTTCGTTCGCAATCGCCATGTCGGAGGTGACCTGCGTGACGATGGTGGGTTCGAGGAAAGCGCCGGGGATATTGAGCTTGCGGCCTCCGGTGGCGACCTGCGCCCCTTCACTTTGTGCCGCAACAACCATATCGGCGGCGCGGTCGCGCTGCGCCTCGGACACCATCGCGCCCATGGTTGGGCCGAAATCCGGTTGGTCGATCCCGGGCCCAACTGTCAGCGACTGTGCCACACCAACCATGCGGTCGACCAATTCATCATGGACGCTTTCGTGCACGATCACCCGGCTCATAGCGGAACAGACCTGACCTGCGTTGAAAAAGATCCCCCACCGGACGTCATTCTCAAAGGCGTCTAAATCCGCGTCGTCATGCACGATTGCGGCGGACTTTCCGCCGAGTTCGAGCACGCATGGCACGACATTCCTGGCCGCAGCACTGGCGATGGCAACACCGGTTGGGACCGATCCGGTAAAGACGATCTGGTTGACCTGCGGGTGCGCTGACAAAGCCGCGCCCGCCACATGCCCAAGACCGCACAGGATGTTGACCGCACCTTTTGGCAGCCCCACGGCTTCAGCCGCATGAGCGAACCACGCATTGCTGAGCGGGGTGAGTTCCGGTGTTTTCATTACACAGGCATTGCCGGTCGCCAAAGCCGCCGACAAAGACCGCGCGGTCATCTCGACCGGGTAGTTCCACGGGATGATCTGGGCTGAGACGCCGAACGGCTCATGGGTCGTGAAATCGAAGTAGCCTTTGCCAAGCGGGATCGAACGGCCCTCAACCGTTTCAGCCTGATTTCCATAATACTCAAAATACCGCGCCGCACCTTCGACCTCGATCCGGGACTCCCACAGCGGTTTTCCCTGTTCAAGGGTCAGAACGTTGGCAATTTCATCAATGTGGTCAAGCAGGTAGCGCCCCATGGCTTGCACCATGCGGCCGCGTTCAACCGGGCGCAGATCAGACAACGCACCAGACAGATGCACCCGCTGCGCCGCCGTGACCGCGCGGTCTACATCCGCAGCATCAGCAAGCGCATGTTCCGCCAGCTTTTCCCCAGTCCCTGGGTTGGCCACATCGATCCGCCCGGCGCCGCCATCCACCCAGGCACCGTCGATGTAGTTTTGCCAATATGCCTTCATGCAGGGGTGATCCGATGCTGATAGAGGTGATCGTAGTGCGGCTTCATCCGCGGATGCACACGACGCACCCGCTCGGGCGCATCGGCGACTTCGACGTAGCGGCGCACTTGCGGCGTCAGGCCGGTGGACTGCGCGAGGTTCGCGTGGAATGACCCACCATCCCACCAGCTATGCGCCGACGGGTCGCCGCCCGGCTTCCACGACATCGCTTCAGGCAGGAAAGGAATGCCGACCGCGTCGCAAAAGGCCGCGACCATGCTGTTGGGGTCTTCCAGCAGATCATCGCTATCGATCACAGGCGGCGGCGTCCCGTTTAGTGCAGTGAGCAAGTCAAACAAGGCGCGCTGCTCGGGGAATCCAACCTCAAGCTCATCGAAATCGGGCCACTTGTTGTACATGCTGGAGATGGTCTTGGCCGGATCGCGGATCAGGAAAGCATGGG
>JAHDEX010000047.1 GCA_020628545.1 Paracoccaceae bacterium | reverse complement strand
AAGCGGCAAGACCGGACCATGCTCTGCCGCCGCAGAGAGCGCGCGATTATCCTCACCCCGAAGGTCCCGTTTTAGCCAAACGACCTGCACCGATTTCCCCGTTTTTTCAGGGATTAGATCATAGTACGCAGCACGTGCCGGACAAATGCAATTTGACGCACCCACAGTGTCGCGCGGCGCAGGCACGCGCCGCCCGACAACTTAAGCAAAGCCGAACCGGAGCGACGGTTCTGCTTCTCTTTTCACGACCACGATCCTCCAGGGGGATATGCCACGAGGCGCGTTTTTCATGAGGCGGCCCGATGGCGAAGGACACAGTAAATCTGATTGTGGCATTGCGTGAAGACGTTTCAGCAAGAATCGCATCTCGAAAACCTGCATCCTGACGCAACGCGAGTCTCAATTTTTGAGACTTACGGTCGTTAGAGACGACCGTTGCAACCTTAGGCTGAAACCTCTGAATTCGGTCGTCCCGTCGCGGTTGCAACCGGTCCCAAATTGCCAGAAACACCGCAATCGATCCTTATTTTGACGTGTTTATCGAAGAATTCTCAAAAAATGAGAATGGTCGCAAATTGTGCGATTGAAGTGAATTTAGCTTCGGTTGGTGCATCCAGTCGGCACTGAACGAAGCAAGAAATTGACGCACTACCCCTTCG
Organism: Paracoccaceae bacterium; assembly: GCA_020628545.1. GTDB lineage: Bacteria > Pseudomonadota > Alphaproteobacteria > Rhodobacterales > Rhodobacteraceae > Yoonia. Next base: position 32,682 of record JAHDEX010000047.1, on the reverse strand, counting down.
GTGCGGCGTGTGAGGGCCAATAAAACCAAGCCTGCGTTTCTGGCCAATGGAAGTAAATCGCGGCGTCGTTTGGCGCCCATGTTAACGAGATAAAAGGACTGATCGATGCGGATTGCGCCATTGCAGCGTCAACAACTCGATTTCTTGAGCGGACAGTTGGAAAAGCTGGAAGCCATGTCGGGCACAGCGGACCGGACAGAACTCCAGAACCTGCAGGAACGCCTCAACGGATGGGCCGCGAAAATCGCTGTTATCGGTCAGGTCAAGGCTGGCAAGTCCACGTTCTTGAACGCGTTTCTCGGGCAGCATGATTTTCTGCCGTCCGATGTGAACCCATGGACGTCTGTTGTCACGAACATCCGTATCAATGTTCCGACAGATCCCGAAACCGGCGCGGTCTTCCATTTTTTCGATGAGAAGGATTGGGCGGAGATCATGGACGGATCAGGGCAGATCCGCAAAATGGCCGAAGAGCTTCTGCCGGGCTTCAACACCGATATCCTGAAGCAGCAAAGTGAAGAGCTTCGCGAAAAGGCCCAGCGGCGGCTTGGCGATCACTACAAAAGCATGCTCGGCTCCAAACACGAGTATCCGTTTCTTTCTGCGGATCTTCTCAAGCGCTACGTCTGCGCCGGGCCGGGTTCGGATGATGGCCTGACACGCGAGTCCTTGGGCAGATATGCCGCGCTCACCTCGGACGCAAATGTGTTCATGCGCATCCCGGAATTCGCGGTGCCGACAATTGTCACTGACACACCAGGCGTGAATGACCCGTTTCTTGTGCGCGATGAAGTCACCTGCCGCAGCCTGGACAATTCCGACGTCTTCATTGTCGTTCTGTCCGCACAGCAACCTTTGACGGACGTCGACATTGGCCTCATCCGGATCCTCGCGCAGCAGGATGGCAAAGACGTGCTGATCTTTGTGAACCGCATTGATGAGCTTGATGGTTATGACACGCGTTATGAAAGTGTCGCAGAGGACGTCAGCGAACGATTGAAGAAAGCGATCCCGGAGATCGAGTTTACAATTCTGACCGGCAGCGCATTTATGGCCGATGCCGCTTTGCGGATCGATGATGAGGCCGAAGAGGTGCGGGCCAATCTCGACACGCCAACTTTGGCGGCCTACCTCAAGAAACGCTACGGCGATGTGCCGCAAGATCGGGCGGAACGCCTTCTGCTTGGCTCTGGACTTGTTGATATGAAACGGACGCTGTCGATGGTTATCGATAACGGCAGCGGGTCACGCCAGATTGGCCAGATCATCAATGACATCGAGGCACAAGTCGCCGCAATCACCTTTGCGACCAAGCGAGAGCGTCAGTCGGTTGAGGATGAAATCACCCAGGTGCGTGAGAACAAAACACAAGGGTTTGTCGCGTCCCTTGCGCAAGAGATCGTGACGGTCAAAGAAGCGCAATCTGACCTCGACTTCCTCGTCGCTGCTGCGAACGAGAAGGTCGAAGGACTCGTGGAAGGCTCTGGCACTGACCTTGCGAAGACCCTGTCAGAAAAGGTCGACAGCTTCATCGATAGCCAGCGCGATCGGCTTTACGCACTGGTAGCAGATGACACCCTGCGCCCAGGTCGGCGTGGAACGTTTGACGTCGATCTCTCGCCTCTCCACGAAAAAATTGAAGCCACGCTTCACGCGGGTTTCGACATGGTGCGGGACCGGATCGACAGTTTGCTGGCAAGCTGTATGCGTGATTGTGGAAGTATTCTGAATGAGAACTTCGACGACACGTTTGAACTTCCGTCTCTTGATGGACTGCCGTTTGACACGTTCTCAACGACGCTCAGCATGTCAAAGAAGTCGCTGCAGACCACCTTCGAGACAGAGAAGTCCTGGACGTTCTGGCGCGCACAGAAAGTCGACAAGGAAAAAACCTTTGAGACGATGCGAACGCTGGCCATTGCTGAACTTCAGGCGCCCATCGAAAAGCTGATGCTGGCCTGCATGAAAGCTCAGTCCGACCGTGCAGCAGCCGGGATCGAACGCATTAAGGTGATGCAGGCAATGCTGGAAAAAGCATTGGTTGAACGCAAAGAGCGCCTGAAGGAAGATCAGGCGCTGCTTGAGGCCGCTGCGAACGATGAGACCGCCCGTGCCCAAATGCTGGAACGGTTGAACGGCCATGTTGATACGTTGAACAAGCGTCTGCACGACCTTGCCACGCTCGAAAACAGCGTTGTCGGCGCGCAAATCACCGAAGCGGCGTAAGAGGGAATGATGCTTGATCGTACACCACCGGCCGCGCTGACGACACCTATCCGCATTGGTTTCTGTGGAGAAGTCAGTTCTGGAAAATCAACTGTTCTACAATCCATCATGCAGGAAAGTTTCCTGCCGGATTGCTTGGCCATTACGCAGCGCCCGCTTGTCCGCGTCTTGCTGGGGGCGGATGCACCATCAATCGAAGTTGTCCATGCCGACGGATCTGAAACGCGCGTCGCGACGCTCGCAGAAGTCTCGGCGATGGATGACATCGCGCAATTGAAGATTGCGAGACCTGAAGACTTCGGTCTTGGTTTTTGTGAACTCATTGAGTTTCCGGCCTTCCGGGATGGGCACATCGAACCGGCAATCGCGGAAACCATGGAAGACGTTGACGTCCTTGTGTGGATGACCATCGGGTCACAGGCTTGGCGCTTAAGCGAGAAGAACATTCTTGATGATCTGATGCCATACTTGCCGCAAAGCCGGTTCCTCGTTGCGACACGCGCCGATAAATTCCGGACCCTTGAGGATCGCCAGAAATTGCAGGATCGCCTGGTGCGGGAAACAACCGATTATTTTGGCAAAGTGCACATGCTTGGTGTCTCGCAGGACTGCTTTGCACCAAAGGGTCGGCAATCGAAGTGGGCGATCGCTGGGGTCGACGGCCTTCTTGCGGACCTAACGCAAATCGTCACCACCAAGCGCACCGGCGCAAAGCCTGTCGCCGCCACGACGCCCGAACCGTCTGAATTTGAAGGCGAAACTGAATTGCGCCCGTCCGCCAGACCGAAGTATCTCCGGCGCTCACGGACAACGACGTGGTCATCCCCGCGTGCAGATGTCTTTGAAGATGCGGTCGAACCTGCCGATGTGGAACAACCGGCACCGCAACAGCAAGAGGATATCGCGCGCGCCCGCGAAACGGTCGAAAATCTCACCCAGAAGGTTGCGGCAGTGACCGCGCCATCGCCGGTTGAAGACCTTCCGCAGAACCCGATGACCGAGTTCATCACGTCACTGCACGGGATTGTCGCTTTCGGCAGCGTGTCCATGACGCAGCCTGATGACATTGAACGCATCTATGGCGCGGATGAGAAGGTGAATGAATTTGCATCCTTTTGCGCGCTCGCCGCAAAGACGATGCTGGACATCGCAGGCTTCGGCGGAACCGATCCGCATCCTGAAAGCGAACAGGTCGTCATGACCAATCACAACATCATCTATCGCCTGAAAAATGACAGTGTTTTGTTCCTCGTCGGTGAGAGCGCTATGCTATCGACTGGCATCGCCCGGACGGCGTTCCAAAGGCTTGTGCATCTTCACGATAGCCATGTGAGCGAAAGCGTGTAGCGCGCCTGAGAACACAGATTTGCCATATTTGGCCGCCCTCTCTCGGGGCGGCTTTTTTATCAGCAAATCCCTGATCTCAATCAGAAAAACAACACGAATTCTCCCTGAGGTATCTCGCTTTGACCACACTCTTGCCCTGTCTCAATGGCACTGAAGGGCATCGCAAAACCCATAGGATTACCCAATGTCAACTGACCTCTCTGAACTCCGCAATGTTGCCGGCTTTATCGGCGCATGCCTTGTCGACGCTGACTCCGGCCTGATGCTCGCATCCGAAAACGCTGACAGCAAATTTGACCTCGAGTCCGCTGGCGCTGCCAACACTGAAGTTGTGCGCGCGAAGAATAACGCCATCGACGCGCTTGGCCTGAAGGACAAGATCGAAGACATCTTGATCACACTCGGCAACCATTATCACCTGATCCGTCCGCTCGAAGCGAACCGGAACGTGTTCATCTATCTCGCTGTTGACCGCAAAACGGCGAACCTCGGCATGGCACGCCTGAAGGTGAAGTCCGTCGAAGGCACGCTGAAGATCTAATCGATCAGCCTCGATTATTCTTAAGGTGCGGCTGGCAACGGCCGCCCTTTTTGCGTTTCATCCGCCTGTGTTTGACCAAGATCATCGTCGAGCGACCGCACCATGTCGCGCAATTGCGCCAGGGCTTTTGGCTTCTTCTCGCGATAGCGGATGATCTTTTTTAGTTCGGGATAGTATTGCCAGTCCCAGGATGAATATCCCGCGCCATCTGTGCATCCGATTGAGGCGCTTCTGTACCCGAAGCTATCTTCGTAAACGACCTCAACGATTGTGCCGGCACGAACCGGGCAACCGGTTCCATCGTGCACAACCCATGGCCCCCAAGCACTGTCCATAACAAACCCCCATTTAACGAAAAGCACAGTGCGCGATGGCATGGCATCGGATCAAGGAAACAGATCGTTTCAAAGATACGAACAAACCAACGAAAGTCGCATTTCAAACACAATTTCTGTGGGTTTCTCTGCTATCAAAGTAATTGATTTCTTTATCTCTTTCTTGCTCGGTATGTACAAACATGGCACAAGGACAGATTGATAATGTGCATGTTTTGGTCGGCCAACGCCTGCGTGCGTTGAGGCTTGAGCATGATATGACCCAAGCGCAAGTTGCAAAGATCATCGACATCAGCCCGCAGCAATACCAAAAATACGAAGATGCCAGCACCAAGTGCTCGTTGAATGCGATTGTTGCACTGGCGGCGTTCTATGGTGTCTCAGTCAGTTGGATTGTTTCGCCAACAGAAGCCGCCGCCGAAGCATCGACGCAGGTTGTTGCCGCAGAATCCGACACCGGTGCATTGAATGCGCTGGCGACAGGTGACGAAGACCTTCTGTCGCGCCTCGTCTCGGCCTACTTGCGGCTTCCGGATCAGATGGAGAAACTGCGCGTTGTTGAGCTTCTTGAAACCATCAAAGCAGGGCATTTTTAGGCTGTCGGAACACCGACACAAAACTGAGACAACCTACTGAAAAATAAATATAATCAGTTGCCTTGCGGAGAATGGGCACTACCTTCGACGTCAACCAGCTGGTCAAAGCCTGACCGGCAAACGCAGCGCCGTAACCAGTAAGTGAAGTGTCATGCCATTACCCACGCACCGCCCCATCTACCAGTTTGTTGGTCAACAGCTCCGCAAACTCAGGGCCGACCGGAATTTGACTCAAGCGCAGGTCGCAAAGGTGCTTGGTGTCAGTGCACAGCAATATCAAAAGTACGAAGATGCCCAAAGCCGCGCGACGATCGCGGTCGTTGTCGTGCTCGCCAATTACTACGGCATCAGGATCAACGACATTCTCGATGGCGCCCCCTTGCCTGACGTCTCACCAGAGCCGCACCCGGCAGTGGCGCCACCGAATTCAGATGAAGAAGAAGTCTTGCTGATGCGGTTATTTGCCGCCTATTCAAAGCTGTCGTCACCGCAAGAGAAGCGACAATTGGTCGACGTTGCAGAAAGCAAATCTGCGACAGTCATGCCACTTCCAATGAAGACGCCAGCCACCTAAGCCTTTGTTAAGCAGACACTTTTCGAACCAGCCCCGCGAGTTTGAGGCGCTGGATTTTGCCGGATGGACCCTTCGGCAATTCGTTGAGAAAATGGATGCTGTCTGGTGTTTTGAACTTTCCCAAACGCTCCTGACACAACGCAATCAAAGCGGCCTCGGACAGGGTGGACCCCGGCTTAACGCTCACCGCGGCTTCAACCGTCTCGCCATAGCTTTTGCAAGGACGCGCAAAAGCCGCAGCTTCGATAATGTCGGGCTCTGAATACAGCACCTCATCAATTTCGCGGGGTGCGATATTTTCTCCGCCCTTGATAATTAGCTCTTTCAAGCGGCCCGTGACAAAGACGTAGCCATCCTCGTCAACATGCCCAAGATCGCCGGTCCGGAGCCAATCGCCTGCGAAGGTTTTTGCTGTCGCCTCAGCGTTGTGCAGGTATTCCACCATCACGTTCGGCCCACGGATCGCGATTTCCCCCTCCTGCAGCGGCGGCGCGTCTTTCAAATCTGAGGTGAGAATACGCACCTCATTGCCATAGGCGACACCGGGGGACCCGATCTTGCGCGTACCGGGGGGCAGCGGGTTGGATAGGATTTGGGCTGCTGTTTCGGTCAGCCCCATTGTCTCAATGATAGGCACGCCAAAGCGGTCTTCAAACGCCGCCTGCGTCTCAATAGCAAGTGCCGATGACGCCGACCGGCCAAATCGCAGCCGGGCCCTCACGGCGGCATTAGGGTTAGTGTCGCTATGCAGCAAATGGCTGATGATCGTTGGCACGACCGAGAACCACGTGACTTCTGCCCGCTGGGCCTGATCCCAGAATTGCCGTGCCGAGAACTTGGCCGTCATCGCCAGCGATCCACCCGAAACCAGCGCACCCATCAGCGTCACACAAAGGCCGTTGATGTGATAGATTGGCAGGACACAGAACCCACGGTCGGCCGGTGACAGGGCATGAGCAATTGCGGTGGTCCACCCCCCAGCCAAAAGGCTCGCCTGCGTATGCACGACGCCCTTCGGCTGACCGGTTGTACCGGATGTGTACATCAACAGCGCGTGTTGCCCGCGATCGACGTTTTGCAGCGTCGCGCGCGTCTCCAGCATGTCAGGCGTCAGTGTTGCAAGCTGTTCAGGTCCAATTTTGTCGATCAGTTCACGCTGGCTCTCATGTACAAACGCAAAACGTGCGCCGCTGTGATCCAGCGCATAGCTAATTGCATCTGGTCCAGCGGCAAGGTTGATCATCGTGGCCCGGAACCCACCATAAAGTGCTGCGTAAAGCGCAATCACGCCCTCTCGTCCGTTGGGGTGGACGATGGCAACGCTCTCTGCCGCCGCGACCCCCAGTCCCGCCAGCCCTTCGGCTGCAGACCGCGCCTCATCCCGCAGCGTCTGCCATGTCAGAACATCGCCTGTCTCGGGGAAGACTATGGCCACGCCGGCTGTTTCCGCGCGCGCGTCCAGCCAATCACGCACTGTGCCGGTCGGCGGAAGATCTTGCTCAAAGATCATTTTCCAGCCTCGCCCCAATATTCGCCGAAAATATCATCCAGTGAGGGTTCGTTGGCCGGAATTTGCCGGACGATCTTGGTCGTCTGCATGAAATGCCGCCAGTGCAGGTTGGTGTCTATCGAGTTGCCACCCCAAGACCCGCAGCCCATCGAAAGCGAAAACGGCATGCCATTGGTGAAAGAGCCGCCGGTCGCGAATGTATGCGCCTGATTGACGATAACCCGGCTCGTTGGGATGGCTTGCGCCAGGATCATCGGACGGTCGTCTGCCGTTGTATGTATTCCAACAGAGTGACCGGCCCCCTGATGCAGTTCGATCTCTCGCGTGATCCGCACCGCGTCGTCGAAGTCTCTCGCACGATAAACGGTCAATATGCGGCTCAACTTTTCGCCGGACAACGGATGGTCCGGGCCAATGCCAGTTGTTTCAACCGCCACATAGGTCGTGCCCGCCGGAACCTCTGCGGTCAGGCCAAGCGCCGCTATCATCTGATCCGCATCCTGGGCAATGGCCTGTGGATTCAGGTGGCCCTTCACCCACAGTTTGCTCGTGACTTTGGTCTGATCCGCAATCAACGCACCGCCCGTCTTTGCCATTTCTGCGACAAAGGCGTCATAGATCGCGTCCACAATCACAACAGCATTCTCAGACGAGCATGACGTAGCATTATCGAACGTCTTTGATGCCTCGATCTTCTTCGCAGCGGCAGCCAAATCCGCGGTTTCATCAACGATAACAGCGACATTTCCAGCACCAACAGCAAGGGCGGGTGTCCCGGACGTGTACGCCCGTTTGACGTTGTTCTGGCTGCCTGTCACGACGATCAGGTCGGTGATTTCCAACAGCCGCTGTGTCTTCTCTTTCGATCCGCGCCCCGGGATCATTTGAACGAGGTCTTTGTCGAGACCGAGCTTGTCGAATTCCGCGTGGATATAGCCCAGCAATGCTTCGCAAGTCGGCACACCTTTGGGTGATGGAGACACGACAATCGCGTTCCCGCACTTCAAAGCGTTGATAATGTTGTTTGCAGGCGTTGCCCCTGGATTGGTTGATGGCACAACCGCCCCAATCACGCCAATAGGTCGCGCAATTTCGGTGATGCCGGTTTCCGGGTCATCACTGATCACCCCATAGGTTTGCGCGTCCTTAATATCGCGCATGAGACCGAGCGTCTTGCGATGGTTCTTGGTGATCTTGTCAGGCACATTCCCAAGACCCGTGGTTTCCACGGCCAGCTCGGCCAAATGGTGGTTCCGCGATGGTTCCATGATTGCCCAAGCCGCCGCCTGCGCGGCGCGGTCATAAGCCGCTTGCGATCCACCAGCCTCAAAGGCGGCTTGCGCGGTGCGCGCGCGGGCGACAATGGCTTCGACCTCGGCAATGGGATCAACGCTGTTCATGGGTCTGTCCTGAGTGATGGTGGGATGCAGCGCCCGGTGACCGAGCGCTGCAAGTGTCATTTAAAGACCAGCGAGTAGTTCTTCGAGGGTCTCTTGCCGCGCGGCCCACATTTCGAGGACCTCGTCGCGGGTCATGATCGCCATGGGTGAGCCACCAGCAGCCATCCGACTTTGCACACGCCCGTTTTCGAACATCGTAGGCACGATCTCAGCCAGCTTGTCGATGATCGGCTGCGGTGTGCCCTTGGGCACCATCACACCGCGGAAGTTCACTGATGCGTTGTCGATGTCATAGCCCTGTTCCATCATGGTTGGGACGTCAGGCAGGAACTCTTCATTTCGTGCCACATCAAACACGCCAAGGATCTTCACGTTGCCAGCTTCCTGCGCACGGAAGGCATCAGACAGGTTGTTGACCCCGCCCAGGACTTCGCCTGCAATGACAGCGCGCATCGCACCGGCACCCCCTTGGTTGTTCGGGATGTAGGCCAGCTTCACGCCCGCTGCTTTCTCAAGCTGCAACGCAGCAATGTGGTGGCCCACAAACAAACCCGCGCCAGAGAACGTCAGCCCACCCGGGTTTTCCTTGGCGTAGTTGACCACATCTTCCATCGAGTTGAACTCAGAGTCTGCACCCACAACAAACACAGCAGGATCGGCGCCCCAGTTTGCGATGGGTTCAAAGCTTTCGGTGGAATACTCCACGCCACCCTCGATGGATTGCGCGACGAAATGCGGGATGTTGTAGGCACCCAGCGTGTAACCATCGGCCTCAGCCTCGGTCGCGAACCAGTTCCAGCCAACACGGCCACCCGCACCGGGGCGGTTCACGATGGCAATGGGCATGCCCAACGCGTCCTCATTCCCGGCAGTCATTGTCACGATGCGGGCCTGAAAGTCTGTCGCGCCGCCTGCACCATAGCTGACCATCATCATGATCGGCCGTTCCGGATAGCTTTCATGACCATCCGCATGTGCGGTGCCAGCCATTGCGGCGAGGGCGATTGCAGCCCCTGCGATCCATTTTTTCATTTTCCATCCTCCCTTGGGTTTGCTCTGCCGCCATTGCGGTTCAGAAAAAGATCTCTCGCGGTGTGAAGACGTTCAGCAGTCCAGCGAAAAGACCATACATGACCGCCATAAAGCCGGCGGTGATTGCGATGCGTTTGAGCCATGTTTTGAATTCGGTGTGCGGGGCTGGGTCATAAAGTGAGACCAATACAAAAAAGGCGATCGCCGTGGCGGTGTAGAACCCTAGCCCTTTGGCGGCCCAATAGATGTAGATGATTGCCACGATCAGCCCGGGCAGCATCTTTTTCATCGCGTCACCGCTGATCCCGTTGCCGACCTTGGTTTTGCCAAGAACCGCTTTTCCGAAGGTCCACAGTGCCAGCACCGCAAAGACCGAAGAGATCAGACGCGGAAAGACAAAGGCATCTGCGGGTTCTTGTGTGAAGCTGATGTAGGCAATGCTCACACCAACACCGGCGATCAGGCCAGAAGCAATGATATGTTGATTACGGGGCAGATCGGTCATGACAGCGCCTCCTCTTTCGCGACGGCGTCGTCTTTGGTGGTGTAACGACGTTGCGCGACTTCCATCCAGACGGAATAGCTGATGGAGGCCAGTACGATCACGATCAACAGCCAGTTCAGCCAGCCAGTGAAGAAGTAGCTGCCGATGCCAACGGTGGCGTTTGCGATCATAGACCCTTGTATAAAGTTCGCCTCTGCGATTGGCCCGAGGATCAGACCAAGTACCAGCGGAGCTGCCGAGAAGCCGAAGCGTTCAAGAAAGTACATGCCGAGCCCAAGTGTGGCCATGACATAGACGTCACCCATAGAATTCTGGACCGAATAGCTGCCAAAGACCGCCAGCCCCAGCACAATGGCCGCCATGACAGCATGAGGGATACGCGCAACGCTGGCAGCCAGACCCGCGATGTAGAGGCCGAAGATGCACATCAGGATCTGCCCGATCAGCATGCTATCGATGAAGGTCCAGGCCACTTGTGGGTAGTTCATGAACAAATCCGGGCCGGGGAAAATCCCGTGGATCAACAGACCTCCCAAGAGCACTGCAGCCGTCGGCGAGCCGGGAATGGACAGCGTAAGAAGCGGCACCAGCGACGGGCCCACCATTGCGTTATTGGCACTTTCGGCCGCGATCACACCTTCGCTGTGGCCGGTCCCGAACTTCTCACTTTCCTTGCTGAACTTTTTGGACTGGTCATAGGCTACAAGCCCCGCGATCTGCCCACCAACACCAGGGATCAGCCCGATAATCGACCCGGTGAGTGTGCCGATGGTCAGCGCAGCTTTGCGCTTGAAGACTTCCAGAAACGCGAGGCGGATTGGGTGTTTCTTGACGCTGATCACCTCTGCGTCGTCACTCGATCGGCCTTTGGTGAACATGGTGATGACTTGTGGGATCGCGAAGAGGCCGATCAGTGCCGGGATCACATTGATCCCGCCGCTGACCGATGGATGAAAAATGAACCGTTGTGCGCCCATGATATCGTCAAATCCGATAGTCGCGAGCCACAACCCGATGCAGCCTGAGAGCAGGCCTTTGACAACCGAGCTGGAATCCAACGTTCCGATCACGGTCACGCCAAGGATCGCAAGCCAGAAGAGATGGGACGGCCCGAAGGCAAGCGCCCACTGCGCCAGAACCGGTGTCAGAAAGATAAGAAGAAAGACGCCAAAAAGACCACCCACCGCCGAGGCAAGAAATGAAAGCTGCAGCGCCTTTGCCCCCTCGCCCTTGGTCGCCATTGTGTGCCCGTCGAGCGTGGTTGCGATATTCGCCGGTGCGCCCGGGATCTTCAGCAAGATCGCACTCACCGCACCACCGGCAACCGTCGACGTATAAGCCGCACCCAGCAAGATCAGGCCCTGCTGCGGCTCGAGCTGGAAGGTAAACGGGATGAGAAGTGCGACCGCCATCGTCGGCGACAGACCTGGCGTGGCCCCGAGGATTAACCCGCCAATCGTCCCCAGCAACAGCAGTCCGAAATTGATCGGCGTGAAGACGTCGCCCATGTAGAACAGAAAGTCCATCGCGCCCTCTTCCTCCCGATCTCAGGCTTGACGGATCACGCTACGCAATGAAAATAGTTTTGCAAATGTTTTCATAAAATCTGTGGAAATCCCCCATATATGACTGATTCAAAAAAGAAAAACGTCGATGTTACAGCGGTCGCACGTGCTGCACGGGTGTCCGCCTCGACAGTGTCACGCTACTTCAACCACCCTGATCTTCTGAAGCCGTCCACCCGAAAACGGATCGATTCAGCCGTGCGGCGGACCGGCTATATCCGCAACCGCGCGGCGCAAACCATCCACGGCATTCGCTCCGGGACAATTGGTGTTCTCATCCCCACCTTGGACCACGCGATCTTCGCCGAAGTAGTTCAGGCCTTTTCAGACTCAGTAGCAGAGCAAGGTTTCACCATCCTTCTCGCATCCCACGGCTACGACCTGCAGCGCGAGTACGCGATCCTGCGCAAGTTCCTGGAACACCGCGTCGATGGCGTCGTGCTGACCGGGCTGGATCACGACGATGCAGTTTTCCAGCTTTTGGACCAGCAGGACATCCCGTGCGTGCTGATGTGGAACCACGCCGCCCGTGCGCGCTACCCCGCGATTGGTGCTAACAACGCGCTTGCCGGACAGATGATCGCGGAGCACGTCCTGGACCTTGGCCATCGCAGAATTGCCTGCATGTTTCCCCCAACCGAGGGCAACGACCGTGCCCTTGCGCGTCGTGAAGTCGTCTTGGAAACACTTGCACAGGCCGGTGTGACTGTACCCGAAAAATGGTCACTCACCACTGTCTACAGCATCTCGGCCTCCAAGCGCGATGTGCAAACGATATTCGACAGCGAGGTGCGCCCGACGGCCCTGATTTGCGGCAATGATATTTTGGCAACCGGCGCGTTATACGGCGCAAAGGCCGCGGGCCTGTCCGTGCCCAACGACATTTCGATTGTTGGTATCGGTGACTTCAAGGGCAGCGCCGACATCGAACCCGCGTTGACCACTGTCAGGCTCCCTGCGCGGCAGATCGGAGACGAAGCAGGTAAAGCCCTGGCCGCGGCCATCATCGACCCAGCGGCGCGGTCTGAACACGGCTTGCATTGCGCACCCACCCTGATGATACGCGGCTCTGCTCAGGCTGTTTGAGGAACTTGATTGTCATGTATTGGTGTGCATCAAACGACCGACGATATCCGAGTCCGCCCTGACAATTCCAACCTGTCAGTCCTGGTTCTGGAATAAATGGTGCCGGGCGACAGCACGAAAAAGGCGACAAGTCCAGTTGCTGCTTTTGGGTCGTTGAACAGCAACGCCTCAATAGACTCTGCTTTTTTGGCAAGCACTCCAAACGAAACACCAAGGTCACGCGGATCAACAAGAAGACAGGAAACATGCCCCGGTCCAACTTTGCTCTGGTATACCAAGCTGCACAGCGCGGCCCGGTATCTGGGCGCCAAGCTTGAGGACGTGCTGTTCATCGCTGAAGCCGCTGAAAGCTAGTTTTCGGGTCACCTTCGCAAGCGGCTGACATGTGAATTTCTCCCTATTTGGGAACACAGCGATTGCGGACCGCAAAGCAGACACTCAAGTGGCCTCTCTGTTTGAACGTCTGACGACTCTAACCCAGCTCAAGGCTGGTGACTGCGAAACAAGGATGGCTTCGTGTAGCAAACGGGCCGCGGTACATGCGCGCTGTTTTGAACCCTGCTTCCAGTTGAAGATTCTGGCACAATGCCTGCAACGCGGAGGAACTTTCCGGAACATCCAGCATGGCCGGACCTTCGAATACGCTACCTGCGTGAGCAATCAATCGGTGCGCGTCTTCGGAAGTCTTTGCAAGCAACGGTCCAATTTTGAACCCCGACCGGCATTGACGCACGGTGCAGAACGCACTTGTCTCTTTCAGGACCAGCGACACCCTCGTCGCAGTCGGCGCGAACCAAGCCGTCAGATATTTGGGCTTTGTTGCACCCGACGCTGTAGCCTCTTTTTCGATCATCCACAGCACGTCCTGAGGACCTGCTTTGCGGATTTCGGAGTCGGCCTTACCGTCAATGGCGCCAGAGAAACGCGTGGTGCTACCTGCAAGCGCAAAGCCGGATACCGCATAGTTTTGTTGTTGCGCCTCAACACCGTCAAGCCCGACGGTTCGGCCACCCGCATGTCGCAGGGCGTGCTGCCAAAGGCCAAGTCCAATTCCCTTCCCGCGCTGTTCCGGGCGCACGATGTAGAGCCCCAGAAAGGCGAACTCATCTGAATGACTGACCACGGAGATTGCCGCGAGAATTTCGCCAGATGCGTCTTCTGCAACGAAAAAACCATTCGGGTCCGCAGCGAAGAATGCTGCCGCGTCGTCAATCCCAGGGTTCCAGCCTTCGCTTGCGGCCCAGTCGAGCACCATCGCCAACTCCGCAAGGGTCGCATTGCGAAAGCTGATCATCGCTTCAAAGCGTCCCGAAGCGAAACCGGCCCCTCGGTGCGTTCGCGCAAATCCAGTTGTGACAAGAGGTCAAGAAGATGGCCCTTCATGAGCTCATCCGCTGTCTCCCCGTCGCCATTGCGGAGCGCATCAAGCAAGGCGTGATGCGCATGGCTTTCGCACAAAGCGTTCCGACGCCGCCAATAAAGGGCAATCACGAGCGACGAGCGCGAGATCAATTGCTTGAGGAATTGTTCAATCGTATCCTGATCCGCAATCCGCGCAATTTCCAAATGGAAGTCTCCTGACAGCTTCAGCGCGAGACCCGCTTCACCTCGGTCGATTGCCTCATGTTCCTCCTGAATATGCCGCTCAAGTTTTGCGATGTCGGCTCTGCTGGCGCGTTCAGCCGCGGCGCGGGCCGTACTAGGTTCCAGCAACGCCCGCGCCTGAAAGACCTCGCGCGCTTCTTTCAGGGAGGGCTTCGCCACAAACGCGCCGCGGTTCTTTTCAATTGTAAGAAGGCCTTGGTATTCAAGAGAGCGCAGCGCCTGACGCACCAATGTGCGGCTGACTCCGAAAATCTCGCAGACCTCGTCTTCGCGCAACTTCGTACCTGGCTGAAGACGATGTTCGTGCACAGCCTCAGTCAGATGCGTGACGATGTCGTCAACCGTTGAATGCGACGCGACTGCAGTAACAGGCATGCGTGACCTCCTGTTCGAATCCTGCTCAGTGCCTAACCCAAGCGCAAGAGGTCACACAATCATCATTCAGATCGTATACAATTTTCGATTAAACTTTGAACAATAATCAGATCACGTGATGAATTTTGCGCAACTGGCCTGATCGGGCCTGCTGTCAGCGTCGATCATGCTTTGGCGTCTGCGGGTTGTCTTATCACTATGAGACTCAATATCGGGGGGCCTATGAACCGAAATCTTGATCTCGAACTGATCAGCCTGACGAAGCGCTATGGTTCAACAGTTGCTGTAGATTCGATCAGCTATCACTTTGACGCAGGAACCTATGCCTGCCTTCTCGGGCCGTCGGGCTGCGGCAAGTCTTCAACCCTGCGCATGATCGCAGGCCACGAAAGCGTTTCCGATGGTTCAATAACACTTGGCAAGCGCGACATCTCACATCTGCCACCGGCCAAGCGCGGCACGGCGATGATGTTCCAGAATTACGCGTTGTTTCCGCATCTGAGCGTGCTGGACAATGTCGCTTTCAGTCTCAAAATGCAGGGTACTGATATCGCGACGCGTCACGCCCGCGCTGGCGAGATGCTGGAACTGGTCGATATGTCGAACCTGGCGGACCGCTTTCCAGATCAGTTGTCAGGGGGTCAGCAACAACGCGCCGCACTTGCGCGAGCCCTTATCACCAAACCGGACGTGCTCCTGCTGGATGAGCCGCTATCGGCCCTTGATCCGTTTCTGCGCATTCGTATGCGGGCGGAGCTCAAGAAACTGCAGCGGGAACTTGGCATCACCTTCGTGCACGTCACCCATGGCCAGGATGAGGCACTGGCCTTGGCCGACGAGATTGTCGTCATGAACAACGCCGTTATCGAGCAAGCTGGCAAAACACGCGCTGTTTTTGACGCACCCGCAACCGCATTCGTCGCGCGCTTTCTCGGTTCACACAACGTCGTCTCGATGCCCGATGGCATGATCGCGATACGGTCCGATGCGCTACAAATCAAAGACGCGAATGCCGCGAAGCTGCCCGGCACGATTACCAACATCGAGTATCAGGGCACGCATGTGGCTCTAACGGCCTCTGTTCCGGGGGAGCAAGAGGTAACAGCACTGCTTTCTGACAAGGATTTCTTCGGTAGCCCGAAGAATTTGGGCGAGGCGATTGGCCTCGACTGGGAAGCCGGGGCGGCACATGCCCTGGCGGGATAACAGAATAGGCAACAGAGAGGACAAAACATGACTACAATATCAAAGGTGCGCTATTCGCGCCGATCTATCTTGAAAACAGGTGGCGCGGCGGTGGCGGCCGCCGCGCTTCCGGCTCCAATGGTATGGGGACAAGAGACGAAAAACATCACCTTGCGCCAGTTTGGCACCGGGGTGTCCAATCTCAACGACGTCGCCATGAAGGTCAAGGAAGACCTTGGGTTCACCTTGGAAATGACGGCGCTGGACTCTGACAGCGTTACCCAACGTGCGGCCACCCAGCCTGACAGCTTTGACATCGCCGATATCGAATATTGGATCTGCAAGAAGGTCTGGCCAACAGGTAACCTGCAGGCCATGGATACCTCAAAGATCGCCAATTACGACAAAATCGTTGGCATCTTTCGCGATGGCAAACTGACGCCAGAAAGCACCATCGCACAGGGCACAGCGCCTCATACGGTTGGCTTTGTCGAAGGCCCCGGCGGCACGGAATTCGTGGACAATGAGTCCGGCTGGATGACCCTGATCCCGACAATCTACAACGCCGACACGCTTGGCATTCGCCCCGATCTCATCGGTCGGCCGATTTCCAATTGGTCCGAACTGCTTAACCCGGAGTTTGCCGGCAAGGCGTCCATCCTCGACATCTCGTCCATTGGGATCATGGACATGGCCATGGTCGTAGAGTCGATGGGTGAATACACATATCCTGACAAGGGCAATATGACCAAAGAAGAGATCGATCTGACCATCGGGATCTTCACCGAAGCCAAGAAGAACGGCCAGTTCCGCGCCTTCTGGAAGTCCTTTGATGAGAGCGTGAACCTGATGGCCTCCGGCGAAGTGGTGATCCAGTCGATGTGGTCCCCCGCAATCACAGCAGTCAAATCTCAGGGTATCCCGTGCGTTTATCAACCGCTGGAAGAGGGCTACCGCTCTTGGGGCGGCGGCATCGGACTGTCATCCTCGCTCTCTGGCATGGAACTTGATGCGGCCTATGAGTACATCAACTGGTATCTCTCCGGCTGGGTCGGCGGATACCTGATGCGTCAGGGCTACTACTCGGCCGTGCCAGAAACCTCAAAGGCCTTCATGTCCGAGAACGAGTGGGGCTATTGGTTCGAGGGGAAAGAGGCGACCGACGTCATTACCTCCCCCACCGGCGACACGCTCGCCCAAGCCGGCGAAACGCGCGACGGTGGTTCATTTGAGGAACGCATGGGCGCTGTCGCCTGTTGGAACGCGGTCATGGATGAAAACCAGTACATGGTCCGCAAATGGAATGAGTTCATCGCGGCCTAAACGATACTGGCCGGAGGTAATGACCTCCGGCCACTTTCGGTCAATCTGAAGTGCGAGGCAGGTTTGCGAAATAATTCCGTCATCGGCTGGCTCCTTGCCGCTCCCCTCTCCCTCGTGCTGTTGGTATTTCTTGTTGCACCAATCGCGATGATCGTCGTGGTCAGTTTTTGGGGCGCAACGGAATGGTCAATCTATCCGGCGTTTCAATTCGACAACTACACGTTTCTGCTCACATCGGACGTGACATACCGGGTCTATCTAAACACCCTCAAATACGCGATCATCACATGGGCCTTTACTCTGCTGATCGGCTTTACCGTTGCTTACTACCTTGCCTTTCACATCCGTAGTCTGACATGGCAGATCGCGCTGTTTCTGCTGTGCACGATCCCGTTCCTCACCTCGAACATCATCCGCATGATCTCGTGGATCCCATTTCTGGGGCGCAACGGGCTGGCCAATCAGGCGCTGATCTCGTGGGGCGTGATCGATGAACCGCTTGAGTGGCTTTTGTTCAGCGACTTCAGTGTCATTCTTGCTTTTGTCCATCTTTACACACTCTTCATGGTCGTTCCGATCTTCAACACGATGATGCGGATCGACAAATCGCTGATCGAAGCCGCCGTCGACGCTGGCGCCTCGGGCTGGCAAACGCTCTGGCATGTGATCATCCCGCTGACCAAACCGGGCATCATGATTGGCACGATCTTCGTTGTGGCGCTGGTGATGGGAGATTTCATCACCGTACGCTTCATGTCTGGCAGCCAATCCGCAAACGTGGGGCGGATGATTCAGAACGACATTGGGCTGCTGCAATACCCTTCTGCCAGCGCGACGGCCGTCATCCTTCTGGTGACAGTCCTGCTTCTGATCGGAACGCTCTTGCGCTTCGTCGACATCCGGAAGGAGCTTTGAGATGGAGCCGCGCCCAAAGTCGTTCTACGCCCTCACAGCCTTCTTCATCCTTTTCATCATCTTTCTCTACGGCCCAACCCTGACCATCGGCATCTTGTCGTTTCAAGGTCCCGATGGCGGACTGACCTTCCCGATGCGCGGTGTATCGATGCACTGGTTCCGAGACCTGTTCGAGCAGCAAGCAGTGGGTGACATCTGGGGATCGTTCCGACGCTCGTTCGTGCTCGGTCTGATGGTTATGGTGACGACTGTCGTTGTCTCGGTCATGGGTGGACTGGCGTTCCGCAAACGTTTCAAGGGATCGACGGTCCTTTTTTATCTGATCATCACATCACTGGTGATCCCGTCGATCCTGGTCTCGCTTGGCGTCGGTTTGATCTGGTCGCAATCCGGCCTGCCAGTACACTGGTCAAGTTCCGGTTTTGGAGCGCAACTGACCTGGACGCTCCCCTTCGGGCTCTTGATCATGTTTGCAGTCTTTAACCGGTTCGATCGGTCCTATGAGGAAGCCGCCCGCGACCTCGGCGCATCCCCGTGGCAGGTGATACGCCACGTTGTGCTTCCCATCATCGCACCCTCTTTGATTGGCGTCGCACTTTTCGGGTTCACACTTAGCTACGACGAATTCGCACGAACACTACTCACATCCGGCAGCTACAATACCCTGCCGCTGGAAATCTTCGGCATGACGACCAATGTGACCACGCCGGTCCTATTCGCGCTTGGCACGCTGACAACCGCGTTTTCGCTGCTGATCATCCTGATATTTCTGCTAGTGGCCTGGCTGTTAAACCGCCGTCGCGCACGGCAGGGCTCAGACGCTGGCAAGGGACTGGTCTGATGGCCGTTGTGATCATCAATCCCAACAGCACCGCCTCGATGACGGATGCGATGGTTGAGATGGCGCGTCGGTCCGCTCCAGGATTACAATTCGAGGGCTGGACATCGCGACACGGCCCGCCATCCATTCAGGGGGCCGAAGATGGTGATGTCGCTACTCCTCCCCTTTTGAAGCTGGTGAAAGAGGCATCAGACGCCCAAGCAGACGGCATCATTATCGGGTGCTTCGATGATACAGCGCTTGGTCATGCTGCCGCATTAGCGGATTGTCCGGTAGTCGGCCTTGGCCAATGTGCCTACCACTATGCAGCGCTTCGTAACTGGCGGTTCAGTGTCGTGACAACTTTGGCGGTTTCGGTCCCGATCCTCGAGACCAATATCTACTCGATGGGTTTGGGCGCCTACGTGTCGAAGGTAAGAGCGTCAGACATTCCGGTTCTTGATCTCGAAAGCAGCCCGGAACGCGCCAGCGCCCAAATTGTGAACGAAGCTTTGGAAGCACAGGCTAACGACAATATCTCCGCTCTCATCCTCGGATGCGCTGGCATGGTGCAGGTCGTAGAAAACGTCGAGAGGGCCCTGCGTATCCGAACGATAGATCCGGTTGCCTGTGCCGCGCGCGGCATGACATGGCTGGTTTGACGACGCCATTCATGACGCGTCCAAGATGCCACGAGGCGTTCACGCGAGGTTGAAAACAACCGACAAAAACTGCGGGAGCAACGCAAACAGGCCACAAAGCGATGCAAAAACACCCAATCCGCTGCAGACACGCCAAATGATTGGGCGTTCGCGGCAGTGCTGCGTTGACGGCGCGATGTGCACTTGCCGCCTCGTTATTCGTCCGCTTCAATCGATCGTGCAGGATGTCTAGGGTTCCGCCCGCAAGGGGACTGGTCCGAGAGATATCGCTGCCCGGCGACAGACCGGGCAGTACACGGCGGGGCAAAATCCCGGGAGGCTACTGCGCTGGTTTGACCCGCGCTCCGCTTACGCCCTCCACGCGGTCATTCCATTGGTGAAAAACATGATGGGGACCGATGATGAAAAAGCTGATTAGCACAACCGCCATAGCCATGACCGTGGCATCAGGGGCATTTGCACAAGAAAAGACCGACTTCAAACTCGCCTGGTCGATCTACGTTGGCTGGATGCCTTGGGGCTATCTGGAAGACAGCGGGATCATGGACAAGTGGGCCGACAAATACGGCATCACGGTCGAGATCGTTCAGATCAACGACTATATTGAATCGATCAACCAATACACGGCAGGCCAGTTTGATGGAGTGTCTGCCACCAACATGGATACGCTTTCGATCCCATCAGGTGGCGGGGTTGATACCACTGCATTGATTGTGGGGGACTATTCGAACGGCAACGACGCGGTGATCGTCAAGGGTGATGGCGATCTGGCCTCCCTCGCAGGCAAACCGGTGAACCTCGTGGAACTGTCAGTGTCGCACTACCTGCTGGCACGCGGCCTTGACAGCATTGGCCTGTCAGAGGCGGACTTGGCCGGTGTGATCAACACCTCCGACGCGGATATGATCGCGGCGTTTGCCACCGATGATGTGGAAGCAGTCGTGACATGGAACCCGCTCGTGTCGTCGATCCTTGAAGACCCTGCGGCGACGAAGCTGTTCGACAGTTCCGACATCCCGGGTGAGATCATCGATCTGATGGTTGTGAATACCGAAACCCTTGAAGCAAACCCCGACTTCGGCAAGGCCGTCGCAGGAGCCTGGTATGAGGTGATGGCACTGATGGCCGCAGGCGATGAAGAGGTGCTGACGGCGATGGCCGAAGCATCCGGCACCGACCTCGCGGGCTATCAGGCGCAGCTCGACTCGACCGAGATGTTCTATGACCCAGCTTCTGCCGTGGCCTTTACGGAAAGCGCGGAACTGCCCGCGACGATGGTCAGCGTGGCTGAGTTCCTGTTTGACAAAGGCATCTTAGGCGAAGGGGCACCCTCGGCTGACTTCGTCGGTGTAGAGTATCCTGATGGGTCGATCACCGGTGATGCCGGCAATGTGCAGTTCCGGTTTGACACCACCTATATGCAGATGGCCGCCGACGGCGCCCTTTAAAGGCAGAGGCCCTGGCATGCGTCGGGGCCACTTCTCATGCGTCTGATCAACATCATCCCTGGCCGTGCTTTGGCAGTGTTTCTGGTACTGGTGCCTTTTGTCGCTGTTATGGTCGCATACGGCATCGGGTCGGAGATCCGGCTGGCGGCCAACGCGCAGGATAAATTGCTGCCTGCCCCCAGCACTGTCTGGGACACAATGGTGCGGCTCACGACCGAAGGCGACAGGCGCACGGGGCGTATCCTCTTTTGGCATGACTCTTGGGCGAGTCTCCAACGGCTGTTCCTCGGCATCGGCATATCTGCACTGCTCGGCCTGATTTTCGGGCTCATCATCGGCCTATTGCCCATTGCCCGCAGCCTCCTTGCGCAGTTCGTGGCCGTGCTGTCGATGATCCCACCTCTCGCTTTATTACCAATACTCTTTATCGTGTTCGGGCTGGGTGAATTGTCCAAAGTGGTGCTGATCGTGATCGGCACGCTTCCCTTCATCATCCGCGATCTGAGCCAACGAACGCTGGAAATCCCGCAGGAATTGCTGGTGAAGGCGCAAACACTGAGCGCATCCAGCTGGGTGATCGCGATCCGAGTGGCGCTACCACTGGTGATGCCGCGTCTGATCCAAGCCGTCCGCCTGTCCCTTGGCCCGGCCTGGCTGTTCCTGATCGCGGCAGAGGCGATCGCCTCTGACCTTGGACTCGGCTACCGTATCTTTCTGGTCCGCCGCTACCTCGCCATGGATGTGATCCTCACCTACGTGATCTGGATCACCATTCTGGCCTTCGTGATCGACTGGTTGCTGCGCAAAGCGTCGCGGCGGTTCTTCCCTTGGGCGGAGGACGGGTTATGAGCTTTATTACCGTACGAGACATCTTCCAAAGCTATGACCGCCGCCCAATCATCGAACGGGTGAATATTGAGGCGGATGAGGGGGAGTTTGTGTCCATCGTCGGGGCCTCTGGCTGTGGCAAATCCACCTTTTTGCGGCTGCTGCTTGCACAGGAACGCCCGACGCGAGGTGAGATCCGCATCGATGGTGCAGACCCTGCAAAGGAACCCGGGTTGGACCGGGGGATCGTGTTCCAAAAGTACTCCGTTTTTCCCCATATGACGGTGCGCGAGAATATCGTTGCAGGCGAAAGCCTGCGGTCCGGTTGGGGGCGCTTCTTTGGCGAGGCCGCAAAAGCTGCACGGGCTCGCGCCGATGAGACGCTTACGCGCATTGGTCTTGACCATGTGGCGGACAATTACCCTGCGACCTTATCCGGTGGCATGCAACAAAGGCTCGCCATCGGGCAAGCGCTGACCGCGAAACCACGTGTTCTTTTGCTGGACGAACCCTTTGGCGCGCTTGACCCCGGCACGCGGCTGTCGATGCATGACTTCCTGCAAGACCTGCGGCGGGAGACCGGCATGACCGTCTTCATGGTCACGCATGATCTGGAAGAGGCGTTCAAGCTGGGCGACCGGGTCCTCGTCTTCGACAAACCCCGTTGGGACCCACACGACCCAAACGCTTATGGCGCGACCGTTACCTACGACTTTGACGCCCGCGATGGCGGCATTCCATTCCAAACACTAAAGGAAGACACCCATGTTCTTGCCCCCACTTGAGCGGAGCCGCTCGCACAACCCGCGCGATCATCGCCGTGGTGAAGCGCGCCAGCACCACCCCGATCTGACCAAACTGCAGGGCTGGAAGGCCATGCAGGCCGAGAAAGAGATCCCCGGGTCTGGTTGGGCCGAAGAACGCAAGTGGGCCTTGCGGATGGGCCTCACCGGCGCTGACAGCATTGAAGATAAGTCGATCCCGACTTTCGCGCGGGGCGAACTGCCCCATTACGCAGGTATCAACACATTTTTGAAAGCGCCCTACGCCGAAGACGTCACGGAGGTAAAAGACTATGACGCCACTGTACTTGGCATCCCGTTTGATGGCGGGACAACCTATCGCGCAGGCACCCGTTTTGGACCGCAGGGCGTGCGCAAAATTTCTGCGCTCTATACGCCTTATAACTATGAGATGGCGGTCGATCTTCGGGAGCAGATGACGCTGTGCGACGCAGGCGATGTCTTCACGATCCCCGCCAATATCGAAAAGACATTTGACCAGATCAGTCGGGCGGTCAGCCACGTCGCCTCTTCCGGCTCCCTACCCATCATGATCGGCGGCGATCACTCGATTGGCTTCCCTTGCGTGCGCGGGATCGCGGAATGTACGTCAAAAAAGATTGGGATCGTGCACTTTGACCGCCACGCGGACATTCAGGAAAAGGACCTCGACGAGCGGATGCACACCACGCCGTGGTTCCACTCGACGAACCTGCCGAATGTACCAGCCAAGAACCTCGTGCAGGTTGGCATTGGCGGCTGGCAGGTGCCGCGTGATGCGGTGAAAGTCGCCCGCGACCGAGAAACCAATATCATCACTATGGGCGACATGGAGAAGATGGGGGTCGAAAAGACCGCCGAAATGGCGCTTGAGATGGCCTGGGACGGCGTTGACATGGTCTATATGTCCTTCGACATCGATAGTATCGATTGCGGTTTTGTGCCCGGCACCGGCTGGCCCGAACCCGGTGGGTTCCTGCCGCGGGAGGCGCTGAAGCTCGCGTCGATGGTCGCGGCGGAAGGAATCTGCGGCATGGAACTGGTTGAGGTAGCGCCCCCCTATGATCAGTCCGAGATCACAGCCCTGATGGGAACACGAGTCATTGTCGATGTGCTCGGCTCCTTGGTTGCATCGGGCAAACTTGGCGCCCACAAGCGCCATATCGACAAACCCGTGACAATCCCGCACGGCGAATTTGAAGGAAAACGCTGGTCCAATGCCAAATGACAATACGACCGCGACAGGGCGCGCGCTGTCCGAAGACCTGAATCCCGGCATGGAAGCGACGCTTGACGCACGCTACGGCCACCTCGTGCCCGGCATGGCCGAAGCCGTTGTGGATTTTGCCTATGGTCGCCAATACGCGCGTCCCGGCCTGCCACTGAGGGACCGCTACATCGCAACAATCGCCGCATTGACAGCCTTGGGCGGGCAGACGGCACCACAGCTGAAAGTTAATATTGCGGGTGGGCGCAAAGCGGGGCTCAGCCAACAGGAAATCGGGGAAACGATCTGGCAGATGGCGCTTTATGGCGGCTTCCCCGCTGCCATCAACGGCCTGAACGCCGCGCTCGAAGTGTTCGCCGCAGAAGAGGAGCAGCAAGATGCCCCATGACATCGTCAACGGCCATATCGGCCACAACCACAGCCACGGCGACCACCTGCATAGCCACTTGCCGGATGCGGACAAGGCCGAGGAATTGCAAGTGCTCACCACTCAATTCATCGACGGTTTCGTCGCGGCCAAGGATAAAATGTCCTATCTGCGCCTCGCCGGCGTGCCGCTGGAAATTCCCGCGCCTGATGGCGGGCCAAAGATGAAGCTGGTCGATGTGCAATTGACGACCGAATGGCAGGTCGGCACCGCGTCGCCCTCATTTGGGTCACAAGAATTGTCGTACCTGCCCTACCCCGGCGATATGGTGACAGAGCGCACGAATATGGGATTTGTCTACGTTTCTTTGAAGGCAAAACAGATCAATGATCTGCGCAGCTTTTTGCAAAGCCACCCCGCCGCAGAGGATGTGATATGAGAGTGCTGGTGCTGTTCAGCGTGATTGCGACATTTGGCTCGCCCGCGCTTGCGCATCATGAAGTTGTCATCGCCACGTCGATGATGCCACTGATCGGCAGCCTGTGCATCGTGCTGCTTGGAATTGCCGCGACGTTCAAAGCTACAATCCGCAAACGCAAAACAGAGCGAAGGCCATTTTTCTTGTGGAGACAGTAGTTTGAGACGTATGCGGTAAGGCGCAGCCCATATCAGACAGTGGGCCTGGGTTCTGGATTCTACACAAGCAGCCCGCATTTCGGATATTCGCGGCGCTGCAAAAGCCTGTGTGTGTTTCAGGGGCCTGATGCTCTAAATGCCGATAAGGCGGGCCGGATTCAGAGCCACGCGCATAGCCAAATCGCTATTTGCTCTCACTCATTTCTGGATTGACGTCTTAGTCGCCCGCCAATGCCACGCGCCAGCGTGTCGAAGACGATCCGGATGCGACGGCTGGTATGGAGTTCTCTGTGGGTGACAAGCCAAACGGGAAATTCCAGCGACGGAAAATCGTTTGAGACTTTCTCGACGCTAGGATCCGCATCGCCGAGCGCTTCCGGCAGCAGCGCAACCCCGTAGCCTGCTTTAACGTGTTCCCATGCAACGGCGCCATTTGCGTTCGAAATCACGAAGCGCTCCGACCGGACGGGAATGCCCATATCGTGCAGGCGCTGTAACTGACGATCCGGTTCCGAGTTTGCAATGAAGTCGAGGCGAGAGATGCCGCTGAGAGTGCGTGGGCGACCTGCGCGCTCGAGGTAGTCCGAAGCCGCATAGAGACTGGCGCGGTAGTCCCCAAGATGCCGCGCGATCAGATCGGGGTGTTCTGGCCGCACGTGGCGGACCGCAATGTCAGCGGCGCGCTCGGTAAGGTCCTCCAACTTGCGTGACGCCAGAATGCGGACCTAAATGCCCGGCGCTGTTTCGCGCAAAGGCTTCAGTAAGCGAGGAAGAATGGACGTAGACATCAGGTCGGTTCCCGTGACCGTGACTTCCCCGGTGACGTCTTGCGACTTTCCTTCGGCCACCAAGGATATTCGCGACGCGGCCTCGCCCATTGCGCAGACGTGATCCAGAAGGTCTCGGCCCGTCTCTGTCAGCTTCAATCCCCTCACACTCCGTTCGACGAGCGTGATGCCAAGCGTTTCCTCAAGGGCGCCGATTTGACGGCTCATTGTCGGCTGGCTTGTATTCAGCGCGCGCGCGGCACCGCTGAACGAACCTGAAGCGCTCGGCCAATCCAATTACCAGCCGATGACAAACGTCTCCGGTATCGACGACGCGCAATCTAGATCAATTGCGGAACCTCCGATCAGATGCCTCCGCACCACTTATGACAAAAGGATTTCATTCGTCATGACCTACGTCGCACTTGCCAGCCTTCACCATGCCTTGGCTTTTCTCCTTCTGGCCGCACTGATCGCCGAGCTCACCTTGGTCCGGCCGGGAGTCAAGGCCCGTGAAATGCGCACCCTTTTGTTGATTGATGGCGTTTACGGTGCGGCGTTTGTTTCGCTTCTTATCTTCGGGTTTCTACGTGTCTATTTTGGCGAGCCTGGTCATCACTACTACTTCGACAACACGGTCTTCTGGTCTAAGGTGAGCGTTTTTGCTTTGATCGCATCACTTAGCATCTGACCGACCGTCACCTTCTTCCGCTGGAGGTCGGCTCTCCGAAAGGACAGAGCATTTGTGCCTGCGGACAAGGTGGTCCGCAAAGTGCGTAGGTTCATCGTCGCGGAAGCCACACTCTTTGGGCTGATCCCAGTCCTAGCCGCCATGCTGGCGCTTGGTTACGGCGCATGATCACTTTGACGCTCTCATCTCGAAAGAGGTATTTCGATCAGGCCGTCTGAAAGCAAGCCGGAATATCTCAGGATAGCTGAAAGCCTACAAATCCGGTGGTAAGTGGGTGTCGATGCTGCGATGCAGCCTGTGAAAGGAAACATGCGCCACCCGTGCGAAGACGAGAGCCAGTCGAATTCATGGTTTGCAGTTTTTCTGCTGTTCGCTGCGTCGGCGCGGAAGTCGGCACTTTCGATTCCTAGAGGCGCACGGTACGCATGATCGGCTGCTAACATAACTGGATGTGCTGTGCTCGATTTGCTTTACTATTCCTTGGTCGGTGCGTTCTTTACGCACGAATTGGACGCTGTGAAACGTCATGAGTGGCGCGTCATGCCATTGCTGCGTGCATTGCCCGAACGGTGGGGTGAGCAAGCCTTCATCTGGCTTCACGTCCCCCTCTTCGCTTTGCTTCTATGGGGCGGCGAAGGCAATCACGACAGCGCGACACGCGTTGGACTCGCTGGGTTCAGCATCATTCATGTCGCGCTTCATTACGCTTTCCGCAAACATCCAGCGTATGAGTTCAACAACCCGAGCTCATGGGGGCTCATTCTTCTCTCCGGATTGCTGGGCGCGACTTATCTTGTCATTTTGACCATAACCACGGGCTTTCCGTGAACCCCGGCGACTGAAAGCTGACATTTCCGCGATGTGCAACATTGGTCGTTCTGTGCCACCTGAACAGAGCTCACCAATATTTGCGGACTCTGAGGGCAAGCAGGTCAGGACCATTATTCCATGGCGGAAAACTTCAAATAGTATTCCATGTGTTTTGAAACATGGGCTTCGAGAGCAGCAACCAAGCTTTCGTCTGCTTCAGTGGTCAAGCCGTCCATTTCATCAAGTTCGTCAGTCCAAAGCAGTTCGAGCTTGTCCCACCGTTCGTCTTCCGTGGTGGCCGGAAGAAGCTCGCCTAACTTCTCCAACACACTTCGAAATTGATCCGCAGCAGGATTTGCGCCAAGTTTTTCCAGCGATTGAAGCACCTCTTGAGCATCCAAATCCGAGTAATTCGTCAAAAAACGCGTTCAGGCCACCATTGTTTGCGCCTCCCATGAAGAGGCATGCTAATGCGGCGTTTCGCATTTCGTCGCCAACTTCATGCAACTCTGGATCGGCATTTATTACTTGATTGTTCCACGCTTTCATCTGGTCCAAGTCGCCCATTGTTTCCACATATCAAGTTGTACCGAACATCAATCCAGTTAGCAGACATTCGCGCTCAAACCAGCCATCAGATCGATTGCAGCGATTTGGCCACTAAGCGTCCGGCCCCCCGCCAACGTCGGCCCGTTGCAGTCAATCGTGACATTTATAGTTGCTGAAATGCGGCGTCCGCAAAGCGGTCATATTGCATGAAAACTTCGGTCTTTTAGAACGCGACGTTGTCGCCGCCCTTGAGATCGAGGATGCTGCGCGCCTCCTCGGGTGAGGCCACGGAAAGGCCAAGGCCTTCGATGATCTGGCAGACTTTGCGAACCTGCACGGCGTTGGACGTTGCCAATTCGGCCTTACCGGCCCAAATGCTGTCCTCAAGTCCCACGCGGACGTTGCCGCCAAGTGCGGCGGCCTGTGCCGCAATCCGCAACTGATTGGCCCCTGCCCCCAGCACGGACCAGCGGAAGTCTGTGCCAAATAGGCGGTCCGCGGTGCGTTTCATGTGTAGGACATCCTCGGGGTGGCCGCCGATACCGCCCAGGAGCCCAAAGACCGATTGCACGAAGAACGGCGCCTTAACCAAACCACGGTCGGCAAAGTGCGCAAGGTTATAGAGGTGCGAGGTGTCATAGCACTCAAACTCAAACCGTGTGCCATTACCGTAGCAGGTCTCCAGAACGTATTCGATGTCCTGAAACGAGTTGCGGAACACCAGATCACGTGATCCTTCGAGGTGCTCGCGTTCCCAGTCGTGTTTGAACTCGGTGAACCGTTTCAGCATGGGGTAAAGGCCGAAGTTCATCGACCCCATGTTGAGCGATGCGACCTCGGGCTGGTAATGCGCGGCGGGGGCGGCCCGTTCGGCGACACTCATATACGGGCTGCCGCCTGTGGTGATGTTGATGACCGCCTTGGTCGCCTGTTTGATGCGTGGCAGGAAGGGTGCGAAGCCTGCGACAGATTGATCGGGGCGGCCTGTATCGGGATCACGGGCGTGCAGGTGCAAGATCGACGCCCCCGCCTCTGCGGCATCAATGGCATGCGTCGCGATTTCGTCCGGCGTGATGGGCAGGTACGGGGTCATTGAGGGCGTGTGGATGGCCCCCGTGACCGCACAGGTGATGATGACTTTCCCGTTTTGTGACATGGGTCTAGCCCCCAAACCGTGGTTCTGGCAGGCCCTTGATGCCCAGCCCCGTCACCTTAAACAGGTTGCCTGCCTGAAACTGCGGCTTTGCCTGAACGGCGAACATATCGTGTACCGCGGGGTGTTTGACCCGCGCCATTGAAGTCACGTAGATCTCATCCAAATTGTCACCGCCGAACATCACGCTAGTGATGTTTTTCACGGGCATCCCGATGCGCATGTCTATACTGCCGTCAGGCGCATAGCGCACGAGGTCACCAGAGATCAGCTGCGCGTTCCACATGTAGCCTTCGGCATCCACGGTCGAGCCATCCGCCACGCCTTCGTCCTCCTTGGTGGAGGCATGGACGCGCTTATTGGACAGGTTGCCCGTGTCGATATCGTAATCGTAGGCCCAGAACTCTTCGATGAAGGTGTCCGCGATGTAGAACGTCTTGTCATCGGGGCTCCAGCAGGGGCCGTTGGTGCACATCAGTCCATCTTCGACCTTGGTCACACTCAGGTCGGGGTCCAGCCGATAAAGGCCGCAGTTCTTCAGCTCTTCCAGATCATCCATGCCGCCTGCAAAAAACCGACCGCGCCGGTCGACTTTGCCGTCGTTCAGCCGGGTGCGTTCAATGTCGGCGTCAACTTCCTGGATCAGGTCCAGTTCCAGTTTGTCACCCTTGATATCTATGAAATAGAACCCATCAGCCATCGCCGCGACCATGCCGCCACTTTCGCGCAGGGCCATGGCCCCGATGTCCTTGGGCAAGGCCCAGCTTTCGACCTTGCCGGTCTTGGGGTCCAACCGCCACACCGCATCGAGACCGAACCGGGGCCCTGTGCAATCGAGCCAATAGAGCCGCCCCTCTTCGACGTCCCAAACGGGGCCTTCTCCCAAGTGGTTTTGGCAGTCCAGAACGCATTCAATCGTCACGGCCATGGCGGTCTTCTCCTGTATTTGGGGGTCGGTTGGCTTAGTTGGGCTTGATCGCGACTTTCATCGCGCCGTCTTTGCGTTGCTCGTAAATGTCCAAAGCCGTAGCAAAGTCCGACAGCGGGAAAGTGTGCGACATCAGTGGCTTAAGATCGACGCGACCTTCATGCAACATGGCAATCGCGGGTTCCGCCGTGTTCGGGTTGGCGCGATTTCCGATCATCTCGACCTCATCGAGGACCATCCGTTTGACGGGGATTTCAGGGTCGCCATGGGGGATGCCGATCATTGACACAACACCACCCTTGGCCGCCGCTTGACACGATTGCTGGATTGATTGTGCTGTACCTGCACATTCCAGAACGCGCGGCACGCCGAGGCCGTTGGTATGCTGGCGTACAGCCTCCAACACGTCCTCGTTGCGGTAGTTGATGCCGATCCCACCCAAGCTTTCGGCCAGCGCAAGACGCTCACCACTGCCGGCGATGAATACACGACCCGCACCCATGGCAATCGCACAAAGCATCGCCATGATCCCTTGCGGACCAGTGCCCATGATCAGAACATCATCGCCCGCCTCCATCCGACTGCGGTTGACGGTATAAAGCGCGATGGAGAGCGGATCGACGCAGGCTGCGTATTCCAAATCCATCTCATCGGGGATTTTGTAGAGGCTCTTGACCGAGGACACCATGTATTGCGCATAGGCGCCGGGCGTAATGTGCCCGTGCTGGCGGTGGCCTGTGTCGTGCCTCCCGTAGTTCAGGCACAGCGTATAGCGGCCTTTCATGCAGTTGGCGCAATAGCCACATCCGACGTGCGAAATTGCAGCAACTCGGTCGCCTTTCTTCCATCCCAAGGCTTGGGCTTTCGGACCCATCTTTTCAACCGTGCCGGACCATTCATGGCCCGGCGTAAACGGGAACGCAGGTGGCCAAAAGCCGGGGAAGTCACCCTGAATGATATGCGGATCGGTGCCACAGATAAACGTCGTGTCGATCTTGACCAACACCTCATCGTCAACGGCGATCGGCATAGGCACTTCCCGAATAGAAAATTCACGCGGCGCGGTCAGAACCAAAGCTTCCATTGTGTTGCTCATGACGTTCATGTGCCTCTCTCCTCTGTGTTCGAAATTGGTTGAAGCGCGCGCCAGATGCGTTCTGGCGTCAGCGGTAAATCTGTGAAGGCCACGCCGGTGGCGTCGGTGATGGCAGCGGCGAGAGCGGGTGCTGTGCACAGGATCGCGCCTTCGCTGACGCCTTTGGCGCCTTTCGGGCCGGGCCCATCCGCGTTCTCCACCATGCCGGTGACCAAGCGTTCGGGCATGTCTTTGGTCGTGACGATCCGGTAGTCGATGGCGCCCAAATTGCGGATGCGCCCATCGTCATCCATCAGGATCTGCTCATATAGCGCATGACCCAGCCCCATAATCGCGGCGCCCTCATCCTGCATTTCCACCTGCAGCGGGTTCAGGGCCGTGCCCACATCACCAACAGCAACGTGTTTGTGGATCGTGACTTCGCCTGTTCCCTCATCCACCGACACCTCAAACGCGGTGCAGTTGAACTCGAAAAACGCAGGTGTGCCGCCTAGGGGATGATCATGATCAGTGGGTTTGCGCATCCGACCATGACCAATGAGTTCGCCGTTCCAGCTACCAAGCGAGCGCTGCACGAAATCGAACACCGGCACGGGGCCGTCAGGCAGATGGATTTTACCGTCTTCGATGCGCAGTTCGGCCTGATCAATCCCCAGCGTATCGCTGGCCAACTCGATCACCTGCGCATGGATATCGGCGCAAGCCCGCGTGATTGCGGTGCCCATAAAGACCGTCGACCGACTGGCCGAGGTTTGAAGATCAAAGGGTACCTTATCCGTATCCCCCATGATCAATGAGACACGATCGTAGGGCGCGCCAAGGGCATCAGCGGCAATCTGGGCAAAGATGGTCCGCGCGCCCTGCCCCATGTCGGACGTGCCCGCAAAGACAAGGATGCTGCCGTCGGCCAACAGCCGCACCGTGGAATTGGACAGGCCCGTCGTGGCCCCCGCCTTGATCCCGACAGCGATGCCACGGCCTCGTCCGTCTGGTTTGGGTTGATCCCAGCCCAGCAGGTCAGCAGCCTTTTGCACCGACTGCAACCAATGGCCATCAGCAGGCACATCGCCTGGCACCACTTGGTCACCCTTGGCAGAGACATTGCGCATCCGCATGGCGAACCCATCGATCCCGAGTTCGCGCGCGGCGGCGTTGATCTGGCTTTCGACGGCCCAATTGACCTGCGGCGTCCCAAAACCACGGAAGGCTGTGCTGGGTGGGGTGTTGGTGAACACCCCGCGGGCCTTGATCCGCGCGTTCGGGACACGGTACGGCCCGCAAGCCAGATAATTGCCCTTAGTCGTGACCCGCTCAGCGATGTCGACGTAGGCCCCGATCTGGTAGTCGGACTGGATGTCGTGGAACAGCAGATCGCCATCATTGGAAAAACCAGACCTGATTTGTACCTTGGCGCCCGCGCGCCGCACGGCCTGAAACGTCTCTTCCAGGGTCAGGATCAACCGGCATGGCCGCCCGATGCGGCGCGATGTAAACGCCAGCAGCGGTTCGAACTTGGGCATCTGTTTGCCACCAAAGCCACCGCCTGGATCGGGTGAGATGACCTGCACATCGCTCAGCGGCAGATCGAACATCTTTGCCATAATCTTTTGCATCAGGAACGGATGCTGCACCGGACTCCAGATCTTCAGGCGCTCGCCCGAGGCATCGACGATGAAGCCGTGGGGCTCAATCGCGAAATGGGTGACCATCGGGAAAGTATACGTGTTCTCGATCACCAGGTCGGCAGGTGTGCAGTCCACGTCACCCCAGCTCCAATCCATTGTTTTCAGGATATTG
>JAHDEX010000118.1 GCA_020628545.1 Paracoccaceae bacterium | reverse complement strand
TCGGGCGCGAGATCGTATTGGGCATTCGCCCAGAGGCGATCACCGATCCAGATGGAGCGGATCGCAATAGCCATTCGGTTCATCATATTGAAGCGCTGGTCGAGGTGACTGAGCCCGCCGGATCGGACACCTTCGTTGTCACGCATCTGGGCGGCAAGGAAGTCACTGGACGGTTTCGGGCAGATGTTGACGTCGAGGCGGGGAAGGTCTTTGCCTTTGCGATCAACATGGAAAAGGCTGTCGCCTTCGATCCCAAATCGGAAGTGCGGATTTCTGCATGAGCGACGACGCCGATATCATTATCATCGGCTCCGGTATGGGCGGCGCGACAATGGCCGCCGCGCTGGCCCCGACGGGCCGGCGCATATTGATCCTTGAACGTGGTGTACACCTGCGGCCGTCGGCCCATGATCGGGATGACCGAGCGATCTTCGTCGAAGGTCGGTACCGCCCGGACGAGCATTGGCTCGACGGCGCTGGCGAGCCATTCAGCCCAGGCAACTACTACAACGTCGGTGGAAACTCCAAATTCTACGGCGCGGTCCTCATACGCTATCGAGCAGAGGACTTTGCACCGATCGCGCATATTGGTGGTACAACCCCTGGCTGGCCGATCAGCTATGATGATCTCGAGCCCGAATATTGCCGCGCTGAGGAGCTATATGCCGTCAGGGGCCAGTTGGGTGATGACCCGACCGAGCCGCACCATTCAAAGCCTTACCTTCACGGACCCGTTCCGGATGAACCTGCCATTGCGGATCTCCGAACGCGGCTGTCATCGGTGGGATTGCATCCCGGGACCCTCCCTCTCGGTGTCGATCTCGACCGATGGCTGTCGCGTGCCAAGACACCGTGGGACGCCTTTCCCGACACCAACGGCGGAAAGATGGATGCCGAAAGCGTTGGGCTGAAGACGGCGCTAGCGCATGACAATGTAAAACTGAGAACCAATGCTCGGGTAGTGCGCCTCAAGACCGGCAAAAAGAACTGCATCGCTGGCGTCGAGTTGGCCTCCGGCGAAGTGCTTTCCGCAAGGATTGTAGTGCTGGCTGCTGGTGCCGTGCAAAGTGCCGCACTTCTCTTAGCCTCTACGAATGAGGATCAGCCGAAGGGTCTGGCGAACCGGTCCGATCAAGTCGGCCGAAACTTCATGAACCACAATTGCTCTGCTGTCTTGGCCATGCATCCGCTGCGCAAGAACAGCTCGGTCTATCAGAAGACACTGATGGTCAATGACTTCTACCTGACCGGCGGTCCGAATGGCGAGCCACTGGGCAACATCCAGCTACTCGGCAAAATTTCCGGGACGATCTTGGCGTCCGCTTCATCACTCCCTCGCCCTGTCGCCAACTGGATCGCCGCGCGATCGATCGACGTCTACGCGATGTCCGAAGACCTGCCCAATCCCGAAAGCCGGGTGACGTTGCAAAACGGCCAGATCAAGCTGGATTGGCAGCGGTCGAATTGGGAAGCACACAAGGCACTGGTGAAGGTGGTCAAGCAGTCGTTGCGACGCGCGGGTTTTCCAGTCGTGGTTTCCCGTCCCTTTGACCGGCGCACACCTTCGCATCAATGCGGCACGGCGCGGATGGGACACGATCCGGACAAGAGCGTGGTCGATACATTCTGCCGCAGTCATGACCACCCAAATCTCTTCATTGCGGATGCTTCAGTGCTGCCGACGTCTGCGGCGGTGAACCCAGCGCTGACTGTTGCGGCACTGTCGCTCCGCGCAGCCGATCACATTCGAAAGACTGACCTCGCGCCCTGATAGGGTTTCGCGCAACAAGGAGTGCCCCATGGGCAAAGGATACGACTTCATCATCATCGGTGGCGGTTCCGCCGGTTCTGTACTCGCCGGACGATTGTCCGAGGACCCGACGGCAGAAGTCCTGGTGCTGGAAGCGGGCGGCAGTGATCGCCACCCGTTCTACCACTTGCCAGCCGGGTTCGCGAAGATGACCAAAGGCATTGGGTCCTGGGGCTGGGACACCGTCCCGCAGAGGCAAATGCAGGGCAAGGTGTTTCGCTACACGCAGGCAAAGGTGATCGGAGGCGGCTCAGCGATCAACGCGCAGATCTACACGCGCGGGAATGCACAGGATTACGATGATTGGCGTCAGATGGGATGCGATGGTTGGGGCTATGATGACATATTGCCTTATTACAAGAAGGCTGAGGACAACGAGACCTACGAAAATCGCTATCACGGCAAAGGCGGTCCGCTTGGCGTCAGCGAACCGCGCGCGCCATTGGCAATCTGCGAGGCCTATTTTGACGCAGCCGCCGAAGTGGGCATCCCACGCAACCTAGACATCAACGGTGAATCCCAGGATGGCGTCTGTTACTATCAGTTGACCCAACGAAACGTTCGGCGATCCTCAGCGGCAATGGCCTATGTCGCTCCAAACCGCCACCGCAAGAACCTGACCGTGAAACTTGGTGCGCAAGTACGACGGCTGATAATAGAGAACGGTAGGGCGACGGGCGTCGAACTCGTTGACGGCACCCGATTAAGTGCCAGCGCGGAGGTGCTGTTGTGCTCGGGCGCGATAGGCTCACCCCGTCTGCTTCAGCTTTCGGGCGTCGGACCTGCCGATCATCTTACTTCGCTCGGCATCGACGTAGTGTACGACCAGCCGGAAGTGGGGTCAAACCTACAGGACCACCTCGATCTATACTGCATCAGCGAGCTTACTGGCCCCTATAGCTATGATCGCTATGCCAAGCCGCATTGGGCCGCGATCGCCGGTCTGCAATATATTTTCGGGCGCAAGGGGCCGGTGGCGTCGTCGCTTTTCGAGACGGGAGGGTTTTGGTATGCCGATCCAGAGGCCCGCTCACCCGATATCCAGTTTCACCTCGGCCTTGGCACGGGCATTGAGCACGGCGTGGCGGCGATGCCACAGGGCGGCGTGACTTTGAACTCTTGCTTTCTGCGACCGCGGTCGCGCGGGAGCGTGCGACTTCAGAGTGACGATCCGGCCACGGCGCCGCTGATCGATCCTAACTACCTGCAGGATCCGTTGGATCGCGAGATGTCGATCCGGGGGCTTAAGTTGACGCAAGACATTCTCGCGCAATCGGCGCTGAAGAAATACATTCTGGCTGAGCGTCTGCCGGGGCCGGACGTGAAGACAGATCAAGACTATTTCGACTTCATCTGCGAGCATTCCAAGACGTCGCACCATTGCGCTGGCACCTGCCGGATGGGCGCAGATGACGGCGCGGTGGTGGATCCGCAGCTTCGGTTCAATGGGATCGAAGGGCTACGCGTGGTCGATAACTCGATCATGCCGACGGTGATTTCGTCGAACACAAACGCTGCTGCCATCATGATCGGAGAGAAGGCGGCAGATATGATCAAGCAACAGAATGGGATGGCGGATACATGATCAGGCATATCGTATTGATCCGGTTTCGGGGCGACGTTGGCGAAGAGAAGATCTCCGAGCTGTTCGATGAATTGCACGAGATCGAAGGGAAGCTGCCCGGACTGATCGCAATGACCTCTGGCCGAAGTGAAAGCCCTGAAAAAATGGAGAGGGGCTACATGCACGGTTTCGTCGCGGATTTCGCGGATTGGAATGGGTTGCAGGCCTATCAGGACCATCCCGATCACCAGGCTGTCGGAGCAAAACTGACGGAGCACGCGGAAGGCGGTAAGGACGGCATTTTGTGCTTCGACTTGCCGGTAGTCGATGACAAATCGTGAGAATTACGCCAAATGACTATTATGAAGCATAGACCAACGATCATAGATGTGGCGCGAACGGCCGGTGTCTCCAAGTCAACGGTCAGTCTGGTTCTGCAAAACAGCCCGACCGTGCGTGAAGAGACCCGCGTCGAGGTTCGAAAAGCTATGGCCGAGATCGGTTATGTTTATAATCGGGCGGCGGCCAACATGCGCCAGTCGAACGCGGGGTTGGTTGGTCTCGTCATCAATGATCTGCGCAACCCCTTCTTCACTGAATTCGCCACTTCGCTTCAAATGGCGTTGGCAGAGAAAGGCTACTCCGCTGTCATCGCCAACACCGACGAAAACCCTGATTTGCAGGAGCAGATGGTGGGGTCAATGATCGAGCATGGCGTTTCGGCCCTGCTTCTATGTCCAGCTTATGGTGACACAAAAGCAACCTTTGACGCGATCGCGCGGGCAGGCATTCCGGCCATGCAAATGCTGCGAAAAGTGGATGATCGGCTTCTAAATTTCCCGTTCATGGCACCGGATTACGATGCGGGCAGTCGACTGGCGACCCAACACTTGCTGGAGCAGGGCGCGCGCCGCGTGGCCTTCGTAGGCGGGCTCGACGGGCGGGCCGTCACCGAAGAGCGCAAGGCCGGATATCTTGAGATCCTGCAACAGGCCGGATTGGAGCCGCTGGTGATGACCGGGGCTGCCAGTCGGGAATTCGGGAGATCTGCCGCGAAAGCACTGACTGAAGAACACCCTGACGTCGATGCAGCCATTTGCTTCAACGATTTGGTTGCACTCGGGCTGGTGTCAGGCTGTCATGAAATCAGACGCGAAGTCGGACAAGACCTCCGAATTGTTGGGTTTGATGACATCGCAGAAGCTTCGCATATTTATCCGACCTTGTCGTCGGTCAGCTGTGACATCGAAGCTCTTGGGTCCGAAGCCGCATCCGTCGTCGTGTCCTGGTTAGAGGGCGGCACGACCCCGCCGCCGGAGATCCGGTCAGATGTGAGCTTGTCGGCGCGCGCGTCCAGTACCTCATAGCCTGGCGCTTCGCCAATCTGCCAGTTCAGCGACTGTGTCGGCATTCGCCAACATCGTGAAGGATTCATCGAATGAGTGTATTTGTCGAGGTTGCGAACTTGGGCGTCGTGCCCGTTATCGCTATAGAAGACGCCGCATCGGCCCTGCCGCTGGCTGACGCCCTACTGGATGCAGGGTTGCCAATCGCAGAGATCACACTTCGCACACCTGCGGCCTTGAATGTCATCGAGGCCATCGCACGACATAGACCCGAGATGTTGGTCGGGGCGGGCACGGTTCTCACAGAACAGCAAGTGGATGCTGTGGCCGATGCCGGTGCACGGTATGCACTGTCGCCGGGGATCGACGCGGCCACCCTCGAACGCGCCTCGGCACGCAATTTGCCATTTGCCCCGGGTATTGCGTCCGCGTCGGAGCTTCAGGTTGCGCTTCGGGCGAACTGCGAACTGGTCAAATTTTTTCCGGCGATGGCGGTCGGCGGTGTGGAGATGTTGAAAGCCATCGCTGGTCCGTATCTGCACACAGGGATCGGGTTCAACCCGACAGGTGGCGTGAGCCTGTCCAACATGGCCGATTGGCTTTCCTACAGCCCGGTTCGCGCCGTCGGCGGATCCTGGATCGCTAGCACCAAAGACATTGCCGCAGGGAACTGGGCAGAAATCTCGAGCAACGCAGCAGAGGCCGTCGCCAAGGCACAGGAATTTCGCGGGCAATCGATGTCCGAAAGCAAATCGTGAAGGTAATGAAAAGCATGGATCTGAACCAACCAATGATGTCTCGCGTGGGAACTGGCCTCGGGTTCATCGCGGCCCTTGACCAGAGCGGTGGATCAACACCCAAAGCCTTGTCGATCTACGGCGTCGATACCTCCGAATGGGACGGCGACAACGAGATGTACGAGCTGATCCACGCGATGCGTAGCCGGATTGTCCAATCGAAAGAATTCAACGGTGATCGGGTGATTGGAGCCATCCTGTTCGAAGACACCATGAACCGGGCGATTGACGGTGTTCCGACCGCAAAGCTCCTGTGGGAGCGCAAGGGCGTCGTGCCTTTCCTCAAAATCGACAAGGGGCTGGAACTCGCCGCCGACGACGTGCAGCTTCTCAAGCCGATCCCCGATCTGACTGACTTGCTGCAGCGTGCGGTCGCGCACGGGATCTTTGGGACAAAGCAGCGTTCGGTCGTTCATGGGGCCAATCGAGACGGCATCAGAAAGGTCGTTGAACAGCAATTGGACCTC
>JAHDEX010000046.1:32500-34019 GCA_020628545.1 Paracoccaceae bacterium | reverse complement strand
CCCTCCATTCTCGACATGACCGTCTGCAGAAACCGTGTGCGACTGCCCAACCGGCGCGCCGGGATCAACCGTTGCCGCACCCATTCCCTCGTACCAGGCACCCCAGGCAGCCATGGCCTTTTCCCCTTCTTCCGGTGTCTCTGGAACACCACCACCGTGATAGACAAACAAGTACTTTGGCATCGTCAAACTCCCTTCATTGAATGGCCGAATGGTGACGCAAAGAGCCCGTGTCGCGCAAGAGTGGCCATGACGCCTCCTGTCATAATCCGACAGTGGGACGGCAAAGTTGGGCAACCATCTCCCCTTTCGCGCATTTCCGGTGTAGGCCCTGTGCACAAGCGGTGCACGTCAGGTGCACACCAGAGTTCGCGTCACAAAAGGTGCCAAATGACCCAGATCATCTCAAACTTCGCTGAGATTTCCACCCGCTATGACGCGGCCTTCGTCGACCTTTGGGGCTGCATCCACAATGGCATCCGCGCGCATGACGCGGCGGTCCAAGCGATGCAGGCCTATCGCGCTGAGGGCGGGATTGTGGTGCTCGTGACAAACTCCCCCCGACCATGGGATTCCGTGGCACGCCAGATCAGCGACATGGGTGTCCCGGATGACGCATGGGACGCCATCGCAACTTCCGGCGACAGCGCGCGGGCAGCGATGTATCACGGAATTGTCGGGCAGAAGGTTTGGTTTATGGGCGAAAGCCCCCGAGACGATGATTTCTTCAAGCCATTGAAGATTATTGACGATCCGGTGGACATCCAGAAAGTGCCACTGGAACACGCCGAAGGCATTGTCTGCTGCGGGCCATTTGACCCGCTCGCGGATGTCGACGTAAACCGGCCTGAGTTTCTATATGCCAAAGAAAAGGGCCTGAAGCTGCTTTGTGCCAATCCCGATATTGTTGTGGATCGCGGGGACGTGCGCGAGTGGTGCGCCGGTGCGCTTGCCGCGCTCTACACTGAAATGGGCGGAGAGAGCCTCTATTTCGGCAAACCCCATCCTCCGATCTACGATCTCGCGCGCCGCCGCATCGCCGCGCTTGGCAAATCTGTGTCTGACGGCAACATCATCGCCATCGGCGATGGGATTCGCACGGACATCCTCGGCGGTCTGCAGGAGGACATGGATACGCTCTTTATCACTGGCGGCTTGGCCGCGGCAGAGACAAAAACCACCGTTCAGCCTGATCCGGACGCGCTAAGTGACTATTTGCAAAGCGAAAACATGTCAGCCACGTTCAGTATCGGGCAGCTGAGATAATCAACTTCAGGGTTGATTTTTCTGCGTTCGCAAAGTAATAAAATTTCAAATTGACCGCGATGGTCAGTGTTTTGTTACCGGAAGGACGCGTCATGTTGGACAACGCACCCCGCGGCACGATCTGTATTGAAGACATCGAAATCGGTATGGTCCGGTCGCTCCGCAAGGTTGTGACAGACCGCGATATTGAGATGTTTGCAGAAGTCAGCACCGACCGGAACCCGGTCCACCTCGATGACGACTACGCCCATGA
>JAHDEX010000046.1:0-32400 GCA_020628545.1 Paracoccaceae bacterium | reverse complement strand
CTTGTTGGTGAAGCCACTGTGCTTGCCCCGTCGCGGAAATTCGACTGATCTTGCAAGGGCCTGCGCTGCGGGTTACGCAACCCCATGCGCATTATCCGAGACACGCTATACATCGCTCCTGAAGACCGTGGCGCTGCTGCGGCAATTGGAAATTTTGACGGTGTGCATCTGGGCCATCAGGCGGTGATCGACCTTGCCCGTGACGCGGCCAAAGCGCACGACGCGCCCCTTGGCATCATGACGTTTGAACCGCACCCGCGCAGCTATTTTGGTCGCGATCCCAAACCCTTCCGGCTGATGAATGCTGAGGCCAGGGCAAACAGGCTGGAGCGTCTTGGCGTTGAGAAACTATACGAAGTTCCCTTCAACGCCACCCTTGCTGACCTCACGGCTGAGGCTTTTGCCCGCGACATCATCCATGACAGCCTTGGCCTCAAACACGTCGTTGTCGGCGCTGATTTCTGCTTTGGAAAGGGGCGCGAAGGGACAGCAGACGACCTGCAGGCCTTTGGGGCCGAGATGGGTTTTGGTGTGACCATTGCACCGATGAAAACTCTCCCCACGGGGCAAGTCTCATCTACGGCCATTCGCGATGCCCTCACGGATGGACGACCGGGTGATGCGGCAGCAATGCTGGGGCATTGGCACCGGTTAGAAGGTGAAGTGATCCGCGGCCATCAGCGGGGGCGCGAGATGGGGTATCCGACCGCCAACATCTCCATCGACGGGCTGCACATGCCAAAGTTCGGCGTCTATGCCGTAAAGATTGACGTGCTGGACGGACCACATGCTGGGAAATACACTGGCGCCGCGTCGATCGGGGTCCGCCCAATGTTCGATGGCTATCACCCGAATTGCGAGACGTTCATCTTTGACTTCAAAGGCGATTTGTATGGCTCGACAGTGTCGGTTGCCCTGGTCGACTATCTGCGCCCAGAACTGAAATTTGACGGAATCGACGCGCTGATCACGCAAATGGATGCAGATTGCGCCGAGGCGCGAAAGATCCTGGCCGATGCCTGAGATCCCCCGAGACAACATTCGTCCGCGCTTTTGGGAAACGCAAAAGCTTGAGACGATGACCAAAGCGGAGTGGGAGGCCTTGTGTGACGGCTGCGGCAAGTGCTGTCTCAACAAGCTCGAAGACGAGGACGGCACCGTAGCCCTCACCCGGCTGTCCTGCCGCTTGCTGGATGGCGAAACCTGCACCTGCACCCAATATCCGATCCGGCATCAGTTTGTGCCGGAATGTATCGTGATGACCCCCAAGACCCTCGAAGACAATATGTATTGGTTGCCCCAGACGTGCGCCTACCGGCTGCTTTACGAAAGGCGCCCGCTCTATAGCTGGCACCCGCTGATTGCAGGCAACAGCGACCTCATGCATGCAGAAGGGATTAGCGTAAAAGGGATCACCATCCCGGAGTTTGAGGTCGATGAAGACGACTGGGAAGACCACATCATTGAGGAGCCGCGCTGATGTTTTTTGCCTCTGACAATGCAGGGCCCGCGCATCCGAAAGTGATGGAGGCGCTAGTGCGCGCCAATGAGGGCTATCGCGGCGGCTATGGCGCGGATGCAGAAATGGTAGAGGTCACGCGGCTGGTGCGCGAGATTTTTGAGGCACCGGACGCGGCCGTCTATCTGGTCGGCACCGGAACCGCGGCCAATGTGATCCTGCTGGCGACGCTGGCAAATCCTTGGGACACCATTTTCTGTTCTCCGATGGCGCATATCCATGAAGATGAGTGTAATGCGCCGGAGTTCTACACAGGCGCGAAGTTGACGCTGGTTCCTGAGACGAATGCCAAAATGA
Source organism: Paracoccaceae bacterium (assembly GCA_020628545.1). GTDB lineage: Bacteria > Pseudomonadota > Alphaproteobacteria > Rhodobacterales > Rhodobacteraceae > Yoonia. The sequence continues at coordinate 30,584 of JAHDEX010000046.1, read as the reverse complement.
CTCCAGAGAGCCTGCGGACAGCGATGGAGGCCGAAGAAATTCGCGGCGTTCACGGGCCCCAGCGCGGGCCTGTGTCCCTCACCCAGGCCACCGAAAAAGGGACGGTCTATTCCGTTGAGGAGTTGCAGGCGCTTACAGAAGTCGCCAAAGATTTTGGCTGCAAGACCCACATGGACGGCGCGCGATTCACCAACGCACTGGTAACTCTCAGTTGCACCCCGGCCGAGATGACATGGAAAGCAGGGATCGATGCGGTCAGCTTTGGTGGCACGAAGAATGGCCTCATGGGCGTTGAGGCCTGCATCATCTTCGATCCCAAGCTGGCTTGGGAGTTTGAGCTGCGCCGCAAGCGCGGAGGGCATCTCTTCTCGAAACACCGCTACCTCTCCGCCCAGATGCTCGCCTATCTCACTGATGATCTTTGGCTGCAGATGGCGCGCGCCGCAAATACCCGTACCGCCGAACTCATTGCCGGCCTCGAGACTCTGCCGCAAGTTGACCTACTTTATCAGCCAAAGGCAAACGTCACCTTCGCCCGCTTCCCGCGCCGCGACCACAAACGCCTGCAAAACGCGGGGGCCTCGTATTACATCTGGGATGGCGACGCGCAGACAGGCGATCCAGATGAACCACTCACAGCGCGCTTCGTGACCGATTGGTCAATGACGCCAGATCAGGTCCAAATGTTCCTCCAGCACTTCGCCGCAGGCTGACGCAAACCCTGTCTTTCTTCTTGCCGAAAATATCTCACGGGGGGTCGCCATTGGTCTAAGCGTCAATGGCGACGGGTGTGAAACCCCCAGTCGGTCGGGTCAGATTAAATCTGACCCGAAAGATGTGCGTCCAGATCGGCCAAACGATCTTCCCCCCAGAACCGCTCATCCCCGTCCGTGATAAAGAACGGCGCACCGAACGCCCCTTTGTTCACGGCTTCGTCGAGATTAGCTGCATAGGTCTCGGCGCCAGCCAGCATGCCGGACGTGGCCAAGCCACCGTCAAACCCGGCGGCTTCCAGGCAGGCCACGATCACCTCATCCTGACTGATGTCTTTCTCCTCAGCCCAGCACGCGCGGGTGAGACCGGCAACCAGTGCCGCGACATCGCCACCGGCGTCTTGCGCGGCGATTATCGCGTAAGACGACGGCGCAGGGTTCGTGGGCCAGAACATCGGTTTTTCGTTCAAAGGCATACCCGCGAGCTTGGAGCGCCGCCGCAATTCCTGAAACCGGTAGTCCTGCCGGTTCGGGTGGCGGTCTTTTGGGGGGACGCCGCCGGTGCGCGCGAACAGCTGCATGATATCAAGCGGTTTATATGTGATCGTGGCACCGTGCTTTGCCGCGATCTCCGCTGGTCGGGTTCCCGACAGATAAGTGAAGGGTGAGATGGTCGCGAAATAATAGTCGATATGGGCCATTTTGCCCTCCTCTGGCGTCACATGTTTGCGGGACGGTAACGGCGTGTTAAGCGGTGTCAACGCCACGAATCTGTTACATGACAGAGCGCCAACGACCAAAAGGACCGCTGCCCATGCTGCCTCAGGAACCCAAGATCATTTCGGGGAATGCAAACAGGCCGATGGCAGAAAGGGTTGCGCGGCGAATGTCGATGCATCGGGGCCGCAAAGTCAGCCTCGTGGATGCACGGGTTGAACGCTTCAACGATGGTGAAGTATTTGTTGAGGTCTTTGAGAATGTCCGGGGCGAGGACATGTTCATCCTCCAGCCTACGTCAAACCCCGCGAACGACAACCTCATGGAACTGTTGATTATTTCCGATGCGCTGCGGCGGTCATCAGCGGCCCGCATCACGGCAGTCATTCCCTACTTCGGTTACGCACGCCAAGATCGCCGGTCGAAAGCGCGCACGCCCATCACGGCCAAGCTGGTCGCGAATATGATTGTGGAGGCGGGAATTGAACGGGTTCTCACCCTCGACCTGCACGCAACGCAGATCCAGGGTTTCTTCGATATTCCGGTGGATAACCTTTATGCTTCGCCCGTCTTCGCCCTCGATGTGAAGCACAACTTCCGGGATAAAATGGACGACATCATGGTCGTCTCACCTGACGTCGGCGGCGTGGCACGGGCGCGTGATTTGGCTCAGCGCATCGGTGCTCCCCTTTCCATCGTCGACAAACGGCGCGGCAAGCCGGGCGAGGTGGCTGAGATGACGGTTATCGGGGACGTGAAAGACCGCACTTGTCTGATCGTCGATGATATCGTGGACACGGCGGGCACGCTTTGCAAAGCCGCAGAGGTCCTGATGGAACACGGCGCGAAAGAGGTCCACGCCTATATCACCCATGGTGTACTGTCCGGCCCGGCGATTGAGCGTGTGACGAACTCTGTCATGAAACATCTGGTGATCACCGACACCATCGCGCCAACCGCGGCGGTGCAAGGATGCGCGAAGATCCGGATCGTACCAACCGCGCCGATGTTCGCGCAGGCGATCCTGAACACGTCAAATGGTACGTCAGTCTCATCGCTCTTTGATCATGAGACGCTGGGGCCGATTTACGAAGGTATGTATAACGGCTGAGCATAAGGTGCGCATTAATGGCGCACAGCAAGTCTCACAACTCCCAACCGTCCTCGTCCACGGCTGCCCCAATGGCCTGCCAGCCTGCGCGGATGCGCGCCACGCGGCTATCGCCCCAAGTACGGAAAACAATGTCGAAACCGGTTTTTGTAATCGCCTCAGCCTGAATGTCCGCGCGGATAAACGCGTCATTCGACATATCGATCATCGTCATGTGAACGGTGACAATCGGCGGCCGTAAAAACGGCTCATCAAAGGTGACGGCACGTCGCACCATGCGCGCACCCTCCCCTTTCCACATGTCGCCATCGTCCTCAAAATCCGAGAATAGGACCAGGTCACCTGCTTGCACGCCAATCTGTTGGCTACCGAATGTCTGCATTGCGCCGAACCTTACCGTCACACGTCACTTTAATACGCTCAAATGTCCTAATTTGTTGCGAAGGCGCAAGATGATGATGTCAGTTATGTATCGGGTACCTCACATACGCGAAATGCCGACTGTCGGGGGACCACGAGTTTACGTTGATAGTGCCTTGGCCGCCATTGAAGCGATCAATTGTCCGGATGTCGCCGCCATCCGGATGCATCGTGCGCACTTCGACGTCCTTGTCGGCTGGATGCCCCAGTGTTCCGGGCGGGTATGAAATGTAGCTAAAGAGCGTCCCATCAGGTGCCGCATGCGGGAACCAGTTCACCCGGTCGTCAAAGGTCAATTGTGTCAACTCGTGACCATCAGGACGCATCCGAAATATCTGCGCATGACCCGGCTGCGTCGCTGCGGCTTCGGAGTTGAAGTAGATCCAAGCGCCGTCCGCACTAAATTCTGGTCCGTCGACAGGGCATGCGCCGTCAGTCAGGATCTGATCGGGGCCATCCGCCACCGGGATCGTGCCGATCCATGTCTTGCGGTGGGCGCCTTCGCCCTGCAGTCCGACATAGGCGAGCACATCGCCATCCGGTGAGACACCGTGCAGATAGTACCGAAACGCGCCGACAGCCCCCTGATCGTTTGAAACGCGACGCGGGGTCCCGCCTTTTAACGGGCAGATGTAGAGGTGGCCGTCCCGGGCCGAGAGGAAGATATGTGCGCCATCCGGGGCCAAGACATGATCGTTGTTGCAAGCTTCAATTGGTGCGGTGTTGATCCGTTCGGGTCCGATGCTCCCATCAACGGATATGCGCCAGATCCGTCCATCCCCGTTGAAGATCAGCCACTTGCCGTCGAGCGACCAGTTCGGCGCTTCTATCAGATCGCCAGTTTCGTAGATGACAGCCTTTTCAGCGCCATCGCGGCTGGCGATGACAAGCTGGCTGACCTGACGCGGATCAAGCCGCCGCGACCAATCTGGCCTCACAACTGGTCGTCTTTCGACCGCCAAGTATTGAGCCATTTGCGCAAACGGCCCCGCTTCTCGGCGACACCGGCCTGCACCTCATCGATCCGGTGCTCGGCACTATCCACCAGCGGATCCAGCGAGCGTTCGCGCAATTGCATCCACATCGCTCTTACGAAGAAGAAGGCGACGATTAAGAAGACAAAAAAGAAGATGTTGAACCACGGGATGATCCGCACATCCGGCCCCTCAATCGGTTCGACATTCACGGCATTGGGGAAAATCGACAGGAATGGGATACGCCAGCCGTAGTGGGTGACCTTCGCCCAGTTCCCCCCCTCGTCATTCTCGTTCCGGCGGGCAAGACTTGCAGCCTCCGCCTGAAGGTTGGAGCTATCGAATTTGAAGTAGGGCGGCCAAATCCAACCTGTGTCCTCATTCCGGTAGACCATCACCCCCATCGCATCGCGCTTCACAAGACCAAACAGGAAGGTCTTTTTCCGGTCCGCGTAAATATAGAGGACATCGCGGTTCGCCATCTCGGCGCTTCCCGCATCGGCTTGCGCATAGAACCAGCGGTTAAAGCCGCCAAAGTCGGTGCGTCGCGTGTCCGTTTGCGTGATCTGCACGATATCGTTCTGCGGCAAAACATAGTGGAAGAAGCTGCCGACAAGCAGGAAAAGGATCACACGAAAGGCAATACGGAAACGGCGCATGAAACTATCCTCAGTTCGCGTTGGTGATGTAAATGATTGCCCCAACGACAAGCGGCGGGATCACAAAAACCAATCCAATCAGTTTCGGGCGAAAGCTCTTGTTGTAGGCCTCGACCCCTTGTTGCACGTAAGCGTCGCGCGTCATCCCCGCAACGGGGTTTTCGTCATAAGCCTTCTCAAGCTTCTCGCGCCGGACAGAGCGGGAGTAGATCGAGATCGATAAATAGATGATGCCTAAGGCCACGAAGCCAAACACCACAAGACGTACCAATCCCATGTCTACCTCCTCCTCAGACCGCCCCAGGGGCCGACCCGATCAATCATATCCGCCTCTATACGATATCCGTGTCCGCTTGACCAAGGGCCGCGCACCGGTGCGGCCTGTGGCTCTTCCATGGCATCTTCATGCCCAAAGAGCGTCTCGCGCGTACCCGCCTTGTCGACTTGATATTCGCGTTCAAGAAAATCAGCCACATACTCCCGCTTCTCATCAGGCCACGTGGCATAGAGCGCATAGAACGCTTCCTTGTGACAGATGAAAAGCTGGCGGATGTCGAGTGGTGAAAGCTCTGACAGCAGCATGTTGATGAGGTCCGCATCTTTGTGCTTCTTGGCGCGGAGCGTATAGAAGTATGACGGATGGTCGGAGGTGATGCGCGGCCACGACCCGCCCTCTTCCGCCCAGCGCACCAAGGCCGCCAGCCCCTGCCATGCCTCCGGCAACAGTTTGGCATAGCGCCGCCCCAACATGCGCAGATCGCGGCGGCTGGCTCCGGTCAGGTCTTCGCCCATCACGGCCGCTACTTCGACCACCATGAAGTCCATCTTTTGCTGCAGGATCGCCGCCGCATCAGGGCCCTTTGCTTTCACGATGGGCTCTATCAAATCATTCAGCGACAGGAACTTTGCGATGGCGCGACGGTCGCCAAAGTCAAAAGCGTATTGAATTGGCAGTTGGCCATAAGCGTCACGAGCCCCACGCAAAATCGCCGCCGGATGCTCCACATCGCGAAACAAGTACATGCCGCCGAAATGCGCCGTCCAGAAATTGTCCTGCGCGAATTCCATCTGCCGCAAAGACACGGGGTTGCGGGTCACGTCTCCGGTTTCCTTCGACAGGCTGATCATCTTGGCGATCAGCACATCGTCAAACCAAGCGTCCTTCTCGGTCTTGAACTGATTGATCATTTCCCCCAACCGCGTGGCCGTCGCGACCGTGCCTTTGGTCGTATCCGCCTCAATCGTGATCTTGCGGATGTCGAAGAGCTTGGCGAGGGTGGAGGCATCATAGACGGAGTTCACCAACTCCCCCGCAACCGCATCTTGCGCGGTCAGGGCAAACAACTGCGGTTCATTGTCGGTAATGAACTGCTTGAGGATCCCGCGTGCGGTTGAGAATTGCGCGTTCAATAGCGGCGCAGTTTTTTGCTCAGTCGTGAGCAGGATGAACTGCCGGTTCACGCCCGCATGGTTCAAGTACTGATCGTCACCCAGCGCATCCCCGACCTCGGGCGAATAGCCTGAGATATCAATGTGGAAATCGGCAAGCTCAAACGTCTTGCCCGTCAGATGTTGCAACGCGCGCTTGTAGCGTTCCACCAGTACCGGGCTGTCCACCCGGATCAGGTTGCCAAACATCAGGCCTTTTTCGATCAGTCTATGCATATCAACACCTTACCACGTCTCATGCACCCAAGTCTTGGGGAGACCTGCGATAGAAAGAACCATAATCGGCGCCCAGATCAGCCCGGCAGAGATCGACAGGCGGACGAAGTACCAGATGGCCGGGCCGATGCCTGCGCTCGTGAGTGCGGCGAGTTCTGCCCCTTGAAGCAGGTAAAGGCCAAGAAACATCAGCGCGCCGAGGCTGAGGACAATGATCGTCGAGAGCAAGGACAGCATCATCAGGGGCCGCACCCCTTCCGGCATCCGCCAACGAAGCCAGATCGGGACAAGCCATGCAATCGCGGCAAGAAAGGCGGTAGGAATAATGAGGCCGAGGCCGAAGTCAGAAAGCGGATTACCCATGTCGCAGTCTCCTGCGGCTAAAAATGAGCGCGGCAACCAAAGCAGAAATTGCCAAGACCCAGCCGATCACTTGGACCGTCACAATTTCGCCCTTTACCGCAGACCCGCCAACAAACAACACCAGCACCAGCACATGAATCAGTAGCCGCTGCACGATGACCCAAGTGGCCTGTCGCCTCGCGAGAAGGATATCGATGGGCCACCAGACCGCAATCAGCATGCCGGGCCAGAAAGCACTCACGCGACTGCTCGATGTCATCCACGCGAAATCGCCCTGAAAAAACAGAAACATGGCGACAAGCAGATGGACGACATACGCGATCCAAGAGACGGTCCAGTAGGACAACCAAATCGCGCGCCCTTGTTGATCACTACGCCAAACTGTTGCGTAGACCGGAAGAAGCAAAAGCAGCGCGGCCCAAGCTGTGAAAGCGCTGAGGTATAGAGGGTATTCTGCCCCTTCAGCGACATCCGGGGTAGGCGTGGGCACGTCGGGCGACACGGGCGGTATCCGCGAAAGAAGCCCGGAATCCTGCAGCATCGCGGCCACGGAAAACGCCAGAACCAGTAGGGCGACCAGCGCCCCGTAGGCTTGCCGAGTGACTGTCACCCTTTGCTCTCCAAATACCGCTTTTTCGCCTCTTCCTGCCGCCCGAAGTCACGCACCATCGCTTCAATCGCCACTTCGTCCGACTTATCGGCATAGCGGAACTCACTGTCCGCATAGCGGTTGATCTCCTGGATCACCATCTCGGTCGTGATCGGCACACGCAGGTCCGCGATCATGGCCTTCTTCGCGTCGTAATCCTTGAACAGGAACAGCTCCGGGTTTTCCATCCACTCGTCCGGCAATTCAAAGTCCATCGCGCGGACCTTCACCGCGTCGGTGATGTTCTTGATGGCGCGGCCGGTGAAGCGTTCGTCTGCCTCCTGAATGCCCTTCAGGTAGGTCCCCATTTTGGCAATCGTATCCAACTCTCCAATCTGGGAATGCACGCGGTCAAAGACCTTTAGCAGGCCTTCTTCGTGCGGTTTGGAGTGGCTTTCGAAGGACGCCGCGACGGCTTTTTTGATCTCCTGCGCGCTGAAGACTTCATGCTCCCCCACGGGGATATCGTGGTTCTTGCCCATCAAGAGGTAGAGGATGTCGATATAGTCCTCGCGCGTCTGCGGTCCGTCCACGAGGAACCGGGCACCCGCACGTTGGCGCAGCGCATCATCGACGTTTTCCGGATAGTTGGAGAACATTCCAAAAGTGCAATTCCCGCGCACAACCGTATTGGCGCCCGCGAAGCTTTCCATCAGCACCGCAGTGATTTCCAACTGCCCAGCAGAGGACTGCCGGTCGCCCCGCTTACCTGCAAGTTGGTCGATATCGTCAATCGTGCCAAACCCAATCACACCGGGGTCCAGCACGTTGTTAATAAACGCCTTTGCGTTCTGGCCCGATTTGCCCTGATAGCTGTCGATGTTGTCGGTGCTCAAGTTCTGATAGCGGAACGGGTAGCCCACCACGCCACAATAGTCGTTGATCAGACCCGCCATCATCTGGATCAGTGTGGTTTTCCCGGTGCCGGGCTTCCCGTCCCCCATGAACGTAAAAATGAAACCGCCGAGTTCGGCGAAAGGGTTCAACCGCCGGTCAAAGTCATAGGCCATCAGCATCTTGGAGAGCTTCATAGCCTGATACTTAGCAATATGGTTGCCCACGACCTCATTGGGTTTTTTGAAGGTCATGGTGAGGGTTGACCCCTTGGCCTTCGACGCAGGGCTAAAACCATCAACCGTGAAGTCGTCGGCTTCCACCCGCCAAGACGCGCTGACAAACGGTTCCAAGCGGCCCGCGGTGCTGGCGCGGCCGGCGACCTTGTCCATCAAGGCTTCGGCGAAGGCGAGGACCGTCTCCACCAGCTTTGCTTCAGATGAAGCGTGGACGGCAATGTCTTGATCCAATTCCCAAAGTGCGCCGTGCAGAGCGAGCTGGCCATTGTCTGTCAGCACCTCTTCCACCTCGCCCACTTCGACCGTTTCCTCGGTCGCGTGGGAGGCCAGAAGGAATGCGGTCGCCGACCCAAAGACGTAGAGTGTGATCAGCGCTTCGGCGGTCAGTAGCTCGGTGAACTCCGCCTTTTGACCGTCGGCCAAACTGCCTTCGAGGTTTGCGCGTTTGAGGTCTTTGAGCGCTGTGCGGTCCGCATATTGATCGGCCACCGCCAAGGCAATCGCAATGGCGCGGCGCAGGGATTGCAGTACAGTCGCTTGCAAGGGTGAGGTCAGCCCGTCGCCGCCTTCGACCGCTTCCACCCGCGTGGTCAATTGGATCCCTTCGGTCCGCGTCACCCGCCGCGCCGCGAGGCCGGGCGTCGTCGAGCGAAATCGCCGCCTGGTGCCGCCCACACCCGGGGACCGCTCCGCCGGGGCGCTCGCTTCTTTTGCGGTGCCGATCCGGGGGGCGTGGTCAAACCCGTCGATCAGATCCAGCGCGGCCGCGTAATGGGCGCGCACGTCTTCTTCGCGCAATTCCATCTGATCGTGTGTTTGGCTCATGTCTTTCTCCTTTGCCGCGCGCAGCGCCCACGCACTTACCGATAACTCAGCACCCGGCCGTTATCGCTGACCACAAACTTGCGCACATCTCGGAAGCCTGGCGGGTTGCGTTCGGCCAGCGCTTGATACGGGCGTTCGGGCATGATCAGCGCGCGTTCCATGCGTGTCGCCCCTGTATCCGCCCCCTGCCCGCCAAATGGATCGAGCGCAAAAATCTGGCGTTCGACCGTGCCGAACCAGCCCGATTTCACCCGTTCCGCCCGTTCCGCGATCAACTCCTCTTCTGTCCAGACCAAGGCCCAATCCTCTCCAACCGGGCTGTTGGCGGCCTCCAGCACCTCGCGCAGTGGCCCGGTCTGGCGGGTGAAGGCGTGACTGTACATTGGCCCGATGTGGAAGCGGCGCAGGCGCGTTGGGTGCAGATCGTCGAAATCCTCGTCAAAACCTTTGGCAATCGTCAGCAGCTTCAGCCCGCCGACAGCCTGCGCCATCAAATGCGCCTGTACTTCTGGCCAGCGGCGTTCGTCCTTCGGCAGTCCGGTGCGGCCTGTATCATCGACTTCCATGAGGTAGATCGTCGGCAGGTTCACTTGACTATCGTAGACCGCCCAGTGGATCTGAAAGGTCCGCCGATCGCGGTTGTTGCCCAGCCAGACTGCTTGTGGGTCGTTGCGCGCCCAAAACTGATGCCCTTTGACCAGTTCTTCGTAATAGAGCCGCTGCGACAACGCGTATTGCAGCTTTGTCGGGATTTGCTGTTCGCCGACGATGGTGCGGACCATTTCGTCTTTTAACTCGTCGTCCGACGGCATCGACGCCAGATGCCGCTCCGCTTGCAGCGCGTCATTGGCCATTTCCAGCAGCTCTTGATAGACCGGAAAGCCGCTTTCCACCCGGTCAAACGTCAACTGCCCCGCATGACTGAACCGGCCGGAGAAATGGTATTTATGCGCCAGCGAGCGGAAGGTGATATTGAGGCCATAAAGGTAGCGCGCAACAGCCTGAATATCCTCGCGCGACAACCGCCGCTCCGCCTCCATCGTCGCTGCGACCTTGTTGAGGTGGTTGGTGATCCGCTCGAACTTGCCAAAGTAGCGCCGGGTGACGCGCGTGTCTTCGAGTTTGAAGTGGTCTTGGGAGAGGTCAGTCTTGGGCATCAGTCGCCGCCTCCGCCTCCGCCGCCATCTCCAAAATCACCAAATCCTCCAGAGAAATCGGTGTTGGTTATGTGGCCCTTACCCGACTCATGCCAATTGTCCTTTGGATTGAGCAAAACCGGAGGTGCCCCATTAACAATACTCACCCCTACAAAGAGGATGCCCGAAATACCGGAAACCATCGATATCCCAACACCTGTGGCGAAAAGCCAGCCGCTGTCCACGGTCGACGAATAATACACTGCGAAAAGTCCAATTAACAAAAAAAGGAAAAGCACTCCCATGATCAGAAGTCTCAGCCCTTTCGACCCGACGCTTTCTGTTTGGTCTCTTATCTGGGACTTGATCATAGGAGCCTAGCATTGCTCAGAAATTTGCGACTAAGCAAAGATAGAGGTTGCGCCCACGGCTTCACCATCACGCCCCATACTGATTGCTATCGTGCTTCTCCACGATCTTCTGGAAACGCCGCACAAACCGCTCATCCGCTTTTGCCTTCTGCTCCAGCACCTCACGCGCGAATACCATGTGGTCTTCGTGGGCTTCCAGCATATCGGCCATGCGGTTGTTCGTGGCTGCACCGATGGCCGCCATCGCGGTCTGCGCCTCTTGGTCCGTCTTCACGCCGATCTCATTAATCTGGTGGGCGACGTCCTGCTGCTGCGCGGTCTTTAGCGACTTTGACAGGGCGTCATATAATACAACGCGCTGCTTGGTGTCCGTCTCCAACTTGTTGATCAGCACCATCTGGGTCGCGGCCTGGTTCTGCAGGGAGTCGATCCAGGTTTTGCCTTTCTCGATGTAGCGTTCCAGTGTCTGGGACTTCGCGACCAAAACCTGCTCGTGCTGCACAAGTTCATTGTACTTGGTATTCAACTCCGCCAGCTCGCTTTCCAGCTTCGTGCGGGCCGCAGCGTCTTGCTCAACGGAAATTTTGTTTTCCAGGGCAATAATGTCCGGGTCCATCTTGAGGATGTCTGCTCGCGCAGTTTCCAGCTCGCCTACCACGGTTTCCCGCTCTTCCAGCGTGCCGGACAGGTTTGTTTCCACGCTCTCTTTCTGCGTGTTCAGTTCCGCCAACTGGTTTTGCAGAAGTTTGGTGATCACGTCGGATTTGCCGATTAGGTCTTGCAGCTTGTCGTCGATGGAGGCCGTGCGCATCCGCTCCTGCCGCATGCTTTCGGACTTTGCCTTTGAGAAGAAACCAATAAAGGACTCCATCCCCGTCTTGTTGCGCATCTCATCGAAGTCTTTGGAGAACGCAGACGTCACATCGTCGAGGCCCATGATGAGCTCTGCGATGTTGGCGTTCATCAGTTCGGTATGGGCGTGTACCTCATCAAGCGACGCATTTTCGATATCTACGGAGATATCGGTCCCGGCTGCCATTTTCTGGCGTGCCACTTCGATCCGGCTTGTGAGGTCAGCCATCTTGGCCTGTGCTTCGGCCACCTGTGCCTGTGATTCACGAATTTGCGCGTCAAAATCAGCCATAAACCATATCCCTCTCGTCAAAGTTGTTACCTTTAACGTAGGAAATCGTTGGCTTGTTTACAAACGCAGAAGTGATCAAAGTGTCAGATATGGTGGAAAACCTGACCCTTTTGCGATCAGGTTATTCGATGAACACATCCAAATCGTCGAGCGACGCGTCAGCTGTCCCGAAAACCTCTTCCGGGGAAAGGATTTTTGGCGGCAATTCAACGCCACGCTCATAGTTTTCGGGATCAACGCGCAGCGATTCTTCGCGGGTCCGGATGTGGACTTTGGTCGGTACATCCACCTCTTCAAACAGGTGAATAATGTCTTGGTTGAACATGCGGATACAGCCCGCTGAACCGGAGTTTCCAATAGATTCCAGATCGTTGGTGCCATGGATCCGGTAGTAGGTGTCACGGCTGCCGCGATAGAGATACAGCGCGCGTGCGCCGAGCGGACTAGACAGACCACCGGGGACGCCGTCGCGGAACGGCTCATAGACCTCTGGTTCCGTGCGCAGCATGTTTTGCGTGGGTGTCCAGCCGGGCCATTCGCGCTTGAGTTTAATGGTTGCGCCGCCGTTGATCGAACGCCCCTGCCGACCAACGCCAACGGGGTAACGCACGGCAGATCCGTCCGCTTTCACGTTGTACAAAAACTTGGCGTATGGATCGACGTCGATTGTGCCGGCGTCCTGCTCTCCCAGATACTCACCGAACATGCGGCGATTGATGCCTTGGGTGAACCTGTCCGGGATACCCGGCAGATAATACTCGCCATCTTGGATTGGCCCATAACCTTCGGCGAAGTTGATCACAGGCAAAGCCGGTTTTTCGGGTGATGATTCCGGAACGCTGCGGCCTGCGCAGGCCGCGGTTGTGGCAAGCATCATCGCCGCAAAGCTGCGGCGTGTATAAACAGAAGAATCGGGCATGGCAGCACCTTTGTCTTAGTCATGTTGCGCAACATTCTGATATTCCTACCAAAAATGAGCGGGGAAACTTCGCAGATCCGCCCCGCCGCGCGCTTAAAATCTTAATGTTCAACTGTAACCTACCGGAAAGGTTGCACGTTTTTATGGCCCGCATGGGTCACGTTGGCGTGTGTGTGACCGTTTCACAACGCAATCCGGCCGTATTTAGGCAGGATTCCGCAACGGTTTGTTCACGCATTGGCACCCTGACAGCACCGGGGGCGGCGGGTAACAAGGCGGCATGTCGTTCGTTAAACGTCTTTTGCCCGCGCGGTTTGCGGGCCAGACCGCAGGGCCTGCTGCCGTCTCGGTTCAGGATGTCTTGGCCCGCCAGTATCGGCGGGTGGAGCTGAACCTGCCCCCGCGCACCGCCCCTGGCAAGCTGCGCATTCACTTGTTTGCAGGTGAATTTGAGACGAGCGCCGCTGCCTGGCACTATTGTTTTTACCACACGCGCGGCGAGAACGAGGCACTGGCGCGCGAACTGCCCAATGCCTACGTCGACACTAGTCACGTCGAGGTGCGGTTCGACAATTATAGTCGGCGATTGGCAGAGTTTCTTCTGCCCGGCGATGTCGCGCGGGTTGAAAATCAAATGGCTGGTGCCAATACGCTGGTAATCATAGCAGAGCCTGCCTTCGGCGGTCTGGCCTATGCGCTGAACGATACGTCATGCCTGCGCTACCTTGGGCCGATGGTGGTGACAGACTGATATCGCTTCGCGGAGACGTTCATCCGCCCCCACATAGACTGATCAATCCACGCACCGGTGATGTCATCCCGAAATCGCCAAGACTTGCCTTCAAGGTGCAGTGCAGTCGGATGTACGATTTGCTCGGTTGCGGATGTAAACCGCAGACGGACAATGGTTTGAGCTTTGATAGCCCGCGCGAGCGCCAGCACGCGCGGATCATCATCCGGCGGGTCGGAGGTCACCGAAAAGTGCGCCATCGCCTCTGTCACACGGTGCCGGACTTTATCGGGGAAGCTTTCAATCAGTTTGGCTTTCGCTCGGGTAGCGGCATGATCCAGTCCAATGGCCGCAATAATCGGGTTTGCGGTCGACAAGATCAGCCCCATAGCCTCTGCTTCATCCTGCGCCAGTCCGGTAAGACGGGTGCGATAGTTGAAGCCCAGTTCGATACCGCCGCGATTGCCCTGATGGACGATGATCGGAAGGCCCGCCTCCGTCATCGCGTCGACATCGCGCAGGATGGTGCGCGGTGTCACTTCAAGTTCGGCCGCCAAAGCCCCGGACGTCTGACGACCGCGGTTTTGGAGCAGCAGCAGGATTTGCAAAAGTCGGGCGGCGCGCATATCGCTCTCTTAAATATGACAAAAGATGTCATATAAGGCCTGTTAGGCCCTGCAGCGTCAAGACAAGAGAGACGCATGAAAAACTACCATATTTCGATAAACATCGACGCAAAACCAAACGACGTATGGAGCACATTGACCCATGAGTTGGCAGAGAACCCCGTCGCATTTGGAATCACCAAGTTAGAGGGAAAGATCGTGCTGGGCGCGAGGATTAAGCTTTGGTCTGAGATTGCACCAGACCGCGCCTTTGCGTTGAAGGTCATTACCTTCGACGAACCACGCAAAATGGTCTGGCGCGGTGGGATGCCACTTGGCCTCTTCAGCGGGACACGCACGTTCACACTTTCTCCGCGTAATGGCGGAACGTCCTTCACGATGGATGAAGTCTTCAGCGGACCATTGTCGGGGCCGATTTCGCGGTCCATGCCTGATCTGAACCCAAGTTTCTCGAAATTCGCAAAAGCACTCAAATCAAAGGCAGAAGCACGATGAATGATGTCACTTTTGGTTCTGGCACGCCTGACGATCCATGGATCCTGCAAACACCGCCGCGCACATCAGACTTTCAGGTTTGGAAGGACGAGACACGCGATCCGCCGGCATTGGTTGTGCAGGTCGGCAAAACCCAATTGTCCTACAAGTTGCGTGCGCTGACAGATGCGCATGCAATGCTGAAGGCACATGGCGACTGGATGCCGCTTGGCAACGCGGATGAAGGCAAGCCCACGAAAGACGGAACACTGGAGCATTGGGCGCGGTCGGATGATAACCCTGTCGGCGGATTCTATGGGCTGCGGAAAGGATATCGCGGGCGTTTTGCGAACTATGTTTCGCCCACCATGGAATTGCTTGGACTGGTCGAGTTGGAACACAATGCCCGCAACAACCGGGTGCGCGCGATCTGACTGGCCTTACCGCTTTCGCTTGACCTGACCCATTTGACACGCACATTGCGGGGCAACACAATGCCCTGCCCCCCGCGGCACCGGCATGACCAAAGGACCAAGGGGAACTGCCATGCTTGACCAAACAACCGACCTCACCGGCCGCCTGTCGCGACCTGACCTTTTGTGCTCGCAGGCCTTCGTGAATGGCGAATGGATCTCGGCCGCAGACGGCAAGACATTCGATGTCACGAACCCAGCACGGGGCGATGTCATCGCGCAGGTGGCGGACCTGTCGCGCCAAGAGGTCGCTGCAGCGATTGATGCAGCAGAGACCGCGCAGAAGGCATGGGCGGCTTTGGCTGCAAAAGAAAGGACGAAGGTTCTGCGGGCTTGGTTTGATCTGATGATGGAACATCAGGAAGACCTCGCCCAGATCATGACAGCCGAGCAGGGCAAACCCTTGACTGAGGCGCGTGGCGAAGTCGGCTATGGCGCGTCCTTCATAGAGTGGTTCGCCGAAGAGGCCCGCCGCGTCTATGGTGAGACGATCCCGGGCCACATGGCCGACAAGCGCATTACGGTGATCAAGCAACCGATTGGTGTCGCCGCGGGCATCACGCCCTGGAACTTCCCGAATGCGATGATCGCCCGCAAGGTCGCCCCCGCGCTCGCCGCTGGCTGCGCGTTCGTCGTACGCCCAGCGACGTTGACGCCGCTTTCTGCTTTGGCGATGGCGAAGCTTGCCGAAGAGGCTGGTGTGCCAGCGGGTCTGTTTTCTGTCGTGACATCGTCATCGGCATCGGAAATCGGCAAAGAGTTTTGCGAGAACCCTATCGTGCGCAAGCTGACCTTCACCGGCTCGACAGAGGTGGGTCGCATTCTGCTGCGCCAAGCCGCAGATCAGGTGATGAAGTGTTCCATGGAACTCGGCGGCAACGCGCCATTTATCGTTTTCGATGACGCAGATCTGGACGCGGCGGTCGAAGGTGCCATTGCCTGCAAGTTCCGGAACAACGGCCAGACTTGCGTGTGCGCCAATCGCATCTACGTACAGGCGGGTGTTTATGATGAATTCTCTGAGAAGTTGAAATCAGCGGTCGAAGCGTTGAAGGTCGGCGACGGTCTGGAAGACGGCACGGCACTTGGCCCGCTTATTGAGCAGAGTGCTGTCGAGAAGGTGCAGGAACACCTCGATGACGCGTTGGCGAAAGGTGGGACCGTCCTAACCGGTGGCAAACCCCACGATCTCGGTGGGCTATTCTTTGAACCGACCATCGTGACAAACGCCACGTCCGACATGCAGGTGGCGACCGACGAAACCTTTGGGCCGTTTGCGCCGCTCTTCAAATTTGAGGACGAGGACGACGTCATTGCCAAAGCCAACGACACGATCTTTGGTTTGGCCAGCTATTTTTACGCTAAAGACATCAGTCGGGTCACGAAGGTGGCCGAAGCGCTGGAATACGGGATCGTTGGTGTGAATACCGGTATCATCTCAACCGAAGTGGCCCCATTTGGTGGTGTGAAGCAATCTGGTCTGGGGCGTGAGGGCTCTCACCACGGGATCGATGACTACATGGAAATGAAGTACATCTGCACTTCGATCTGAAGGACTGGCCGCTCTGCTAGGCTGCGCGCCACACCTGATCACCGCAACGTGAGGTGTGGCGCTATGGTCGCTTCGTTATCGTCGCATCAAGAAAGATCGAGAGGCGACGGGCATGGCGAAACCGAAAAAACCAAACAAAAGGAAAGCGCGTCAAGCCGTTGAGGCGAAGCGCGCGGCACCGACGCGGCGGAACGTGATGGCGATGGCACCCTACCTTGTTGCCGGTGTCGTCGTTGCGGGCGGTCTCGGCTTTTGGGGCGTGTCAACAGTTCGCGCCGATCTTGCAGAGCAGGACCTCAGCATCATCGGCGATGGTGTTCCCGTCATCGTGCAAGTTCATGATCCGACCTGCCCCATCTGCATTGATTTGCAACGCGAGACCCGCGCGGCCTTGGCCATGATGCCAGACGAGACGATCGCCTACCGCGTTGCGAGCCTAACCTCCGATGTCGGTAGTGCGTTCGCGACTCGGCATGGGTCTGCTCATGCCACGCTCTTGTTTTTTGATGCAGGCGGCACGCTAACCCGTCGTCTGCAAGGGGCACAGGATCGCGATGTCCTGCTTGCAGCGTTCACGGCGCATGCGGGGCAGTAAATAGCGACGGTCGCTTAAGCAATAGCGCATCGACCTTCGGCCAAGATGCTGACTTATGGTCGTGAAATTGGCCCGCGCTCTTAAGGAAAGTCGTCAATCACCATTTGTAGGCGAAAGCTTTTCGCTGTCGCCGCGACTTTTTGAACAAAAATTTCCCCTGCCGCCAAGGATTGACGATCGACGGGCGTCTTACCACCGTGATGCGTATGACAACTTCGGATGAGGATCTGGCTTTGGCGGCCGCCCGTGGAGACGGGCAGGCGTTTGCGAGTTTGCTGGATCGTCATTATGATCGCCTGTTCGCTTTCTGTTTTCGGATGACCGGCTCGCGCACCGAAGCAGAGGATCTGACCCAAGACATTTGTGCGGCTCTGCCTGCAAAGCTGCAAAGCTATGAGCGGCGGGCGAAGGTAACGACCTGGCTTTATCGCGTGGCACTCAATGCAGCCCATGACCGACGTCGCAAGATGGCGACATATGCAAAGGCAGCGACCGGCTGGGGGGATTGGGAAGTGGCGCGGACCGAGACCAATGCAGAAACCGCCTCGCAGATCGACTGGCTGACGCAAGCGATGGCCCTTCTGCCTGTTGATTTGCGTGACACGCTTGCTCTGATCCTTGATGACATGACACATGCCGAGGCTGCGAAGGTGATGCGCGTCTCAGAAGGCACAATCTCTTGGCGGGTCTCTGAAGCCAAAAAACATTTGAAAGCTCTCAAAGAAAAGGAGGCATCGCAATGACTGACGATCTTGATGACCTCAAATCGATGATGACGGCCGCGACACCCACGCCTGATCCTGCGAAGCGGGCAGCTGACCTGGCGCTTGCGCAAAAAAATTTCGATGCGCTCCAAGGATCGCGGGATGGGCTGCGTCCCACTTCTGTAACTGGCCGGAAGGGCCTTTGGACAGGAGTGAAGACAATGTTTGGTGCAATGACCTCTCGCGGCGGGCTGACCGCGACGACTGCTTTGGTGGCCTGCGGATTTCTGGTGGCGACGCCGGTGGGGCAAGAGATGTGGCGCGGCGCGATTAATGATCGCAACACCACGACTTTCGCTGAAGAGCTGCAACCTGTCGTCGCGGACGCGGAACTTGACGTGGCAACCGCATCGCGCCAGCGCGAAGCTGTGGAATATCTCGCGGAGCCAGTGCCAAATGCGCCAGTGGTCATGCTTGGTGACGTCGCCAGTGGCCCGACGGCGCAGATGGCAACTGACAATTTTGCCCGCACCTTGCCGGTGGATGGCGCTTTGATTGTACCGGAGGCAAACACCGAAACCTTCGCCAACGCCGACGAAAGCCCGTTGAAAATCACCAGCGAAACACCCGTTTCGACGTTCTCTATCGACGTTGACACTGCGTCTTACGCTGTGGTGCGCTCGTCCATTATGCGTGGCCAATTGCCATCCGCGGATGCCGCGCGGGTCGAAGAACTCATAAATTACTTCCCCTACGCCTATCCCGCGCCTGAAGCAGACGGCGCCCCTTTCCGCCCCACCGTCAGCATGATGGACACGCCGTGGAACGCGGATACGCAGTTGGTACACATCGCCATCCAAGGCCGGATGCCTGCGATCCAGGACCGCCCGCCACTGAACCTCGTTTTCCTGGTTGATACGTCAGGGTCCATGGCCGATCCAACGAAACTGCCGCTTTTGAAACAGTCGTTCCTTCTGATGCTCGACCAGCTTCGGCCAGAGGATGAGGTCGCGATTGTCGAATACGCAGGCTCCGCCGGTGAAGTGCTGGCGCCAACCAAAGCCGCCGAACGTCAGGTGATCCGCACAGCGCTGGAAAGCCTTGGCGCGGGCGGGTCAACCAATGGTCAGGGCGGGCTTGAACAGGCCTATGCAGTTGCCGAAAGCATGACCGAACAAGGCGAAGTCAGCCGCGTTTTGCTGGCCACCGATGGTGATTTCAACGTTGGCCTCAGTGATCCATCCGCATTGGAAGACTTCATCGCGGCAAAGCGCGACACCGGCACGTATCTGTCGGTTCTCGGGTTTGGGCGCGGCAATTTGCAGGATTCCACGATGCAGGCGCTTGCCCAAAACGGCAACGGCACAGCCGCATACATCGACACATTGTCAGAGGCGCAAAAGGTGCTGGTTGACCAACTGACCGGCGCGCTGTTCCCGATCGCCAGTGATGTGAAAATTCAAGTCGAATTTGATCCGAGCCAAATCGCAGAATACCGCCTGATCGGCTATGAAACCCGTGCGTTAAACCGAGAGGATTTCAACAACGACAAGGTGGACGCAGGCGACCTTGGCGCGGGCCACACAGTCACCGCGCTCTATGAGGTGACACCTGTTGGCAGCCCAGCGCGTCTGTCGGACCCATTGCGGTATGCGGCGGAGGAGCCTGCAGAATTGGAAAGCAACGAAATCGGGTTTCTGAAACTGCGCTACAAGGCACCCGGTGCGGACACCAGCCAGTTGATTGAAACGCCAATTCTGCGTGATCAGACGGCTGGGTCAGAGGCGAAGTTTGCAACTGCGATTGCCGGATTCGGGCAAATTCTGCGCGGATCTGATCACGTAACGGATTGGTCAATTGGTGATGCGATTGCGTTGGCCAATGCGCATCGCAGCGACGATGCCTTTGGCTATCGTGCGGAAGCGATCCGCTTGATGCAACTGGCCGCAACGCTCAAGGGCAATTGATCCATGCGCTAAGGCACCCAAAACAAGTGGCCAGTATCACTTAGATCAGCCATGTACTCTCCCGAAATCCAGCCGCGATAGCTGCTGGATTTCACCGCTTTGAGGAATGCTTTCACATCAACGTCGCCCGGCTTATCCGGGGCCACGCGCGTGGGGCTTTGCGACAATTGGATATGCGTGACTTGTGGCGCCACCGCCTCCCAAATCGCGATCACATCCCCATGCATCTGATGAACGTGATGCACATCAAACTGCAGCCCCAGTCGCGGATCACCAATTTCCGAAACGATTTCAGCAGCTTTCATCGCATCGTTCAGGTAGTATCCGGGCACGTCTTCATGGCACATCGGCTCAATCGTCAGACTTTGTCCGGGCGCCTCTGTCAGCGCCCAGCGCAGATTAGCGATCAAGATCTCGCGCGCTTCAGGCCCGCGCACAGCGCCAGCCATTACGTGCAAATGCACCACGCCTAGCGCTTTGGCGTAGCGCAAAGTTCGTTTGAAATCGCGGCGAAATCGGTCTTCCTGCCCCGGCATTGCGGCAAAGCCACGTTCCGCGCCGGTGTAATTGGGCGGCGGGCATGTCAGCATCACGAACTTCAGATCGTTCTGCGCCAATCGCGCAAGCAACCCCGGCACGGCATGATCATAGGGAAACGAAATTTCGATCCCCTGAAACCCCGCGATGCGCGCGGCACCAAAGCGCTCATCCATCGGCAGATCTGCAAACATGGTGCCAAGATTGGCACAGGCTTTCATGTTTCAGACAACTCCGCCGCGGGAATGATCGGGAAAAAGGCCCCCGCCGACCGCACACCAAACCACATCACGTCATCCACCATCTCTTCTTCACCCAACTCCACCAGGCGATAAAAAGATTTACGATCTATTAACGCTTCGAGATTTGCGCGGATCAAAACGTAAGGTGATGGCTCTCCGGTCTCCGGGTCGCGGTGGACGCGAATCGGATGATCCGGGCCTGCGACCACGCTGTCGCCCACCTGGGTAACAAAGCGTAGACCATCACCCTCGCGCTCAAAATCCACAGCCACAAAGGGCGCATCGTCGACCGTGATGCCAACTTTTTCCACTGGCGTCACAAGGAAGTAGTCGTCACCGTCCTTGCGGATGATCGAAGAAAACAACTTGACCAGTTCCGGTCGTCCAATCGGCGTCCCGAGATAGAACCATGTCCCATCCCGCGCGATGCGCATATCAAGGTCGCCGCAGAACGGCGGGTTCCACAAATGCACGGGCGGCATCCCGCGTTTGCCTTCTTTGGCAGCAGCCCGCGCAGAGGATGCCAGGCTTTCCGCCGATGGTGTCACGATCTTTTGTCCGGTCATGCTTTTGCCATTGGGCTTTGTCGTCTTATCTGATGTTATGGCCTAAATATAAAGCGCGCGGAGAAATGTCATGACCACTGAAGCCGATCTTGTTGCGGATATCGAAGCGCTGGGCGAAAAACTGGGTCAGGCCCGCGCCTCCATCGGCAAACGGTTTATCGGGCAGGAACGTGTGGTCGACCTAACACTGTCCGCGTTAATCTGCGGTGGTCACGCGGTCCTGGTGGGTCTGCCGGGCCTAGGCAAGACGCGTTTGGTGGATACGCTGTCCACCGTGATGGGCCTCAAAGGCAACCGTATTCAGTTCACGCCCGATTTGATGCCTGCTGACATTTTGGGCTCCGAAATACTCGACACAAATGCCGATGGCAGCCGCGCATTCCGCTTCATCGAAGGGCCGGTATTCTGTCAATTGCTGATGGCGGATGAGATCAACCGTGCCAGTCCGCGCACGCAGTCGGCACTGTTGCAAGCGATGCAGGAAAAGGAAGTCACGATCGCGGGTGAACATCGCCCACTGGGTGTGCCGTTCCACGTGCTCGCCACGCAAAACCCAATTGAGCAGGAAGGCACCTACCCCCTTCCCGAAGCACAGCTTGACCGCTTTCTCGTTCAAATTGACGTACCCTACCCGGACCGTGCGGCGGAACGCGATATTCTGATCGCGACCACAGGGACAGAGGAAGAGGCATCAACCGCGGTTTTCACTGCCGAGGAGCTCTTGGCCGCGCAAACGCTGCTGCGCCGCATGCCGGTCGGCGACAACATCGTCGAGATGATCCTCGATCTTGTCCGCGCCTGCCGCCCGGATGACGATGCGCCCGAGTTGATCCGTCAAAGCGTCGGATGGGGTCCCGGTCCGCGCGCGGCGCAAGCCCTGATGCTGACCGTGCGTGCAGCAGCCCTGCTTGATGGGCGCCTCGCGCCCAATGCCGAAGACGTGCGCACGATGGCCACGCCAGTCCTCGAACACCGCATGGCACTGACCTTCGCCGCCCGTGCCCGAGGTGAGACCATCGACAATGTCATCAATACCACGGCTGCACAGATCACGCAGGTGACTGCCGCCGCATGACCACGTCGCTGACCCTTCGTTCAGCGGCAGAAGACCTTGCCGCGCCATTGCCGCCGCTGCTTGCGGAGGCCGAACATTTGGCGTCCACCGTGCTCTTGGGGGATCACGGGCGCAGGCGCGCGGGCACAGGCGACAGCTTCTGGCAGTACCGCCCCGCGCAAGCTGGCGATAGCGCGCGCAGCATAGACTGGCGCCGCTCGGCCAGATCAGATAGCAATTTTGTGCAGGACAAGGAATGGCAGATTGCCCAATCGGTCCTGCTTTGGGTCGATCAAGCGGCCTCCATGCAATTCACCTCGGACAAGAGCCTGCCCAGCAAAGGCCATCGCGCGCGGCTGCTCGGCCTTGCGGCGGCAATCCTCTTGAACCGCGGTGGCGAGCGTGTCGGGCTGACTGGCCTGCGCCTGCCACCGAAACGCGGCAAACAACAATTGGAACGCATGGCCGCGATGCTGTCACAGGATGACGTGACCGACTATGGCGCACCGGAAGCTCAGGGCATGTTACCGCATTCCCGCGCGCTTTTTATCAGCGACTTTCTCGGCAACCTCACCTCCACCAAGGACGCCTTGCTGCGCGCGGCAGACCGTGGCGTCCGTGGTGCGTTGCTCCAAATCCTCGACCCGCAGGAGGAAGCGTTTCCATTTGATGGTCGCACGATCTTTCAATCCATGACCGGTGCCGTCGAACATGAAACGCTCAAGGCAGGCGACCTCAAGGCCCGCTACCTCGATCGGCTCGCTGCCCGCAAGGCAGAGCTTGCGGATCTGGCGCGCCTGACTGGGTGGCAGTTCCAGACGCATCATACGGGCACATCTGCTAACACGCCGCTCCTCTGGACCTTCGGCGCATTGGAACGTGAGGCATGATGTTGCAACCTCATCTTCTTCTTGCGCGAAATACCTCGGGGTCTGGGGCAGAGCCCCAGCAGCCTCCGCAGGAGGCTAACATACATGTTTAGCATTGGCCCCCTCGCTTTTCTGTCACCCTGGCTTTTGCTCGCACTTATTGCGCTGCCGGTCCTATGGCTTCTTCTGCGCGCTGTTCCACCGGCGCCGATCCGGCGCCGGTTCCCGGGTGTTGCACTGCTTTTGGGCCTACAAGACGAAGACAGCCAGTCAGACCGCACGCCATGGTGGTTGCTGCTTTTGCGGATGATCGCTGTCGCAGCCGTGATCCTCGGCTTCGCTGGCCCCGTCCTCAATCCGCAAACGCAGACAGACGGGAACGGACCACTCCTGATTATTGCGGATGGGACCTGGGCAGATGCCCGAGACTGGCCTGCAAGGCAGGATCGGATTGCTGCGATGCTGGGTGAGGCTGCCAGACAGGGGCGCCCCGCGGCAATCACAACGCTCACCGATCTGCCGCCGGAGGGAGTTACGTTTCAACCTGCTGATGCGGTCGCGCAATCTCTGCCAAACCTTGCCCCCGCTGCATGGGAACCCCAGGAAGATGTGCTTGCAGAATGGCTCGCCACACTTGATGGCAATTTCGACACCCGCTGGCTGTCGGACGGCCTTGCGCGAGAGAGCCGCGACGATGTGCTGTCCGCGCTGCAATCGCGCGGCAATGTCACAATTTACCAGACGCCGCGCCAAACAGTTGGCCTGCGCCCGGCCCGCTTTGTCGATGGAGAGATCGTTTTGTCTGCGAACCGCACACCTGTCGGCCAGGCGTCTGAGGTGCCCGTAAACGCCATCGGCCTTGATCCTTCCGGCGCGGAACGGCAGTTGTCCACAGCCACGTTTTCTTTTGCCGGTGGCGACGCAGTGGCCGAGACGAAGCTTGTTCTGCCGCCGGAATTGCGCAACCGGATCACCCGGTTTGAACTTCCCGGTGTCCGCTCTGCGGCTGCAGTCGCACTCACGGATGATGCGCTGAAACGGCGCGAAGTTGCGTTAATTTCTGGCGTCGGCGATCAGGAGGGCCTCGACCTTCTCGATCCACTTTTCTACTTGCGCCAGGCACTGGAACCCACGGCGGACCTCATTGATGGCGCGCTTGAGGACATCCTGCTCGCCAATCCCGATGTGATCATCCTTGCGGACGTCGCAACACTTGGCGGTACGGATGCGGAGGCAGTCCTGCAATGGGTTGAAAAGGGCGGCATGCTGCTGCGGTTTGCGGGCCCGCGCCTTGCGGCCTCCGATGCGGGTCGCATTGAAGCCGATCCACTGCTGCCGGTCCGCCTGCGTGCCGGCGGGCGCAGCGTGGGAGGGGCCATGTCATGGGGCGAACCCAAGGCGCTTGCAGAATTCAATCATGACAGCCCGTTCTTTGGCCTTGCTGTGCCTGAGGACGTGGTGGTGACCGCTCAGGTCATGGCGCAGCCCGACCCGACGCTGGCCGACCGCGTTATCGCGCAGCTGGCTGATGGCACACCGCTGGTGACACGCAAGATCACTGGCGAAGGTCAGGTGGTCTTGGTCCATGTGACCGCGAATGCCGAATGGTCATCGCTGCCACTTTCCGGGCTTTTTGTTCAGATGTTGGAACGTCTGGCGGTCTCGACCAACACTGCCACACCTGATGCTGAAGATCTTGCCGGAACAACGTGGCTCCCGCAGGACGTTCTCGACGCAACCGGTCGCCTGCAGGATGGGGAGACCTTACCCGGCGTGGCTGGTGAAAGCCTTGTCGACCCGCAGTTAGGACCCGCACTACAACCCGGACTCTACGCGGGGGAAGACCGGCAATTTGCAGTCAATGTCATGTCTGCTGACAGCGCCCTCGGTCCTGCGGTCTGGCCCGCAGGCGTTGCGGTCGAAGGTATGGCGGTGACGCGTGAGACACCGCTGAAAGGCTGGCTGCTGTCTTTTGCGATTGGCCTGCTTCTCCTCGACGTGATTGCAACATTGGCGCTTGGCGGTCGTCTGCGGGGGCCGCGCGCCGATGCCGTGGCAACCGTCCTTTTGGGTCTGATGCTGATTGCGCAACCTGCTATGGCGCAGGATGACGACTTTGCCATCGCAGCTACATCAGAAGTTGTGTTGGCCCATGTGGTGACAGGAGACGCCGAAACCGATGAGATCGCGCTGGCGGGCCTCAGCGGACTGTCCCAGACACTTTTCCGGCGCACAAGTATCGAACCCGCAGCACCCATGAGCGTCAATATCGAAACGGACGAACTTGCGTTCTTCCCGTTTCTTTATTGGCCCATCACTGCCGAACAGCCCCTTCCTTCGCGCGAGGCCTATGCAAAGCTAAACCGCTATCTGCGGGGCGGCGGCATGATCCTGTTTGATACGCGCGACGCCGATACAGCCCGTTTCGGCTCTGCCTCTCCCGAGGGGCGTCAACTCCAAGCTATTGCGCGGTCACTCGACGTTCCCGCCCTTGAACCGATCCCGGAAGACCATGTTCTGACGCGGACATTCTATCTGCTCAACCAGTTTCCCGGGCGCTACAATAGTCGTGATGTCTGGGTAGAGGCGGCGCCACCGGGTGCCGTTCAAGCCGAAGGCGTGCCCTTCCGCAATCTCAACGATGGGGTCACGCCGGTGGTGATTGGCGGCAACGACTGGGGACGCGCCTGGGCCGTTGATAACTTCGGCAACCGCATGTTCCCTGTCGGACGCGGCCAAACGGGTGAGCGTCAGCGCGAGATCGCGTTCCGTTTTGGCGTGAACCTGATCATGCATGTCCTGACTGGTAACTATAAGTCTGACCAGGTCCATGTTCCCGCACTTTTGGATAGGTTGGGGCAATAGCATGACCGGTACAATTGTTATCGCTCCACTGATCCCGCTTGCCGCACTCATTGCAGCTGCACTTCTTGTGGCGATCGCTGTGGGCATGGCCATCTGGCGACGGCTTCCGGGGTGGTGGTTGCGTGGGCTTGCAGGCCTCGCGCTTCTGGCCGCCCTCGCAAACCCATCACTGCAACAGGAAGACCGCGATACGCTGTCGGACATCGTGATTGCGGTAGTTGATGAAAGTGCCAGCCAGCGCATCGCGGATCGCCCGGATCAAACCGCCGCGGCAGTGGCAAACCTCGAAGCAGAGGTTGCACGGCTCGACAACACAGACCTCCGCATTGTGACTGTTGGTGATAGCGAAATTGAGGGCGACAGCGGGACGCTTCTGATGACCGCGCTGTCAGAGGCTTTGGCGGAAGAGCCGCAGGGCCGCATCGCAGGCATGGTCCTGATTACCGACGGTCGCCTGCACGACCTGCAGCGTGTGCCGAATTTGCCTGCCCCGATGCATACTCTGCTGACGGGACAGGATGACGACTGGGATCGGCGGCTCGTCGTCGCCAATGCGCCTGCTTTCGCAATCCTTGGTGAACCTGTCACACTGACGCTTCGTGTGGAAGACCAGGGCGCGGCCCCCGAAAGCATCGGCTTTGCCGCACTGAACATCGCCATCGACGGCGATACCCCGCAAGACTTCACCATCCCCATCGGCCAGGATGTGGAACTCCCCATCACTCTGCCCCACGGCGGCATGAACGTGCTGCAATTTGAGACGCCATCGCTCGACGGCGAACTGACGGATCGCAACAATGCCGCTGTTGTGCAAATCAATGGCGTGCGGGATCGCTTGCGCGTCCTGCTTGTGTCGGGTGAGCCGCACCCCGGGGAACGCACCTGGCGCAATCTGCTGAAGTCTGACGCGTCCGTGGACCTTGTGCATTTCACCATTCTCCGCCCCCCCTCAAAACAGGATGGCGTGCCGGTGAATGAGTTGTCGCTGATCGCCTTCCCGACGCGGGAGTTGTTTCTCGAAAAGATCGACGAATTCGATCTGATCATTTTTGATCGCTATTCGCGGCGCGGTATCCTGCCCAACGAATACCTCGACAACATTCGCCAGTATGTCGAAGCGGGCGGTGCGGTGCTTGTTTCATCTGGGCCAGAGTATGGCTCTGCCGAAAGCCTCTTCCGCTCACCCCTCGGAGATGTGCTTCCAGGGGTGCCGACAGCACGCGTTTATGAGGAAGGTTTTATTCCGCAGATCACTGATGTCGGGGCCCGCCATCCAGTGACGGAAGGGTTGGAAAGCGCCTATGTCTCACCTCACGCTGAAGGCCCAGGATGGGGCCGCTGGTTTCGGCTTGTGGATGTGATCACGCCCGAAGAGGCAACGACCGTGATGAGCGGAATGGAAGACCGTCCCCTTTTGACCTTGCAGCGCATTGGTGAGGGACGCGTGTCCCTTATCGCCTCTGACCAATCCTGGCTTTGGGATCGTGGTTACGAAGGTGGCGGCCCGCAATTGGAGCTGCTGCGCCGTCTTGCGCATTGGATGATGAAAGAACCCGAGTTGGAAGAAGAGGCGCTGTGGGCCGAACCGACCGGGCAAACGATGCGAATTATTCGCCGGACACTGTCTGAGGAAACCGGGGACGTGACAATCACGCACCCTGACGGGTCTGAAACAGTCCTGACGCTGGAAGAGGTCAGCCCGGGGCGGTTTGAAACGCTCTGGGAGGCGCCTGAGGTAGGTCTTTACCGCCTGTCTGATGGCGAAATGGATGCCGTGATTGCGCTTGGACCAGCTGCGCCGCGAGAGTTCGAGCAAACCATCGCATCCGGCGAGATGCTTGCACCTGTCGTGGCCGGCACGGGCGGAGGGATCCTCCCCGTTTCCGCTGGCGATGTCGACATTCGCAGCGTGCGTGCAGGCAGGCCAGCAGCAGGCCGTGGCTGGATCGGTGTGACGCCCCGTGGCGCATACCAAACCGCTGACATTACGATCACGCCTTTGCTTCCGGCTTGGGCCTTCCTGCTGCTCGCGTCCCTGCTGATTGTCGGCGCATGGCTCCGCGAAGGACGTCGTTAGCGCGTTGGATTAAGCCTGTCGCGCTGCTTCTTCTTTTGGAGGAAAATACCTTCGGGGGTGTTGGGGGCAGACAGCCCCCAATCGGCGTCAGCCGATCCTAGTTCGGCAGCTTGAAGGAATACCGGTCTTCATACCAACCGTTCACGTTATCGCGCACGCGAATGTAGACCTCGGTGACACCCTCGGGGATCACAATTCCGGACTGCGAGCGGGTAAATGGCTGCTCTTCCACATGCGGATGTGCCAATGGCCGCTCTCCAAGCTGATTACCGTCAGCGTCAATCACTTCCCAACCGTCGGCATAGTCATCCCAGCCTGTATCACCATGGCTGATCGTCACACTAAAACGCCAGCTGTCACCGGACTTTGTTGCATCGACAGCTTCGACAACAGGTGCGTCGGCATGTGCGATTGTGGTGGTTGCGAAGAGGATGGCAGCGGCGCGGGCGAAGTAAGTCATGGCATCTTCTTTAGCAGAATGTCGCGCGGAAGCGATGCAAATTCCCGTGAAAGAACCGTCCACAAAACGGCCCCCGTGGCCACCAAAAGCGCGATCGGGCCAATCAGCCAGGCCAGTGCCCCCAACGCGAAGTAAAGCGACCGTAGCCCCCTGTTGAAGTTGATCGCCGCGCGGATGTTCAGTTCTGCGGCCTGCATCGCGAGCGTGTCAGCCTCGGGATCCGATGGATCATTTGGCACAGCCGACATCAAGACAGCGCAATATCCGAAGACGCGATTGGCCCAGACGAACTTTAGGAATCCGTTCGTCAACAGGAGCGCGACAACCGCGAGCTTGAGCTGCCATATCAAGACAGGGACCTCCAGCATGGCAACCTCAGCGGCAACGCCACTCAGCGGATCGGTGTTTGAAATCAGAGCCAGCACACCCCCGATGGCCAAGACACAGGTCGACGCAAAGAAAGCAGTGCCTTGTCTGAGGCTCGCGACGATCTGCGCGTCGAAGATCCGTGGATCGCGTGTCACAAAGACACGCATCCAGGCGCGGCGATGGCCGGACATGATTTTTGTGACGGACGGGCGCGACGCAGGCGGATGCTCAATCAGCCAACCGCTTCCAACCAAAGCCAAAATCAGCGCACCCAATGCAACAGCATCAAGCAAAGTCAGGAGGGCCAATGTCGCCAGCATAGTCATAGCCCTTCCCTAACGTGTTGAGATGGACCTTGCCAATTCCAGAAATTGGTTATATTTTCTTACCAATTGATGATGTGCGAGGTACGCCATGGAAATGCCAACCCCAAGTGATGCGATCCTTTCGCGCAAAGATCGGATCGTCGAACGCCTGCGCGAGGTCCTGCCCCATGACGCCGTCATCGACGATGTTGCAGAGACTCGCGCCTACGAATGCGACGGTTTGTCGGCCTATCGTTGTCCGCCACTTTGTGCGGTCCTGCCATCTTCCACAGAAGAGGTTTCGGCCGTCTTAAAGGTCTGCCACGACATGGATGTACCTGTTGTGCCGCGTGGGTCCGGAACGTCTCTCGCGGGCGGTGCGATGCCGACCGCGGACTCAGTTATTCTTGGCGTTGCGCGTCTGAGTGACGTGTTAGAGACCAACTACGACGACCGCATCATTCGCGTGCAGACGGGCCGCACCAACCTGAGTGTGACAGGTGCCGTCGAAGAACATGGCTTCTTCTATGCACCCGACCCGTCGAGCCAGCTCGCCTGTGCAATTGCAGGTAACATCGCGATGAATTCTGGCGGGGCGCATTGCCTTAAATACGGTGTGACCACCAACAACTTGCTTGGTGTTACGATGGTCATGATGGACGGCACCGTGGTCGAGATCGGTGGTGCGCATCTCGATTCCGGCGGGCTCGATCTGCTGGGTCTCATTTGCGGATCCGAGGGACAACTTGGCGTGGTCACGGAAGCGACCTTGCGCATCCTGCACAAACCCGAAGGGGCACGACCGGTGTTGATGGGCTTCGACAGTTCAGAGGTTGCCGGGGCCTGCGTTTCCGACATCATCAAGGCGGGCGTCTTGCCAGTCGCCATTGAATTCATGGATCGGCCCTGCATCGAAGTCTGCGAGGCGTTTGCCAAAGCGGGCTATCCAATGTGTGAAGCGTTGCTGATCGTAGAGGTCGAAGGGTCTGAGGCGGAGATTGACGAGCAGCTTGAAAAGATCATGGCCATTGCCCGCACGCATAATCCGGTTGAGTTGCGTGAGGCGAAGAACGCTGATGAAGCGGGCCGCATCTGGCTTGGCCGGAAGTCTGCCTTTGGCGCGATGGGGCAGGTCAACGATTACATGTGTCTTGATGGCACGATCCCTGTCTCCGCACTGCCAGAAGTTTTGCGGCGTATTCAGGAGCTTTCAAAGGAATTCGGCCTCGACGTTGGGAACGTGTTTCACGCTGGTGATGGCAACATGCACCCGTTGATCCTCTATAACGCCAACAAGCCTGGCGATCTGGAAACATGCGAGGCGATGGGCGCGGAGATCCTGAAGCTCTGTGTCGAAGTCGGCGGATGTCTGACGGGGGA
>JAHDEX010000045.1:31951-35280 GCA_020628545.1 Paracoccaceae bacterium | reverse complement strand
CCGTCTGATCCATCAGATACGCGTTCGAGGCCCAAACAATTGGCCGCTGTCCCGCCTCCCAATCTTTTGTTTGGGTGAAAGCGCCAAGCACGTCGAGGAGCAATACATCGCCTGCCTTCAGTCCAATGTGTGCAGCGACGCGTTTAACGGCGACGAATGCTTGGGACTTCGGAACCTCCAGTTGTTCACCCTCTCGGGCGAAGCTTTCGGCCTGCACGAGATCCACGCTCGTTTTTCGCCAACCTGTTGGCTGATACCCATGTGACACAGCTTTAGCGTTCCGAAAGTCGACACTTTCAGTCACCCCGCCCGGGGTCGCCTTCCAATTTTCCATCACTTTGCCGGCAGGCAAAATTATCCCGTCCGCTCAGAAGCGTTTTTTCTTGTGTGATGATTCGGTGGCTGCTAGATTCCAGGTGTCTAATCTAAGAATTGCGCTTTGCGCAGCAGCCCCCGGAGCTTCGGTTTCGGGGGTTTTGTTTTGCTTGCCTTCCTCCTTTCTGCTCGTCCTCAGGTGTCATCCGACCGGTTTACAGCTGTAAACGCGGCATAGGATTCTTTGATGATGTCCGCGAGATGATCGTCGAGCCATTCCGCGAAAGCGGCGTTCTCTCCCGATTTCTTCGCCGACAATGAAACTGCGTTCCGACCCGTCTTGATCGTTATGCCACTGACCGGGGATATTTCCTTCGTATCGCTGCCAGCCCGCGCGCCGCGCTTTGACGCTTCTTTCAAAAGCATCTCCAGCCGATCGTCGGAACTGACTTCGGGGCCGTGCTTCTTAAGGACAGTCAGAGCCCCTTTCTCCGTCAGCTTTTTCGCTGCAAAGTGCTCTGCCAAGACCGTCCACTTCGGCCTGCCCGACTTTGGCGCCGGGCCGATCAGGTCGCCCACTTGCGATGGCACATTCTGCGTGACTTTCACCAAATGCGAATGTCCGGACGCAGAGAGGTTGAGGACTTGTCTTACTGTTTCAGCTGGATGTCCGATCTCCATGATTGCCTCTGCGAACCGTGCCTTTTCATAGAACGACAGGTTGCGGCGGGCGGCGTTTTCCAACCCTTTGGCCAGCAACGCAGTTTGATCGTCGAGGTCTTGCACATTAGCGCGGACCTTCACCCCAAGCTCCCGGCAGGCCTTCAGGCGCCGACGCCCGTAAATGACCTCGTAACGCCCTTCTGTCTTTGCGCGGCGCACGAGAATTGGAACCTGTTGACCGCCGTCCTCGATGCTTGTCATCAAGGCGTCGAAGCCGTCATCGTCGTCGGAGTTTACAGCTGTAAACTCGTCAAGCCTATCAACCGGACCCCAATCATCAATCAGGGCCGGATCAATCTCGCGGATCGCTGCAAGCGACCCCTGAAGCGCGCCAAGCGCTGGTGCGCTCGTCTTTGCGGCCTTGTCAGTTGCCTTCGTGCCAGACCGGGCAATAGTGCTGGCGATGCCGGACATGTCCTTAAGCGACTTACGTGCCATTATGACCGCCCCCAGGCCTGATGGATCATCTGTTCAACCTCTCGTCCCACAGCATCCATGGAGCCTTTGGCGCGGTCATACGTTGCGCGTGTCATATCGGACCTGACGACCTCATAGATTGACTGCTTGAGCATTGTCGCGTCGCTGATTGCTGTGCTCTTCAGCGCCGTGGTCGACATGACGCGGTCTTGGAACAACGCCCGCATGAAGGACGTCAGTTGTTGTGACGGGATGTCCGTCGGTTCATCACGGGTCATGAGAAATTTGAAGTGGTCATACTGCAACACGGCGCCTGCATCTTCGATGACGCCCATGTATGCGCCCGCGAGTTCCAGAAATTGCGCCGTAGAGGATACGTCGAGCATCGACGGCGTCAGTGGGACTATGAGCGAGCTTGCAGCAGCCATCCCGGCGATGGTGAGAAAACCAAGCTGAGGAGGGCTGTCGACAAGGACAAGGTCGAAGTCACCTTCAACCTGCGCAAGCGCGTTCCGGATCCGCGTGAAAAACGGTTGATCCGGGTTTGAATGAACCGCAGATTCAGTCTCAAACTCCGACAAAATCAGACGCGAAGGTGCGATAGACAAGCCGGGGAAGTAGGTGGCTTGCACCACATCGGACATCGGCACGGGATCATCGTAGCGGATGGCATCGTAGATGGTCAGCCCATCAAACTCGATCTCGGGGCTGATGCCACACATGGACGTCAGGGAGCCTTGCGGATCAAGATCGACCAACAGCACCCGATAGCCGCGCAAAGCAAAGTAGTGAGCGAGGTGAATTGTTGTGGTGCTTTTGCTGCTGCCACCTTTGAAATTCATCAGCTGCCAGACTTGCAGCTGTTCGTCGCCGGTACGGCGCGGCACATACCGGCCTTTCTTGCGCGAGGACCCTTCGAGGATATCGCGCGCTGCCCAGATGTCTTGCGCGGAATAGTAACGGCGGCCGCCGCGAACTTCGTCGGGTTCTGGCACCGTGCCTTCGGCGTGAACCTTGCGCATGAATTGACCGGAGACACCGAGAAGTTCTGCAACTTCGGAAGCGGAAAATTTCCGCAGGACTTTTGTGCTGTCGGGGGCAAATGCCGCCAAAAGATGCTCTCGGATCGCGGCGTTCAAACGTTCCGAAATCTCGCCGGCAAGGGTTGATGGCCTGTCCGTTGCGAGTGGTGTCACTGGAATCATGTAGTTGCCCCAATTTTATAAACATGGCCTTTTTCGCGCCACTTGGGGATAAAAGCTGCGATTCACGTGTCTAAGTCAAGGAAATTCGCAGATGTAGTGTCTACAGATCCCGTTTAGACTAGATTGGCGCATTGTTGGAAGAAGGGATGTTGTCGCTATCATTTTCCCATCGACTGGAACCAGATGGACGCCGCGGCGCTTCAAAGGAGGGTAGGGCGGGCCTTCAGCGCCAACCAGCTCGAAAGCCACGTGCATTTGCAGAGCCCGCTTACGTATAAGGCGATGTATACGTCGGATAGCTTCGAAAACCAGATGTCAATAAGGCGACACTAAAGCCTCCTAATGTTTGGTGATTGTGCGACAATCTGCCGAAAGAACACGCAAAATTGGGCCGAAGAATTTTCCCCTTTGAGTTGTGTATCCCGTGAACTACACCTGACGTAAAGAACAAGGCTGTAGAAACAGGCGGTTGAGGCCATCACAGCCATAAAATGAAGTTGTGAGTAGTAAGCGCAGTGCGCGAAAATCGTGCCTGACCAATTCAACTGCATCACGATAGGGACAGGGGGAAACGCAGATTTGCGCATCTCCCATACGACAAGCGCAGAATAACATGCGCGGGGAGCACGATATGGCCGATAGCCTTAGTAACTTGTCTGGTGATGCAGG
>JAHDEX010000045.1:0-31851 GCA_020628545.1 Paracoccaceae bacterium | reverse complement strand
TGCGCGGGGAGCACGATATGGCCGATAGCCTTAGTAACTTGTCTGGTGATGCAGGTGGACGAAAGGCATTTGCGAAGGGCAGGGCGGCAGACACCTTTCGCGTGAAGCGGAAAATCCTATCCGCTCTTCGCGCCTTCTATATGGCGTTTTTCACATTTGTCATTGCACCCACGATTGTCGTCGCGCAAGCGCTCACCCCGCCAAATACGGTTGTCTTTGAGTTCAGTGACACCCAGTCAAATAACTCAGACCCGGCCACGCTCAGCCGCGTTGTTATTAATGGTGTGTCCTTCGGTGACCTGATCACACCAGACGGCGGGTATGAGCTGACCAATTTCGTCAACGCCAATAACATCCGCATTCAGAACAACGGTACGCGGCTCAGCCAGTTCATTTCTGCCGCCGGTGGCAACGTCGCCCAAGGCGTGGCCGATTTTGAGGATGCAGTTGAACCGTTCTTCTCATCGCGCGATCTGAACCAATATGTGCGGATCGATAATCCAAACGCTGTCGGGGGTAATCCGCCTCCAGCTACGACTACCACACAGCGCCTTACATATTCTACGCCGGTCGATCTGACCCGTCCCGGCTTCATTGTCGTTGTGGAACGTGGCGGGAACAATGATTTTGCTGTCCGCGGCCTCTCCGGCGGCAGTAGCCTTGGCCTTGCCACCGTCCCTGCCGGGTGTTCGGGCAATACCGGCTACTTTGACACTGGCCGCAACTACGACAACGGGCAGGATATTTGTGGCGCCGTGATCCCGTTGTCGACGTTCGGCACGACCGGCACTCTAGACCAGGTTGAACTTGTCTGTGCTGACCTCGATGCCTCAGGCAATGCAGACTGCGGCGACGGCAAAGTGTTTGTTGTTCTGGAAAGCGGCCCGTCCGGTCTGCCGACCCCTGACTCCTGTACAGAGCTGACAACAAGCTGGAGCGGCAGCGGACGAAACTGGTCCTCCACAACGTCCGACGGTGTTACCGTGTCTACATCAATTTCGACACCCGGCAACACGAACTGGAGCAACTTCTCCAACGGTTCCTTCAACAACATCCCCGCATGGAGCGAGCCTTTGGGGGGCGCTACCGGCCTGACATCTGTGATGTTCTGGGACACAACGCCAGAATCCGCCGGCTCCAACGCAGTTACTGACGCGGGAACCGCGACGTTCACCGTGAACTTCTCATCACCAGTTGAAAACCCGGTTCTCCATATTGACCGCATGGGCGGGTTTGGCGGCGTCAGAGGTTCTGTGGGCACGCCTGCAAACTCTTCCGAATGGACGCTGACAACGCCGGGCGCCGATATTTCGGCTGCGGCTGGCACGCCGCATTTTGAAGTGAACGGCAACTCCTTCTTCCGCACACCTTTCGATGAAACCAACAATGCGGAATCTTCCACCGTGCCATCGCAAGGGACGGCCGCAGGTTCCATCCAGGTTGACGGGATCTACACGAGCCTGAGTTTTGACGTCACCGGGATCGGGACGGAAGGCAGCGGCGCAGACGGGATCGAGATGATCTTCTGCGCACCGGACGCAGCGCCGCCGGTTGCAAACGACGACACCAACGCAGGTGTCTTGTTTACGGGCGACGATGCAACCTTGGACATCGTGGCGAACGACACGGATTCTGACGGTACGGTCGACCCGACTACCGTCAGCTTGATCGCGCCACCGGGTGCCACGTCGATCCAAACGGACGGTGATGGTGACGTGATCGGTTTCACCGTGCCGGGTGAGGGGACATGGTCCGTTGATCCAACGACCGGTGAGACGACGTTCTTACCCCAGTCAGGGTTCGAGGATGATCCGACGCCAGTGGACTATACCATTGACGACGATGACGGGCTGACGTCGAACGTCGCGACCATCACGCTCGACTATACATTGGCACCAACGCCAAGCACCGGACCGCAAAGCTGTGGGCCGGGTCAGTTCAATGCCTTTACAAACCCCAACTTCGATTCAAGCTTTGATAGCTGGACACGGACTGGCACCGGTCTGCGGCTGCGCAGTTACACCAGCATTGGCGCAGGCATCACGTATAACAATGTTGGCTTCATCGATAACAACAATACATCAGGCGCACTGACCCAATCCATTCCGCGTGGTTTGGCCAGTGGGGGCAACCTCAGCTTCGACTTCGGCTGGAACAACGGTAACCCTGGGAATGCGTCGATCGCGACATTCTCTGTTGCGGGCGTGCCGATCATGGAAGTCGATACGACGGACGTGAACAACAACAACGATCCGGCCATTGTGACATTCCTCAACGGGGCCTCCGGCACAATCGGTGGCGTTCCATATGCTGCGGGCGTACCGGGACCTCTAACCATCAGTCGGTACCGTTTCTGGGACCTTTACACTGTCGATGCGACGCTGCCGTCTGGCTTAAGCGATAGCGGCGATGTGACTTTTGCCTATAACCTTCAGTTCGATGACTTTGCTGTCGACAACTTCCGTCTTTGCATTACGCCCGAACCGGAGCTTTCGATCATCAAATCGGTGACGTCATTTGTAGATGTCGACAGTTCGGACACGCTGAACGTCGGTGACACGGTCAACTTTAGCTTCACTGCTGAAAACACCGGCAACACCGCGCTCGGTAATGTCTCGGTGACGGATACAGGCCTGAGCCCAATCACGTTGACCCCAGACGCAGGCTTTAGCGGAGTATTGGATGTGGAAGAGGGGCCGGTCACCATCGCCTCCGCCGCCTACACGTTAACGGCTGCCGATATTGCGAATGGCGGAATTGAGAATACGGCTGTCGGCTCCGCTGATCCGATCGCAACCCTACCGAATGGGGATCCTGACCCAGCCACCCCACTGGTGGACGGCGCAGGTTCGCCCATTCCCAGTGTGACCGACGATTCAGACGCGGGTACAGAGCCGACGTTGAACCCGGCCACCGGTCTGCCAGATAACGTGACAGACCCTACGACAACCGAAACCGTTGATCTTGACGGCAACACCGACAGCAATCCGGGCAACGACCCAACAGTTGTCGTGATCCCAGCGCCCGCGTTGCAGGTCACCAAATC
Organism: Paracoccaceae bacterium; assembly: GCA_020628545.1. Taxonomy (GTDB): domain Bacteria; phylum Pseudomonadota; class Alphaproteobacteria; order Rhodobacterales; family Rhodobacteraceae; genus Yoonia. The sequence goes on along the minus strand of JAHDEX010000045.1, from coordinate 28,805 downwards.
CGCGGCCAGCTACATCGATACTAACGCCAACGGTGTTGTCGATGATGGCGATACGCTGAACTACAGCTTCCGGGTGCGCAACACCGGCAACACGGACCTGACAAATGTCACCGTGACCGACCTGTTGCCGGGGATCAGCATTTCTGGCAGCCCGATTGCCAGCCTGCCGCGGGGGGCGACTAACACAAGCGTAACGGCAAGCTACACCTTGCAGCCTGCAGACATTGATGCGGGCGCCGTTGAGAATTCTGCCACTGCGACCGGTACCGCGGTTGACGACAGTGGTGCCCCATTCGGTGATCCGTTTGATCCCGGAAATCCGATTACCGTGTCCGATGTATCTGATACGGGCACCGATGCAGACGGCGACCCCATCGCAGGCAATGAGGTTGTTGAGACACCCGATGCGGATGGAAATACCGATGGCAATCCGACCAACGACCCGACCGTCTTTGCGATTGAGCCTTCGCCTGGAATAGCCGTTGAGAAAGCGATTGAAGACGTCACGGATGTGAACGCGAATGGCATTATTGATGTAGGGGACACGATTGACTACGCGTTCCGCGTGACGAACACCGGCAACGTGGATCTGATCAATGTCGCGATCAACGACCCGATGGTTTCAGTGTCTGGTGGGCCGATTAGTCTCGACATTGGCAATGATGATACGGTCAGCTTTTCGGCCACTTACACAATTGACGCCGACGACGTCGCTGCAGGCGGGATTGAAAACACCGCCATCGTCACCGCCACTGCCGCCGACAGCACTGGTGCGGCGATTATCGATCCGCTGACTGGTCAGCCGGTCACAGTTACCGACGACAGCGACAGCGGGACAGAGCCGTTGCTGAATGCCTCTGGCGATCCGGTCACCCAAGCGTCCGCCGATACGACAGAGACTCCGGGCCTCGACGGCAGCACCGATGGCGACCCAACAAACGACCCAACGGTTCTGATTATCCCGAACCCGGAACTGACGTTAATTAAGTCACTGGCTAACGCTTTTGACGACAATATCCCAGGTGGTGACGGTTTGTTCGGGGGCGAGGGCGATACACTGTCTTACCGCTTTACAGTCACTAATACAGGCAATGTCGACCTCGAAAATGTCGAGATTACGGACCCGACCGTGACCATGACAGGGGCTCCGATTAACCTGGATATCGGCGCAGGCGACAGCCAGACGTTCACCGGAACTTATACGGTGACCGCCACGGACGTCGCCCCGCCAGGATTTGTCTTGAACAGTGCAACGGCGACGGGTGATTCAGTGGATGCCGATGGCAACCCGGTCTTTGGCCCCACCGGTACGCCGTTGACGGCGACAGACGTGTCCGATACCGGGACCGACCCTGAAGGCGACACCATCAGCAGTCCTGGTACCGTGGATAGTGACCCGAACACGAACCCGCGTGTTGCTGGCGCCCCATCCCCCGACGGAGAGCCGGGGAACGACCCCACAATCACAGCTATTCCGGGCAATCCAAACCCGCGTCTGAGCGTGATTAAGTCCGTTGCTTCTGTCACTGATACCTCTGGCGATGGTATGATCGGTGAAGGTGACACCGTCACCTACAGCTTTGCGGTGACCAACACCGGGAACCTCGCGTTGGCAGATGTGACTGTCACCGATGCGCTGGCGAACGTCATAGGTGGACCCATCAACCTTGCCGTTGGCGCGACAGACACAACGACCTTTACGGCGACTAGCGTGATCACGGCGGCGCAAGCGACCGTCGGGGCCATTGAAAACACAGCCGAAGCCACAGGCGGTGCCGTCAATTCGGTCGGGACCCCAATCCTCGATCCAGCAACCGGCTTGCAGCGTACCGCGACCGACACATCCGACGCGGGCACAGACCCGAATGTGGGGGCGTCTGGTGTGCCCACGGCCTATTCCGACCCCGAAGGCAACGAGACGCCGGATGCAGACGGCAACACCGATACCGATCCGACAAACGACCCAACGGTTCTCTTCCTACCGATGCCAGAGGTGTCCGTGGTGAAATCCATGGCCTCGGTCGATGACACGAATGGCAACGGCTTTACGGACGCGGGCGATACGATCAACTACGCCTTTGCGGTCACCAACAGCGGCAACACCGATCTGATTGATGTCGCGGTTACTGACGCATTGCCGGGGATTGTCCTTGATGGCACCCCCGTCGCGACGCTGGATCAAGGCGAGACCGACACCAGTGTCACAGCGACCTATGTGCTGACCGCGGCTGATATTGCGGCAGGCGGTTTGGAGAACACCGCTGAGACGACGGCCACCGCGGTCGACAGTGACGGCGACCCATTAGGTGATCCGACGAACCCCGGTAACCCCCTGACGGTGACCGATACCTCTGACGCGGGCACCAGCCCGTCAGGCGACCCGGTGCCAAATCCAGAGACGACGGAAACGCCCGATCAGGACGGGAACACCGATGGTGACCCCACGAATGACCCTACGGTCTTTACGGTCAACCCGGCGCCGGCCTTGCAGCTGATCAAATCCGTGAGCGCGATCAACGATCTTGATGGCGACGGTCTGCCGGGTGCGGGGGATCAGGTGGTCTACAGCTTTACGGTCACCAACGTCGGCAACGTCGATCTTGCTGATGTGACACTGACCGATCCGTTAGGCCCTGTTTCCGGTGGTCCGATTGACCTTGATATCGGCGACAGCGACAGCGCGACCTTTACGTTGACCCATACGATCACGGCACGCAACATCACGGATGGCGCGGTTGAGAATACGGCGACAGCGACAGGGACTGCGGTGGATGCAGGCGGCAACCCGTTCAACAACCCGATCACGGGTGGTGATCTGACGACCAGCGACACATCTGACGCGGGCACAGAGCCCGAGATCAGCGCGACCGGTCTGCCAGAAGATGTGACCGATCCGGAAACGACTGAGACGGCGGACGTTAATGGCAACACCGATGGTGATTCCACGAACGACCCAACCGTCCTAATCCTGCCAATGCCGGAGCTGACGGTGGTCAAATCAACCTCCAACATATTCGACACCAATGGTGACGGATTGTTTGGCGGTGAAGATGATGAGGTGACGTATCAGTTCACCGTGCGCAACACAGGCAATGTCGACATCGAAGGCATCACGCTCACGGATAACCTTGCAGCGGTGTCCGGCGGCCCGATTGATCTGGCAGCCGGGGCAGGGGATTCCGTCACCTTCACCGCAAGCTACACGGTGACAGCGGCTGACATCACGCGTGGGTTCCTCGAGAACTCTGCCGAGGTGTCAGGGGATGCGGTCAACAGCGCGGGTGATCCACTGCTGGACCTGAATGGCAACCCGATCAGTGTGACGGATACGTCGGACACAGGCACGGACCCTGATCAGAACACGATCAGCAACCCCGGTACGACCGAAACGCCCGATGGAAGTGGCGCCACCGATGGTGACCCGACAAATGACCCGACGGTGACGTCTGTTCCCGCAAACCCACGGCCACAGATCGAAGTGATCAAATCCGTGGCCAGCGTGACCGACAACGGCGATGGCCAGCTTGGGGCAGGGGACACTGTGACTTACAGCTTTGTGGTCACCAACACCGGGAACGTGGACCTTGGCAATGTGACTGTAACGGATGCTCTGGTGCCTGTCACAGGTGGCCCGATCACTCTTGCACTTGGCGCGTCTGACAGCACAACCTTCTCGGCAGACTACGTCCTGACCGCGTCTGACGTCACCGCTGGCGGGGTTGAGAATACGGCAACCGCAGCAGGCGGCGCGGTGAACTCCCTTGGTGATCCGATCCTTGATGGGCCGGGCGGCAACCAGCTGATCGCAAGCGACGACAGCGATGCAGGCACGGAACCTGAGATGGGCTCGAGCGGCACGCCGCAAGACATCAGCGACCCTGCTGGCGTGGAAACACCCGGCCTTGACGGCAGCACTGATGGTGACCTGACGAACGACCCGACCGTGCTGACAATCCCGACACCGGGCATCAGCGTGATCAAGTCACTGGCCAGCGCGCCGGACAGCAATGGTGACGGTGTGTTCGGTGGCGTGGGTGATGTGATCAACTACAGCTTTGTGGTCACGAATACTGGCAACACAACGCTCGACAACATCTTCGTCACTGACGCCACGGCCAATGTGACGGGCGGCCCGATCAGCCTTGATCCGGGTGAGCGGGATGGCAGCACATTTACGGCGACCTATACGGTCACGTTCAATGACGTGAACACCGTGGGCTACGTCGAAAACACGGCCAATGTATTCGCTGATGCTGTCAGCTCCAACGGGAACCCGATTGGCAGCCCGGTTGACCCTGGCACGCCGCTGATGGTGACGGATACGTCTGATACTGGGACGGACCGTTTTGGTAACCCGGTTGATAATCCGGAAGGCACCGAGACGGATGATGGGGCAGGGGGCACCGATGGTGACCCGACCAATGACCCAACCGTCACACAAGTTCCGGCAGAACCAGATCCATCGATTGAGGTTATCAAGAGCGTGGCAAACGTCGTCGACACCGATGGAGACGCCGTCCTGGGTGGTGAGGATGATACGATCACCTACCGGTTCATTGTCACTAACACCGGCAACACGTTCCTTGCGGATGTTGAGGTCGTTGACCCGCTGCTGGGCGGTCTGATCGGCACAATCCCTGTGATGGCCGTGGGTGATACGGTGTCCTTCACCGTTGACTACGTGATTTCGGAAGATGACCAAGCACGCGGCTATGTGGAAAACACCGCAACAGCCGAAGGGGAGCCGCAGAACCCGCTGGGCACGCCGCTCCTTGATCCGATCACGCTGGAACCGCTGACCGCGATCGACGACAGTGATGCAGGCACCGATGCGCAAACCGATCCAATCAGCGATCCGGGCCTGACCGAAACGACGAACGGGACCGGTGGCACCGATGGTGATCCAACGAACGACCCAACCGTTGTGAACGTGCCCCTTGCGGTGCCGGATACGGGGATCAACGGGATCGTGTTCCTTGATGAGAACGAGAACGGCGTTTTCGACGAGGGTGACACGCTTCTGCCGAACTACATCGTCCGGCTGGTGGACGAAGATGGCGATATCATCGCAAGCACCACCACCGATGCCAATGGGTTCTATCAACTTTCGGGTTTCCCCATCGGAACCATTGATGTGGAGTTTGTTGATCCGAATACCGGCGACGTAGTCGGTGGAATCGACGGCCTCGTCTTTGCCCGCAACACGGTACTGACCGATCAGAACCAGGCGCTTGATCCGGTGGCGTCGCCTGATCAGCTGGTCCTGACAAAGACGACACCGCTTTCGACTGTGGTTCTGGGCGGCAGCGTGCCGTATCAGATTACGGCTGAAAATCAGGAGGCCTTCCCGGTCACCGCCAACATCGTGGATACGTTGCCAACCGGCTTTGTGTATCTGCCAGACTCTGCCACGATCAACGGGACGGCGGTTGAACCCACCATCAGCGGCCAGAACCTGACTTGGTCAGACGTGGTGATAGGTGTGGGTGAGACGGTGACACTGGAACTGGTCGCGCGGGTTGGGCCGAACACCCCGGTGGGTGATCTGACCAACATCGTCCGCGCCTTTGATCCACCAACGGGTGACCCGCTGGCACCACCGGCAACCGCCACCGTGCGCCGTAATCCAGAGGCTGTCTTCGACTGCTCTGACATCATCGGGAAGGTCTTTGATGACCGGAACTTTGACGGCTACCAGAACGGTATTCCGGGACCCGACCGCAGCGCGATCACCGATCAGGACATCTTTGTCGATGGCAAGGCAGGCAAGCTGACACCGCCACCAGAGCCAGAGGGGGAACCCGGTCTCCCACGGGTCCGTCTGGTGACGCCAACGGGGACGATTGTGACCACCGATGAATACGGTCGCTATTCGATCCCATGTGCGGAACTGCCGGGTGGCTTTGGCACCAACTTCACCCTGAAGCTGGATGACCGCTCATTGCCGACAGGCTACCGTGTGACGACCGAAAACCCGCGTACCATGCGGGTGACGGCCGGTATCATGACAGAACTGAACTTCGGCGCGGCCCTGGGCCGGGTGGTTGATATCGACCTGACCGCCGCCGCCTTTGGCGCGGACAATGCCCCGGTTGACCGATTGGAACAGGGCATCGCCCGGATCCTGACGCAGGTTAAGGACACGCCATCGGTCTTGCGGATCTCCTATTTCTCGGCCGGCGAAGACCGCGCCTTGATCAAGGACCGCCTCGATCAGCTTGAAGACACCATCAACGCCCGCTGGCGCGCGATTGGCGATTACCGCCTGATTGTCGAGCGCGACGTGAAGTACTTGCAGTAAGGGGAGGGATGAGACGATGAAAACGACACGCACAAAATACTCCCTAAGCGCGACCGCACTGGCCACGGTTCTGGCCGTTCCCAGCATCGGTTGGGCGCAAGACATCAACACTTGCGCTGCACTGGAAGATGGGGCGATCACGCCGAACTGTGTGCAGAGCAATGCAGGCGATGTTGTGGATGTTCCCACCGGACGCCAGACAGAGCCGGAAGTCGCGCCGATCACCAATGCGTCGGGCTTCTCGATCTCATTGGATGGGGACCCGGTTGATACGGACCCCACCATCGAAGATCAGGTGCGTCAGGTCGACATCGCGCTGGCGCAGGCCGATGTGCAGGTGACCTTTGACGGGTTTGATCCCGAGACGCGGCTGGCGGTGGAAACCGTCGGCACCCCAAGGGCTTACAGGGCAGGGGAGACCGTCACCCTGCAAAGTGATACGAACTATCCCGCCTTCATTGAGCGAGCAGAGTTCCGGGTGATCGACCGGGGCGCCGTCGGCGGCCCACGCTTCCTTGGGGCCGTGCAGGTGGCGGCGAACGGGCAGGCGAACATCACCGTGCCGGACGGCAGTGACATCGTGGTTGTCCACCGCGTTTATGACGCGCGCGGGCGGTACGATGAAACCGACGCCCTGCCGCTTGGCCAGCCCGATGACCGTGGCCTGCGCGATGGCGTGGAAGAGCTGGCGGATACCGCCGCCGTCAGGAACATCCGCATCAGTGGCGGCACCGTGACCGTCTATGCCGATGGCATGCAGGCCGGATCAACCTTGCAAGCACTAGGCGCATCGGCCCCGGCTGATCCGTCCGGCGCTGCTGTGATCCAGCGCATCTTGCCCGCCGGTGACTACGATGTGGACGTGACCGTCGCGAACACCCGCTTGACCCGCCCTGTTGAGGTGCCGGGGTCTGAATGGTTCTACGTCGGTGTTGCCGATTTCACGTGGTATCAGAACGGGCGCAGCAACCAGTCGAGTTCTGAGACGACGGGCCGCTTGCAGTATTACGTCGATGGTGAGACTGCGGGTGGGGTTGAGATCACCTCCTCCCTCGATACCGGCGAAGAGGAACTCAAAGACATCTTCCGCCGGCTCGATGAGAAAGACCCACGGTCTGTGCTTGACCGGATCGACCCGGAAGACACCTATCCGACCTTCGGTGACGACAGCGAGATTGAGGATAACACCCCTACATCCGGCAAGTTCTACTTGCGGATCGCAAAGGATGATAACTTCCTGCTCTGGGGCGATTACAAAGCGACCGTTGACGGTAACACCTTCGTCCGCAACGAACGCAGCCTCTATGGCGCGCAGATCGTCGGCAACACCGAACAGGTGACCGCCAATGGCGATCCGCGTGTGTCGGCAGAGCTTTACGCCGCCCAGCCAGAACAGCTGGTGGGGCGTGAGACGTTCCAGGGCACCGGTGGCTCCGTCTACTTCCTGCGGCGTCAGGATGTGTCACCGGGCACCGAAACGCTGACAGTGCAATTGCGCGATGCCGACACAGGCCGCGTGGTGGACCAGCAGCGGCTTGTGCCGGGGCGTGATTATGAGATCAACTACCTGCAAGGTGTGATCATCCTGACCAAGCCTTTGACGGCGTCGGTGAACACCAACCTTGTGCAGACAAACCCCGGTGGCGATCAGAACGTAAATCTGGTGGCGCAGTATGAGTTCACGCCAACGACCTCTGACGTCGATGGTTTCTCTTACGGGGGCCGCGTTGAAGGCTGGGCGACGGATGATCTGCGTCTGGGTCTGACCGCGACAAGCGACGATACTGGAAGCGCCGACCAGCAATCGCTGGGCTTTGATGCACGCTATCAACTTGGCAACAACAGCTTCATCCAACTGGATTGGGCGCGCAGCGAAGGACCGGGTTTTGATCAGGACTTCTCGCTCGATGGGGGTTTGACGATCAACGGCACCTCCGCCGCTGATGGCACGGGTGAGGCTGTGCGCCTCGCGGCACAAGCCGATCTGGTCGATCTGGGCTATGGCCGCGACGGTGTTGTCGGCGGCTACTTTGAGAAGCGGGAGGAGGGGTTCTCCTCCCTCGACTATCAGGTCACGGCAACCACCGGAGATGAACAGCTGCTGGGCGCATTTGCCCGCGTGAAAGCGACCCAGGATGCGCTTGGCTATGCGGTTTATGCGGACCTTTATGAGAACGACGCAGGTGATAAAAAGACGGAAGTGGGCGCGGAGCTTGAGGGCTTCGTCACGTCGCAACTCAGCTTCAAGGTCGGTGCCGAATATCTGGACGAAGAGACCGCCACGCAAGACGGCGATCGTATCGATGTAGCCGCGCGCCTGACTTATGCCGTGAATGACGATCTGTCGGTCTACGGCTTTGGCCAGACCACCGCGACATCTGACGGGTTGGACGACTACGACCGGGCCGGTCTCGGCGTCACCGCAAGTATCAGTGACAACTGGACGGTCGAAGGGGAGCTTTCTAGTGGCACCGGAGACCTCGGCGGCCGCATCGTTGCGCGCTACGCGGACGACAATGGCAACAGCCGGTATTTCGGCTACGAACGCGACACGGGCCGCGCGGTTGAGGCGGGTGTGTCCAGCAGCGACAATGGTGGCAAATACATTGCGGGTGGCCGCCAGCAGATCAACGAGCGTGTTTCGCTTTATGGCGAAAACACCTACGACATCTTTGATCGCGACCGCACGCTGACCTCTGCTTATGGCGTGGAATATGTGGCGTCGGATTACCTGACTTACTACACCGCCATTGAAATTGGTCAGATCAACAGCGCTGACGACGGCGACCTCGACCGCACTGCGCTGAGCTTTGGGATGCGATACGAAGACGACGCCCTTCGTGCGAGCGCCCGGGTTGAGGTGCGCCGCGGTGAGGCTGAGGCAGGGTCAACTCAGAACGACTTCGATGCGATCTATTTCAACTCCAATGCGCGCTACAAGATCAATGAAGAACAGCGCCTTGTCCTGTCCTTTGCCAGCGCAAATAGCGACAGCGACGGTGCTTCGGTCATCGATGGCCGCTTGATCGACGCCTCTATCGGCTATGCGTATCGCCCGATCATGGATGAGCGGCTGAACGTGCTGACACGCTATCGCTACCTCGAGGATACCTTTGGCCAAGAGATTGATGGTGTCGAAGGCAACCGTGCGCAGCAGGAAAGCCACGTATTCAGCCTTGAGGGCAACTACGACGTCACCCGGACATGGACAATTGGGGCCAAGGTGGGTGGCAGGCTGTCAGAGACAGCAGCGACAGCGGGTGATCCGTGGGTGAGCAACGATGCCTATCTCGCAGTTGTGAACGCACGCTACCATCTGGTTCACAACTGGGACGTATTGCTGGAAGCGCGTCACCTGAACCTTGTCGATGCCGAGATAGCAGAGACGGGCGTCTTGGGTGCTGTCTATCGCCATATCGGCAACAACGCGAAGGTTGGGGTTGGCTATAACTTCAGCACGTTCTCTGACGATCTGACGGACCTGAGCCAAGATGACGACGGGTTGTTCCTGAACGTGATCGCGAAGTTCTAAGGCGGGGATGGTGCATGGGAGGGGCCATCCAACTCAGGGAACAGTGAAACAGGCATCTAGCGGTGGTGCGACGGGCAGAAAACGCATCGATTGCGGACCTTTGTTCCATCAATTCGTTGTCGAACAGCCCCGATGCTCTACTTTGTCGTCTCCTTCGCCTTCTGAAATTCCGCATCCGACATTGTCATCGCGATCATGCGGCGTTGCATCAGGAGGGACATGCGGTACGTGTCCTCGAGGAAGCCGGTTGAACCGATGAGGATGCGTTTTTGGTCGGCGGTGATGCGGTCGTCGATGCGGCGAACCAATAGCCCGCCGTGGCGGAGGTCTTCGATGAGTTTTTCGGTGGTTTTCGGTGACATCTCATCAATCAGAAGATGGCCATATTCGTATATCGCAAAGACCGGTTGCTGCAGGGTGCGGATCGTGTCGAGGATCTTCGCCTTACGTTCTGGCCGGAAGATCGCCTTGCGATATTCCTTGGCGCTTTTTGTGAAGCTCGGATCGTTGATCAGATCGTCGAGGCGTTTGTTATGCGCCTCGATATAGTTGGAAATCTGGTCAGCGTCCGTGCAGTCCAAGGCTTTGAGAAAGAAGATAAACTGGGTGAAATGCAGCAGATAGTCGTAGCCGTTTGACCCCATGATTGTGGGGAAATCGGACAGATCGGCGGATTTGGCGAGTTCCTTGCGGACGGTTTCGAAGAACCAGTTTTCGGCGCGGAGGGTACATTCGACGGTTTCGAAAGCGAGGCGCACGCTGTCGCCGGACAGCGTGGCGCTTTCTACGTCGCTCATCGCGTCGGTCATGTGCTTTCCCCCGGGTTTCACACTCAGCGATGGTCGTTTGTTCGTCAAGTCTGTCTTCCTTTGATGACCGGTGTTCGAAATGACGCGAAAGCCGGTTGTGGGTGTGTCGGTCATAGGATGGGTCCTCCGAACCAGATGGCCGCGAGGCCGATGGAAAGAGCAGGGGCAAAGGCCGAGATCTTGCGAGCCGTCAGGATCAGTTGCAGGCCAAACAGCAGCAGGGCGATGATCAGTGCATCCATCGCGTGCAGGGGGCCAAGCCAAGCGACAAGGCCTGCGCCGAGCAGGTAGTCTGCGCTGCCGATCGCGCTGTCGTCTTTGGTCAGCGTCGAGTTGGCGAGGGCGCAGAGGATACAGATGATGGCGCCGAGCAAGGTGGGAAACGCAAAGCCGGATTGGGTGAGCCCGAGGATGATCAGTAGGCCGGTAAGCCAGTCGGGGAGAAGCTGTGTTTTGATGTCGGTCACCGAGATCGCCAGAAGGGTTGCGACGAGGGCGGCTGACCAGAGGGTGGCGACCGCACTGAGTGGGCTGAAGAAGAGGGTCGTCGTGATCGTCAAACCAAGAAGCCAGAGGCGGTTGAGTTTCAGGCTTTCGCTTTGGTTGACGAGCGAGAGAGCGACGAAGGTCGCGAGGCCGATGATGATGGATGTCATGGCGCGCCCTCCGTAAAAAAGGGAAAGATCGCTGTGGCGAGCGATGTGTCGGCGCGGATGATGTCCCAAAGGGTCGTCATGTCAGTTGTGCCGGAGAGTGCCTTCAAGTCTTTGCGCAGGTCGCCGGGATCATCGGGGCTTTCGATTGCGATGATGTGATCCGCGCCGTAAGGGGCGGTGACGCGGAGAGGCAACGAAAGCGGCGCATTTGCAGGGATGCGGGTTGGGTCTCCCGCTGCTGGTTCAGGGTAAAGGAAAGCGATTTCGCCGGTCGATGCGACGTTGATCAGCGTCAGGTATGGTGAGCTGCGGTTTTCAACCGAAACTGTAACGATGTCATCAGCAGGATAAGTGCGGTCCCCGTCGGCGAAGCGGACTGAGAGGTTGGATGTGGCCGTTTCTGTGATCGCAGCCATGGCCTGGGTTTTCATGGCAATCGCGATCAGGTCGGCTGGGTCGAGGGTCGTGGCGATCCGGTCGCCGACCATGGACGTGACAGCCCCACTGTCCCAGTCGTAGCGCATGTCGGCAGGGCGCAACGGTGCAGTGAGCACGATTCCGTTGAGAGGGGGAAGCGCCGCGTCAGTGGCGAGCGTGATAGGCGGGAGGCTGGCCAGTGGCACGTCCCGGATGTCAGCTGGCGGCGCTGGCGGTTGGGGCAGGCTGATAAGGTGTGTGTCGACGGCTCCGGCGGGGGAGGCCTGGGGAAGTTGCACGCCCTGCGAGACCTGCCGGACAGTTTTGCGGATGTAGGTCTCTAGCTCACCCTTCGTCAGGATTTGATCACCGTTGGAGTCAGCATGTCCGCGCAGGCCCTCGGCGAAGGCAAAACTGAGCGCGCCCCGCGCTTCGCCATCAATCAGGTATTCGGGGACCTTTTGGGCTTCGTTTACGGCAGCAAGAAAGAGCGCCACGTCGTCCTGGCCGTCTGACGCGACGGGGCGGGGCGGAGGTGGCGGAAGTGGGTCGTCTTGAATGCCCGTAGGTGAAACGTAGCGGTAGCCGAGTGTTGGGTTGAGATTGCGGGTGACTGTGCCGGAATGGCAGGCGTCGGCCACGAAGATTACCTCGATATCCGGGCGCTGCGCGATCAGATCGGCGATTTCGTCATCGCGGATTCGCTCGCCCGCGGCTTTGCCGTAAGGTGCGAAACCGGCGAGCAGGAAGTTTTCGTCGAGGCCGTCTTCTTCGTTGCCGGGGGTGTGCTCTGGCTCATTCGATCCATGGCCCGCGTAGGTGACGATGAGCGTGTCACCGGGGGCGGCTTTGTCTAGGATGGCTTGCCAGCTTGTCAGGACAGCCTCTCGTGTGGCTTCGGCGTTCAGGAGGAGCATGACATCGGCATTGAGGGATTGGAGGGCATCAGCGATATCACGGGCGTCATTCACAGCACCTTGCAGGTCGGTGACCAAGTCATACTCATCAATGCCGATCACCAACCCATAGGTTTGCGCCGCGTCCAGCGGGCTGGCGCAGAGCGCAAGGGACAGAAGGGCAGGGCGTATCATTGAAACGAAAACGCGACGCGACGGGCGATGCGGTGGTGCTCTTCTGATCCGGGTGCGATGCCAGGCGGTGGTTCGGGCAGTTGCGTCTCACCATGGCCAATCGCGTCGATGGTGCCGGTGAAGCCCGCATCCCTGAGGAACGCGCTGACGGTTTCGGCACGCGCGAGGGAAAGGTTGAGATTGAACGCTTCTCCGCCCACGGGATCGGTGTGGCCGCCGAGTGTAACGATGTCGGGCGCAGTGAGTGCGATGTGATCTGCGAGGAGTGCTGCATATTCTGTGCCGAGCGCGTCAAACTCGGTTGAGTTGTATTCAAAGGTGATGGGCAGCGCGACTTCTTCGACCTGAAAGCCGCGGATCGAGGTTGTTAGGATGCCGCCCGCGGTGCCGGAGCGTGTCTTGGGCAGGTCGACGGGTGCATCTGCGAGAGCGAGTGCGGCCGTGGCAAGGTCGTAAACCTCTGCAATCTCGCTATCGGCGGCATCATGTGTGGGGTCACCTTCGGCCAGCTCGTTGAGAGCGAGTTGGAGGTTACCGGCAGCTTCGTTGTAGGCGCCTGCGTCCCAATCGAGGCGGCCAAGAGCGGCGTAGCTGCGCCAGTGGATCTCGTAGCCGAGGGCCTTTTGAAGTAGGGCGCGCTTTTCATCGACCGCATCGGTGGCTTCGGCGGCGAGGAAGGTTTCGCGGGCCAGATAGTCACCGACCCATTCTCGGATCGCATCATCGCAGGCGGCGCTGAAGACGATCTCATCATAAAGGACCTCGGCGCTGGTGCGGTCACCAGATTGAACCGCAGCGACCACGGTGTCGTACTGCGGGCATGAGATAGCCGGTGACGCGGTGAGAGCGAGGCAGGTGAGCAGTGATTTTTGCATCGGAACGTCTCCTTCAGGGCGTGATGCGGTAAGGCAAATAGGCGGCGGACCAGTTAAGGTCGCTGTCGGCTTGTGCAGCCAGAAGCGCCTGCGCGATTTCAAACAAATGTTGGCCTGCGTTGGGGAGGGGGCCGTTGGGGAGCGCGGCAGGGAGCAGGGCGCTGGCGGAGGCATCTTCGAACAACAAGCCGAGGAGGAGTCCTTGGCCGGAGGGTTCAGAGACACGGATCTGGATCGGTTGGTTATTGGTGCTGCGCCCGTTGGGGATGATCAGCGTGTCGTCTGGAGAGAGCGTTGTGCTGGCATTTGGCGCAAGGGCGGAAGGGAAGACCTGCACAAGGTGTCCATTAGGGTCGACGTCGAGAAGGATAAGCTCCCCCGGAGCATTGGCAGTGATGGCGAACTGGATGACGTCTCCTACACGAGGTTCCGGACCCGTCGACATCGACAAGGAGAGACCAGCTCTGTTGCTGGGCGCAAAGAGGTCGGTCACGAAGCCAAGTGTCTCCGTGTAAGTCGCAGGTGCCGTATCAGCGGGAAGGATCGGTTCTGTGACGGGGGCGGGCTGTGCGACCGGTGCTGGTTTAGTCATGATCACGGTGTCCGGGTTGCCGACGAAAGCGGGCGCAAAACCGCGACCGCTGTCAAGACAGGTGGCGTTCGTTTCGCACCACAACGTGTTCTGCACCGTAAGATGCTCGAGAAGTTCGGCGTTGGTGATCTCATCATCGCCATTCGTGTCGCCGCTTTTCTGATCAAGTGCGGTGATCAACGCGTGGGTGAAAACGCCCCGGTCAATGTCTTCCCACGCGAATTGGCCAGTCTGAGCGGCATTCCAGATCGTGCGGGGGACACTGCCTTGGCCATAGATCGATCCGGTAGACACCGCGCCAGCTGTGCCGCGTGGTTGCGTGCCGCCGATGAGGTCGGCTTGGCCGTCGAAACCTGCATCGATGATCACGGTCACGTCGCGATCTGGAATCAGGTCGAGCATGTCGCTGATTACGTTTGAGGGGATCTTGCCCAGGAGGGCGGTTTCGTCCTGTGCGATCAGTGCGGGTTGTCCGTCGGGGAGCGTTGTGCCGCGTCCTGCGAAATAAAGAATGGCTTGGTCACCAGGCTCAGTTTGCCCCACGAGTTTGTCGATCAAGGCGTTGATGATCGCGTCGGATGTGGCCGCGGCGTTGGTAAGCGTCGTGATTTGGGCTGTGGGAATGTCCCAGACATCCGAAATCGTTGCCGCCATTCTGCTTGCGTCTGCGGCAGCACCATTGAGCGGTTGCGTGTAGCTGTCGATGCCGATCACCAACGCGCGATCTTCGGCAAGGGCAGGTGAAGCGAGCAGGCAGGCAAGAATCGCGTGTCTCATGGCCAGACCTCTGCATCGCGGGCACAGCGGAAGCCAAAATCGACGCCAGGGCCATTGCCGGGAACAGCGAGGCGGGCGGCGATACGCAAGTCTGCGGGGTTTGCGGTGTTCCAGGAGCCGCCTTTGAGAACAGCGCCATCAGCACCCATCACCCATTCCCGAGCGTTACCAGAAAGGCCGACGTGGCCAGCGCGCGAGGGACCGCCCGCCACGTCGACGTTTTGTGCCAAGCGTTTGGCGGGGGTGGGGGCACCACGCCAGACGGGTTGCTCGGCTGACCAGTCGCCCCACGGGAAAAGAGCGTCTGATCCGGATCGCGCGGCGTATTCCCATTCTGCCTCTGTGGGCAATCGTCCTTCAGCCCATTGGCAGTATGCAGCAGCGTCTTCCATAGAAACGTTTGTAACGGGCCGATCGGGGGCGGTGCGGTACGTCGTATCTTTTCCGCCAGGGGTGGCCCATGTGTAGGCGCCGTCAATGAAACGGGCTTCACCGGAGCTAGTCAGGGCAATGACGCGCCCGTCTTGTTCGGCGATCGTTTGGTAGTTTGTGGCGGCTATAAAGGCCGCGAAGTCACCTGCGCTGACTTCGGTTTCATCAAGCGTGAACGGCCGCAGCGTGACCTCCCTGGCGGCTTCATCGGCGGGGCGTTCCGCGGGACAAGCCTCTGGAGGGATAGGAGCATCGCTGCGACAGAGGGCTACTGCTTCAGAGAGGGCGGCAGGGCTATCTCCGATTTGAGCAGTGATGCTGCCCGGTCCTGCGGCGGGTGCCGGTTGGTCTGTCCGGGACGCAGATAGCGCGTCTATGGCTGCTTGGTAGAGCGCTTTCGCATCTGCGAATTGGCCTGCGTCGTAGGCGGCCGAGGCACGGGTTGCGAAAGTTGATGCGAGGATGGCTTGAGGGGTTGTGGCTTCCGAGTCTTCCCGCTGAGTTGTGTATTCCGTCCCAACAAATTCTGCTTCGCGACTGAGACTATCGGTAATGGCGACGGCGCGTTCCGCGGCCCCTGTCCACGCGTCAGTCGCGATCTGGATCTTGTTTTCGGCAAAGGCACTCGCCGCAGTCGCTATTTGGTCTTCAGCGTCGGTGAGCAGAGCGCTATCGGGGCCAGCCGCATTGCGTGCAGTTTGGAGTGCGGTCAGCGCTTCATCTCGCGCCACTTCGGCTTTTGCCGCAGCAGTGATGAGCAGGTCGAGCGCTTGAGTGGCTGCGTTTTGGGCTATTTCAGCATCCGCGATCGCGGTCGCGTAGTCTGCGGCAGCATGGGCCTCCGTCGCCTGTGACAGGCTGGCGGTTGCCATACTGAAAAGGTCCGCCGTTTCAGGCGTTGCGACTGCAGCACCGGTGTATTCAGCACGTGCCGTTGTCCGTGTCGCCGCAACGATGCCCTCGTGCGCGGAAAGCGCTGACGCTGCCAGCGCGCGTTCGTCGGTGATCTTGTCTTTGAGGATATCGATAGAGGCGAGACTGATCTCGCGTTCGTCCATCAAGGCAGCGTTTTGTGTGAAGAGGTATCCAGCTGCAGCGGTACTGGCAAGGAAACCTGCGAATAGGGTGAGGGCGATTGGCTTTGAGATACCGTCGGTGGCGGACTGTGTCACCACCGGCGCGAGAGGCGCGGCAACGGGTGTGCTTGTGTTCGGGATGCTAACAGCACCGGGATTGTCACGCACGGTGAGGAAGGCGCGGTGCGCTGCATCGGCGCTGCTATAGGGCGTCGCATTCGCCAGGCGACCCGTCATCCGCGCCAGCAGACGTGTGATCTGTTCCGCGCTTGGATGGCCTTCGGGGAAGAGCTGTTCCGCGGTTGGCGCGTCGCGCTCTTCCCCAAGGATCGCGCGCACGATAGTGTCGCTGTCGGCGTCGGGTTGACCTGTCAGAACCAAAGACGGTCCGTTTGGTCCGAGCAGGATGCGATAGCCAAGCATGCCTGCCGCATAGACATCGTCAACGAAGCTGGGCTGGGTTGTGTTGATGATGTTGCGCGATTGGTAGGCGATGGGTTGGGCCGCGACCGTCGTAGGCCTGTCGCCCGCGAAAGTCAGATCGCAAAGGCGCAGACTTGCATCTGGGGCCTCCCGCCTGACGCTCAAGCGAGAGAGGTTGCCATGCACTAGATCTGCTTGGTGCAGCGTCGCGAGCCCCTCAAGAATGTCATTGAAGATCTGCAATTTCACGTCGACGGGATGGGTGTCAAAGGCGTCGTCAAACACATCGACAGGGCAGGACAGGACGGCGAGCGCCGGTGACTTCTTAAATGCGCGGGATGTGAGCAGACGTTCGGATGACTGCAAGCGTGTGCTGCTGAGTTTGTCGTATGTGGCGAATGCTTTGCCAAGGCGCGCGACCACATCGTCTTCGCGGGCAACAGTGTAACTTGGTGTGTAGATATCAACCGGCGCGCCGTTTTGTTTGCGCACCGCAGATAGAATCGTGCAGTCACCCACAGTGGTTTTGAGCGTTACACCGTTGAAGTATTGTCCCAGCGCCTCTGTCAGGCGGCTGTCGACGATGGAGTTGGCGGTGTCACGCATGTGCGCTCCTGCGGTTGATCCTATCTGGTGCCGCGCAGTTCGAGGAGGGCGAGATCGATCCGCGCTGCATCCAGGATAGGGCAGGCCAGACGGTCGAGGGGCAAAACGTATTCTATACGACGTAGTGCCTGGGATGCGGCGAGGTGCCTGTTTTCACTGGCCAGAATGTGTGTCTCGGCAATGATGTTCTGCACATTCTGCTGCAGGGCCGATCTGGTATCGGTCGCGGTTTTGTCTGCCATGTAGGCCCAGAATGGGCCGTCTATCGCGCTGGCGGTCGCATATGCGGGCGGTGTTAGATCGTGCGCGAGGCAGCTGTCGAGTGCTGGTGCTATATCGGACGTGCCAATGTACCAGCCCGCGGTTTGGAGGCCACTTTCATTCGTTGGTCCGCCAGCGCTCATGACAAAGAACAGTGCGGCGGCGGTCATCACTATCATCATGGGGATCGCGAGCGTGAGGGGTACTTTACCGTCGTTTCCCTTCGCTTCGCCCGCTGGAACGTCTGCTTTTTTGAGCGTAACCGTCGTTTCCTGCCCGATACGAAACCACATGCCAGCGCGGATCGGGCCGGTGCGGGGGTTGCCTTTGTCGACAGCGGTGACGCCGCTTGGCGTTGTGAAGTATTCCCAACCGCCTTTGTCGTTGCGTTGAAAGACGAGGTGTTCGCGCACGATGTCAACCGCGCCAAGCTGCAGATCATCGTCCGACCCGCTGCCAACGGTTATTCGGTCACCGGTGAGCGGGATCCGGCTTTCGAGGTCAATGCCAGAGGTGACTTCGGCGGCGTATCCTTTGGGACCAAACATCTAGAAAAATCCCTGTCCGCGAATATTGACGATGGTGGGCGCAAGGGCGGCGAGGATGATGGACATCAGCATCAGAAACACGGGCATGACGATGTTGGTCTTCAGCCGTTCGGCCGCGCGAGTCGCCATTTCTTCGCGGAGGAAGCGGAGTTCTTCGGCCTGATCGGTATAGAATTGCTCAGCTTCGCCGCTGGTCTTTTCGCCTTGGGCAAGGTTCTTAAGGATGGTCTTAACGGAGAGTGGCTGCACTCGGTCGATCATGCGGTTTAGGGCGGCCTCAAAGCTGGAGCTGTCCGCATCTTTCGCAGTAATCGCGATTTCGTTGGAGAGGGGCGTGTTCGGGGAGGCCTCGACATATTTGGCGAGGGCCTTGCGCGGTGTGCCGCCCGCCTGCACCACAAGGACAGCCAGGTCGAGGAAGAACGGAAATTCCCGTTCAAGCGCGTCGGAATGGCGCTTGGCATTGGATTTCACGTCGGCAATGAGGAACATCAGCACGCCACCAGCGGCGAAGAACCACCAACGCAGGCCAGATGCGATGGCCGGGTTGTCGTTGAGCGTTGCGTTCAGAGCAAAGAAAGCACCAAGGGCACCGCCGATCAGAAGGCTGAGAACCATGGCTGCGGCCAGGTATTGCTGTCCACTGACGCCACCGTATGGGCGCCCAGCATGGGTGAGTTGCTGATCGAGTGTCGCGGTGATTGAGTTGAATGGCGCAGCGAGCGGCGCAAAGACGGTACCAAGCGCGTGGATGATCCGCGCTGACTGCTCACGCTGGGTTGGTTCGCTCGCAAGCTGGTCGGTGAAGTGGTCCGATGATTGCGAAAGCCAGCCGGCAACCAACATGCCGAGACACAGCGTGCCTAGGGCGAAAGAAAGAGCGATGATCAGCGGGGCCATCACACTTTCACCTTTGTCAGGAAGTGGCCCAGGACGTGGGCGCCAAAAAATGAAAGCACGGCGATCATGACGAGCAACTGACCAAAGCCGTCTTCCAGGACAGACGTTTCGTGGTCGACGACAAGGGACGAGGCGATGGCGACGAGCGGGCCGACGAAGGACATCAGGTAGAGATTGCGACGGCCATTCTCCGAGGCGGTGCGGAGTTTTTTGTTGAGACGTTCAATTTCAATCAGCGTGCGGGAGAGGTTCTTGAGCGCTTCAATCAACCGCCCTCCGCTGGACGTGCCAACACGGACGACGGAGGCGGTGAGGGTGAAGCTTTGCATGTTCAGCTCTTTCGCCATTTCGCCAAAGGCCTCATCAATACCCATGATTTCCACCCGGCGCTGCAGGCGACCGATTTCCACATCGGCTGGCGGCGGCGCGGATTTGGCGACTTTCTTCAGCGCGGTTTCGAGTGTCGCGCCAGCTGCCATTTCATTGGCCACCTGCTGGAGGGCGAGGGGAAGTGCCAGTTCAAGCTCTCTCACGCGCTGACCTGACGCGCGCATGTAGAAGAAGATGGGCAGTGCGAGGAACAGCGCGTTGATCATCAGGATCGACGGGATAGTCAGGCCGAGAAAGGCAAGGGTGGTGCTGATCAACAAGCCGCAAAATATCAGGAGAGCGAGAGTTTCGACAGGCTTGGCCTCAGGCCCTAGGACAAACTTCAGAACGTCGCTCACGCGGGTTCGGTTCGTTTCTGAGAGTTTATCCCAAACGATCTGAAGTGCAGGCAGGCAAAGCGCTTGCAGCATGAAGAGACCAATGGTCAGCGCTGCGGCCATCGCGATGTTGAGGACGTCAGGCGGCATCAGCGTCCCCTTCGAAGAAGGTTTCGATCTGGATCAGATTGCGTGCTGCGATCTCGTCAAAAAAGCTTGGGATGTAGCCAGCAATGGTATGGCGCAGACTGCCGTTGTGGTCCGCGACCTCAAAGATTGGGTTCACGGGGATTTCGCCCGTGTCGCGGTCGAACTCGCCAAGTTCTGCGATTTCGACGACTGTGCGTTGTGTTGCATACGGCGGGGCGTCCGGGTCCATTGAGCGGGTTTTGGAGACTTGAAGCACGATGTCGATTGCCGCTGAAATCTGTTGGCGTATCGCGTGGATCGGCAGGTCCTGACCCGATTGCAGGACCATGGTTTCCAGCCGCAGAATGAGGTCAGCCGGGCTATTGGCGTGGGCGGTGGTCATCGAGCCGGAGTGGCCGGTGTTCATCGCTTGCAGCATATCGAGCGTCTCGCCGCCGCGGCATTCACCGACGACGATGCGGTCGGGACGCATACGCAGGGCGTTCTTCACAAGATCGCGGATGGAGATTTCCCCGCGCCCGTCCATGTTCGCCTTGCGGCTTTCGAGGGTGACAAGGTTGCGGTTCAGGAGACGCAGTTCTGAGGTGTCTTCGATGGTCACGATACGCTCGTTATCCGGTACGAACCGGGCGAGCGCATTCAGAAGCGTGGTTTTGCCAGAGCCGGTGCCACCAGAAATGATGATGTTCTTGCGAGATTTCACGCAGGCCTCGAGAAACTTCTCCATCGGCAGGGACATCGACCGGTTGCGGCGCAGATCGGCCATCGTCCAGTGGCCTTTGCCGAACTTGCGGATCGTCAGAGAGATGCCGTTTAGCGCGGTTGGGGAGGCCACGATGTTTGCCCGGCTGCCGTCAGGCAGGCGCGCATCGGCCATGGGGTTGCCTTCGGTCAATTGCTTGCCATCGCGCCCTGCCATGCGGGCCGCGACGGTGAAAAGTTCATTCTCGGACGCGAAGGTCAAGCCGGTTTCAAACATCCGGTTGCCCTTTTCGACAAAGATCCGATCGGCCCCGCAGACCATGATCTCGGAAATTGCATCAACGTCGAGCAGAAACTGGATCGGGCCGAGACGGAAGAAGAGGGACAGTACCTTTTCACGCACCGCGTCTCGGATGAGCGCGAGTTTGAAGGTTTCGCCGATCTGGGGCGAGATCGTCTTGTAGGCGTCGACGTAGCCATCATGGAGTTTCTCCAGATCGCTTGACGTCGATAGCGCCGTCATGTCGAGGTCGAGTTCACCGGCAAGATCTTCGCGCAGTTCGATGGCGCGGTTGCGCTGGTCGTCGTTCAGCTGGCTATAGCTAAGTTGAATGTCGCCGCGCGTCCCGCTCATCAGACAGGCAGAGATCAACGGGCGGCGCAGTGCCTCTGCACAGTATCGGTTAATCGTCGCGATCATCCCCGGCTTACCGGCAAGGTCGAGTTCTTCTGACAAGAGCCTGTCCAGCTCTTTCGACAACAACTCTTCACGTTGCGCGTCATCGCCGTCAAAAAGGTCGCGACGGCGATCTTCGTAGTCAAGCAGCGCTTCGTTCATCATCAGCTCGACGTCGGAAAGCTCCGCATTGGTGATGGTTTGCGAGACGTTTTGATTGGTCTCAAGCAGCTGTAACAGGTTGTTGCCGAGCCAGAGTTCATCGCCAGACGTCAGGGGCGTTTCTGCATCAGGCGCGATGGCGCGGCGACCGATCTTGCCGCCTTGCGCAGTAAGCGGCGTGACGCGCCAAGTGTTGTCGGATCGCTGCCAGATGAGACGGGCGTGGCGGGGTGTGACGCCGCTTCCGCTAAGATGGATATAGCCGGATGTGTTGGCCCGGGTCGCGTCACTGCCGAGTTCGTAGAAGGTGCCATCCAAGACCACCGCAGCTTTACGATTGCCGTAGGCATCACAGACCCGCAGATGTGCGCGCGCCGTGGTCATTGGGTGACGCCCACACAGTCTGCGGCACCCTCACAAGGGTTGCGCAGGACAAGGGTCATGTCACTGACGGTCAGCACCTCTTGCGCGAGGTAGGCCTCAACGGTGGCACTTGGCGCTTGCAGGGTGACGCTGCTGTAGGCGGGGTTTTCCTGTTCGCGGAACGCGCCGGAATTGTCGAAGGCGCCCACGGCCATGACTTCTGCGTTCTCTAACAGGCGTTTGGTGTAAATCGTCTCATCGGTATTGACGAATGTGCCAATCACGTCGACGCGTGCACCAGGGTTGATGAAGTTTTCAACGCCACGCGCCTCTTCCACTTTAATCGAAAACGCGCGGTTGCCGGGGTGGATTCGGCGGGCAAAGGCCTCTTGCGGGGCAAGGAAGAAATGCGCGCGCTGCAAAAAGCTCCCAGCGGGCACGTCTTGGCCGAATGTTCGACCGCGCAGGTTGATGCGGGTGACAGGGTTGTCGTCAAGCGCCCAAGCGAACTCGCCTTCAAGTGCCTGCGGCATCTGCTGCGTCACAACGTATTTCTCGATGAAGACGTCGTCGACAACGGTGCCTTGTTCAATGATGAGGCCATCTTCGGCCACTAGCCGCAGTTTGGTAATCGTTGCCGTCTGGGCCGAGACCTGTTGGAAGTAATAGACCCCAACCCCGAAGGAGAGCAGGGCGGCGAGCAGGTAGAAGATATTGCGCATTAGTCCTCCAACAGTCTGAGCACGACAAGCGTGGCATTTGGGTCGTCTGGGTCAGGTTGAAGGTAGAGGATGGCCGTGCAGCTGTCGGAACGTCCGATAAAATACGACACCTCTCCGGGTGCGTTGTCGGCGAGTGCGAAGCCCGCGTTTTTCAGCACGGCTTTGTAGGTTTTGGCGGCGGTTTCGATGTCATTCGGTTGGGCGATAACTTGCTGTGCTGCGCAGTCGCCGGGGAGGGTCGTATCCATCAGCACCTTGGCCTCGGTTGGAATGGCTAAGGCATTGGAGTTGGTTGGAAAATCCGCACTAATCATCGCGGTGATTTCGCTGTCTGCGGTAATTGTAAGACCCACGATGACAGGCGCGCCTTTACGGAACGCAAGGCGCGGAAGATCCGGATAGGTCGCTACGAGGAAACTCAAAAGAGCTGGTGGCGTTGAAAGGCCTTGGTAAGAGATAGAGGCCCCGCCGTCCTTTGCGCTGATAAAGACCGTATCAGGCAGCGTGGCCCGCAGGCCGGAGATAATGATGTCAGCGGGGGCCGCGACCTCTGCGTGGAATTGGCGGAGCGAAGTTTCGGCAGCCGAGACTGATGGGCATGCAAGGCATATGGCGACAGCTAGAGAGCGCATGGATCACCTGCTTGGGAAGACGTTTGGAAAAAGGCGGTAGGTGCCGCGCTTGCTAAGTTCTTGCCAGATCACGCGATCATGGCCGCGTTCCAGCGGTGTTTCATCGTGATCCCAGCGGATATTTTGTGCGGCGATGAAGGCGTAGTCGCTGTCGATTGTCTGGCGACGCTGCAAGAAGGCGGAGCCGCTGAGATCCGTGGTGCCTGTCCCGTCACCAGTTATGTCATAGACCGGACCGTTGTGTTTCACATCGCGCAGGATGGCGCGCCAGGGTGCGGCACCACGCTCAACGGCGTCCCAAAAAGGGCGCTCGGCAGACAGACCACGCTCTGCATCGCGGTGGCTGCACGAGATCGTGGCGGTCTGGCTCACATCCGTTCGCCCGGAGAATGCCGACATGTCACTGACGCAGCCAGTACTGGTCGATTTGACGGCGGCGGCGGTGTGGGTGCCCACGCGGGTGAAGACCGCGACCTCTTGCCGAGCGAGGCTGGCTTCAAGAATGAAACGCCCAAGAAGGATCATCACCAGCGCAACCGGGATGATCATCGCGCTTTCCAGCGAGAGGGATCCGCGACGTCTAATGTGCATGGATCCGTCTCCAACTGGCTTGATCCGCAACGCCGCTGAGCGCGCTTGCGAGAGAGTTAAATGAGCCGGGTGCCTCGCGGCGGAGATTGTTGGCGGCGTCACTGACGTCGTCCATCCGCGTCGCTGGCATCAGACGGGCGCGCCAGGATTGGGAGTACAGCGAGGCGCCGTCTGGGTTGTAGATCCCGACTTGGCTGTAGGCTGTGTGCGGTGCGGTGTTTCCTTGTGTAACCTGACCGGACAGGTAGGGGATCATCATATCGAGGCGGTTGGCCTGATTCTTTTGTGCAAAGGCGAGGATCCGGAACGGGTCATCCATCTGGTGTGGAAAACGATCTGTGCCACGCCCCAGAGGCGAGACGCCGGGCAACTTCCAAAGGTCGGGTGCCTTCGTCAAAAGCGGGATTGTGAGGAGTGGTGGTGGGCTTGGGAATCCGGCTGTCGGGCAGAGCGTGAAGTGCTTGAAGCCGAACTGCTGGGTGAAGTCGTTGGGACCGTTGCGATTTTGCCGATCGCGATAGGTTGCAAACGGGACCAGTTCTGCCGGGTTGCGGTCAAATTGGAATGGAAACAACAGGCGTAGTGTCCGCAGGATCGCCGTTTCAGGCATCGTGTAGAGGTGACGACTGAACCCCAGAAAGAGGCGCCGTGGCCGCGCCGCGCCTGGGCCGTGTGTCGGATGCCGTGGCAAATGGGCCAGTCCGCTGCGGTAGAACCGATCATATTCGGCGAGGATTGCACCGATATCGGTGACCCGGTTGATATGGTCGACAACCGGTCTGTTTCCGCCACCGCCGTAAAGCATTGGTCCCCGACCGGTTGGAAAGCCGCGCTCTGGGAATGTCGTGTGAACAGTGAAGCCCTGTACGCCCATTGCACCATTGTCCATTGCCATGCAGCGTTCAAGGATCTCCACGGCACCACCGGGCTCTAGCGGCAGCGCCATGCCATCGCGGCTGCTGGTCCTCTGGCATCCTCGGTTCAGGGGATCGCCGCAAGGGTCGGCAAAATGGTGGTCGTCGACTTGTAGAAAGCGGGCATAATCGGTTGCGATCTCACGCATGGCGCGAGGGTGCCGGGCGATGAGTTCCTTGCTCATGCCGTCAATGGCGTTGAGCGCCTTTCGGGCCACCCGGACACCATGGTCAGGGGCAAATCGGTCTCGGATTTCAATAGCTTTGATCACGGCCGTGATCGCGGGCCGCGCCGCGAGGCCGTGATAGAGACCGCAATAGCCGCCCCAGGCAAGGTCGGCAGGCCAGAAATTGAAGAGCGGCGCACATTCAAGGGCGCCGTGGCCCGTGATCGCAACAGATTGCAAACCTGCGGTCGCAATCAATTGCAGGAGTGTATTGTCGAGTGCCTCGCTGCCAATGGCAACCGTCAGCAATTGCGTCGAGGTCACGTTGTTCATCGCAATGACGTTGAGCGCACGGGCCGACCAGATGCCGTGGGTTTTGGCCAGTGCATCCGCTGCGTCCTGAACATGCCGCCGGTCTTCGACGATCTGGCTCGTGTTCATATTAGCGTTCATCATCGCGGTGACGGGCATCATGCCGACAACCGCGACCATCGCCATCGCGCCCCGGCGGCGTTTCTGAAGCCAGCGGGTGATCATAGCAAAACGACCGTGGCTTCACCCCAGCGCCAGTAGACGCCGTTGGTTTCGCCTTCGTCGACGAACTTGCGGAACGGGGTTGAGAGGGGGAGTTTGAAGCGCACCGTTGCGCGGACCGGGAAGTTGTCGGGCCCTGTCAGTGATGCGCGCGCCGTGTAGACCCAGTCGACCGTGACCTGAACGTTGGCCGGGTCAAAGGCGTAGCATAGGGCGTTGAAGGCTGCCGCATCGCGCCTGGCGATGCGATCATCGGCTGTAAGGATTTGTTGGCCTGCTGTGATTGTCGGGCAGGACGCGCCGCCTTGCGTAGCGCCGGCGGGGACGAGGGCCCAGCGGGCGGCATCCTGCCATTTGCGGGGGTCTTCGGTGCAAAGCAATTCGTTCGGTCGGCATTTGTGAACCAAAGCGCTGCGGGCTGCGGCATAGGCGGCTTGCTCGACAAACATCCGGCCTTGTGCTGTGACGAGGACTTGGGCCACGGCGCCGAAAAGGACAAGGATGACGGGCAGCGATAGCACCGCTTCCATCGAGATCGAACCGCGGCGTTTGGTCAAAAGCCAGGTCATTTGCTGATCTCGATCAGCTCTGTGACGTCATCTTTGTAGGTCGTGTATTGCGGTCCCCGGTTGTCAGAGATCGTCTGTGCCGAGACAGTCAGAGCAACGACAACTGCAAGGCCAGCACCAAAGATGAGGAGTTTTTCGAGGGTCATAGCTGTCTGATGTCCAAAAGTTGCCCCGGGTCAGGCTCATATCGTGAACAGCCACAGTGCCAGCCTTGGTAGTTCCACAGGTATGCGTCGATGGCGAAGGCCAGAGTCGTGGTTGCCACCACCCCGAAAAAGATCCAGGTGATGAACCGTTGGGCCATAATCAAAAGCCTTTGATCTTGCCGAGTTCAGCTTCATAGTCGGCGTTCTGCTGGCCGCGGTCGTTCATCATGTTGGCGCCAACCGTTGTGACGGCCAACAAGGCGGCGAGGGCAAATCCGAAGATGAGAAGTTTTTCGAGGGTCATGTTGCGTTTCCTTTGAATAAATGTGGGAGGTTTCATGGATGGACCTCAGGTGATCAGGGCCTTGATCTGTTCGACGACAAAGGTCGCGATTTCAGTGCCCATGGTGGCGAGGGCGGCCGCAACAGCGAGGCCAAGACCGAAAATGAGAAGGTATTCGAGTGACATCTGATTGCTCCGTTGTGGTCGCTTTCGATGGTTTGACCTTACGGAGATCTGCAGGCGTCAGGCGGACGTCGTATCCAGTGCGACGCGCTGCAGATCAGCATGTGCATCCGCCCGTTTGAACAGGCTGCGCATCGCGTATTTGCCGGTGCCTTCGTGATCTTCCAGCACCTCTGCAATCTCCATCACGAGGCGCTTTCCCTGTGTGCGCTGGATCTGCACGACAATATCGATAGCTTCGATGATTTGACGACGCACCGCGATCAGCGGGATCTCCACATCAGACATGAGGCACAGCGTTTCGAGGCGCGACAGCGCGCGAGAGGGGTCGTCGGCATGAACCGTCGACAGCGAGCCAGCGTGGCCGGAGTTCATCGCCTGGATCATGTCGAGCGCTTCGCCGCCGCGACATTCCCCCACGATGATCCGGTCGGGGCGCATGCGTAGGGCCGCGCGAAAAAGCTCTCGGATCGTGATACCTCCGCGGCCTTTTGCATCAGGCAATTGGCTTTCAAGCTGGACCACGTGGGGCATGCGCAGGTCAAGTTCGGCGACGTCCTCGATGGTCAAGATCCGCTCTGCCGGGTCCATCATACGGGTCAAGACGCCAAGAAGAGTGGTTTTGCCGGTGCCAGTGCCGCCAGAGATGATGATGTTCTTGTGGCCGAGGACTTGGTCGCGCAGGAAAGTCGTAGCTTCTGGTGTCAAAGATCCACTGCGTTCCAGATCGGCAAGGGTCGGCGGGTTCGACGCAAATTGTCGGATCGCCATGGAAATGCCCGCGCGGGCTGCAGGGTCTTGCACGATATGTACCCGTGCTTTGTTTGGTGTGCGGGCTTCAAGGGACAAGTCGTAGGGGTCGAGCCGCTTACCTGAAAACTGTAAGATCACACGCGCGAGGGCCCGGAGGGCCGCTGGGTCGCGCATCGTCTCCTCCAGTTTCACGACTCCGTCCCGGCCATCAACAAAGATATCGTCGGGGCCATTGATCATGATCTCAGTGACAGACGGGTCGTCGTAATAGGTTACAAGTGGCCCCATCAGATGCCGGATCAGCGCGTCGTAAGCTTCGGTTTGCATGGCTTTAGCCCACAGGTAGCGACATCACGTGGGCCTTGATGACCATCGAATAATGGATCGCGCGCAAAAGGGCATAGCAGAGGCTCAGGAAGCCCGTCACCAACACGCCGGTTGTGAGCATGTATTCCATGGATGTCATCCGGGTGCTCCAAAATAGCCTTTGAAATCTTGTGTCTTTCTAGCGGCTTGGCGGAGCATCTGACCGCGTGGCGTATAAAAAACGACACCGCCGCCGTGCGCGAGGATTTGCCTAAGGTCACGGCATCCACCCCCTTCTGAGCGCCCGATGAAGGAGACACTCATGCGCCCATTGCTGACAGGACTATTGATGCTCGCGGCTGTTCCGGCTGCAGCAGATGACTGCCCAACATTCGACCTTGAGAGCGACTATCTGACCGGCTTCTTTTGCGGTCAGCTGGAACAGATCATCGGGCCGAAGACCCGGACAATTATCGAACCCGCCAACCCGATCACAACGCCCGATGACCTGCCGGATGAGTGGCTTCAATTGCCCTCCGTGCAAGACGCCTATCGGGTCGATCCAGGACGGACGCTCGCCCTTATTCAACGCATTCGCGATGCCGGTGGAGAACCGGTGCAGTAATGCATCGACCCCGTGGCCTGCACATTCATACGAAAGGACACCTCATGACACGATCAATTCTCTGCAAAGTTGTCGGCAGTTTTGTCGCAACGGCCTCGCTTGGAGCCTGCACCCTTCCACTGATTTACCAACCCCAACCACAGCCGGTTGAGACTGTTGTCGCGCCAGCGCCGGTAGCTGTACCCGCACCAGTCGCACAGCCGGTCGCGACAAGCACGGCGAGCGTACCGCGTGCAGCAGCCCCAATCCAGGCCGCAGCCCCTGCGCCGGTTCTGACCCAAAACGACATCGCGCGTCAGCGCCGCCAAGAAGCGGCGGAAGCGA
>JAHDEX010000117.1 GCA_020628545.1 Paracoccaceae bacterium | reverse complement strand
CCTACGACCAATTGATTAACAGTCAACTGCTCTACCGCTGAGCTACGCCGGAACGCGGTGTGGGCGGTCTATAGCAATGGGATTCCGCCCCGTCCAGTGGCTTGAACAGCTTTTTTCACATTTGCGATCTAAGGCCCTTGCAGCGTGAACACAGCATCGGGAGAAAGGTCTGGTTTTGCAGCGACTTGCCCATCCGTCACGAGGGCTACCAGATGGGCAAAAACGTTGCGCCCTGCAGCCGGTTTCAGGGCCGGGTTGAGGTCAGCATAAACGTGATCAACGATCTGAGCGACGGGCATGGGCCGGTCCCGCAAGGCGTCACAAATTGCCGCTGTGCGGGCGTGGCGATGCGCCATCAGCTCTTCGACCCGGGTGGACGGACTTGTGATGGGCGCCCCATGGCCCGAATAGAAGACCCGGGCGTCGAGCCGCTTGAGTGTTTCGCACGAACTCATGAAGTCAGTCATGTCTCCGTCGGGCGGTGAAACAAGCGATGTAGACCAGCCCATCACCATGTCGCCGACAAACACAGCATCCCCCCAGACAAGTGAGATATGGTTTCCAAGGTGGCCGGGTGTGTGAATGACACCTAAATCCCAGTCGGCCCCCTGAACGGTCGTCCCATCCCGCACGATCACATCCGGCGCGAAGGCGTGGTCGAGCCCTTCGCCCCCGCCCGCCATACCTTTTGCGGCAAGTGCCGCCATGACCGGTGTCCGTCCTGCGAAGGTGTCCCCAAAGGCTAGCACCGGCGCACCGGTTGCTTCTGATAGCGGGCGGGCCAGTGGGGAATGGTCGAGATGGCTGTGCGTGACGATGATATGACTGACCTGTCGTCCCGCGAGGGCCGTCTGCAGGGCGTCGAGGTGTGCGGTGCTTCGCGGGCCGGGGTCAATGACCGCGACCCTACCTTCGCCAACAATATAGGTGTTTGTGCCCGGGCCGGTCATCGGGGATGGATTGGGGGCCAGCAACATCTGCAGGCCCGGCTCCAGCGCCACCACCTGCCCCGGTTTCACGGCGGTCATGTCCATGGCGGGTTTCCGTTTCCCATCAAGCCAGATAGCCTGCGGACATGACGTTTTCCTGGCTCAAAAACGCGATGCCCCGGCAGCTTTACGCCCGTGCCGCGCTGATCCTGATCCTGCCGGTTGTTTTGTTGCAAGTGCTTGTGTCCGTCGTCTTCATTCAGCGTCACTTTGACGGTGTGACGCAGTCGATGACAAGGGCGATGTCGATTGAGCTGCAGTATCTGCAGGATCAGGTGAACACGGCACCGGATGCCGCCGCATTGGACACGCGACTGGCGCGGATCAGCGACGGGTTGGAGATGGAGATCACCTTCCCGGCGACGCCTGCGCCTTCTGAGGACGTCAAACCGTTTCTGGACCTCACGGGTGGGACGGTGATTGAGGCATTGCGCACGCGGGTTGACGGTGTGGAGCGTGTGTCGCTTGACGATCGGCGGCTTGTGCGGCTGTGGCTTGAGACAGACGCCGGGCCAATTGAAACGACGTTTCGGCGGTCGCGGGTGTCCGCGTCGAACCCGCATCAGTTGCTTGTGATCATGGTGGTCTTTGGGTTCCTGATGACTGCAATTGCCTATGTCTTTCTGCGCAATCAGTTGCGCCCGATCAAACGGATGGCGGATGCGGCGTCTGCTTACGGCAAAGGACGTATCGTGGATTTCAATCCCACCGGAGCGGTCGAAGTGCGCGCGGCTGGCATGGCGTTTCTAGATATGCGCAACAGGATTGAGCGGCAAACGCAGTCACGCACGCTGATGCTGTCAGGGGTCAGCCATGACCTGCGTACACCGCTGACGCGAATGCGGTTGGGACTATCGCTCTTGCCGGAAGACGATGCGGCGCCGCTGATCCAAGACGTGGAAGAAATGCAGCATCTCGTGGATGGGTTCCTCGACTTCGCGCGCAGCGATGCGGGTGACACGCTGGAGCCGACGGATCCGCATGTGCTGCTTGATGAGGTGCTCGCGGCCGCGAAGCGTATGGGGCATGATCTGCGGGTTGCTGAGGTCACAGGCGCTGGCGGATCGATTGCGATGCGCCCGATGGCGGTGCGGCGGGCGTTGGATAATTTGATCGGCAATGCGCTGCGCTATGGCGACCGAGCGATGATCGGGCTGGCGGTGACGGACCGGACTGTGCGGTTCACAGTTGAGGACGACGGCCCTGGCATTCCGGAGGACCAGCGCGAGGAAGCGATGCGTCCTTTTGTGCGCCTCGATCAGTCCCGCAATCAGGACGCGGGGAGCGGTGTTGGACTGGGTCTGTCCATTGTGGCCGATATTGCGCGTACCCACGGCGGTATGCTGCGCCTTGGCGAAAGCGCAGCCTTGGGTGGTTTAAAGGCGGAACTGGTGCTGGCGCGGTAGTCGAAATCTTTGAAAGTTTTCGGTCCGGCTTTTTTGACGAAGTCGGTAAGCTACAGCGACACTTGTACGGGTTTGCCAGTCTGGCAGCTTTCAGCCGCCGCGTCCGCCAGAAGTTGCGCGCGCAGACCATCGGTGATGTCAGGCTTTGGCGTGGTGCCGGCTTTCAAAGCCTCCACAAAGCTTGCCATCTCTGCCGCATAGGCACGCTCGTACCGTTCGAGAAAGAAGTTCTGCACCGGCGCGGTCGTGAAACCCTCACCCGTCGCATGTTCCACTGTCGTCTCTCGCTGGTTGTCGGCGCGAAGCATGCCCTTGGCGCCATGCACTTCTATCCTCTGGTCATAGCCATAGGTTGCGCGACGCGAGCAGGAGATCTGGCAGATGGCCCCCCGTGCGGTGGTCAATGTGACGGCCGCGGTGTCGACGTCGCCAGCCGCGCCGATCGCGGGGTCCACCAGCGACGACCCGACTGCGTAGACGGACACCGGCTCTTCACCCAGCAGGAAACGCGCCATGTCGAGGTCGTGGATCATCATGTCCCGGAACAGCCCGCCCGAGGTTTCGATGTATGAGATCGGTGGTGGCCCGGGGTCGCGCGACAGGATCGTGACCAGCTCTACCGCGCCAATCGCGCCCTGCCCGATGCGGCGTTGCAGGTCGGCGAAGTTGGGGTCAAAGCGGCGATTGAAGGCGGTCAAGAACGGCACGCCCGCCTCTTCAACGGCCTTGATGCAATCCCGGATGCGGTCGGATGATAGATCAACCGGCTTTTCGCAAAAGATGGCCTTGCCGTGGGCGGCAGCGGCATGAATCAGGTCGTAGTGCGTTGTCGTGGGTGTGCCGATGACCACGGCATCGATGTCGTCGCTTGCGATGATTGCATCGGTTGCGCGCACGTCGGCACCCGTGCGGGCGGCGAGTGCTTCTGCCGCTGGAGCCATGGCGTCAGAGACCGCTACGACGGTCGCATCCGGTAGATCCTTGATGGCGCGGGCGTGGACCTGACCGATGCGGCCACACCCCAAAAGTCCTATTCTGATCATGGCCTAACCTTTCATCGTTTGCAGCACGGTGCGGGTCGCTGCCACCACCGGGTCGTGTGTGTCTTTCAGGATCTGTACGCGGTCAAAACGGTCCGGGTCACTGCCCACTGCCGCGCGCAGGGCGGTGCCAAAGGCCATGCGCAGCTCGGTCCCGATGTTGAACTTGCAGATGTTGGTGGTCTGGGCGAGGCGTTTGCGCTGTACTGCGGGCACACCAGAGCCGCCATGGATTACCAATGGCACGTCGGTTTGCGCTTGAATGGCTGCGATGCGGTTTTCATCGAGGCCTCCGCTCTGGTCCTGTTGTAGGTGCACATTTCCAACCGAAATGGCCATCGCATCGACACCGGTTTCCGCGGCGAAGCGTGCCGCCTCTTTGGGATCGGTGCCATTTGATTGCTCGCCCCCGTCGTATCCAACAAACCCGATCTCGCCTTCGCAGGAGATGCCCGCGCTATGGGCCATGTCGGCGATGCGCTTGGTTTCGGCGATGTTGTCTTCGAGCGGCTTGCGGGAGCCGTCAAACATGAGGGAGGTAAAGCCGGCCTCAAGCGCCTCTTCGCATTCGTCGAAGGTGTAGCCGTGGTCGAGGTGTGCGACGACCGGGACCGACGCGTGTTCAGCCAAGTGCCGGAACATCTTGCCCAAGACAGGCAAAGGCGTATGTGCGCGGCAGCTGGGCCCTGCCTGCAAAATGACTGGGCAGCCTTCGGCCTCCGCCGCTGCCACGTAAGCGCGCATGTCTTCCCAGCCGAGCGTCACAAGCCCCGCAACGGCGTGGCCGTTCCTGAGCGCGGGTTGCAGGACGTCTTTGAGCGTGACGAGCGGCATTGATCACCTTTGATGTTGCGCGTTACGAAAGTGCGGGACGCTTGCCAGCGGGGCGAGTTGTTTTGGGCAGATGAAGACGAAGGCGCTACTTAAACTTCGCAATCATGTCTTTAATGCCCGGGATGGTTTCGATCTGATATGCGTGGCTGGGTTGGAAGTACTGTACGAGTGAGCGCTGCGACAGGCCGCCCAAGATCGTAAAGTAGTACATCTCATACCCCGGTAGGACCGCGCAGGGGTGGTAGCCGTTGTCGAGGCAGATCGTTGAGCCGTCCACGATGTGATAGGCATCCCCCGGCTTGCCGTCTTCGCGTTGCAACATCTGCACACCAGAGCCGTGGTTGGGCCGGAAGCGGAAGTTGTAGGTCTCGTCGTGGCGGGTCTCATCCGGCAGGCGATCGGTGTCGTGCTTGTGGCTTGGGAAGCCTGACCAGCCACCGGCGCCGACAGTGAAAAGCTCTGATACCAGCAGTCGGCCAACCCTGTCGTGATACTTTTGACCGAGGATGTGCTTGATCTTGCGATGCGTTTTTGTGTCGTCAGATCCGTATTGTACGAGGTCCAGTTCATCTGATCTGACCGCGAAAGGTTCCAGGGTTTCATCGTATTTGGCACCGGCAACGAAAACCTCGCAAGTGTCTTTAGCTATCATCGTCGCGGTTGCACCTGACGGAACATAGACGCCCTCCGGCTCCCCATCCCAGACATCGACGCCGCGCCCGCCGAGGCCGTCCGCTTTGAAACCTTCGACCTCGACATCGACAGTGCCCGTTGCCGGGACGATGCAGGTTTCAAACCCCGGCACCTTGTATTCAAAGGCCTGTCCGGCATCGAGTTTCACGATGTTGAAGTAGTTGAGTGGCACCGTAGCGTCGCCGACATCGACGATGGGTTTGTTTTGGTTGTCGTAAGGCGCGATATGCATCGGGCGGCCTCCTTCTACACGGGCGTGGGGCCCGGATGGGCATTCAGAAATTCAGTGAGCGTTGCCGTATCCGCCATCGCGGGCGCGCAGCCGGGGCGCGAGACGGTGACAGACGCGCAGGCCGAGCCACGCAAGAGCGCGGTTTTCAGGTCATGGCCGTCAGCGATGGAGGTGACGAGGCCTGCCATGAAGCTGTCCCCGGCACCGGTGGGCTTCAAAGCCTCAACCGGATAGATGCCAGTGCGAATTTCTTCGCCCTGCGAGAAGGTTAGCGCGCCCTTTTCACCCATTTTGTAGACGATCAGATCGACGGTTTTGCTGAGGTCACGTGCTTTTTCGAGGCCGCGATCATAGTCACCGGCCATAAAGCCGAATTCCTCATCATTGCCGACAATCATGTCGCACATGGATGCTGCTTTCGACAGGACCTCTTCCGCGACCTGAGGAGATGGCCAGGAATAGGGTCTGTAATCGACATCAAAGATGATCGGCAGGCCTGCGGCCTTCGCCAGTTCAAAGGCTTTGAATGTGGCGCTGCGCGATGGTTCAGCGGCAAAGACGGTCCCTGCGGTGATCAGCGCGCCAAACTGGCTGTAATCCACGGCTTCCACATCGCTATCGTTCATCTGGAAGTCAGCGGCACCATTGCGGTAGATGACATTGCGGTGACCTTCCACGCGGCTTTCGTAGAACGCGAGGGAGTTGCGGTATTCACCACCAACCGGTTTCACGTAATCCGTGCCAACGCCATATTTTTGAAGCTGGCCAGTGCAGTAGCTGCCGACGCTATCGTCAGACACCCTTGTAACCAATGACGCTTTGCCGCCCAGCTTACAGATCCCGGCCGCGATATTGGCAGACGAGCCGCCAAGACCAACTGTTACACGGTCCGCGTCTTCCGCGGCAACACCCGGATCGGTGAAGAAGTCGATCCCCGCGCGGCCGACAACTACGAAGTTGTTTTGTTTGATGCCGTCGTAGAGGTCCATCAGACACCACGCCGCTGCTTCGGCCGGGTGCTTTCCCAGTCGGTATGGGCGTCGCGGACCTTTTCGCTGTCCGACACCTCTGGCGTGCCGACCTCCCACCATGCGTGGCCTTCTGTCGTCCAGCCTTCGTAGGCGT
>JAHDEX010000044.1:2563-35763 GCA_020628545.1 Paracoccaceae bacterium | reverse complement strand
TTCTGGGTCGCCCGGATGATGATGATGTCCTACGCGGTGGAAGACAAAGAGCCGTTCCACACCGTCTACCTGCACCAACTCGTCCGCGACGCGAAGGGCGAGAAGATGTCGAAAACGCGCGGCAACGTGCTCGACCCGCTGGAAATCGTGGATGAATACGGTGCCGACGCCCTGCGCTTCACAAACGCGCAGATGGCGGCCTTGGGCGGCGTACTGAAGATCTCCGAAGACAAGATCAAAGGCTACCG
This sequence comes from Paracoccaceae bacterium, assembly GCA_020628545.1. GTDB lineage: Bacteria > Pseudomonadota > Alphaproteobacteria > Rhodobacterales > Rhodobacteraceae > Yoonia. Next base: position 35,515 of record JAHDEX010000044.1, on the reverse strand, counting down.
CAACTTCGGCACAAAGCTCTGGAACGCCTTCAGCTTTGCGGACCACTATGAGATCGCCTATCCAGGCGATGCCGTGCGGCCTGCGGCCACGCAAACCCTGAACAAATGGATCATCGGCGAAACGGCGAAGGTGCGCGAAGAGGTCGATGCCGCCCTCACCGATTACCGCTTCAACGACGCGGCGAATGCACTTTATGCCTTCACCTGGGGCAAGGTCTGCGACTGGTATCTGGAGTTCTCCAAACCGATCCTGCAGGGCGACGACGCGGCAGCGAAGGCCGAGACAGAACAGACATTGCGCTGGGTTCTGGACCAGTGCCTGATCCTGCTGCACCCGATCATGCCGTTTATCACGGAAGAGCTGTGGGGCCTGGCCGACAATCGCGCCAAGATGTGCGTCCACGCCGACTGGCCGACCTATACCAGCGCTGATTTGGTCGACGCGGAAGCCGACCGGGAGATGAACTGGGTGATCGCATTGATCGAAAACACCCGCTCCGCCCGTGCGCAGGTCCATGTCCCTGCGGGTGCGAAAGTGCCTCTCTTGGCCCAGGGCCTCGACGCGAAAGGCCAAGCGGCTTGGGACAACAATGCTGACCTAATCCAGCGCCTGGCACGCATCGAAAGCCTCGAGCATGTCGACAGTTTCCCCAAGGGCTGCGTGACCATCCCGATGGAGGGTGGCACCTTCGGCATTCCGCTCGAAGGGCTGATCGACGTCGCTGAGGAAATCGCGCGGCTCGAAAAGACCATGGGCAAACTGGCCAAAGAACTCGGCGGGCTGCGCGGACGGCTCAACAATCCAAAGTTCGTGGCCTCCGCACCCGAAGACGTGGTCGCTGAGGCAAAAGCCAACCTCGCCTTGCGCGAAAACGAGGAAACCCAACTCAAAGCCGCCATCGCGCGGCTGCAGGAACTGGGCTAAACCTCTTTCTTCTTGCTCAAAATACCTCCGCCGGAGGCAGCGCAACATCTGCCCCGGCCGCACCGCCCCAGTTCAACGAAAACGGGACGGTGGGTGGGGCGTCGCTGAAAGCGCGCGTCACCTAGCGGACCACACGCTCCACCGCGCGCATCATGCCAAGTGACTTGTCATAGATGAGCGTCAACACGCGCCGTGCGGGCGTTCTGGGCAAAGCGGGCACGACCCGGACAGCGCCAGCAGCCCCTGCCCCGATCAGAAAACTGCGCCGGTTGATTTGCATGGCCATCTCCAGTTGCGAACGATTCGCATATAGGCGCGATCACGTTCTATTCAACCCGTGCTCTGCTCTTGCAAGCGCCAGCCGTTCATCGCTTTATACGTGCCATGATTGATGACCCACGCCTGACGCCGCTCGCCGCCTCCCTGCCCGCCACCGTGCCGTTTGTCGGACTGGAGGCTCAGGAGCGGACGCAAGGCTTTGCCTTTGATGCACGTCTCGGGGCCAACGAAAACGGCTTTGGACCATCCCCGAAAGCGATCCAAGCCATGGCCGCCGCTGCTGCGGATGCCTGGAAATACCCGGACCCCGAGAATTACGATCTCAAAGACGCCCTCGCAGCATTTCACGGGATCACACCCCAGAACATCGCGATTGACGCAGGCATTGATACGCTGCTTGGGGTCATCACACGTCTGCTGATTGGTCCGGGCGACCAGGTTGTCACCTCTTTGGGAGCCTATCCGACGTTCAATTATCACGTCGCGGGCTATGGCGGGACGCTCCACTCCGTGCCCTATGCGGGCGACCATGAAGACATCGACCGGCTGATCGCGAAGGCCCACGAGACCGCTGCGAAGCTGATCTACTTTGCCAATCCCGACAACCCGATGGGCAGCCACCATAGCGCTGATGACGTCAGCCGCATGATCAGCGCGGTGCCGGAGGGGTGTTTGCTGATACTTGATGAGGCCTATGCCGAAACCGCGCCTGCTGACGCGCTGCCCCCGCTTGATGTCACAGACACCCGCGTCATTCGGATGCGCACCTTTTCCAAAGCCTATGGTCTGGCCGGTGCGCGGGTGGGCTATGCCATCGGGGCGGCTCCGCTGATCCGCGCCTTTGATAAGGTGCGCAACCATTTTGGCATGAGCCGGGTCAGCCAGGCGGCGGCGCTGGCCGCCCTTGCGGATCAGGCCTATCTGGCAGAGGTCACCCGGCAAACAATCGCCGCCCGCGCCCATCTGGCGGACATCGCGCGCGAAAACGGCTTGCGCCCTTTGCCCTCTGCCGCCAACTTTGTGACCATGGATTGTGGACGCGACGGAGCCTTTGCAACAGACATTTTGAAGGGCCTCATCGCCCGGCGCATTTTCGTGCGCATGCCCGGCGTGCCCCCCTTGAACCGCTGTATCCGCGTCAGCTGTGGCCCGGAAGCGGACATGGCCGCCTTTGCAGCAGCGCTGCCCGATGCGATCACGGCCGCCACAGAAAACGCCGAGATCCAGCCCGCATGAGACGGCCCGAGCATCCCGGCGAGGTCGAAGACTTCACAAACGCCTTTCTCGTCTCATTCGGGGTGATCGTGTTCATTGCGCTTTGGGCCGTCAGCGTGATCCTCGGCTTCATCTGGGCGTTGATGAGCGCCTATGGCACCGACAAGGCGTTGTCGCGCTGGTCACGCCGGCGCAGCGGTCTTTGATCCGGCACCTCACCCCTCTCTGATCCAATCGCCAGGTTTGATCCAACGGAGCGCCCTACGGGCGCACAACATGTTTTGTCTGGTCACGCTGATGTGGCATGCGTGGATAGTGCGGATGCCTCCGGCGGCCGGTTTGGGATCAAAGAAGCCGAAATGTTTTGCCCGAGGTGACCGTTGTCGTCCGGATCATGCGTCTTGCGCAATTACCGCCGCCGCCGCGTCCAAAGCGCCTTTGCCGTGTGGGATTCCCAGAGCGCGCAGGCCTGCTTCGATGGTGCCGAGCACGCCCATGATCATATGCGCGTTCACGTGCCCCATATGGCCGATGCGGAAGTAGGCGTCGGGCGGTGTGCGCCCCAGACCAATGCCCAGCGTCAAGCCAGCGCGATGTTCGCACCACTCCCGCAGCCTGTCGCCATCCGGCGCACCGATGACGCAGGAGGTGACCGCATGGGACCGGTGCGCCGGGTCCGCCACGTTAAGACGCAAGGGCCCCTCGGTTGACCATACGTCAAACGCCGCCCAGATCGCTTGCGCGAGGCTGGCGTGACGGTCCCATACCGCCTTCAGCCCTTCGTCGCGGATCATGTTCAGCGCAATCCGTTGCCCGTATACCTGATGGGTCGGTGCCGTTCCGTACCAATATTGGTAGTAAACATCCGGATCGACGCGCGGCCGCCAATCCCAATAGCCGGTGACGCAATCGCCGCGCGCGGCGTCAGCCTTTTCGTTGAAGAACACATAAGCCATGGCCGCCGGCGTCATCAGCCCTTTCTGGCAGGCGGTGACCATGACATCTACGCCCCATTTGTCCATCTGGAACTCATCACAGGCAAAGGAGGCCACGCAATCAGCCATCAAGAGCGCGGGGTGTTCTGCGGCGTCCAGGGCGGCCCGGATGCCCGCAATGTCATTCTTGATGCTTGTGGCGGTGTCCACATGCACGGCGAGGACGGCTTTGATCCTGTGGTCGGTGTCGGCGGCCAAAGCCTCAGCGACGCGCGCCAGATCGACGGGTGCGTCATCGCCAAAGTCGATGGTCTGCACTTCGGCGCCCAGCCCGCGGGCCACCTCTCCCCAGCCTTTGCAGAACGACCCGGTGGCCAGCACCAGCACGCGGTCACCGCGCGACAGGACATTGGCGAGTGATGCCTCCCAGGCCGCATGCCCATTGCCGATATACATCGCCACGTTTGCTTTCGTCCGCGCGATCAGCTTCAGGTCATCCACGAGCGAGGCCGTGATCTCATGCAGTTCTCCCTCGTAGATATTCGGCGAGGCGCGGTGCATGGCTTGCAACACCTGATCGGGGATCACGGATGGTCCCGGAATGGCCAAATAAGAACGCCCGTTTGCAAGTGCCATCGATCATCAGTTCCGTCTGAGAGAAGTTGCGCTGACCCTATCCGGCGCACCCGGGCCGTCAACCCGCCCGCTTGCCCAAGATCACGATTACGCTTAACGCTGAACCAAGAACCACGGGGAGCCGCCTTTGGCCAAGAAAAAGAAGCAAACCTCGGCAACGGCCCTCTTTCTTTGGCTGTGGCGGGACTATCTGCGGCACCACAAGGGCTTGCTGTTTGCGGCCTTGATCCTGATGTCGATTGAAGGCTCGATGCTGGGTGTGCTCAGCTGGATGATCCGGCCTATGTTCGACAGTGTGTTCGTCGAAGGGCAGAGCAATATGCTCTGGGTCATTGGTGTCGGTATCATGGGGATTTTCTTTGTGCGTGCCTTGGCCAGCGCGGGCCAAAGCATTCTGATGGCGCGGCTGACTCATCTGGCCGCGGCGGCGATGCGCAACGATCTGTTGCGGCACCTGATGACGCTCGATAGCAGTTTCTTTCAGACCCGCCCACCGGGCGCCTTGATTGAGCGGGTCCAAAGTGACGTCGGCACCGTCACGAGTATTTGGGCACGGATCGCCACAAGTTTGGGGCGCGATATTGTGGCCCTGATCACGCTCTTTGGTGTGGCTTTGTCCATTGATTGGCGTTGGACACTGATCGCGCTCATCGGTGTACCGTTTCTGGTGGCCCCATCCATGGCCGCGCAGGCCTATGTGCGCCGCCGTGCAGGCACGGCGCGGGAGCTTGCAGGGCGCATGGCCACGCGGCTCGACGAGGTTTTTCACGGGATCAATCCGGTCAAGCTGAACGCATTGGAACGCTATCAGTCCGAGCGTTATGCGGCGCTGCAAAAACAACGGGTGCGCGCCGAGGTCAAATCCGCGCAAGGCCGCGCTGCGGTGCCGGCGCTGATTGATATGATGACCGGTCTGGGGTTTCTGGGGGTATTGATCTTTGGCGGGTCGGAGATCATCGCGGGCGAGAAGACGGTTGGACAATTCATGTCTTTCTTTACCGCGATGGCGCTTGCCTTTGAGCCGCTCCGGCGTCTTGGCACGATGAGTGGGCAGTGGCAGACGGCCGCGGCATCCATGGATCGGCTGGAAGAGATCTTCAACGTAAGACCAACGCTTCTATCGCCTGCGGCGCCGACAGCACGCCCGACCTCAGCGCCCACGATCGCATTTGAGGACGTGAGCCTGCACTACGGTGACCTGCCCGCATTGAGCGGTGCAAGTTTTGTCGCTGAAGCAGGCAAGACAACGGCGCTTGTCGGGGCCTCCGGCGCGGGCAAGAGTACAATCTTCAACGTCCTGACCCGGTTGATTGATCCGCAATCTGGACAGGTGTCGGTTGCGGGCACTCCCGTCGATGCGCTCGACCTTGCAGAGCTGCGTGGGTTGTTTTCAGTGGTGACGCAGGACTCGGCCCTGTTCGACGAAAGCCTGCGCGACAATATTCTTCTGGGCCGGACAGATGTGACCGATGCGCAGTTGCAGGCAGTGCTGGATGCGGCCCATGTTTCTGACTTTCTCAGCAAGCTGCCGGATGGTCTCGACAGTCCTGTCGGGCCACGCGGGTCGAGCCTGTCGGGGGGGCAGCGTCAGCGCGTGGCGATTGCCCGTGCGCTCTTGCGAGATACGCCGATCCTGTTGCTGGATGAAGCGACAAGCGCACTTGATACCAAGTCCGAAGCCGTGGTGCAGGCCGCGCTGGAACGCCTGTCTGTGGGCCGCACAACGCTTGTGATTGCGCACCGTTTGTCGACCGTGCGCAATGCAGACACGATTGTCGTGATGGATCAGGGAAAGGTCATGCAACAGGGGTCGCACGAGACGCTTCTTGAAGATGGCGGCATCTATGCCGATCTCTATCATCTGCAGTTTGCCGAAACCGAGGACACAGCATGACCGAGGCCCGCAAAGTTCTCGCGCTCACCGGCGCGGATCGCCTGACCTTCCTGCAAGGGCTGGTGACAAATGACGTGGACCGGGATGAGGACGGGCTGACTTATGCGGCGCTTCTGACGCCGCAGGGCAAGTTCATCGCAGACTTTTTTGTGGTGCGACGCGGCGCGGACGTGCTGATTGATGTGGCTGAAAGCCATGCGGCCCCATTGTTTCAACGGTTGAGTATGTATCGGCTGCGGGCCGATGTGCAGATTGCAGAAACCGAGATTGTGGTCTCGCGTGGGACCGGCCCGGCGCCCGATGGTGCGTTCAGCGACCCGCGCCACCCTGCGTTGGGCTGGCGGCTTTATGGCGAGACAGATGTGAGCGACGACACCGATTGGCCGGCACTCTACGTCGCCCATATGATCCCGCAAACGGGCGTGGAGCTGACGCCGGACACCTACATTCTTGAGGCCGGTTTTGAACGCTTGAACGGGATCGACTTTCGCAAAGGCTGCTACGTCGGGCAGGAAATTGCGGCACGGATGAAGCACAAGACCGAACTGAAGAAAGGTCTGGCGCTTGTGCAAGTAGACGGGACGGTTGCGCCCGGCGACGCGATTGAAAGCGGTGGGAAGCCTGCGGGAACAGTGCATCGCGTTTCTGGAGATCAGGCGCTTGCCTATCTGCGATTTGATCGGGCGGAGGGCATGTCTGTGGCTGATGCGACTTTGACCTTGGTCGCGAAGGCTACGGAGGCGGTCTAGGAGGCAGGCCGTCTGCGGCTTGGCGGGGACACCCTGTCCGGGAGTTTTCTAGACCAACTTAAACCCACCTAAACGACGAAGCGGCTCTTTGGGGAATCCAAAGAGCCGCTTGTCGTTCATGGGGTCACAAAGTCTCCGGTGCCGCACACTGGGTGGGGGCTATCGAATGCAGCACCGGAGTAGCACTTTGCTGAGAACGGGTATGATGCTGCCAGATGTCCCTAAGAGGGTCCGTTCGGGGCAATGGAAAGATCATTTTATGGCCGGAATAAGGCACCGCACAACGTGAGATTGTATTGGCCTTGATCTGTCAGGAAATAACGGTGATCGTGTTCTTATGACTGACCTCACACCCTTTCCGCGTCCGCAAGTTGATCAGATCCATTTTCACCGGACCGAGCTTTCGGTGATCCTGTCGCTCTACGGTCGCATGGTGGCTGCGGGCGAATGGCGGGACTATGGGATCTCCACTTTGAAAGAGGTAGCGGTCTTTTCGGTCTTTAGGCGCACGGCTGAGCACCCGCTTTACCGGATTGAGAAACGCCCGAAGCTGCGATTGCGCCAAGGGCAATATGCGGTGATCGGGATGGACGGTCAGATCCTGAAACGCGGGAATGATTTGAAGACCGTGCTGCGTGTTCTGGAGCGGAAGCTGATCCGGGCGGTGGACTGACAAACTCAGCCGTCGACAGCTCAGGCGCTGAGTTAACAGCTGTTAATTTCGATTTAAATCAAATTGGTAGCGAACGCGCGTTACTTAAGACGCTTTCGCGCCAGCACCTCGCCATTGCCCTGCGCCTTAATGCGGATCATCGCGTCGGCGAGGGCTTCATAGGCTGTCGCCATGTGGTGCGCATTCGCATGGATCATGACCTGCGCGTTGACCATCATGCCGACGTGGCCTTTCCAGAAAATCAGATCGCCCCGCTGCAAGGGTTCATTTGCAGCCAAGTCGACACCCAGGTCACGCATCTGCAAATCGCTGTCGCCCGGACAAAAATGGCCGCAGGCGGTGAATCCCGCCTGGATAAGACCGGAGCAATCAATGCCTGCGCGGCTGTTGCCGCCCCATAGATAAGGCGTACCGAAGAAAAGCTGCGCGACGGTGACCGGGTCTTCAAACGGGCGATCAAGTGGTCGCAAGTGCTTTTTAGGGACAAAGCCGACGTTGGTTTCAAACATTTTCGGTCGTTCGTCCACGACGGTGAGCTGCGCGCCGAACGAGAGGGCGATCTGATCGCGCGATTTGAAACTCTCGGTCTCATAGGCGTGGGTGGCGGGTGTGGACACACGGTAGTTTGGCGTCGTGACTTCTGACAACGCGGTCTCGGCCACATAGCCCACGTATGCATCGCGATCCGCTTGGACGAAGGCCCAGCCCTCGCGCCTTTCAAACACCATCACCGTGGCGCCAAGCAACAGCTGTCGGTCCCGCTTTCCTGCTGGCGCGGCGCATAGGTCAACAACGGGCTCGCTGATTTGTGCAGGGGTTCCTGCGACGTAGGCGTCGGCCTGCACGATGCCTTTGAGGTGCGCGGCAGCGACCCGTCCGTTGGCGGGGGTGACCCGGCGATCGGTCACTTCGTCAGCATCTGTGGCAGGGCTTCCAGCAAGGCACGGGCCCCCATACCAACGCCACCCTTGGGGCGCGCCGGTGCCGGTGACGGCTGCCAGCCGTAGATGTCGAAGTGCATATAGGGCGTGTTTTCTACAAACCGCCGGAGGAAGAGTGCGGCCGTGATCGACCCGGCAAAGCCGCCCTTTGGCGCATTATCAAGGTCGGCGATGCCAGGCTCAATCATCGCTTCATAAGGGTCATGAAATGGCATCCGCCACACGGGATCAGCAACCTTTGCCGCTGCAGCGGCAAGTGCGAACGCATGATCATCGTCATCTGTATAGAAGGGTGACAAATCGGGGCCAACCGCGACCCGCGCAGCGCCCGTCAACGTCGCCATTGAAACGATCAAATCCGGAGTGTCTTCCTCAGCCAACGCCAAAGCATCCGCAAGGACCAACCGCCCTTCGGCATCGGTGTTGTTGATTTCAACCGTCAAGCCCTTGCGCGAGGTCAGAATATCTTGCGGTCGAAAGGCACTGCCATCGATGCTGTTCTCGACCGCGGGGACAAGGACACGCAGCTGGACCTCCATCTCCAGGGCCATAATCATATGCGCCAGACCGATCACGGTCGCCGCACCGCCCATGTCTTTTTTCATCAGCCCCATAGAGGCGCCCGGCTTGATGTTCAAACCACCGGTGTCGAAACAGACGCCCTTCCCCACCAGCGTCACCTTCGGACCAGACTGTCCCCACCGCATGTCGATCAGTCGCGGCGCGCGGTGCGGATCGGGACCAACGGCGCGACCAACGGTGTGGATCATCGGAAAGTTCTGCGCCAGCAAATCGTCACCGCGCGTGACGGTCAGCTTAGCTTGATGCTGGTCTGCAAGCTCTTGTATTGCCGCCTCAAGATCGCCCGGCCCCATATCGGCGGTTGGGGTATTGATCAGGTCGCGCGTCAGGGCTTCACCTGCAGCGATCACCTCCAGGCGCGCAGCGTCGATACCTTCAGGCGCTTTCAGCCGCGCCGCGCCCGCTTTCTGTGCGGTGTAGCGGTCGAAGACGTACCCCGACAGCAACCACCCAAGCGCTGCTTCCGACAGTGCGGCTGCATCTAAGCCGCTTTCAAAATGATATGTCCCATCTGGCAGGCCATGACCTGCGGCACCAATCTGGAAACGCCCGCGGCTGCGCAACTGTGGTGTACCTGCCCCGACGAGCGCCATCGCCACCTGACCGTCAGCGCCGGGCACTGCCAGTGTGGTGCCTAAAGCACCTTTGAATCCGTTCGTATCCGCCCAGGCCCGAGCAGCTTGGGGAATGTCATCCAAAGCATCTGACGCGATGACGTGGATCGGAGTGCTGTCAGCGTCCGCAGCGGCAAAAGTGAGTGGCATGAGGCGTCCTTTTTGAAGTTGCGCCCAGACTACCGCGCGCCCTCCTGACCGCAAGCCTTTGCCTGTCTACATCCACTGCGCATCCCAGACCGCCGAGATACCGACGTCGAAGGATCGCTCAAGCCGCGCCAGGGTGGCTGCAACGGCCACGGCGGACTGGCTGGCCGCCGCATTGCCCACGTGACGCGCCGCAGACGCGACATCGGACAGCCCCAGACCTTCGGCAATCACAGCAATCCGGCGCGAAGAACTGTCAAATTCCTCAAAGGCACCCGCCAATCGCGCTGCTTGCAAACGATCCAGCCGCAACGCGATGTCTTCCAGCGCGCGGCAAATCATATCTTCCACCTCAGCAGAAGTGTGTGTGTCAGCGAAGGCGCGGACCGGTGCGGGATCAACATTGGGCGGCTCATGGCATCGCAACACGGCGATGGTTTGCTGCACCGGGATCCTCGGGATAAAACTTGGGCTCTGATCTGTCATATGGCGGAGATACTGTGATCCAAGTATCCAGAACCTTGACCTCGACAATTGAAAAAGTTCAAAACCAGCGAGACGCACTTAACAAGTCGTGATCTGGCCTGGACTAACTGGAAGACACCCGATGCCGTACCGCCGCCCTCTGCCCCCGGACCTCGCAAAACGCTATCACGGGTGGAAGGCCACCACCTATGCTGAGAACAAGTCGTTCTACAAACGTCTGTCCGAAGAAGGCCAGCACCCGCGTGCGATGGTGATTGCCTGCTGTGACAGCCGGGTGAACGCGCAATCGATGTTCGGCGCTGACAGTGGAGAGTTCTTCATTCACCGCAACGTCGCCAACCTTGTCCCGCCCTATGATCCACGAGGCGGTCATGCGGGCACGTCCTCGGCGATTGAATACGCGGTGACGGTGCTGAAGGTGCCGCATCTGATCGTGATGGGTCATTCGAAGTGCGGCGGAGTCGCTGGCTGCTACAGCATGTGTTCCGGCGAGGCACCCGAGCTGGAGTTGGAAACCAGCTTTGTCGGGCGGTGGATTGATATTCTGCGCCCCGGATACGAACGACTACCAAAAGGTACGGATGAAGAACGCGTCGCGGCTTTGGAAAAAGAAGCGGTGCTTGTCTCGCTTGAGAACCTGATGACATTTCCGTTCGTGAAAGAGGCGGTTGAGGCTGATCTGCTAACGCTGCACGGCCTTTGGACTGATATCGGCGAAGGCACACTTGAAACGTTTGACCTCGAACATGGGTATCACGCGGTTTAAGGACGTCAGCGGATTGACGTTAGGGCATCATTCCGCTTGCCTGTCGTGCTTCTCCCGTTAAGTAAGGCGAAACAATTCGAGGGGCGCGATGACCGACATCCTTGACTTGGCTGCGGCCAATCTGATTTCGCCGATTATTCTGAGTTTCGCACTGGGCCTCGCGGCTGCCCTCGCCCGCTCTGATCTGACGATCCCCGAGGCTGTGGCCAAAGGCATGTCAATCTATCTGCTGTTTGCGATTGGGTTCAAAGGCGGCGTCTCCATTGCCTCCCACGGTGTCGATGCAACGCTGCTTAGCGCGCTTTTGGCGGGCCTTGTCTTGTCTTTCGGCCTCCCTTTCCTTGCCTTCGCGCTGTTGCGCCTGATGACCGGGCTGGACCGCACGGAAGCTGCGGCAGTGGCGGCACACTATGGTTCCATCTCGATCGTGACGTTTGTGGCGGCAACATCTGTGCTGGAAAGCAGCGGCATTGCGGCAGAGGGATACATGGTCGCCGTGGCAGCAGCGATGGAAGCCCCAGCGATCCTGTCAGCACTCTGGCTTGTGGCGCGGGGCGGTGGAAAGGGTGGCATGGCGCCCGGCCTTTTGCGTGAAATCCTGTTGAATGGCTCCATCGTTCTGCTTGTGGGTGCGTTCATTATCGGTGGCCTGACCGGCGAAGCGGGCTTCAAAGAGATCGCACCCTTTATCGACAGCCCATTCAAAGGCGTCTTGTGTCTTTTCTTGCTCGACATGGGCCTGATTGCCGGGCGCGGGCTGCGTCAGGCGAAGGGTGTGGTCAGTATTCCTATGGTGGGCTTTGGTGTGCTGATGCCGGTGATCAGCAGCGTGATTGGTCTCGGCCTTGGACTGCTGATCGGGCTATCGCTCGGCGGGATTGTCCTGTTGATGGTGCTATCCGCCTCGGCCAGCTACATCGCTGTCCCGGCTGCGATGCGGGTTGCCCTGCCGCAGGCCAACCCTGCGGTCTATTTGACGCTGTCGCTGGGTGTGACCTTTCCGTTCAACCTGACGCTTGGTATTCCGATCTACATGGCCCTCGCGGCCACCGCCGTGGGAGGGGCGTGATCCATGGAAATGCATGACGCGAAGCGTGTGTCGATCGTGATCGAAGCGCCGCTTGAAAGCCGGTTGACCAACGCTTTGGATGAGGCAGGCGTGACAGGTTACACCATCATGCCCGTCACTGGCGGGTCTGGGCGGTCTGGCAAATGGACACGCGACGGGCAATTGGGTCGCTCGGGCATGGTGAACGTCATCTGCCTGATCCGGCCTGAGCGTCTGGACGGGCTTCTGGAAGCCGCCTTCGCCGTGGTTGAGCCACACATCGGCGTGGTCAGCGTGACTGACGCGCAAGTGCTGCGGGCGGAGCGGTTCTAGGCTACAGCCCTGCCCAGAGCGCCGTGTCGGGATGAAACTGCGACCACGCGAACCAGAACGCCTGATGGCTACCAAGATCTGCCCCATCCACATGTTCCGCGCGAATGCCACCGGCATCGAGCTTTAGTCTGACATCCTTAAAGCGCACATCGGCCCCAGACCGCAGGGCCGCCAGTGCAGCGGCGCGCGGAAAGGCAACCGGTTGACCAGAAGGTAAAGTCACCCCGATGACATCTTCATGCACTGGCAAGCGCGGGTCGACATCGCCCACCGGAAAGATCGGGCCGTTGGCGTCGCGGGTGTTGCGTAGGTCAAAGTCCCGGCCAAGCGCAAGTTCTTCCACAAGCACCGTCGTCTGTGGATAGGCCGTTTTCCAATCACCCCAAGTGGTGGTGATCACTGTGGCTTGGTCGAGGACGATGCCTCGTTCCGCAAGCGGCCCGGTAACGGCTTTGCCGAGGAAGGTGTCGAAGACTGACGATGTGTTCACATCATACATCACTTTGTTAGAGCGGATCAGAAGGCCAGAGGTGCGCAGGATCGGGCGCTGCACCCCCGCCGGCATCCCGTCCGTGAAATACGCCTGCGCCGCGCCGCAGAGCGTGCAATAGGGAATGCCCAGATCACGCCCGCCCAACGTGTCATTGACCATCTCACGCACTTCCATGATGCGGCGGGGATAGGCGCGCGCCGCACCGTTGATCGCGATGCCAAAGACGATGGCGTCGTCAGAAAGCCATTCGGCGTCCTCGGCACTGCTGACCTTTGGGTTATCGATGGCCGGGATGCAGTGGCAGATGTCGTCGGTGGTGTCATAGGGCCGCGCGTCGATATCAACGCCGCCCCAGCCCACCAGTTGCCACGCGATGTCGCCTTCGGCGAAGAGCGCATCCGTGCCGTCGAGGTAGTTGGTGTAGATCGCCCTTTTGTGGGCGAGGTAGCCGGGATAGGCCGGGATGTCCCAGGCGATCATGTGATCGGTGATCTCTGCCCGGCGCTGCACGGTGTCGAGCTCGATATCGAGGATTGCCAGCGCCGTCTCCACCAGTGCGTCATCAAAGCGGATCGCCCAAGTGAATCGCATCATATCCACAAGAAGCCACACGACACGCGGGTCTTTGGTGGCGGCGATGGTAGCGAACGCGGCGCGGTCCGCGGGGTCCCAGCTGGTTTGCTGGAAGCTGTCGGTGAGGATGGTGGCGATGGCCGCATCAACACCTTCGGGGAGCGCACCGTCAGGCACTTCCGGAGGCGCACCGAAAGTGGCAATAACGTATTCCGGTACCTCTCGCGGGGTTTCTGCCACTGCGAGTTTGGCAAGGCAGAGGACGAAGCAGATGCTCAGCGTGAGCCCCGCATAGAGGCGTCTGGGTGTCTTGGGCGGTGTCATGCGTCCCCTCTCATCCGTGGTTTGTTGGAAGTGTAGGATAAGGGGTGAGCAATCAACTATTCACGTTTGGGTTAGGGAAACACGTTAATCCGCACCCTACGGACATTGGATGCGCTAACCGGCCCGGGACAAGCCGCAGGCGCCGGGCCATCGGCGGACCGTCCCGGCGGGCCGACGATCACGCAACGGGCGTGACGACTTGACAGGTGTCCATATGTGTGGATGGATAAAGTGCCATACTGGTGGCTGGATCTCGTCTGCCCACGGTCCGCCGCTGGCCCTTGCGGATTTGGTGACCGGGGTAAGGCGGGGTGAACCCCGCCCTACGGTCTTTTGAAAGCTCAGCCCTTTTTGAGGACTTCGCGGCCCAATAGCTCGGCGATTTGCACAGCATTCAAAGCCGCACCCTTGCGCAGGTTGTCGGAGACGCACCAGAGGTTCAGACCATTCTCAATCGTGCTGTCCTGGCGGATGCGGCTGATGAATGTTGCGTAATCGCCCACGCATTCGATCGGGCTGACGTAGCCGCCCGGTTCGCGCTTGTCGATCACCATGATGCCCGGGGCCTCGCGCAGGATGTCGCGGGCCTCGTCCTCGTCCAAAAAGTCTTCGAACTCGATGTTGACCGCTTCCGAATGGCCCACGAAGACAGGCACGCGCACGCAGGTGGCGGTGACTTTGATCGACGGATCGACGATTTTCTTCGTCTCGGCGACCATTTTCCATTCTTCTTTGGTAGAACCGTCTTCCATGAAGACGTCGATGTGCGGGATCACGTTGAAGGCGATCTGCTTTTGGAAAGCTTTTGGTTCGACATCAGTCGTGGGGTTGTAGATGGCTTTGGTCTGATCCCAAAGCTCATCCATGCCCGCTTTGCCGGCACCCGACACGGACTGGTAGGTGCTGACCACAACGCGTTTAATCTTCGCGCGGTCGTGCAGCGGCTTCAGCGCAACCACCATCTGCGCGGTCGAGCAGTTGGGGTTCGCGATGATGTTCTTGTTCTTGTAGTCGTGGATCGCGTCCGGATTCACCTCTGGCACGATCAGCGGGATCTCCGGATCGTAGCGATACAGTGAAGAGTTATCGATCACGACGCAGCCCGCTTTCGCGGCCTTTGGCGCGTACTTTTTCGTCGCGTCAGAGCCGACGGCCCAAAGGGAAATGTCCCAGCCTGCGAAGTCAAAGGTATCGAGGTCCTGGGTGGTCAGGGTTTTGTCGCCGAATGACACTTCGGTGCCCAGTGACTTGCGGCTTGCAAGCACTGCGATTTCATCCACAGGGAAGCCACGCTCCGCCAGGATGTTCAGCATTTCGTGGCCCACGTTACCTGTGGCACCAACGACGACGATTCTATAACCCATCGGTCCTATCCTTGTTTCAACCGACGCACCCCTTACAGCGCAGATGCGGCAAAAGGAAGGGCCATGACGCTGGTGTGACTAGTCCAAGCGGTCTTGCACCCGCAGATAAGCGATCAGACCACAGAGCGTTGTGATCCCGAAGAGCGCAAAGATCAACGCATAGGGGGTGCTGGGGGACGTCGCAATCTCTTGCCCATACCGGTGCAAAGGAGCGGTCGCGAATTGCGCGACGCCAACTCCGCCGATCCCAAAAAGGTTGATCAGAGTGATACCCCGTCCAGTCAGATGTGCAGGCATGAAGGATTTGCCGTGGGCCACGAGCAGTGGGAAGAACGAGCCGCCAAAGCCAATCACGCTCAGCAGGATGGTTGATTGCACAAGGCCCGCCATCGGCCAGACCACCATGAGCCAGAGCGCGATCATGGAGGCGCCAGTGCCTCCGACTATGACCCATTTGCGCGTCTGAAACGCTTGCTCTAACCGCCCGCAGGCAAAGTTGCCCAGGATCATCGCACCGCCCATCACCAGCGTGATCGTGCCGATTGTCGCGACATCGGCGCTGTAGACGTCTTGCAAGTACGGCCCCGCCCAAAGCCCGCGCAGCCCGGCAGCGGGGGCATAGTTGATGAAGACGAGGATGTAGAGCGGCCAGAGTTGGGGCATTTTCAGAAGGTCGAGGACCGAACCGCGTTCGGTGCTGGGTGCTGTGACAGGGTTCTTGACCACAAATAAGAGGATGATCGCAATCAAGGCGGTCAGTGCGGCAAGGCCAAGCATCGTCTCACGCCAGCCGAATGTGGTGACGGCCCAGGCCATGGGTGCGGCACTTGCCAGATTGCCAAGCGAGCCGAGCCCGAGCATGACACCGGCAAGGGTCGCGAACATCGCTGCAGAATAGGTTTTGGCGAAGATGTAATAGCCTGCCATCAGAATGGGCGAACAACCAATGCCGATCATCGCCATGGCCAGTGTGATGTGCGTTGTCGTTGTTGCCTGCGCAAAAACCAAAGCGCCGCCGGCTGCACCGAAGCCAAAGATCAGGACGGTGGTCAGTTTCGGGCCAAACCGGTCAAGGCATGCACCAACGATGATTTGCATGGCCGCAAAGGTCAGAAACCAGATACCCGATGCGAAAGCAAGATCGTCCGGTTGCGCCCCGATGTCTTCGGCAAGGACCGGGGACAGAACCGCCAAAAACGCGCGATAGAACTGTGACAGCCCGTAAGCGAGGATGAGAAAGGCGATGCCAAGCTTCACGTTGTGGCCACGGCAATCGTGCGCGCCACTGCGCGTTCAGGTGTCGCAACCACGGGTATCCCGAGGCCCTTCAATTGCGTGGCCGCAACCGCCATCGACGCCTGCCCGAGGATGACACAATCATGCCCACCCACCGCCTGTGCGATAGATCCGGAAATTGCATCCGCAAAACCATCGCTGTCGCCTTCGACAAAAAACGGCCACGCGTCCTCGCACATGTGAACGGTTGGGGTCAGGGCGCCCTCCCCAACTTCTTCCAACAGATCCAGGCTAGCAGCGCGGGTGCTTTCGAGGCAGAGGGCCAACATGGGTTTCGCGCCGTGTATCACCGCAGCTTCCATCGCCGGGCGATCAATCCGGATGTATTTCCGGTTCTGGATCGTATCGACAAGCGGACCAAGCGTTGAGCAGGTACACAAGATCGCGTCAGCCTGCCCGAGGGCGCCAAGCGCTTCCATCACCTCTTCCGTGATGGCGTGCAGTCCACCGACTTGTGCCTGTGCCAGAAGGTCTTCGCGCACGACATGAACCACGCCCGCCTCTGGTGCCTCCCGCGCGAACAACTCTGAAAACGTCGACTGATGAGACGCGACAGTGTGAAGGCAGGCGATGCGCATGGTCAATTCCGATATTCTCGGACACTGGTGCCACGCCGTGTGAAAGGCAGCAAGCCTGAATGCGACAGGTCTCACCCGGCAAGACGGGCCAGAATTCGCCAACCCGGCTTTTCGAGGGTTGAAATGGCGTTCAGCGTCCCGCATGCGTTGCGCAAACGAAGGGAAAAACGATGATACGAGCAACTTTGCTTTCAGCAGCGTTCATGTCTTTGGCGGCAGCGCCGGCTATGGCTTGCACGGCAGCCGATGTTGAAGCGCGTCAAGGTGCGTTGGTGGCGGCGGTTCAGGCACTTCTTGCAACCAACCCGGTCAAGGCCCAGGAAATTGTTGCGCAGATGCAAGCAGAGCTGGAAGCCGCCGCAGCAGCAGAAGACGCGGATGCGCCGTGCGAGATTATTGACCGGTTGACGGTGGAAGCACAAAAATCCTGATCGCTGGCGTGTTTCACCTGCTCCATTGTGCAAGCCTTTGAAAAGACGCAAAGCGCAAGATGCAACTGTCGTCGAGGCTGGCACAATTTCGCGGTTCCGTCGGGTTTGGTTAGCGCGGTAACCGTAGTTTCGCCGCAATTGTGTCAAATTTTTAGCAGATACCCCCTTTCCGGCCCGGAAGTCCGCCAGCCGATTCCCTAATCTCGTCTCAAATCCAACACATTCTTCGCGTCTCTTAACCGAGAACCGAACCAATTTGTTGAGCGTGTTGTCGGATTGGCGACGACGGAGGCGAGTATCAATGAGCGCAATGCCCCAGCCCTATGAAGACCAAACTACAATGGCCGAAGGTCTGGACGAAGGGGCCACCCTTCTGAATGGTCAATTCACGATCACCAGCCAGTTAAGCCGTGGTGGGTTTGGCATCACCTATCTGGCCCGGGACAACACACTGGACCGGACTGTCGTGATCAAAGAGTGTTTCCCCGAAACATTCTGCCACCGCAAAGATAAAACCGTCCGCGTGCGGTCATCCAGCAACGAGGGGCAGTATCGTTCTATCGTTGAGATGTTCATGCGCGAGGCACGGTCCATCGCCAAGATGCGCCATCCTGCCATCGTCGGTGTGCACCGCGTATTCGAGGATAACCACACCGCCTATATGGCGCTCGATATGATTGACGGTCGCGATCTGCTGGAAATCGTCCATGACGATGACCGGACGCTCACACCGCATCAAGTTAAAGACATTCTGATGAAGGTCCTTGATGCGGTTGCCCTGATCCACTCTGAGGATCTGCTGCATCGCGACATTTCACCGGACAACATCCTTTTGAACAAATGGGGTGACCCCGTCCTGATCGACTTCGGCGCTGCACGCGAAGAAGCGAGCAAGAATACACGGATCATGTCGTCTGTTCTGGTGGTGAAAGACGGATACTCACCTCAGGAATTCTACTTTGCCGGCTCCGCGCAGAGCCCGAGCAGTGATCTTTATGCTTTGGGCGCGACTTTCTATCATCTTATCGCGGGTGAAGCGCCGGTGAACAGCCAGGCGCGCGTTGCGGAAGTCGCGATCAAGAACGGTGATCCTTACGTGCCGCTCGCAGGTCGCTTCCCGGACTACGATGAAAGTCTTCTGGAATCGATCGACAAAGCCATGATGCTTGCCGCTTCAGATCGGTACCAGTCTGCGCAGGAATGGATGGAAGCGATCGACCCGCTTCAGAAATCCTCTGAGACCTATAACCGCCCGGCAGTAAGCTCGAGCCTTGGTAAGACGCTGACGAGCCTCGTCACTGACACGAACCGCGATCTTCTGACGATCCCACCAGACGCTGCAAAAATGCGTCCGATTGATGAGCTGACAGACAAGAACGTCGTCTTTGCCGATTGGATCAAGGAATTCAACGAAGAAACTGCGAAGGAACGCGATCCGAAGGACGATGGCTATACTATCGACACGCCCAAAGGGCTGTCAGACAAGCCAATCAAATCCTATGGCGGCGGTCGCGAGGTTGATCCGGCGTATCTCATCGACGATGGAACGGCGGAAAGCCAATCAAAGCAAAAGCGCAAGATCAGCTTTGGCTTGGTATTTGCGGTCGTGGCCCTTCTTGGTGGTCTGTTTGCTGCAATGGCAGAACCGGAAGCCGTGACTACGGTTCTGGCTGGACTGCTTGGCTAAATCACTCGGCGGCGGCGGCGTGCGTCCCGTCGAGCATTAACCGTGTCAGTTTGGCCGCGCTCTCATGCATGAGCGGTACAAATGTCCGCAACTTTTCCAGTGACATGCGCTGCGTTGGCGCATGAATGGAAAGCGTCGATACCAATCGCCCACGAGTATCAAGGATTGGTACGGCGCAGGCGACCATGTCTTCCAGGAACTCTTCATTATCGACCGAGTATCCCTGACTGCGTATCCCTTCGAGGGACGCTGCCAACGCTACAGGATCCGTGATCGTCGCCGAGGTCATCATCTGTAGCTTCGTTGCAGACAGATATTGTTCCATGTGGCTGCGTTGGAGCGATGACAGATACATCTTTCCGCTAGCTGTGCAGTGCAGCGGCACCGACGTCCCGATTGGAAGTTGAATCCGCAGCGGCCACTTCGTTTCCACCCGATCAAGATAAATCATCGAGTCGCGATCGGGCGTTGCTACGTTGCAGGTCTCACCCACCTCATTGGCGAGTTCTTCCATCACCGCAACGCGCGCTGCGCGAATGCGCAAGCTCGACATCACGCCGACGGACATTTCGCGGAGACGACGCCCGGGGCTGTAGGACTTTCCATCAAGGTCCCGTTGCAGAAACCCTTCCGCCTCCAGTGTCCCAAAAAGGCGATGAACCGTGGGCTTGGGTAATCCCAGCCTGCTGTTCACAACCGTTGGTGTCACTGGCACCCCGGTGTTTGCGACTTCCTCCAAAAGCAGAAGAAGCCGCATGTTCGTTGGTATGTTTTGTTTCGCACACACTGTTCTGTCGTCGTTCCTGCTATTAGCCGCCTACTTCAGGGATAAGCGCCAGTGATAGGCCCGGGATCAATGCGATCATGAACCACACCGAAATCAGCGCAAACAGGTAAGGCACCGTGTACCGCAGCAAGCGGAAATACGGCACGCCCGTCACACCAGACGCCACATAGAGGTTCAGACCATAAGGTGGCGTAATGAACCCGATGGAGGCCCCCACAAGGAAGATCACCGAGAAGTGGATTGGATCAACACCAACCGAGGCCGCGATGGGTGCCAGGATCGGTGCCAGAATGATCGTCACCGGCAGTGACTCCAGGATCATACCCGAGATGAAGACGATCCCCATCGCTGTGAAGAGCACGGCATAATACCCGCCCATCGACGTCACGAAGTCGCCGATGACCTGTTGCGCACCCAGAAGCGACAGGATCTGTTGCATCACAACAGATACGGCAATCAGCGGTGCCAGAATGCCGGTGATCTGCGCAGAGCGCATGACGATCCCGGGAATCTGCGGGACGGTGAAGCCCTCGACAATCAGCATGGACGCTGTTGACCGCTGGTCCCAGTCCAAATCTGACGGCATCCGGAACGCCTTGCTAATGACCCAGCTGACCAAGCCTGCAATGATACCAAAGCCGACTGTCACACCTGCGGCCTCCGTCGGAGAGAACTTACCGGTGTAGATGCCCCAAAGCACCAGACCGATGGCAAAGAAGCCAAGCCATGCGCCCAGGCCGGTTTTGAACACTCGGAGCGGAGAAAGGGCAATCAGGTAGCCCCAGCCGTTCATCCAGCAGATGATGAAGCAGGCCAGCATCATACCCAAGACCATCAGCGCACCGGGGATGATCCCCGCGACGAACAGGTCGGAGATCGGCAAGTTCATCAAGAATCCGTAAACGATGAAGATGATCGATGGCGGGATGATAATCCCGACCGTACCGCCCGCAGCCGCTGTCGCCGCTGAGAAGCGCTCGTCATAGCCGCCTTTGACCATTTCAGGGTGCAGCATCGAACCGATGGTTGCGGTTGTTGCGGAGTTGGAGCCCGAAATCGCCGCGAAGAGACCACAGGCGCCGAGCGATGCCATCGCCAGACCGCCGCGGATCCAGCCGAGGCAGGCATAGGCGAAGTCGGACAAGCGTTTCGCGATACCCGAACGGTTGATCAAGTCACCGGTGAGGATGAAGAGCGGCATGGCGAGAAGTGCAAAGCCGTCGGTAAAGACGTCTTGGAGCGCGGCACCCATGTTCAGAAGCGGCAGTTCCAACAGGAATGACATGCCGATGACCCAGTAGGCGATGACCAGGAATACGGGGACGCCCATCATGAACAGGACAGTGACCCCGACAGAGATCGCGGTGACAATAGTTGCGTCGGTCATGTGTCACCTCCGATCACGGCTTGCTCGATCATCTCGTCGCCATCGCGGTACTTTCGCAGGTCAGTCAGCGCGTTTTCGATGACTCGCCCTGCAAGAAGCAAGAACGCGATCGGGACAGAGACGAGGAACCACCACTGCATCACGTTGTCTGTGCCAAGCATGATTGCAAAGTTTGCGGCGGCGCGTACAACCTCCTGCGTTGTTGTGACGACAACAATCCATGCGATGCCCAACCACAGGACCGCGTCGAGAAGCAACAAAACAAGCTGCACGGCACGAGGCGACGCCTTGCGGAACTCTGCAAAAGCCAAATGGGTGCGCAGCTTCACGTTATAGCTGCAGCCGACCCAAGTCATGATCAGGAAAAGAAATGGTGGGAGCGTCGTCGACCACGCGGGCTGCCCGCTCAGGTAGAAGCGCTGCACAACGCCGGCGAAGATGATATAGCCGATCGCCAGGTACGAGACGACCATAATCGCAGGTTCGAGATTGCGTTCAATGAACGGAACCTTGCGGTAGATAAAGGCGACAAGGACGCCACCTACGAGCGTCACAATCAAACCAAGCGGCCAAAGCCCCGCGTTGTTGCGCATCGCGCTTTGCAACATGAACGAGTCCCCGGCAAAGAGAGCAGAAATGATCTCTCCCATGCCTCCAATAGCTCCCATGGTGCGCCCTCCCAAGCTATCAACCTTTCCCCTATCATGATCCTCCGGGGAAAAGGTCGTCCACGTTTTTGTTGAAGCGGATAAAAAACCTGGGCGTGTCCGCCCAGGTTGTTGTTACATTTGTCACATCGACAAGTATGCCGATTAAGTGCGCCACCAGCGGCGTGGCTCGACGTTTTCTGCCAACGTGTGCGGGTTGTTGCGCACTTCGTTGTAGATGTCCTGATAGGTGTCGATACCATCGGCCCAGCCGTTGATCCGCTCGCGCCATTCTTCCCACAGCTGTGGCTGATACTCTGGCGAGCACATTTCTTCGGCCTTCTTGATCTCGTCGTCGGACAGCGACGCAACGCGCACGTTGTTCTTCGCGAAGATCGTGTCCGGACCCTGGTGTGGGTGGCTGAAGCCAACAGTGTTGACCAGTGCAGCTTCGTTTGCAGCCTGCACGTGCACCTGTGTCAGGTAGGACGATTCCATCACAGCATCCTGCAGCTCACCATCAAGGCTATCGAAGGTGGATGCGTTCATGGCTGTGTGCTCCGTCCCGCAGAAGAAGCGCAAGTCGACACACTGGGACACAACAGGCGACATGTTGGCGTATGCCACAGCGGATGCCCATGTTTCAGCACCGTCGATCAGGCCCTGCTTCAGACCGTCGAGGGTTTCTTCCCAAGCAACAGGCACTGGGTTCAGGTTCAGCGCGTTCATGGCGATACGGCCAAGCTGTGTACCCGTGACGCGGTTCTTTGTACCGGCCAGCTGGTCGATGCTTGTGACCGTCTCTTTGTCTTCCCACGACAGCCCCAACTGGATGCCGCGCAGTTCTGCGTGTGTGAACAGGAACTTCAGGCCGTGACGCTTCTCAAACGGATCACGCAGGATCCGCTGCGACTCAGGCGAGTACATGAAGTAGTACTGGTCTGCGCGGCTACGGAACATATACGCGTAATCGAGAACGTTCAGATATGGCGCACCACCGGCAGAGTTCTGTGTGGATGCCGCATAGATGTCGATAATGCCCTGCTGGGCTTTCTCGACGCAGGACAGCTGACCGCAGATCTGGTTGTTGCCGATAAATTCGATCCGAATTTCACCGTCCGTGCGCTCCTCCAAGTCACGTGCGAATTCGAGGCAGCCTGCGCGCTCAATCAGCAAGTTTTCTGGGTTAAAGCCAGCTGCACCGAACTTGAGCGTGAACTTCGGCTCTTTGCCGAAGCGCTTGTCGTAAGTCGATTCAGCCGCTGCTGCCAGATTGGCAACGGACATGGCGCCACCGAACGTACCGGCCGCCATCAGCGTGCTGCTCAGACCGTACTGGCCCGCGAGCTTGAACAGATCCCTCCGTGAGATCTGGCTCAGTTTATTTCCAACCTTCATTTTGGTTCCTCCCTGAAGTGTCGTCATTATTGAGACTATTAGTTTCAAAAAAAGACTAGTATGCGGATTGCGATCTGCATAGAGTTTTTTTCAGAATTGTCCGGGGAGGGCCTGTTATGGAAGCAGATTTTGTTGTCGTGGGCGCGGGTTCCGCGGGATGCGTCGTTGCAAACAGGTTGAGTGCCGACCCAAAGAACAAAGTGATTCTGCTAGAAGCAGGTGGCCGGGACCTAAACCCATGGATCCACATTCCGGTCGGTTATTTCAAGACTATTCATAATCCGTCGGTCGACTGGTGCTACAAGACAGAGCCTGATCCCGGCCTCAACGGCCGCTCGATTGAGTGGCCGCGCGGCAAGGTTTTGGGTGGGTCGTCATCCTTGAACGGTCTTCTGTATGTCCGTGGCCAACCGCAGGACTATGACCGCTGGGCGCAGATGGGCAACGCGGGCTGGTCGTGGGATGATGTGCTCCCTCTCTTCAAACGCGCCGAGCGCAACGAACGCGGCGCTGACGAGTTTCATGGAGACCAAGGACCACTGTCTGTTTCGAACATGCGCATTCAGCGCCCCATCACTGATGCATGGGTCGCGGCCGCTCAGGCGGCTGGGTATCCGTTCAATCCCGACTACAACGGCGAAAAGCAGGAAGGTGTTGGTTTCTTTCAACTTACATCCAAAAATGGACGTCGCTGCTCTGCCGCTGTCGCCTACCTTAATCCCGTCAAAAAACGCGAAAACCTTTCGATCGTCACCCACGCGCAGGTCGACAAGGTCATCTTTGAAGGCAACCGCGCCGTCGGTGTTCAATACACAGACCGCGGTGGCAATACCGTCACCGTCAAAGCCGCGAAAGAGATCGTGCTATCTGGCGGCGCCATCAACTCCCCGCAGCTGTTGATGCTCTCTGGTGTGGGCGATCCGGCACAGCTCGGGGAACACGGCATTGATGTTGTGGCAGACCTGCCAGGGGTCGGCAAAAACATGCAGGATCACTTGCAGGCGCGGCTCGTCTACAAGTGCAACGAACCGACGCTGAACGACGAAGTCTCGTCCCTCTTCGGTCAGGCGAAGATCGGTCTCAAATATCTGATGTTCCGCGCCGGACCGATGACCATGGCGGCCTCTCTTGCGACAGGCTTTATGAAGACACGGGAAGATATCGAAACCCCGGACATTCAATTCCATGTTCAGCCGCTATCTGCTGAGAATCCAGGCAAAGGCGCCGACAAGTTTTCGGCCTTCACCATGTCAGTGTGCCAGTTGCGCCCCGAATCAAAGGGGGAGATTCGCCTCAAGTCAGGCGACCCGCGCGCCTACCCGGCGATCATTCCGAACTATCTGTCGACCAAAACGGACTGCGACACGATCGTCGAGGGCGTTAATATCGCCCGCCGGATCGCACGCCATGCGCCGCTGACGTCCAAGATTTCGGAAGAGTTTCGCCCGCACAAAGACATGCCGATGGACGACTACGACCAAACCCTGGACTGGGCACGCAACAACACCGCGTCGATCTATCACCCGACCGGAACCTGCAAGATGGGCTCTGACAAGGGATCAGTGGTTGATGCGCGTTTGCGCGTTCACGGGATCACCGGGCTGCGGGTCGCTGATTGCTCGATCATGCCGGAGATTGTGTCGGGGAATACAAATGCCCCGGCGATCATGATCGGCGAAAAGGCGAGTGACCTGATCCTTGAGGATACGTAAGCTCTGACCGAACAGTGTTGGAGTTGCGCGTGCCCCCGATGATCCGTGGTGACCACGTCTTCCTCAAGGACGAGACGTTTGAGCGGATGATCGGTGGGTCGGCAACCGTGCGGTCCGGCGCGACTGTTGCGTTCAAAGGGATGGTGAACGGCAATCTGGTGATTGAACCGGGAGCGACTGTGACCTTGACCGGTATGGTTGGCGGCAAGATCATCAACGAAGGGACGTTGCAGTAGCCGGCTAGTGTCCTTGCACCGGAGCAAGACGCCCGAGGCTGTTTGCGATCTCTTGCGCAATCGCATGCGCATCGACCCCGTCGCGCTCTGCCGAAATGCGCAAGCCCATCAAGTCCGACTGATATCGCCGCGCCAGCGTTTGCGGATCGTGGTCCGGTGCGATTTCGCCAAGCGCTTGAGCGTCCGTGAAGGCATTGGCGAAATGGGCTTCCATCGTCTGAAGGTGCCGATTGGCCACGTCCGCCAGCTCATGGTTTCGCCCGCTCATTTCAAGCACGGTTTTTGACAACATGCAGGCCTTTGCAGGGGCATCCACGCGCGAGATGACCTCAAAAGGAAATGTCTGCAGCGCGCCCAGCGGGCCACGTTCCATCACCAAACGTTCGATGCGGCGCGCGCCATCCGCGACATACCGATCCATCGCCAGCGCGAACAACGCGTCCTTGGACCCAAACGCCGCGTAGAAGCTGCCGGGTTTCAGCTTCAATACATTCTCCAGGTCTTTCAAAGACGTACCAGCCCAGCCCTGCTTCCAAAACAGATCTCGGGCGCGGTCAATCAACTCGTCTCGGTCGTATTCCGGTTTGCGCGGCAAGCTCTTCACCATTTCTTGAACGATTACTCAATTATATTCTTGAGTGATCACTCATGAAAGCCTAAACGTCAAAAAACGTCACGTATCTTGAATGGAGCAACCGACATGACCGACTTCCCATCCCATACCCTGGAAACCGCGCCCGAAGGTTCAAAGCCGCTTCTCGAAAACTCTCAGAAAGCGTTTGGCCGCTTGCCCGGATTGCACAAGGTTCTGGCGGAAAGCCCGCAAGCCTACGAAGGCTACCAGATGCTGCACAAGCTTTTCACCGAGACTGAATTCGACGCGGAAGAGCTCACGGTTGTGTGGCAAGCCATCAACGTTGAACACGAGTGCCATTACTGCGTCCCCGCCCACACCGGGATCGCGAAGATGATGAAGGTTTCTGATGAGATTTCAGAGGCGCTGCGCAATGAAACCCCCCTGCCGACAACAAAACTCGAAGCTCTCCGCACATTCACGATCCAGATGGTCCGTCAGCGCGGGAACGTCACCGAGGACCAGATGAAAGCATTCTTCGATGCAGGTTACGGGCACCGCGCCGTGCTCGACGTGGTTCTGGGCCTCGCGCAAAAGACGATGTCAAACTACATCAACCACATGGCACAGACGCCGGTTGACGAAGTCTTCCACCCATTGCTTTGGAAACGTGGCGACAAGCCTCTCGCCGCTTAATGATCTGCAAGGCGCCGTCGCTTCGGGGCGGCGCCACCTAAACCGGCATTGCCGTTGTGTTCCGCACCGTGCGCAGCGCAAAACTGGACTGAAGCTGCGCGACGCCCGGCAACGTCGCCAAGTGCTTGCGATGGATACGCGCAAAGTCTTCCGTATCGCCCGCCACGACCTTCAAAAGATAATCCGCTGTCCCAGCCATCAAATGGCATTCCAGAACATCCGGCACGCGCGCCACCGCCTTTTCAAACGCATCAAGCACTTCGTCAGCCTGACCAGACAAGGTGATCTCTACGAAGACCGTCGTTGGCCGCCCCATTTTTCTTGCGTCCAGCAACGCGACGTAATCGCGAATGTAGCCTTCCTTTTCCAACCGTTGCACCCGACGGTGACAGGCCGAGGCAGACAGGTGAACGCGATCGGCGAGGTCCGCGTTTGACATGCGTCCCGCCTTTTGCAGCACCTCCAATATGCGACGATCTATGTGGTCAATGTCCATTCTTCACAAATTTCCTGCGCAAGAGACCGATTTACTGCAATTTTCTACGAATGATTGCGCTCACACGCAATGCACTTCCACAGACAATTTCGCGGCGAACCTGACACACTCACCGTGGGGAGAAGGAGACAACAATGCATATCGGATGCCCAAAAGAGATCAAACCGCAGGAATTTCGTGTGGGCCTGACGCCCAACGCCGCGCGCGAGGCCATTGCCCACGGACACACCGTGACAGTACAGACAAGCGCTGGCGACGGCGCGGGGTTCACGGACGCTGACTACATCGCGGCAGGGGCCACCTTGGCAGAAGACCCGGCCGACATCTTCGCAACCGCCGACATGATCGTGAAGGTCAAGGAACCGCAGGCGGTTGAGCGCAAGATGCTGCGCGAAGGTCAGATTCTGTTCACCTACCTCCACCTGGCCCCAGACCCGGACCAGACCCACGACCTTTTGGCCTCCGGCGCGACCTGCATCGCCTACGAAACCGTCACCGACGATCGCGGTGGCCTGCCACTTCTGGCACCGATGTCTGAGGTCGCGGGCCGCCTCGCCCCGCAGGTTGGCGCCTGGACCCTGCAGAAGGCCAATGGCGGTCGCGGTGTCCTGATGGGCGGTGTCCCGGGTGTTGGTCCGGCCAAGGTTCTTGTCATTGGCGGCGGGGTCGTTGGCACTCACGCCGCGAAGATCGCCAGTGGCATGGGTGCAGACGTCACCGTTTCCGACAGGTCGCTCGCCCGGCTGCGTTATCTCGACGACGTCTTTGGTGGCACTTTCAAAACCTCCTATGCCAGCGCGGGCAACACCGCAGAGCTCGCCGCAGAGGCAGACCTCATCATCGGTGCCGTGCTGATCCCCGGGGCCGCTGCCCCCAAGCTGATTTCCAAAGCGCAACTGTCCGAGTTGAAACCGGGTGCCGCACTTGTTGACGTGGCCATCGATCAGGGAGGATGTTTTGAAACGTCACGGGCCACAACACATGAAGACCCGATCTACGACGTGGACGGCATCATGCACTATTGCGTCGCGAACATGCCCGGCGCGGTTGCGCGCACATCCACCATTGCCCTTGGCAATGCCACCATGCCGTTCATGCTCTCACTGGCAGACAAAGGGTGGCGGCAGGCCTGCGAGGATGACCCCCATCTTTTGAACGGGTTGAACGTGCATGCCGGGCATCTCACCTACTTTGCGGTGGGCAGAGCCCTGGGGCTGGATGTTCTCTCACCCCAACTCGCCCTCAAAAAATAGGAAAGGCCCGCGCAGTGGCGCGGGCCAACCTTTGGTCAAACGTGGTTGCGATCAGGCGCGTGCTTTCAAAGCGTCACGGATCTCCATCAGCAGTTCTTCCTGGGTCGGGCCAGCAGGCTCTTCAGGCTTTTCCTCTTCCGCACCCATCGCGGCATCTTTCGCCCGGTTCACCATTTTGACCAGGATAAAGACAACCCATGCGATAATCAGGAAGTTGATGACCGCCATGATGAAGTTACCGTAAGTGAAGGTCGCTTCACCAACAGACGCGGAAAGCCCACCAAAATCGACACCCCCCATAAAGAGGCCGATGATGGGATTGATCAGATCGTCTACCAACGACGTCACAATCGCGGTGAAGGCTGCGCCGATGATGATACCAACGGCCATGTCCATGACATTGCCTTTGGCAATAAAGTCCTTAAATTCATTGATCATTGTTTTTCCCCTCTTTCAGTTCCCACGCACAATTGGCTTCCTATCTGTGCGGACAAGCACACTGATACCGCAAAAATGCATGATTTCTATGGGTTTTTTTTGCTACGTTTCCCCATAGGTTTGAAGTTGCCGATTGTAAAAAGGACGACACATGCCTGATCTGAGCCAATTCCCCATTACCCAAAAATGGCCCGCCAAGAACCCTGACGTTATTCAGCTTTATGCTTTCCCAACGCCCAATGGTGTCAAAGCCTCCATTGCGCTGGAAGAAATGGGCCTTGATTACGAACCTCACTTGGTCACGCTGTCCGACTCTGACGTCAAAAGCCCGGAGTTTTTGTCGCTCAACCCAAACAACAAGATCCCCGCAATCATTGACCCCAACGGCCCCGATGGTCCTCTGGGTCTGTGGGAGTCAGGCGCGATCCTGCTGTATTTGGCCGAGAAATCGGGCAAGTTCCTGGGCAACACTGCAAATGAGAAAGCCATCGTGACCCAATGGCTCATGTTCCAGATGGGCGGGCTTGGACCAATGTTCGGACAGATGGGCTTTTTCTACAAGTTCGCGGGCAAGGACATCGACGACCCGCGCCCACGCGAACGCTACCGCGATGAGGCCATTCGTCTGCTCGGCGTCCTGGACGGCGCGCTCGACGGCAAAGACTGGATCGCAGGCGACTATTCCATCGCCGACATGGCGATTGCGCCATGGCTGAACGCGCTGAACTTCTATGAAACCCGCGACGTGGTGGGCTTTGATGATCTCACAAACGTGCCTGCCTACCTCGACCGTTTCATGGCGCGGCCTGCGGTGGACAAGGCCAAGAACATCCCGGCGCGCCCAACTTAACCGGGCAAATCGCCTTGCGTGACATAACGCAAAATCTCAACCACCTGCTGCGGCGTTTCCACAACGGCAAGTGCCGCAGCATCGACCTCTTTGAGGGCGTGTTGATGCTCAGCTTGATGCATCACGATCAATGATTTGCCCAAGGCAGCCGCATAGCCCGCGTCGAACGCGGCATTCCACTGTTTGTATTTCTCGCCAAAGCGCACCACGACGATATCCGCAGTTTCAATCGCGTGCCGCGTACGGATCGCATTCAGCTTGGCACCCTTGTGATCATGCCAGAATTTGTCCGGCTCCGCGCCCATGATCGCGACGCCGCAATCATCAGAGGCCGCGTGATCGGTCACCGGCGAAGTAAAGTGGATATCCATATCCCCCGCACCCGCAATAATCTCATCGCGCCAATCGGTGTGAATTTCGCCTGACAGATAGACTTGCATATGCGCCTCTTCTTTCTTCTTGCCAAAAATACCTCGGGGTCCGGGGCGGAGCCCCGAAAAAGGGGTTGGGCGGGCGGGGCCCGACCACCAAAATCAGCCGCGCAATACGCCGCCTGTTGCTTTCGTCACCTTCTCGACAATCTTTGCTGCCACCGCCTCAATATCCGCATCCTTCAACGTGGCATCCGTCGGTTGCAACCGCACGGTCACGGCCAGCGACTTTTTCCCGTCGCCGAGCGATCCGCCAATGAACTCATCAAAGACCCGCACGTCGCTGATCAGCGCCTTGTCTGCACCAGCCGCGGCGTTCACCAGCGTCAGCGCTTCAACATCCGCATCCACGACGAAGGCAAAGTCGCGTTCAACCGCTTGCAAGTCCGTCGCCTGCAGTGCGGCCCGCGCGGTTGCGGATTTGCGCGGCAGCGGCACCTCTTCAGGATAAACGGTGAAGCCGACAACGGGTCCTTTTACGTCCATCTCGGCCAGGACCTTCGGGTGGATTTCACCAAACACGCCAAGAACCTTCTTTGGCCCCAGACAGATCCGCCCATGCCGCCCTGGATGCCACCAGCCGTCGCCACCGCGCAGGATCTGCACTTTCGCAGGCGCGCCGATGCTGGCCAGCACCGCCTCAATATCCGCCTTTGCGTCGTAGACATCGACAGCGCGGCTTTCCCCGCGCAGATCCTTTGGCCCGGTCCGGCCAGCAAGGATACCGGCAACCTGTAAATGCTGCTCTTCGGGCTCGCCGCCATGGAATGCATGCCCCACCTCAAACAGGGCACAATCAGCAAAGCCACGGGCCTGATTGCGCGCGGCGGCCCGCAAAAGGCTTGGCAAAAGGCTCGGGCGCATATGCGACATGTCGCTGGAGATCGGGTTCTCCAGCATCGTCGCATCATCACCACCACCAAAAAGTGACGCCGCCTGCTGGTCGATAAAGCTGTAAGACACACATTCGTTGTAGCCCAGCGCCGCGGTCGTCCGCCGCGCGGCGGAGGCCCGCTTTTGCATCGGCGTGAGCACCGGCCGCGCCACGCCCGGCGCGCGATGTAAGGGTTTGCCCTCCAGTTTCGTCAGCGAGGCCACCCGCGCAACCTCTTCCACCAGATCAGCCTCGCCCAGCACGTCCGGTCGCCAGCTTGGAACGCTCGCCATATCTTTGGCATCCAGCGTGAAACCGAGATCAGTCAGGGTCCTGCGCTGCACATCCGCCGGGATCTCCATCCCCACGAGCGACACGACGCGGTCAGTATCGAGCTGATAGGCGCGGGACACATCTGGCACCGCGCCCGTGACGATCACCTCTGACACCTCACCCCCTGCGTGATCCACGATCATCCGCACCGCATGTTCCAGCCCTTCCGGCGTAAAGGCCGGGTCCACGCCCCGTTCAAATCGGTAACGCGCGTCGGAGTTGATCTTGAGCGCGCGGCCCGCGTAAGCGATCTGCACCGGATCCCAATACGCGCTTTCGACAAAGACATTCACCGTCTCTTCGGTGCAGCCCGTCTCAGCACCTCCCATGATCCCCGCAATGCTTTCCGGGCCGTTATCGTCGGAAATGACCATCTGTCCTTCTTGGAAGGTGTATTCCTTGTCATCGAGCGCCATCAGCGTCTCACCGCCTTCGGCACGATGCACGCGCAGGTTGCCTGCAACCTTGTCGGCATCAAAAACGTGCAAGGGGCGGTTCAGATCGTAAGTGAAGAAATTCGTCACATCGACGAGGAAAGAAATCGGGCGCAAGCCAATCGCGCGCAACAGATCCTGCAACCACTGCGGCGACGGGCCATTCTTCACACCCTTGATCAACCGCCCGGTGAACAGCGGGCAGCCATCCAGCGTGTCGTCAGCGATGCTGACCGTTAGGTCGGAGGTGAAGGAGGCTGCCACCGGATGAACCGTGCGATCCTTCATGACCCCAAGGCCACGCGCCGCAAGGTCACGTGCCACACCGCGTACGCCCAAAGCATCCGGGCGATTTGGGGTGATCGCAATCTCGATCACCGGGTCAACCTTGGCCGCATCGTTATCGGCGAGCCAATCCGTGAAGCTTTGACCCACCTCTCCCGATGGCAGCTCGATGATCCCGTCGTGTTCGTCCGACAGCTCCATCTCGCGCTCGGAACACATCATGCCATAGCTTTCGACGCCACGGATCTTGCCAACGCCAATGGTTGTATCGATCCCGGGCACATAGGTGCCGGGTGACGCGATCACCACCGTAATCCCGGCCCGCGCGTTAGGCGCACCACAGATAATCTGCGTCGGGCCGTCCTTTGTCTGCACCTGGCAAACCTTCAGCTTATCCGCATCCGGATGTTTTTCGGCACTCTCGACATAGCCGATTGTAAAATCAGACAGCTTTTCAGCGGGGTTCTCCACCCCTTCGACCTCAAGCCCAAGATCGGTCAGCGCCTCCACGATCTCGTCAACAGACGCGGTCGTCTCGAGGTGCGATTTCAGCCAGGAGAGCGTGAATTTCATAAGTCTCGTCTTTCGGTCAAAGCTGTGTCGAGGGTTCCTAACGCAATCCACGGGCCGGGAAAAGATGGCGTCCGACCTGCATTATGCCGTAGGTCGGGATTTATCCCGACACCGCCGGAGGAGAGACAGGATGCGCGCAATCACTTACAGCCAGTTCGGCCCCGCAAACGAGGTTCTGTCGCTGACGGAGGTGCCAACGCCAACCCCTGAGCCGGGTGAGGTCTTGGTGCGTCTGGAAACCTCAGGCGTGAACCCGTCAGACACCCGTGCACGGGCGGGCGGCAGGCCCGGTGTTACGAAACCGCCCTTTCCCGTGATTATCCCTCACAGCGATGGGGCCGGGGTGATTGAGGCCGTTGGCGAAGGCGTGTCACCGACTCGCGTTGGGGAACGTGTCTGGATCTGGAATGGCCAATGGCAACGCGCATTTGGCACAGCGGCAGAGTATATTGCCCTTCCAAGCAACCAAGCCGTGATCTTACCAGACGAGATCGGCTTTCAGGTTGGTGCCACCCTTGGCATCCCCGCCGTCACGGCCTGTTACACTGTATTGGGAGGCGGCCCAGTCGCTGGAAAGCG
>JAHDEX010000044.1:0-2463 GCA_020628545.1 Paracoccaceae bacterium | reverse complement strand
AAAGCGCTCACGCTGGAAATGGCTTTGATCTATCTGCTGAAGCCCGAGGCGCGGGCGGCCACGAACAGCGCCCTGACCCGGCTACTGCAGGACGGCGCGCTCAATATCCGCATCGATAAGACCCTCCCGCTCGACCGCTGCGCGGAGGCGCATGACATGGTTGCGTCCGGCGCGCGCGACGGTGCGGTGATCCTCGCGCTTTAGGGAAAGGTTGCCGCGCGTCCCAACAGCTCGTCCAACTGCCAACCGATCCAACCCCGCGGGATCAGATGCCCGCCCGGATGCCGATCCAGGATCACGTTGTTCGCGCCGCAGTCCCAGACAAACCGCGTAAAGATACGGCGTTCTGTGATGGTGTAGTCAAACGGAGCCTCATGATCGCCGCACCCGTAATGATCACGCCAGAACTGCACCGGATAAGTCGTATCGTCGCCCGGACCAAACGGATAGGGCAGGACGTTGTCGCGCAGGCCGTAAACGCTGCGGAAGCTGTCTGCCGCCTGCTCACACGGTGCACGCAACCGCAGGGTCGCGCTGATGCTCATCGCGGCTTTGACGCCTTGCCCGCTTTCGCAAGCATAGCGCCAGGCCATCAAACCACCGTAAGAATAGCCAGAGACGTAAAGCCGATCCCGATCAATCGGATAGCGCTTGGCGACGTCATCAAGAACGGCATTCGCGAAATCCACATCCGCGCCATTCTCGCTTCGGAAACGCCATGTGCGGCTTTCGCCGGTTGGAGCGACCAGCAGCACACCCCGCCTGCGCGTCGCGCCAGAGATACGCGAATGATAAACCGGTACGGCCCCCGTCCGCGCCCAGCCATGGAAGTGCAAAAGCACCGGCAGGGGCGACACGCCGTCCCAGCCGTCAGGTTCCTTGATGTGGTATTCACGCCCATCAAGCTGACAGGCCGTTTGCCCGTGACAGGGACTGCCGGGCAAGATGGAATTTGGGTTGGTGGGGGCCTCCTGCGCGGCCAACGGCAGCGCGCAGAATGCAAGGAGTGAAGCAAGCAAACGGATGATCATGCCGCATATCTATCGCGCTGATCAGCGGTGTCATCTCACATTGCGGTTAGGCGCTAGATGTCCGACAGGGCTAGCGCCACACCTTGAAAGATATCAACGGTATTCGAACGCATATCCGGCACGAACCTCACCTGAATATCGTAAGGATCTTTCAGCTCTGCGCTGGCGGCGACCGGCAAATTCGCAGTCACCCACCCGCGATACCCGTCACGCAGGACGGCCAGATGCTCTGCACCGATCATTTCAAGAACACGGTAAACCTCAGCGGACTGATTCAGCGCACTTTCGGTTGGTTTCGTGTTGGCAATGATGATGGGCTGATCCAAGCGCAAGCCCGAAAGCCCCACGATATCCGACAGTGAAGCAACGGACCCGTCCGCTGACCGCCAGACTTCAAATGGCACATGGACAGAGCCCGGAATGAACCCGCTGCGCGCATCACGATGGCTGCGGATATCAAGCACCTGCACCCGGTCATCATGGATCAGCGCATTCAGTGTCTCAACGTCCGGCACCACCGTCCAATCAAGCGGCCGGTCAAGTGCAACCTCGCAAGGGATCGTCAGCGTATCGCCCGCAAAGATCAGGTCGGGATTGCGACCGATATGCGCGCGGTTCGCGTTGATGATGTCCTGCACGGCAAAGACTGTGCCCAATTGATCATGCGCGATCTCAAGCAATGTATCACCCCGCTGGATCTTGTAGCGTTCACTGCAAGATCCGGCGTCGGTGGCGTGGGTCGTGGAAAGCGTACCGACAACTGCCGAAACCGACAGTACCCCCAGAAATGTCATAACTCGCTTTACGGACATATGCGACGTCCTTTCGCACTACTACCAACCACAACCCACTTCGCTTTCGCGATGACTTAAGGTTAAGGGGAGTCACGCGGCGGACCAATTTATGTCGCGCTTTTGGCCCATATTGGCCATTCTTTGGGTGGCGGAGGGCGACAATAGCGGTGCCTATTCCGCGATTGTGCCGCCGGAGCAGACAACGCGCGATTCGCTCCGGCGAAATGTGGCGGTTAAAGCGCGCGCCCGGCGAGGTCTTCGACAAGTTCGAATTCCTCGAAAATCAGGTCCATTTCTGGATCGAAACCGCCATTGCGGGTGAAATAGTCTTTGTGGTCTTTGCGCCATCCTGCGAGGGTGTCGTTCTCGCCTTCCTTCAGAGCCATCTCTTCGGTGACGTCGCAGAAGCGGATTTTGGTGACCGATTTGGTGCGGATCACCAGCGCCGGGGTGCCGTCCCATTCGGTTGCGATGTCACAGCGCCCGACGATGGGTAGCGCCTCTGGCTCGTCCTCATAATTCCGGGCCGCATCACAGGTGGCGGTTTTCTTGCCCTGGCGGACCAGTTGGATGAGGCGCGCGCTGAGGTCCGCGTTGTCGCCAAACTTGAAGGTGCCCGCGCCGGGGTAGATGTCTTG
>JAHDEX010000043.1:1903-35899 GCA_020628545.1 Paracoccaceae bacterium | reverse complement strand
GAAAACCCCGCCCATCCGGCGGGGTTTTTTCTTGCGCAAGAACCGGGTTGTTGCGCGGCCACAATACGCGTCAGATGCACTTATGATCACGCAGCAGACACTTTCGAAGCGGGCCTGGGGTGAACTTGCGCTTCTGTCGCTCATCTGGGGCGCTTCCTTTCTGTCGATCCGCATCGCACTTGATGAGATTGGACCCTTGACCGCCGTCGCCCACCGCACCGGGTGGGCCGCGCTGGCGCTCTGGTGCGTCGTTCTCTTGCGGCGCATCCCCCTCCCCACCTCGCCGAAAATCTGGGGTGCGCTTTTGGTGATGGGCTTGCTGAATAACGTCATACCGTTCTCGCTGATGGCTTGGGGACAGTTGCACGTAGAAACCGGCCTGACATCGATCCTGAACGCGGCGACGGCCATTTTTGGTGTGGTTCTGGCTGCGATCTTCTTTGCCGACGAGCGGCTGACGCCGCGCAGAGCCATTGGTGTCACACTTGGTTTCCTCGGAGTGTCGACCGCCATCGGCATCGAAGCATTTACGACATTCGATCTGCGGTCACTTGGTCAAATAGCGATCATTGCGGGGACCGTGAGTTACGCATTTGCCGGCATGTGGGCGCGCAAGCAGTTGAGCGGGCTGTCCCCCTACGTCGCGGCTGCAGGCATGGTGACAGGTGCAACCCTCGTGACCGTCCCCCTCGCGATTTATGTCGAAGGTCCACTGCAGACCGACCTCGCTCTGCGGACATGGGTCGCCATCGGCTACTACGCGATCATCGCAACGGCTTTTGCATATTTGCTATACTACCGGGTTCTCGCTATGGCAGGCAGTGGTAATTTGCTGCTTTGTACGCTCCTCATCGCACCGGTCGCGATTACGCTCGGAGCCATCGTACGTGATGAAAATCTCGGACTGAATGCCTACATCGGTTTTGGTCTGCTGGCGCTTGGGCTGATTGTCCTCGACGGTCGCTTATTCCAGCGCGCGCAGAACAGAGCGCGCCGCGCGTAATCCGGGGTCTTCGGCACCCTGCCCCAGACGTTGCATCGTGGTGGCCATTGCTGTGCGTTGATCGTGCGGGTTCTTCAACACATCAATCACGCTTTGCGCGATCGCCTCAGGTTGACAGTCTTTTCCGATGAACTCCGGCACCTCACGCCTTTCAGAGACCAAATTGACCAGGGTGACCGTATCGACCTTGAGCATACGACCAATGATGAGCCGCGAAAGTGGGGCCATATCGTAAGCGATCACCATCGGGGTGTCATTTGCAGCAAGTTCCAGTGACACCGTTCCGGACGCGGCCAGCGCGACGTCGGCTGCGCGGAACGCGGCGCGTTTGCTTGCCGTCGCATGGCCCGGAATGAGGAGCGGTGTGACGGGCCATTGCTGCGTCTGTTCTCTGACCAGCGCCATGACCGGTTCCGCGCAGGGCACAACAAAGGTCGCGTCAGGGTGCACCACCGCGACCCGACCCAGCGCCTCTCCAAAACGGGCGGCTAAGCGGCTGACTTCCCCCCGACGTGAGCCAGGCAGCGCCAGGATCAAAGGCCCCTTCACATCATGTTTGTCCCGAAACGCTTTCGCTTCCTCTTCAGAAGCCAGCGGCTCATTTACGACCGGATGCCCCACGAAGTCGCAGGTCATCCCCGCAGCTTCCATATATGGCGGCTCAAACGGGAATAGCGCGAGAACGTGGTCAATATGATGCGCCATCTTCGCAGCACGCCCCGCGCGCCACGCCCAAACAGTAGGCGCGACATAGTGAACCGTCTTGATATTGGTCTTTGCCTTGACCCGCTTTGCAACCCGAAGACAAAAGTCCGGACTATCAATCGTGATCAGGACATCAGGTTTGGTTGCGATCACAGCGTCCGCCATTTGCACCAGCCGCGCGCGCAAGGCCCTGTATTTGGGCAGGATCTCAGTGAGCCCCATGACACTGAGCTCGGTCATGTCAAAGCGGCTGTCTAGGCCCTCTGCTTGCATGAGCGGGCCGCCGACACCGTCAAACTGCACCTCAGGCTTCAGCTGTTTAAGCCCGGCCATCAAGGCACCGCCAAGTTTGTCCCCCGACAATTCACCCGCGATAATGAAGACCTTCATGCTGTCCCTCGGGGCCGGACCCACAGAAACTTGGCGTGCGCATCGAGGGCCGCAATGACTTCGGGCAGTTCCAGCACCAGCACCCCACCCGCTTCGATCACGATCCCCGCCAGCCCAGCATCGATCACAGCGACTGCGGTACCCGGTCCAATGACCGGCATATCCGCGCGCAGATCCTGGTTCGGCTTCGGCCCTTTCATCAGAAGCGGCAGCGCCTTTTGCGGTGCAGCCGGCCCGCTCAGCCAATCAGCAACCGTACCGAGTGCATCGCCAACCGTGTCGGTGAGTGTATCAAAGGGAGTCTCAACCGGCGGCGTGTGAGAGAGTTTCGCATAGCGGCGCAGCATGTGATCGGTGCCATTCGCATCCTCTCGTATTAAGACATTACCACCCTGCAGAACGCAGGCCTGCCCGCTATCGGCAGAGCCCATGTCAATCAATGCCATATCGCCGGCTTGCGCGTCCTGATGGTGCTCAGGCGTGGGCTGCGCCTTTGTCAGCACACCAGCAGGCGGCAAGAGATCGGAGGCCACCTGATGCGCAGCGACGATCTCAAGCCCCGCATCCTCAAATATCGCAATCACCGCCCGCAAGGCTCCATCGTCGCCCGAAGTCAGGGCCTTCTGGATCTGTGGCACCAACGGCGCCGTTGCCGCGTCAATCGCTGTAGGGTCAATTGGCGGTCGCCGGATTGCACCGGCCATGCAGACCTGGCGGATACCGCGGTCCTTCAACTCAGCAAGGAAACTGCCAAGATGTTCAAGCCGGAAGTTGATGTCGACTGGCAGCGACGGTGCAAAGCCGTCGAGGGCACACACAAGATAAGGCTGAGATAGTCGCTCAGCCACTGCGACCGGCAACGCCCCAGTTCCCGCAATCAACGCAAGCATTACTTGGGTGTCAGAAAGCTGCGATCACTCGGGCCGAGGATGAAATCCACCATCTCGCGCACAAAGTCGCTTTCGCTTTCTTCCTTGAGGCGCGCGGCGCGATCATGGAACGTGCCTTCACCGTCCTTGAGCATCTGAAACGCTGCCCGAAGCGCTGTTATATCGCTGCGCGCCACGCCTTTGCGCTTCAGGCCGACGAGGTTCAAACCGTCCAGCACACCGCGTTGCCCCATGACCAAGCCATGCGGAATCACATCAGCGGTCACCATTGATAATGCGCCGATGATCGCCCCTTTGCCGACGCGCACAAATTGATGCACGCCACACAGGCCGCCTATGATTACGTCATCCTCAATGATGCAGTGGCCCGCTATGGCAGAGTTATTGACGATGACGGTGCGGTTCCCAACTTTCGCATCATGCGCGATGTGGCAACCGGCCATGAACAGGTTGTCGTCACCTACTTGTGTCAGACCACCGCCACCTGCCGTACCGGTGTTCATGGTCACATGCTCTCTGATCCGGTTACGGGCCCCGATGCGGAGTTGCGTTTTCTCACCGCCAAACTTTAGATCCTGAGGAATTTCCCCGATCACCGCGAAAGGAAAGACCGTCGTATCGTCACCCACCTGCGTGTCACCAGTGACGACCACATGGCTTTTTAAGGTAACATTCGCACCGAGTACTACTTCTGGCCCCACCACGCACAGAGGCCCAATGCTGCAGCCCTCACCAATGACCGCACCAGGGTCGATCACGGCACTGGGGTGGATGTCAGCCATCAGCCCTGCATATCCATCATGGCGGTGAAGTCTGCTTCAGCCGCCATTTCACCATCAACAGATGCAACACCCCGAAATTTCCAGACCTTGCCCCCGGGTTTACCGCGCGTGGTTTCGAGCTTCATTTCAAGAACATCACCCGGAATGACCTTGCGACGGAACTTACAATTGTCGATGCCCATAAAGTAGACGAGCAAGTTGCCATCTGTCAGACCCATCGACGTCCCCACCATCACCGCGGCCGTCTGCGCCATCGCCTCAACAATGGTGACACCCGGCATGATTGGCGTGCCGGGGAAGTGGCCCTGAAAGTGGGGTTCATTCATCGTGACATTCTTGACGCCGATGGCCGATGTCGTCCCGTCGATGCTGTGCACTTTGTCCACCAGCAGAAACGGGTAGCGGTGCGGCAAAATCGATTGGATGAGGTGGATGTCGGCCTCTGTCGGCGTCTCGGTCATGCAGGTGTCCTTTCTGCGTCCGTCGATCTTTGCGATCTATGGTAAGGAATTGAGTATCAAGTCAATCTTCGTCGGACAAGCCGGGCTCAGCAGCGTTGTTGTCTGCTGGCCGTTGTGGTCGCAGTGGCGGGCTGTCGGCCGGGTCGCGACGGCCGTCCCCCAAAACCGCATTGATCACCTCAATGGCTTCTTCGGTGGCGTTTGCCGTATCCAAAGCCTCGATCACCGCACGTCTGTCCATTGTCACAACCGCGCCGCGCTCGATCATCATTTCGCTCATCAACGGCTGGATCCGTTCGACAAAGCGCGCGCGTTCATTGTCGCGCAAAGTCACAAGTCGGTCTTGCTCGGCCTCCCGGCTGGCGCGAACGCTCTGTGCCCACTCGTCGAAGGCCGTTGCGGCTTCTCGAAAAGCCTCGGGGTCCATAGCACCGCGCGCTTCTGTCAAAGCGCTTTCCTCTGCCAAAAGCTCTTCGGCCAGACGATCATTCTCCGCCTGAACCCGCTCCCGTTCTGCATTCAGATCAGCAGTGATCCGTTGACCGTAAAGCGACTCGCTGAAAACCCGCTCAAAATCCACAATCATGATCGGCGACGGAGCAACACGCGGCGCGCGTACCTCTTGGGCCCACCCAAAGGTGCCGATGGCCGCGAAAGCGGCCATCAAAGTCACACGCAGAAAGTGCAACATCAGAACTGGGTCGAGATCGTCACGTCGAAAGAGCGTGTCTCATCCTCGT
This sequence comes from Paracoccaceae bacterium, assembly GCA_020628545.1. Lineage (GTDB taxonomy): Bacteria > Pseudomonadota > Alphaproteobacteria > Rhodobacterales > Rhodobacteraceae > Yoonia. The sequence continues at coordinate 30,928 of JAHDEX010000043.1, read as the reverse complement.
CCTGCGCATCAAGGGCTTCGGTGAAGTTGAAGCGCAATGGCCCGATTGGTGTTTCCCAGAATACCGCGATACCTGCGACGGTCCGCGCAGTGTAGTCATCGTACAAGACATTCGCGCCAAACGTTTCACCCACGTCCCAGACGGAACCGTGGTCAAGGAACACACCACCGGAGATGCCGTACTCTTCTGGCAGACCAAGCGGGAACTCCGCTTCCAACCGCGCAACCGCAAAGGTGTTACCCCCCAACGCGTCGCCTGTGTCCGCGTCGCGTGGCCCGATGCCACCGGGTTCAAACCCGCGAATGGTACGGGACCCACCGAAGAAACGATCCGTCACGCGGCTGTCGTTGTTCGCATAGCTCAGGTTGCCGCCTTCGATCGTCGCACGCAGCGTGATTTCTTCAGCTAGAACTTTTGTCTCGACCGCAGCTAGTGCGGTTGTGCGCACGAAGTCACTGTCGCCGAAGCCAAATTCCTGACCGAACCGGAAGACAAAGCTTGTCACCGGATCAACGCCACCACGGCGTGTATCGTATGAGTAAGAATATCCCAGCGAATTCGTCGTAATATCCCCAGCATCCGCCTCGTTCTGGATCACGACACTGACGTCATCTGCGACGTCGGTCAGATCCTCATAGTTAAAGGCATAGAACACCGTCAGACGACCATTCTCGCTCACCGGGAAGTTCAGCGACGGCCGCAACACAAATGTTTCGGTGTCAAAGTTCGCGTTTTCGTTGTCAGTGGTCCGGTAGTCCAGACCAATCCCAAAGCGCAGATCGCGCCCAAGGAAATTCGGTTCGGAGAAATCGAAGTTCAACACGCGGTTCGTTTCCGCCGTGCTCAGCTGGAACTCAAGCTCTTGCCCGCGACCCAGGAAGTTCTGCTGGCGGTAGCTTGCGATCAGTCCGAGGCCAACGTCGGTGTTGTAGTTGGCGCCAAAGGTCAGGGACCCCGTTGGGCCTTCTTGCACATCAACGTCGATCACCACCTGATTGGGGGAAGACCCTTCACGCGCTTCCACATTCGAGTTCTGGAAGAAACCCAAGGCACGGATGCGCTGTGCAGCGGCCCGGATTTCACGTGGATTGAACGGGTCGCCTTCCACGACACGGAACTGGTTACGCACAACCCGGTCGAGCGTCACGTTGTTGCCTTCGACGTCGATGCGTTCGACGAACACGCGGCGACCCCGTACCAAGGCATATTCGACATTTAGCGCAAGCCCACGGGCGTCGCGTGTGATGCGCGGTTCAACCTGCAAGAAGTTGATCCCAAGACGCGTCGCCAGAATCTCCAGACGCTCAATGTCGTTTTCGATCTGCACAGGTGAGTAGTAAGAGCCGGTTCGCGCCGTGACAGCGTTCCGGAAAACGGCTGCGTCTGCTTCAGGGATGCTGCTGCTGACGTTGACGTTTCCAAAGACGAAGCGCTGCCCTTCCTGAATGTTGAAGGTCACGAGATATGCATCACGCTCGCGCGTCAGTGCCACATCAACGTTCTGAACCTGAAAGTCAGCGTATCCACGAGACTGATAAAAATCAGTCAGAAGCTGACGATCCCGTCCAATCCGGTCCTGCGCGAACGTATCGCGCTGGATGACGTTCCTGAGAATACCGGCCTGTTTTGTGTCCAGCACCCGCCGCAAACGCCCTTCCGAGAAACTGCGGTTGCCGATGAACGAAATACGTTCAATCTCAGTCAGCCCGGCCTCGACCACTTCGAACACCAAATCGACACGGTTTTCAGACTGGGGAATGATCCGTGGCGTGACCACCGCGTTGATCCGACCGCGGCTCGCATAGATATCCGTGATCGCGGCAACGTCGGCTTCTGCTTGTGCAGGCGTGTAAACCCGGCGCGGTTCGGAGCGCACGGCGTTCAGCAGCTCTGCATCGCTGATCTGACTGTTTCCTTCGATGTTGATCCGATTGATCGTTGGGTATTCCACAACATTGATCACAAGTGTCCCGCCAGAGGTCGACACATCGACACTTTGGAACAGACCGGATTCGCGGATGCGTTGGCTCGCCGCGTTCACTTCGGCTGCATCGACGGTCGCACCGCGCGTCAGCCCGGCAAAGGTAAGGATGGTGCCATCCGCAACACGCTGGTTGCCGCTAATTGCCACGTTATTAAATGTAAAACTCTGGGCAAAAGCCGTGTCTGGAAGACCGGTGATCAATGCCACTGAACTGACCAAGGCAACCACCTTGGCGCCCGAGGAGAATTGCCCGAAGGCGCGCTCAAGTCGTTGGATCATCCCTCATGCCCGCTTTGCTTAATATTATTAGGAAAACGGGTAACGTGTTCTCACGGGGTTGTCAAAAGCAACAAAGCACCCCAAGGGGTGCCATTGTCATCTTAGCGATGGCTTTTGTGGTGGTCTTGTCCGATCCTAGCCCAAGATAAGGTAGGTCGCGAAGTACAACGATCCGATCACGGTGGCCGTGGTCAGGAACCTATCAAGGTTCAGGTTCACGAGAACCGAAACGCTTTTATAGCTTTCGACGATTGTTTGCATGACAAAACCCTTTCTCTCTAAAGGGTAACGCCGGAATGTGGCGAAAGATGGACTCAATTATAGCACGGATGTGCCGTCCGCCCGAAAAAATCACGGGCAAAGCACGAGGTCATTGAGCAGTCCAAACACCATCACAGACATGATGATCGCAAGACCAAAGGACATCAGCACCCGCAACGCGCCATCAGAGGGCTTGCGCCGTGTGACAGCTTCATAGGCGTGGAAAACCAGATGCCCCCCATCAAGAACCGGAATCGGCAATAGGTTGAGAAGGCCAACTGCAACAGACAGAATTCCGATGAACAGGACAAAGCTATCTGCCCCCTGCTGCGCCATAGATCCCGAGGTCTGCGCGATGCCTACCGGCCCGGATAGGTTACAGCTTGAGATACCGCCAGTGATGATGTTCCAGATCCCGGACAAGGATGTGGTGATACGCCACCAAGTCTCTTGCGTCCCTGACCACAACGCTTCGAATATCCCGACAGATTGAACCTCAGGCGAGAAGTAGATCTCGCCCCCCAATCCGATCAGATATTGAACCTCAAATCCGCCTTCCGGCAGCGGTCGGTCAGAGCGGCGCGGGGTCATGACCGAATTGAACGATTCCCCATCACGCAGGATCGTCAGCTCCATCGGTGCATTGTCCGTCTCATCCTTGATCCGGATGATGTCACGGATCGCGTGGATCCGATCGCCATTGACGTGGGTCACGAAATCCCCGATCCGCACGCCAGCATCGTCAGCGGCAGAGCGTGGCACGACGTTCGAGACGCGCGATAGAATAGGATATGGGCCAGTCACCACGATCTCTTCGCCGTCGCGCACAACGGTCCAGTCCATCTGTGGTTTCACCTCAATCAAATCCGTGTTCCGCAACACGAAGTCCGGTTCCCCAATCGTGAATCCGTCAATGGCGACAATCTGATCGCCCGGTTCCAGCTCAGAAACGTAATCTGCAGGCAGTTCAGGCGAGCTTCCATAGGTGAGCGGGTCGGTCGTCTGACCTTCCCACATCATGTAGCCCGCAAAAATGAAGATGGCGAAGATGAAGTTAAATATCGGCCCCGCCGCAACTGTGGCCGCCCGCGCCCACAACGGCGCACCCAGCATGGTGTTACGCGGACTGAATTCCGCAACGGTATCTGTGCCGCCCACGCTCGCCGCGTTCGCGTCACCCAAAAACTTCACATAGCCGCCGAATGGCAAGGCCGCGATCTGCCATTTGGTGCCGTGTTTGTCTTCGCGCGCAAACAGCACTTTACCAAAACCGATGCTGAAGACTTCGGCGTGGATGCCACAGAGTCGACCGATGATGTAGTGACCATACTCGTGGATCGCGACGATCACAGAGAGCGCGATGACAAAAAAGATGATCGTCCAGGCTGTGCCGCCAAGGGCTGGCAGAATTGACATCAGATCCACGGTTTACCTCAGGTCTTTGTCCCAGATCGCGCGTAAGGCGATCTGTCGGGGTCGGTCCGTTCACCCCTATGTAGGGGCAATTTGACATTTTTCAGCCCGTCGCGCGTCGGCATAATGGTCTGGCCTATCATGATACTTTGGCCAAATCATAAATGCGCGCACCCCGCACCCTTAAAACGCCACACCCGGCACATCAAAAATATAAGCGACAAGCAGCATGAACAGCGCGGCGCCAAGCAGCGCGTCAAACCTATCAAACAACCCGCCATGTCCGGGGATCAGGGCAGAGCTGTCTTTCACCCCCATGCGTCGCTTCAATGCGCTTTCGGCGATATCGCCCATCTGGCTTGCAAAACTAAGGATCATCGAGATCGGCACGATCACCCATCCTGCATTAGTCCAAACCGCGAAAATCGCCCCAACCACGCCTGCCGCAAGCCATCCTGCTGTGGTCCCGCTCCAGGTTTTCTTCGGGCTGACCTTGGGCCAGAACTTTGGACCGCCAAAGGTGCGGCCTGCAAAATATCCAAATATATCAGTCGCTACGACGACTAAGATCATCCATAGGATCCAGGTAAAACCATAGTCTTCGCGGAATTGGACCAAGCCCCAGCCTGCAAGCTGAATACCAAGCGCAAAGATAAAGAATGTAATCCGTTCCGTTTTCAGATAAGTCGCGCCAATCGCGGGCACGACCAGAAGCAAAAGCAACCCGACCCACGTCTGATCAAGCAGCAGTCCGGACATCACCGACGCGCCGCCTGCGGCAAGCAACATGCCGGAGGTCGCGGATTCGGGGCGGATCATCATCCACAATTCCCAAACCATCACGGCAGTCACGAAAACCACCATCATCTGGAACCAGACACCGCCGAGAATGACACCAATAGCGCCGACGACCATCATCGCCGCGCCTGACATCAGACGAACCGTCAGATCATCCCAGTTGTTGGGGGAACTTGGTGGCGTATCCGCCATTACTCAGTCAGCACAGCCCCGAAACGCCGTTCGCGGCCACCGTAGTTGCCAACAACAACGCCAAACTCTTCCGCTGTAAAGTCCGGCCAAAGCGTGTCGATAAATTCATATTCCGCGTAGGCGGATTGCCAAAGCAAGAAGTTCGAGATCCGCGCTTCACCGCTAGTGCGAATGACCAGATCCGGGTCAGGCAGAAATTGCGTATCAAGGAAGCGGGCAAGTGTTTCTGCGTCCACATCCTTGTGTGTCAGGCGGCCTTTCTCGATCTCAAAGGCCATCTTCTTCGCGGCGCGGGTGACTTCATCCCGTCCGCCGTAGTTCAGGGCAATTGTCAGGTGAACGCGGTCATTGTGGGAGGTCAAAAGCTCCAGATTGTCCATCATCGACACAAGCTTGTCATCAAGCTTGACCCGGTCACCGATGAAACGGACCCGCACACCTTCTGCCAGCAAATCGCGCGCTTCGCGTTCGATGTAGCGCCGGAAAAGCCGCATCAGACCCGCAACTTCAGTCTGCGTGCGCTTCCAGTTCTCAGTAGAGAACGCGAAGATTGTCAGATGCGTGACGCCAAGATCGGGACAGGCATTCACAATTTCACGGACACGCTTTGCGCCCGCGTGATGCCCAAACAGCCGGGGCCGCCCGCGTTGCTGCGCCCATCGCCCGTTTCCGTCCATGATAATGGCAACATGGCCGGGGCCAGTTGGATTATTCACTGCATCTTTGGCCATACAATGGCCTCCTTGGTAAAGTGCATCCGACGACGCACGAATAACGCTTCTTCGCTTTAGACCTGCATGATCTCAGATTGTTTGGTCTCAAGCGTCTCATCAATGATCTTGATGTATTTGTCGGTCAGGTCCTGAACCTCACCTTCCCAAAGCTTCTGGTCATCTTCTGACATCCCATCTGCCTTGGCTTTCTTGATCTGATCCATCCCGTCGCGGCGCAGATTGCGGATAGAGACGCGTGCGCTTTCGGCGTAGCCGCCGGCAACTTTTGTCAAATCGCGACGACGCTCTTCATTCAATTCCGGGATCGGCAGCATAATAATCGTACCGTTCAGCTGTGGGTTGATCCCAAGCCCGCTTTCACGGATCGCCTTTTCAACTTTGCCGACAAGGCCTTTGTCCCAAACGTTGATCGTGACCATCCGTGGTTCTGGCACGTTGACCGTGCCAACCTGATTGATCGGGGTCATTGATCCGTAGGCATCAACCATGACCGGCTCAAGCATCGACCCGGAGGCGCGACCAGTCCTCAAAGACGCGAGCTCGGTCCGCAGGTTTGCGACAGCCCCATCCATGCGGCGGGCAAGATCATCGGTATCAAGTTCAAAGTCTTCGGCCATCTTTACTTCTGCTCTTCTGCGCGGGCGCACACCCACGATGTGTTTTTCTGCTCATATGCCAAAATCGCAGGACTGTATAGCATCGCGCGCCGCTCATCCGCTCTTACTGATGGACTGCGGCACCTGTACCTTGGGATTCGGCATCAAATCTGGCGATAATCTGCAATTTCCAAGCCATTTGTCCGCGATTTGACATCTTTGCTGCACGGACACGCCGGAGTTGAGCGGTTTTTCGGCAAACATACGCCTGCATTCACTTTTTTCAGTAACGACACTTTAACCTTTTGGCACATTCGGCTTCCTTGTCCTCGGGGGCGTAAAGCTGCCTGTCGTGACCACTCTCACGCGGGCCACCAGGGGACAAAATGATACGGGCCAATGAATACGAGCGCCGCATGCTCGAATTGATCAATGCGGAACGCGTCGCTGCCGGCGTACCAATCCTACAGCTTGAACAGAATCTGAACGCCTCCGCTGAGGCGCATTCGCAATGGATGCTCGACACCGACACCTTCTCACACACAGGTGTTGGCGGGTCATCCGCACATGAACGTATGGTCGACGCAGACTTCGACTTTTCGGGTAACTGGATGTCCGCCGAAAACATCGCGATCCAAAGCGGACGCGGCGCTGCCGGTATCATGGACGATGTGGAAGACCTTCATGCCAGCCTGATGAACAGCCCGGGTCATCGCGCGAATATCCTGAACCCGAACCTTGAATACATCGGCATCGGCATTGAAGTCGGGTTGTACGACTATGGCAGCGGCACATTTGAAAGCGTGATTGTCACCCAGAACTTTGCCGCCACCAATGGCCAGGTCATCCTCGACCCCGCATCGGTCGAAGAGATACCTGTCGTTGCCGCCCCTGCGCAGGTCTTGCAAGCGAACGTCGTTGTGCAGGAAGAAGAGCCTGCGGAAGACCCTGTCGTGGAAGAGCAACCTGCAGTGATTGCAGAGCAGCCTACCCCAGAGCCTGTGCAAGAGCCCGCCCCCGTCGCAGAACTCGAAAAAACCAGCGCCTCACCGGAACCTGACGATACACCGATACCTCAGACCGACACGCCTACACTGTGGAGCGAGGTCACGAGTGGCGATACTTTCGCCTTCCTCGAAGATATGGCTGCCGATCTTGATGTCGCTGATGTCCTGATATCGGAGGGCCCGCAGCAAGACCTTCCCGCTTTCAGCCACGCCATCGTCAGCCAGCACTTTGCGGAGTTTGAGGCAATGTTGAACAGCGTGCAGACGGACGACTTGTCGTTCTAAAAGCTCAGTCCTGAACGATGGTGTAGGTTCCGTTCCCTGCAAGGATGCCGCGGAACCCGCCTGGCTCATCCAGAGAGAAGACAACAATCGGCAGATGATTGTCGCGAGCGAGTGCAATCGCGGATGCGTCCATCACGCCGAGGTGCTTTTGCAGCACCTCATCGTAAGTCACCTTGTCGTAGCGCTTTGCATCCGGGTTTTTCGCCGGATCCTTGTCATAGACCCCATCGACTTTCGTGCCCTTGAAAATCGCCTGACAGGCCATCTCGTTCGCGCGCAGCGTCGCGGCAGTGTCCGTCGTAAAGTATGGGTTCCCTGTACCCGCCGCAAAGATACAAACCCGCCCTTTCTCAAGGTGCCGCACGGCGCGGCGCCGAATGTAGGGCTCAGCAACTTCGTTCATTGTGATGGCGGAAATCACCCGCGTATGAATGCCCAGTTGTTCCAGCGCTGACTGCATTGCAAGCGCGTTCATGACCGTCGCGAGCATCCCCATATAGTCGGCGGTCGTCCGCTCCATCCCCTGTGCAGAGCCTTGCAGGCCCCGGAAGATGTTGCCGCCGCCGATCACCATGCAAATCTCAACGCCAAGATCGTGGACTGATTTGACCTCTTCTGCGACGCGCTGAACTGTCGGGGGGTGGAGGCCAAAGGTCGTGTCGCCCATCAAGGCTTCGCCAGAGATTTTCAGCATGACCCGTTTGTAGGTCACTTCTGCGGCGTCGGCCATGATCTGCCCCTTTGATATGTGGTGGTCTTCCCTTGGCGCGCAAAATGTCTGAAAACCCAGCGAGGTTCAACCAGGCATCAAGGAGATTTCGGAGACAAAACGCCGATCCGTTCATCTGACGCGAGTCTCAAAATTGCTTCCATGATAGATATTTACCCCCAAAAGCCTGTTTTGATTGCCGGTCCGACTGCATCCGGTAAATCGGCGTTGGCTTTGCATATCGCCGAAGCGCAAGGCGGGGTGATTGTGAATGCCGACGCCCTGCAGGTGTTCGACCGATGGCGGATCGTTACGGCGCGACCGCCGGATGAAGATCTGGCACGCGCTCCGCACCAACTTTACGGCCACGTCGGCCTGGCCGAGAGCTATACTGTCGGTGACTGGCTCCGCGATCTGACACCACTTTTGACGGGTCGGCGCCCCATCATCGTCGGTGGCACCGGCCTGTATCTGTCTGCGCTTACCGAAGGCCTCGCCCAAATCCCGCCCACACCTGCCAATGTCCGCAGCGACGCTGATGAGCGATCACTTGCAGACTTGGTCGCCGACCTCGACGCAACAACCAAAGCGCGAATTGATTTAAATAACCGCGCCCGCGTCCAACGTGCCTGGGAGGTGCAACGCAGCACCGGGCGGCCGATCTCTGCCTGGCAGGATGAGACCCCGCCTCCTCTCCTTCCACTGTCAAACGCCACACCCATTGTCCTCGACGCACCCAGGGAGTGGCTGACGCCGCGCATCGCGCAGCGTTTCGACCTGATGCTCACTGATGGTGCGTTGGAAGAAGCCAAGACAATCTTGCCGGAATGGAAGCCTCAACACCAATCGTCAAAGGCCATCGGAGCACCAGAATTGATCGCGCATCTGCGCGGCGAACTCTCGTTGAACGAAGCACGCGACGCTGCAGTGGTCGCCTCGACCCAATATGCCAAGCGTCAGCGCACGTGGTTCCGTAAGCGCATGAAGGACTGGCAAACCATCCACATGCCATCCACAGACTTATCCACAGCTTTCACATTTCGGACCTCAGATTAGCGTTGTCTTTACGCTGCGTCCTTGCCAAAGTCCCCAGGTGCGCTTTGGGGGGCGTGTTGTGGACCAGTTTGTCAATAAACCATTTGTGTCTCAGTTGCAGGACAGCGGCCTTGCGGTGACATCTATCGCCTTCAATCAGGCCGCAGGACGGTGGCGCACCGAAGCGATGCGCAGCCATGCGACACCGCGCTTGATCTACATCACCAAAGGTCAGGGCCGGATTACGGTTGCAGGCATGACCAGCGGTTATGGACCGAACAACCTGATCTATATCCCCGCACATGTGATGTACGGATACGAAGCTGGGCCGTCGGTGTTTGGGTCTATGCTTACTATCCCGCGCGCCATGTCAGAAGAATGGCCTGAGGAGCCGGTGCATCTGCGGATCCGCGATGTTCACGGCCAGACTGAAGTCGCTCGCATGTTTGAGGCGATGGAACGCGAACTGTCCGCAGCGGCCAACGGCCACTCACGTGCGGCGCATTATCACGTTGGTCTGCTGTCTGTCTTTTTCGAACGTCAGATGGCATCCACGACGGCCATCGCGCGCAATGATCGCGCGAGCGAGTCCTCTGCACGTCTCGTCGCAGCTTATACCGATCTGATCGAACGTGACTACCGGACCGATAAGGGCGTGGCGGATTACGCAGGCGATCTTGGCGTGACTGCGACGCATCTTACGAGATGCTGCAACCAAACCTGTGGCAAGTCAGCCCTTGCACTCCTGCGCGACCGGATCACCTATGAAGCCTGCGTGATGCTGCGCGAGACGCGGACGCCGGTGTCAAAGATAGCTGACGAACTTGGCTTCCGGTCTGCAGCCTATTTCACCCGCAGCTTCCAATCGAAGACTGGTCAGACGCCCACGCACTTTCGCAAATTCGGTGCTGCCCGGCTGCGCTAGCGGCCGAGGATGATCCGCACGTAATTCTGTGTCTCGTCGAAGGGCGGGACACCTTTATAGCGCTCCACAGCACCCGGCCCCGCGTTATAGGCGGCCAGCGCCAAACGCCAGTCACCGAACTTGTCATACTGCGCCCGCAAATAGCGTGCGCCACCCTCAAGGTTCTCCGCCGGATTGTTCGGGTTCACGCCAAGGGCACGCGCAGTTGCGGGCATGAGCTGTGCCAGACCCATGGCCCCTTTGTGCGAACGTGCCGCTGCATTCCACCCGCTTTCCTGCTGCACGAGGCGCAAAAACAAATCTTCTGGAATGCGATGCTGCCGGGCTGCTGAGCGTGCGAGATTCAGAAACGGCCCCGCGTAACGCCCGTTGTAGGCCGGCGCACCAGACAAGGCAGGAACTTCGACGCGCGGCGGCTGCAAACGCACAGAATTGGAATATTGTTGTGCCGCACGGCCATCCAGAACGGACAGCTGGCTATTCAAGAGCCCTGACGCGGATCGCGTCGACACAGTATCAGCCTGGCCCATTGTCCCAGCACTCATGACAAAAACACCTAGCACCCAAGCGAAATGACGCATTCAAATAACCCTGTCCCACAACGTTGGCAGCACTTTAGCGGCTTTCTCATATTTTGCCAGACTTGGCGTAATGAAACCAATTCTTAGGATTGTTCTGAGACCACAGAATGGTTAACGTCGCGCCTCGGTTCCGGGCTGGAAATGCCTGTCCGGCAAACGTAGGTTGCGCACCACGCCACATCAGATTCGCACCAGGGGGAAACATGGCAGGATCAGTCAATAAGGTCATTTTGATCGGCAACTTGGGTCGCGACCCAGAAGTCCGTTCTTTCCAGAACGGCGGCAAAGTCTGCAACCTGCGCATCGCAACCTCTGAAACCTGGAAAGACCGCAACACAGGCGAACGCCGTGAAAAGACCGAATGGCATTCGGTCGCGATTTTTCAGGAAGGCCTCGTCCGCGTGGCAGAGCAGTACCTGCGCAAAGGTTCCAAGGTTTACATCGAAGGCCAGTTGCAGACCCGCAAGTGGCAGGATCAAAGCGGTCAGGATCGCTATTCAACCGAAGTCGTGCTGCAAGGCTACGGCGGTAATCTGACCATGCTCGACGGTCGCGATGGCCCAGGTGGCGGCGGTGGCGGCGGATACGACAGCGGCGGCAGCTACGGTGGCGGCGGCGGTGGTTACGACAGTGGCGGACAAGGCGGCGGCTATGGTGGCGGTGGCGGCGGATCGTCCTCCGGCGGCGGTTCCCGCACCGATCTCGACGACGAGATCCCATTCTGAGAATGTGTAACGGTGACCGAACTCTTTCAAAGAGTTCGGACCGATTTCTTTGAAAGAAATCGCGGGTTGGCGCTATGATTTATCCCAGCGCCAACTGGTTCTCCAAAACGGCAATCACATCCGCGGCCTGCACGTCATCAGTGATAAACGCTTCGCCGATCCCCCGCGCAAGGATAAACCGCAGCTTGCCGTCGATGACCTTCTTGTCTTGCCCCATCAGCTCCAAAAGCGTCGCAGCAGGTGGCAGTTCGCCCGGAATATCGTTCAGGGTCGACTTCATCCCCATCTTCTTTAGATGCGCCTGCACGCGGCTCGGGTCCTCCTGGCTGCAAAGCCCCATCCGTGCGGACAACTCAAACGCCAGACCGCATCCGATGGCCACCCCTTCGCCATGCAAGAGCCGGTCAGAATAGCCCGTTGCCGCTTCCAAGGCGTGGCAGAACGTATGCCCAAGGTTCAATAGGGCGCGGTCCCCCTGCTCTGTCTCATCCCGCATCACAATCTCAGCCTTCATCTCGCACGACCGCGCCACCGCCCGCACACGTGCTGCGACATCACCGTCGCGCATCGCCGTTGCATCTGCCTCAAGCCAGTCAAAGAAGGCCGCATCGCCAAGAAGCCCGTATTTGACGACCTCGCCATAACCAGCGAGAAAATCCCGCTGGGTCAGCGTCGCGAGAAAATCAGTGTCCGCCAGCACCAAGCTCGGCTGGTGAAAGGCGCCAATCAGGTTCTTGCCCGCAGGCGAATTGATCGCGGTCTTCCCTCCGACAGAGCTATCGACTTGCGCCAGAAGGCTTGTTGGCACCTGCACATATCGCACGCCGCGGCGCATGATTGCTGCCGCAAATCCGACGAGGTCACCAATTACGCCGCCGCCAAGTGCCACGACCACATCGCCCCGCTCCACCTTCTCGGATAGCAACCATTCCACCGTCGTCTCCAACTCGCGCCAGCATTTGGTTGCTTCACCTGGCGGCAAGGTCAGCGCGGATGAGGTAAGGTTTTGGCCTGCAAGGATTTCCTGGAGGGTCGCCAAATGCAACGCGGCGACATGTGCGTCCGTGACGATTGTGACATGCGGTCGCCGCGTCATCTCAGCGATACGTGGTCCTGCTTCCGACAACACGCCCGGTCCGATCAGGATCTCATACGCGCGACCCGGCAGGTCAACGGAAACGGTTGTGTAAGGCTCTGTGGTCGTCATGCGGGCGTGTCCAATATGTCCGGTGCATTTGCGAGCGTGCGCAGCACCTGATCCGTCGTTTCATCGATTGAGCGATGCGGCGCGATGTCTGTCCGCAACCGCGCCAGACTGTAAACCGGGCGCCGCGCGTCAAAGATTTCTGATAGCGTCTGCCGCGGGTTCGCGGTGCGGAGCAACGGGCGCGTGTCCTTGTGTTTCACCCGATCCCAAAGCGTGTCCAGCGACGCATCAAGCCACAGCGCCACGCCATGTTCATCAATCGTTTCTCGCACGCCCAAGTTCAAAAACGCCCCACCGCCGGTCGACAACACACAAGGGGGACCTTTCATCAGTCGGGCAATCACTTCGGCTTCGCGCTGGCGAAAAAACGGCTCTCCATCACGCTCAAAAATCTCGGCAATCGTCGCTTGGGCTGCTTCTTCGATGGCCGCATCACTGTCAAGAAAGGGCACATCCAAGCGCTGCGCGAGCGCCTTGCCAATCGCAGTCTTGCCGGAGCCCATCATCCCCACAAGAACCACAGACCGTTTCAGAATATAGCTATCTGCCGCAGTCTCTTGTGACGTCATCCCATCCCACCTTGCGGCAACACCTCATGGGCTATCCGCCGCTGATCAATAATTTACATGACGCAATGGCGTGAAAATGACAAAATGACCATATATAAAGCGCAGGCAAGCGGGGGTACATCCGCTGCGCAAGAATGATGAGGCAAGCTGAGGCATCCCATGTGGCGCGCGATCAAGGTGTTGATTTTTCTGACCGCCCTCGCGGCGATCGGTCTGATAGGCTATGCCTACGTCGGGCCGCTTTTCTTCGCTGAAGACTTTGCGCCGCCGCTTGAACAGGTTGTGGATCCTGTGACACTGGACCTGAATTGATATGAAACAGCTTGTGCCGGCATTGGCATTCTGCCTTGGCGCGCTTCCCGCCTTTGGCCAGCCCGGTGAGCCGCTATCGGCCATTGATTGGCTGTCGCAAAGCGTGCGGATCCCCGATCAATCTATCGCCCCGCCGACACCGCAACTGCGTGATGAGCCGCCCGTGGCTTCCAGTGCCATCCCGCCACGGGTCAGCACAACACCGCTTGATGGGCGTTCCCCCGATCCGATCGGTCTTCTGGCACCCTCGGTAACTGCACTCCCGTCAACTTTGTGGGCTGGCAGCGATGAGGATGTCCTGATCACGCTCCTGCGCGCCGAAAGCATTGATGGCTCACCAGCCATGCGCGAGCTCTTGCAGACATTGCTGCTCGCCGAGGCGGATGCGCCGCTTGGCGCCTCTCCGGATGGACGCTTGTTCTACGCGCGGATCGACAAGCTCCTCGATCTTGGCGCCATAGAGCCCGCGCAAGCGCTTCTCGAGCAAGCCCAGATCGACACGCCAAACTTGTTTCGGCGCTGGTTTGACGTTGCTCTGTTGCTGGGAACGGAAGATCAGGCCTGTCAGGTCATGCAACGTCGGATCGACGTCGCTCCGACCTACGCGGCACGCATCTTCTGTCTGGCGCGTAGCGGCGACTGGACCGCTGCCGCGCTTTCGCTGAAGACCCATATCGCGTTGCAGGATCTGTCGGCGAATGAGGAAGCGCTGTTGTCGCGGTTCCTCGACCCAGAGCTTTTCGAAGGTGAACCCCCGCTTGGTCCGCCGGAGCGGATAAGTCCGCTACGGTTCCGCATGTACGAGGCGATTGGCGAAAGACTGTCCACCTCAAGCCTGCCCCGCGCATTTGCCCACGCTGATCTGCGCAATACTGTAGGCTGGAAGAGCCAGCTCGAGGCCGCAGAGCGCCTGACCCGTCACGGGGCAATCGCGCCAAATGTGCTCTTTGCGCTTTATACATCGCGCACGCCTTCGGCATCAGGCGGTATTTGGGATCGCGCGGCAGCCATCCAGCGGTTCGAAGAAGCCATCAAACGCGAAAGCCCGGCCAAAATTGCCGAAACTTTGCCGGATGCCTGGGTCGCCGCAACAGACGCGGGCACCGAATTGGCCTTCGCGTCCGAATATGCGGAGACACTGATTGCAAATGGGCTGAGCGGCGATGCAGCGCAATTGGCGTTCAAAATTGGGTTGTTGTCGACATCTTATGAGGAAACGGCGCTCGCCGCCCCAAATCAGGACCCGGCATTGATCGCGCTGGCGCAGGGTGTGCCGAGCCCGGCGTTGTCGACTGACCGCACCTATCAGGCCATCGCTGCAGCCTTCACCAACGCGCAGCCGCCAGAACAACTGCTGTCTCGCGCCCGCAACGACCAATTGGGCGAGGCGCTTTTGCGCACCATCGCGCTTTTCAATGCAGGCACTGATGGTGATCTGACGGCATTGACTGAAGCGCTCAGCTTTTTGCGTGCCGTTGGTTTGGAAGACGTTGCACGGCGTGCCGCCCTGCAAGTTCTACTGCTGGAAAGTCGCCAATGACAGCCGTCACACAACCCATGATGCACTGGGTCCAAGCCTTTCTTGAGGCGCAAGCCGCAGAACTTGATGCGGCGACGAACACGCAACTCGCTTACGCGAGCGATCTGCGCGATTTTGCCGGATGGCTTGATCCAAAGGGGCTGCATTTTGCCGACGTCACACAGGATCAGGTCGAAGGTTATCTGATCGACTGCGACGCACAGGGGCTCTCCCGCTCAACCCGGGCCCGTCGCCTGTCCGCCATCAAACAGCTTTATCGCTTTGCGTTTGAAGAAGGCTGGCGAAACGACAATCCCGCGATCCAGATCAAGGGACCCGGCAAGGAAAAATCGCTTCCAAAGACGCTAACGCTTGATGAGGTGAATAGGCTGATCGACGCTGCTGCGGGCCATCCGAAAGACGGCGCACGCAATGCCTGCCTCATGCAACTCCTTTACGCGACAGGCATGCGGGTCAGCGAATTGGTCACCCTGCCCGTCGCCGCGGCACGCGGCGAACCTGCGATGCTGTTGATCCGTGGGAAAGGTGGCAAGGAGCGGCTTGTTCCCCTGTCGCCCCCCGCGAAAGTCGCGATGTCCGAATGGCTCAAGATCCGCGACGCCGCGGAGGATGCAGCCCGCGCAAAAGGCAAACCGAACTCCAAATTCCTGTTTCCCAGTCATTCAAAGGCGGGCCACCTGACACGGCACCGGTTCTTTGGTCTGATCAAGGAGTTTGCCGTGACGGCTGGCGTCAGCCCTGACAAGGTCACGCCGCATACATTGCGCCACGCCTTTGCCACCCATCTGCTGGAAGGCGGCGCTGACCTTCGCGCGATCCAGACCATGCTGGGTCATGCCGATGTCGCAACGACCGAAATCTACACACACGTCGTCGATGCAAGGCTGACGGCACTTGTACAAGAACATCACCCTCTTGCGAAAAAAGACCGCGAGACAGAGTGACTTGAACAAGACAGCCAGCAGACTTATTTTTGCGCTCATATTCTCATGAAAGACGCTGATGGACCCCTCAACCTTTGACGCCGCCTTTTGGGCAACGGCGGTTGCTATTTTTGTTCTGCTCGCCATGTCGGGCTTCTTTTCAGGGTCGGAAACGGCATTAACCGCTGCATCGCGCGGCAAACTGCGTGCACAGGCAGAGCGTGGATCGAAGGGGCATCAGCGCGCACTCGATGTGACCGAAGACAACGAACGGATGATCGGTTCTGTTTTGCTGGGCAACAATGTCGTCAACATTCTTGCGACAGCCCTTGCGACGTCGGTACTGACGAAGCTCTTTGGCCAGAACGGTGTCGCCGCTGCCACTTTGATCATGACCCTGCTGGTGCTGATTTTTGCAGAGGTCTTGCCGAAAACCTATGCGATCACCAACCCAGAGAAAGTTGCGTCACGCGTTGCCCTGCCGATCTCGCTCGTCGTCAGGCTCTTTGCCCCGATTGTCAGCGTCGTGCGGGTGCTTGTCCGCGGCATCCTGAAACTTTTTGGCGTCGACACCGATCCGGACAGCCATATCCTTGCCGTCCGGGAAGAGATTGCAGGCGCATTGCAGCTTGGCCACACCGAAGGCGTGGTCGAGAAAGAGGATCGCGACCGCATCTTGGGCGCCCTTGATCTGAACGAGCGTACCGTCGAAGAAATCATGCTTCATCGCTCGAATATCGAACTTGTTGATGCGGCTTCGGCGCCGCAAGACATCCTTGCGCAGATCCTGCAGTCAAAGTACACGCGGCACCCCGTTTTCAAGGATGATCCCGAAAATATCGTCGGCGTGATCCACGCCAAAGACCTTTTGCGCGCGATGCACAAACTGCTGGCCTTTGACGGCGCGACGGCAGATGCGATTGCAAGTTTCGACGTGATGTCAGTGGCGATGGACCCCTATTTCGTGCCCGAAACCACGACCCTTGACGATCAGATGCGCCAGTTTCTCAAACGCAACGCGCATTTCGCACTCGTCGTGGACGAATATGGCGGGCTGCAAGGCTTGATCACGCTGGAAGACATCCTCGAAGAAATCGTGGGCGAAATCGCCGATGAATTTGACGAAGACGACGTCAATGAAATCGAGATGTGCCCGGATGGCACCTATCTGATCGACGGCGCTATGACGATCCGCGACCTCAACCGGGCCCATGATTGGAACCTGCCGGATGAGGAAGCTGTCACCGTGGCCGGGCTTGTCATCCACGAGGCCCAGATGATCCCAATCGAGGGCCAGGTCTTCAGCTTCCACGGCTTCCGCTTCGAAGTCGTCAGCAAGGAAGAAAACCGGATCGCGGAGATCAAGGTACGACCTTTGTAAATCGTGTCCGCAGCGCACTAGACGCTGAAAACACGAACGTTGGCCTTGAAGTCCGTTGTTTGATTCTGCCGGGTTGAATAATCATACCCATAATAAGAACACGCGAGCAGGACCGACATGACCGACACTCCGGAACCCGACTTCGACCGTATTGCGCACCTCAACAATGCGCTGGATAAAGTCCTCGGCGAAGCCAAAGCGCTCATGCAGGAAATGCGACTGGCAAATCGCCTGCACTACGTCAAACCAGACGGCACCACCAAGATCTACTTTCAGGACCACGCCGTCAGCGTTGCCGTCCCGATGGCCGACATCGATGGCTATCAACGGCGATTGCTTGAACTGCGGATGCCGCATGATCCGGGTATGATCACGCAATTGGTCGATCTGCTTCAAACCCTCGAAGGGCGAAGCATTGTTGATGCGGGCGCTTTTACGGGCAGTTTGTCGTTCATGCTACGGGAGTTCTTGAAACCCTCTGCCTTGCATCTGTTTGAGCCCCAAGCGATCATTCGTTCCGCACTCGAAGCTGCGGTCGCAGCAAACACGACCAAAGATTGCCCTATTCACTTCCGCGCGGACATCATCGGCGAAGACAAAGCCGAAATGACAATCGCGGCCCAGCCACCCGGACGATTGAGCCAAACGCAGTATATCCGTCGCGAAGGAGGAACGCTGCACAGCGTAGCGATTGACTCATGTGAATGCGGAATCGTCGGGATGATCATTCTCGATTATGAGAACGACAAAATCGATGCGCTGCGGGGAGCGCTGAAAACGATTGAACGCGATAAACCGTGTCTCATGGTGGACCGCAACTCGCGGGACGAGGCTGAGATCGTGAAACTGTTGGAGCCGTTCAACTACGCGGTTACAGGGATCGGGCGTACCTATCACCTGTTTGTGCCGGAAAGCTAAGTCATGTCCGTTGCCTTTGTCACAATGGTCTACAATGACGAGGTCTTTCTCGACTTTTGGCTGCGCTACTATGACAAACATACTTCGCGCGAGAATATGCATGTCATCACCCATGGTCCGCACAAAACCGCACATGAGGTGGCCAAGGGCTGTGTGATCACGGAATGCCCGCGTGATCCGAACGATCCATCGATGGAGCGCGGGCGGTTTCAGTACATTGTCGATTACTGCTCTGCACTGACGGAAAGCTATGACCGGGTTATCTACAACGATGTCGACGAATTAATCGTTCTGGATCCGGAGTACGGTGATGATCTTGTCAGCTACCTCGAAAACATCCCAGAGGAGCATACCGTAGTTACCCCCGTCGGCGTTGAGATCATCCATCGCCCCGATCTCGAAGCGGATTACGATCATTCCCGCCCACTGCTAAGCCAACGCAAGTTCAGCCGTTTGAACGCGTGGTTTTGCAAGCCCTGCATCACAAACGCACCCATAATCTGGGGCCCTGACGGCCATGGGTGCTCACACCCCAAGCAATTCATTGACCCTGGGCTTTATTTATTTCACCTTAAGTGGTTCGACCGCAAGTTTCACACCGACCGCTACTACGACAGACAAAAAATGCGCTTCCTCGGGCCGGACGGCAAACCCGTTGTCATCGGTGTTGGCAGTTGGAGCTGGAGTGCTTTGAACTATCGCATTGTCACCAATCAGTTTCTGTCGTTTCCGATCATCAGCGGAGAGGACGCTTTTGACTTCACACCGCACAAGAAACGGCTCAACGACTCCTATGCCGGAGAAGGCATGTACAAAAGCTCGTTCTTCGTTGAACAGCGCCTGCGTGTGATCCCGGAGCGGTTTGTCGGCACGATTTGACAATCTTTGCTAACCGCGCCTCTGCTTTGGGATTGATCACCGCCCCTTAAACAGACCACCCAAAATGCCACGCACGATGCGGCGCCCGGTTGTGCCCTTCAATTCCTTGATCACCACGCTCGCCACGGCCCCGCCGAAGCTTTCGTCCTTCACTGTCCGGCGGCGTGACGTGGAGCGACCGGCCTTGGGCGCATCGTATCGACGGGCCTTTTTGAACTCCCGCAGTTCAAGCTCTGCCTTTTCTTCCTCGGCCTCGGCCTTTTCTGCCGCCTCGGCAGCCGCCGTCGCCCGCGCGGCCAGGATTTCGGCCGCACTTTCGCGATCAATTGCCGTGTCGTACTTCCCGGCCATCGGTGAGGCAGACATCACCGCCTTGCGCTCGTCCAGCGTGATCGGTCCAAGCTGCGAAGAAGGCGGGCGGATCAGCGTGCGTTCCACGATCCCCGGAATACCTTTCGGGTCCAACAGCGACGTTACTGCCTCACCCGTACCGACCTCCTGAATGGCTTCCGCAGTGTCAAAGGCCGGATTGTCGCGGTAGGTCTGCGCGGCAAGTTTCAGTTCCTTGCGGTCTTTTGCGGTAAAGGCGCGCAACGCATGCTGAATGCGGTTACCAAGCTGGGACAGAATATCATCCGGGACGTCTGCGGGGTTTTGCGTAATGAAATAGACGCCCACACCTTTCGAGCGGATGAGGCGCGCCACTTGCTCGACCTTTTCGATCAAGGCCTTCGGCGCATCTTCAAAGAGCAAATGCGCCTCATCGAAAAAGAACACCAGCTTCGGTTTGTCCGGGTTGCCGACCTCGGGCATTTCCTCGAATAACTCTGACAGCAGCCACAGCAAGAACGTCGCATAAAGCCGGGGCGAGCCCATCAGTTTGTCCGCGGCCAGAATATTGATCTGTCCACGCCCATCTGCATCCGTGCGCATCAGATCCGCCAGCTCTAACGCGGGCTCACCAAACAGCGCGGTGCCGCCCTGGTTTTCCAGCACCAATAGCTGCCGCTGGATCGCGCCAACGGATGATGTCGAGATATTGCCGTACTGCAGCGACAGCGCTTTCGCGTTTTGCCCGACCCAAACCAGCAACGATTGCAGGTCCTTGAGGTCAAGCAGCGGCAAACCTTCTTCATCAGCGACACGGAAGGCGACATTCAAAACACCTTCCTGAACATCGGTAAGCTCCATCAATCGCGACAAAAGCAATGGCCCCATCTCAGCCACGGTTGCGCGGATCGGGTGCCCCTGCTCTCCGAACAGATCCCAGAAAGTGACCGGGAACGTATCGTATTGCAGATCAAGCCCGATGGTTTCGGCCCGCTTCATGAACGGCTCATGCAACTTGAAGTCGGGACTGCCGGATTTCGCCAGTCCAGACAGATCGCCTTTTACGTCCGACAGGAACACTGGCACACCTGCATCGGCAAAACCTTCTGCCATGATCTGCAAGGTGACCGTCTTGCCCGTCCCCGTCGCCCCGGCGACAAGCCCATGGCGGTTCGCTTTGTCGAGCAACAAGTGCTGTTGGATGGCGTAGCTCTCACCACCGCCGCCAATAAAGATCCCGTCTGACATAAGGCCCCCTCTTCACGTTCGTTGGCAAAATACATTCTTAACACCTTTGCGCTAGGACTATTTGAGTAGCGCACCGGTCCCCCTCCCAGATCCGGCGCACTACAACCTCCCTGTCTGACTTGCCGTGCCCTCGGGCACGGCTTTTTTCGTTGCAAATAAGACGATCAGCGCATTGCCGCATTCCTGACAAAAACTGTGTTGACGTCCTCGCGCCCTTTGCGTAGCGTTACGCCAACGTCGGCAAAGTCCGGCAGGGAGAAAGAATACGAAGGGTCCTCGGCAACGAGGACCCTTTCTTTTTTCGCTTCATGCCTTTGTGATCAGCAAACCCACGCCACCTCACAGGATTTTGCCCCTGACAGTCTTTTCGCGCCGTGATAGGGAGCCGAAAAGCAAACAAATGGACCCGAATTCATGATCAAACCGGCAACACCTTTCCTGCTGGCGCTTCTGTTGGCAGCACCGGCCATCGCGCAGACCACAACCGAGACGGAAACCACCCAATCCGAGGAAGACGCACCTGCAGCTGATCCGGCAGATGGGCTTTCGCTTGGGACGCCGCTGGATGCGGCAGAACCTGCAACTGTTGATGATCTGGCACCCGGCCAGACATATGTCCGCGGGGAATCCGGCGATTGGTCGTTCCGCTGCCTGAAGGCGAACGAAGGACAGGAAGATCCGTGTCAGCTCTACCAGTTACTGCAGGACAGCGAAGGTAACAACGTTGCGGAATTTAGCATCTTTCCATTAAACGACAGCGGTCGCGCCTCGGCCGGCGCAACCATCGTCGCACCGCTTGAAACGCTCCTGACACAACAGCTCACCATCTCAGTGGACGGTGGTGGTGCACGGCGGTATCCGTTCACCTTCTGCAATACAGCTGGCTGTGTGGCGCGCGTGGGCTTCACGGATGAAGAAGTGAACCAGTTCAGACGGGGTAACGCCGCCACACTGCGCATGGTCCCCGCAGCCGCCCCAGATCAGGAAGTCACGCTGCGTCTGTCGCTGAGCGGCTTTACCGCAGGCTTTGCCGAATTGGCCGAAGCCGCACAATAGACTGCCAAGAGCACTACCGTCCGCGTTAGCGCGCGGACGGCGCGTCTGCGGCGGAAAGCAATGCTTGCCAAGCGACCGGGTCCGCTGACTTCAACCGTGCGAGCGCGCGTTCCGCATCATCCCGCAGCACGTCTTTGCTTTCATCCTTGATCACTTCGATATCTGCGACCAAAGCATCAATCTCGGGCAATTGGGTCTGCGTCGCGACGGACAAGGCCTGCAAAGCCTCAAGAACTTTCCCAAGCTGTTTGCCGTAACTCGCGACCTCCGTCAGAACCCGCTGTTCGATCTCTGGCACGCCTTTGATGTCAAACGAGATCAAACTGGGGGAAATATTCTGGTCAATGTTGCCAGACAGCGGCGCATTCAACATCTGCACCCAAAAATCAAATGGTGTCATTGCGATCATCCTTTGCTGAAATGCACAAAGGATTGCTGCGTCGCAGCATCAGGTCAAGTGTTTTGGATGTCGCTAAGCCGCGCGCAACGCCAGAACTGCGTTCAGCCCCCCAAATGCAAAGGCATTGGACAAAGCAACGTCCACTTTCGCCTCCCGCGCCACGTTTGGCACCACATCCAGCGCGCATTCCGGATCCGGCTCCTCGTAGCCAATCGTCGGAGCAATGATCCCATCGCGCACCGCCATGATGCAGGACAGCAACTCAACGGCGCCCGTCCCACCAATCAGATGGCCATGCATCGATTTGGTGGACGAGATCATCAGTCGGTCCGCATGCTGGCCAAAGACATCCGCGACGGCAGCACATTCCGTCTTGTCATTCGCCGCCGTCCCTGTGCCATGGGCGTTAATGTAGCCCACCTGCTCTTTCGCGATACCCGCATCAGCCACGGCCCCGGCAATTGCGCGCGCGGCCCCTTGCTTAGACGGCATCACAATGTCGGACGCATCAGAGGACATCGCAAAACCGATAACCTCACACAGGATCTCAGCCCCACGCGCCTTCGCGCGCTCCATCTCTTCGAAGACAAAAACGCCCGCGCCTTCGCCTTGCACCATGCCATTGCGAGTTGCTGAAAACGGCCTGCACGCGTCCTTCGACATCACCCGCAGCCCTTCCCAGGCCTTGATGCCGCCAAAGCAGAGCATGCTTTCCGATCCGCCGGTAATCATCACATCCGCCATGCCGGACCGGACCATCTGAAACGCCTGTCCCATCGCATGGTTCGACGATGCACATGCGGTCGCCACCGTGAAGGCCGGACCGCGCAAGTTCCATTCCATCGAAACCTGACTGACCGCCGCGTTGTTCATCAGCTTGGGCACGATGAACGGATGGACCCGGTTTTTCCCTTCCTCATAGACAACCCGGTAGTTCTCATCCTGAGTGTTCAGCCCACCGCCTGACGTGCCAAGGATCGCGCCAGACCTGTCAGCCAATGCGCCATTGAACGTCAGCCCGGATTGACCAATTGCCTCACGCGCAGCCAGCAATGTGAACTGCGTGAAACGGTCATAAAGCGCTGTCTGCTGCCGGTTGAAATGCGCCGCCTCATCATAGTCGCGCACCTGCCCGCCGATCTTGATCTGCAAGCGATCCGCGTCACGAATATCGAGCGGCCCGATCCCACAGACTCCGTTGCGCATCGCCTCCAGCGTCGAAGCGACATCCCGGCCCAGCGGGTTGATCGTCCCTGCCCCGGTGATGACAACCCGTTTCACCGGTCAGTCTTTCGCCGCCACAAGGTTTTCAACAGCTTTGACAATGGCTTGCACGGTTGAGATATCAAAATCGCTTTGGTCAGGCTCATTGGCATTGAACGGCACAGATACATCAAATGTCTCTTCAATGACAAAGATGCTTTCGACCAAACCCATACTGTCGATCCCTAGGTCCGCCGGAGAATCCTCCAACTTGATCTCATCGGGACTCATCAGCGCTTGTTCCGCAATGATCGCAATGACCTGGTCTTTGATCGACACGTGTTTGATGCCTTCTTCAGCCGTCCACCTGCTATCTAACATGGGAACAGCGCCACACAAGATCGCGCGGCTGTTACTTCGCGGCGTTTCTGATCGCGCGCTGTTCGGCGCGGTAAGTCAGCATGGGTTTTGCAGGATATCCCATGACGAAACTGCCCGACGGGATATCGCCAAGCGCGATGGCCGCGCCGCCCAACAAGACATCGTCGCCAATCGTCAGATTGTCCGCGACCCCCGACTTTCCACCGAGAATGCAGCGGTCCCCGATGACCGTTGAGCCTGCAATCGCCGTCTGCGCGCACAGTAGGCAATGATCCCCAACAACGACGTTATGACCGACCTGCACCAGGTTATCGATCTTTGTGCCGTCGCCGACCTTTGTTGCACGGATCGTGCCCGCGTCGACTGTCGCGTTCGCCCCAACTTCGACGTCGTCCCCAAGAATGACCCCCCCGAGGGAATGGATGCGGTGCTGGGTCGGATCCAAAATGGGTTCAAACGGCGCTTTGCCAAGCGTGCGGCGCCCGGTTTCGGCGATGGACGGCGTTTCAGTGACAAAGCTGAACCCATCGCCCCCGATCACCACATTGGGCTGCAGGACCACCCGGTCACCGATCTGCACGTTGCGCCCGATCCGCACACCCGCATGGATCAGGCCGTCGTCACCAATATGCGCGCCGTCACCGACGCTGACATGATCAGCAAGAACCGTCCCTGCCCCAATCTGCACATCTGCCCCAATCACGCAGAACGCCCCGACAGACACGTCGGAGGCAAGCTGGGCGGAGGGGTCAATAACCGCGCTGGCGTGGATACCTTGCCCGAGGTGCGGCTTATCCATCACCTGTGTCAGCTTCGCCATGGCAAGACGCGGACGCGGTACAACTATGGCGGCGTCGAGGCCATATCCAGCCCAATCCGCGCCGTCCCAAAGCACAGCCGCACGTGCGGCCCCACCGTACAAAGCATCGGCAAATCGCGGTGACATCGCGAGCGCGAGGGAGGTTTGCTGAGCGCCAGCGGGCTCAGACAAGTGATCCACCACAACGGACCCGTCGCCATGCACCGTCGCGCCAAGTGCATTTGCAATGTCCTGAACTGTCAGCGTCATAGCCCGCGCCCCATTCGTCGGCGTTTGGGCTGGTTTACCCCTGCAAGCTCGGAACAACCACCCCTTCACGCGACAGGGCATTCCAGATGCGGCTATCACGCCCATAGACGTCGCGCCGGAATTCGACCCGGCCGTCTTCATTCGTGAAAGCGGTACGGTAGATCAGGTGGACCGGCACATGTTCATCGAGATTGACATAGGTCTCGTTCCCGCTCCGCAGGACACGCTGGAACTCACCCTCTGGGTCGTCGGTTTGTGCGGCCAGCAACGCGTAAGCAAAGTCAAACGGATCGTTAAGACGAACACACCCGTGACTAAATGCACGGACTTCGCGGCCAAAAAGGCTTTTCGCGGGGGTATCGTGCAGGTAGATGTTATAGCGGTTCGGGAACATGAACTTCACAAGTCCCAAAGCGTTGTTCCGTGATGGCGGCTGGCGCATCGCAAACGGGAAAGTCCGTGCGGTGTACTGGTTGAAATCAACCGCCCCGCGATTGATCGTGCGCCCACGGCTGTCCGTGATCACCATATGACCGGCCGCAGCCGGGTTCCGCTGCAATTGCGGCAAATACTCTTTGGTCACGATTGAGCGTGGGACGTACCAGCTTGGATTAATGACCATATATTCCATCATGTCGGAAAACTCTGGCGTGACGCGATCGGGATCAACAGCCCCGATGACAGAGCGAGTCTGGAACGTGATCTCACCGTGGTCGATGATCTTGGCCGAGAAATCGGTCAGATTGACCCAGATATGGCGATCACCGCGATCCTGATTGAACCACCGCTCCCGCTCCATCGCGACGAGGACAGATTGAATACGTTGTGATACGGGAACGTTGATTTCCTTCAACGTCGCCGGGCCAGCGTCGCCATCTTCGGCCAATCCATGCGCTCGTTGAAAGGCGCGCACACCCTCTGCCAACGCCGCATCGTAAACGGGTGAAAGCGACCGGCGCATGTATCCCATCGCCATCAATCGATCCCGAAGTGCGACAACGTCAGGACCACTGTCGCCCACCGCGAGGGCATTCGCACCGATTTGCGGACCCCACCCGCCTGCATCCTGCACCTGCACGAGGCGCATTTTTGCTGTAACAAGTCGGTTGTACTCGACAGTATTCGGCGGCAACGACCGCAAGAAAGCGTTGGGGTTAGGCCCCATCAAACCTGTCAGCAGCACTTCGGTTGGCAGGACATTCACCTCACGCACAATACTCGCGTCGATGGACTTTGGCACGACAACGCCAGAGTTCACTTCACGCGCATATTGCAGATACAGCTTCGTCAGTTCGACTTCCTGCGCGCCACGCTCTGCTGCAGTCGTTGCCGCGTTCAACCGGTAAATCAGCGCATCGACATCATAGCGCGCGGCAGGCAGACCGTGGAACTGCGCGTCAGAAAGCGCGTTGACCAAAGCGTTGCGCCGCTCTAGCCCAGCTTCACCGGTCCACACTCCGTCAAATGTCCGCGCGCGATAAAATGCAGCAAGGTCTTCGTCGCGGGCCGCTGCCTCTGCGACGGCTTGCCGGAACGCAGTTGTCTGGGCCTCGGCAACGGTCGGCAAAACAGCCGTCCCCATCAAACTGACAAAGGAAGTCATCAATACTGTGGCGCGGCCTTTGGAGAACGCCATTTTCAAAACGTCGAACATCGAATCCCCTAGATGGAAGTGCTTGGCAACACTGGCAAACTATATGTGGTTCTGCATCAGGCGCTTTCCAGTGTCTAATCACCCTTTGGTCAAAACAGCCGACAATCGCCCGCTGTGGCGCAAGCGCGACAGTTGCGCCGCAAATGCAACAGCCGGCGCGATTGGCCGAATTCCGCCGATCATGGTGAATTTTGGGCATTTTTCCCCGTAGCGACTTGGCTGCCGCACGCAATTGTGGAAAAACAAAGACGCACCTGGGGACGACGTGCACGCGGTTGGATGGCCGCCAAATTCGAGCGACGGGACAGCGCAGAATATGACAGACAATACAGGTAGTGGCTTCACGCGACGTGGGCTTCTGACAGCTTTTGCGGCAACGGCAGTCGCAGCAGCTCCGACATACTCCAACGCAGCAGGCTTTCTTCGGGGTGGTGGCGATATACGCCGTCTGAAGATGTATAGTGGCCGGACCGGCGAAAGCATCGACACCATTTATTGGATCGAGGGCCAATACGTCGGAGAGGCGCTGCATGAGATCAACGTCTTCATGCGCGATTGGCGTAATGGCAAAGCGATCAATTACGACATTCGCAACATCGACATCATGTCAGCGGCGCATCGTCTGATGGACGCCAGCGAGCCTTACATGCTGCTATCAGGGTACCGCTCGCCGGAAACCAACGCGATGCTGCGCAGCCGGTCTTCGGGTGTGGCGCGTAATTCGCTGCACATGAAAGGTCAGGCCGCAGATCTGCGCCTGCAAAGCCGGACAACCGCACAAATGGCCCGCGCTGCACGATCCTGCGCTGCAGGCGGTGTTGGGCGTTACGCCGGATCGAACTTCGTCCATATGGACTGTGGTCCTGTCCGCTCTTGGGGTGGTTGATCCCAATCCGTTAACAATTTGAACATTGGCGCGCGACTGTCCCGGATAAGCGCGCCAATTTCGCTGATTTTTCACGACACGTTTTGTGTTGTGGCAGAGTTGTGGCACATTTTTGGAATTACCTGTTCCAACGTTTGTGTGTCCCATGTCTGTTTCATCTACAACGAATACACCGTTCATCCGCTTAGCTGATACAGGCGCTGCAAACGCGCGACGACAGTCCCAACGCGTCGCATTTCTGTCTCCATCCGATGTGGCCGTCCCTGTGCGGCACGAACCAGCCGCGGACACCACAAATGACGCCTACGACTTTACGAAATGTGAAGCGCAGTGTGGCGTTGCCAAAGGCACATTGATCCGCACGCCCAACAAAGACGTGCCGATAGAAAGCCTCAAGGTCGGTGATCTTGTCTTTACGGCAGATCATGGCGCGCAACCGATCAAATGGATCAATCGGGTAGACTTGGCCGCTGACGGCGCACGGGCCCCCGTGCGCATCAAAGACGGAGCCCTCGGAAACATTGGCGACTTGCTGGTCTCGCCCGATTTCCGCGTTGTCCTTCAGGGCTGGCGCAGCACAAAGATTGCGGGCGCGAAAGAAGTGCTTACCGCGGCACAACACCTCGTCAACGACCGCGACATTACGCGCGCACCCACGGTTGGTGTGTCCTACTATCATCTTGGGTTTGATCGCCACGAGGTGATCCTGGCCAACAGCACGCCTGTTGAAAGCCTTCATCCAGAAATTTCCGCGGAGCGCCCGTTGCCAGAAGACATTCGGCTGCAATTGCGCGCCGCATTCCGTAAACAAAAGCGTCGGGTCGATACATATGGCCCGCTGACGCGCCCAGAAGTGAAGCCATACGAAGCACGGCTCATCCGGCCCTGATCAAGGTTGTCTAGGTGGAGAAATGCGTAAAGGTGGTCACGCGTAACTAGGTAAAGGTAACGTCGCAAGTCGGCGTATGTGTGGGGGAAAACATGGGGGCTATCGCCAAAAGCCAATAAATGTCAGCGCCAGAAGGCGCGTGACGGGTCCTTTGTCGCAGCATGCGGCAAAGACGCTTGGATGGCTATCTGACGACTATCATTCAGATCCGGAAACTGATCCGACCTGCGATCCCGCAGGGCGTACGCGATCGGCCAAACCGTGGCTGAGCAGCGGCTCTCGCGACCGGAACGAGAGAGCCAAAGTCGTCGCCAGAACCCAGCGTCCTCTGGGGCTCAGAACGCCCAATGCATACGGCACACCACAAGACGTTGCAAAATCGCATCACCGGTATCGCATACGTGCGATTCCATTGGACAGTCGCTCGAATACATCAGAATTGTGTACACACCGGCGACAAATAACGGACATCCAAGAGTGATTCTGTTCACTCGTAAAATGGAGGCGGAAATGAAGAAAAGAGCACTAGCGGCAGTACTACTCGCAACAACGGCATGCAGCCAACCACCTGCGCCAATTTGCGATCAAAACGCATACGATGGGGATAAATACAGCCGCGGTGAGACTCCCGTCTGTGAGCCACAAACACCAGCCGT
>JAHDEX010000043.1:0-1803 GCA_020628545.1 Paracoccaceae bacterium | reverse complement strand
CGGCGGCACACCCGGCGGCGGTGGCGACGGCGGCACACCCGGCGGCGGTGGCGACGGTGGCACACCTGGCGGTGGTGGCGATGGTGGCACACCTGGCGGCGATGGCGACGGCGGCACCCCCGGTGGTGGTGGCGACGGCGGCACTCCCGGTGGTGGTGGCGGCGGTGGCACACCTGGTGGTGGCGGCAACCCGGACGGCGGAGGTGACCACATCGGAAACCCCGGCGGTGGTGACGACGATGAGTTTGTCTCTGACGGCAACACCGGCCTGACCCCAGCTGAGATCGAACGCAAAGAGCGTAACAAAGCACGCGAACAAGCCCGTGAGGAAGAACGCGAAAGAAACCGTCAGCGTCGTGAAGAGAACGAAGCGCAACGCGAAATCAATCGCGCTGAAACGGCCGCACGCCGCCAGATGCGCATGATGATGCCCGGTAGCGACTGATCATCAGGCAGCAACGCTTCGCGTTTGCTGTCTCACAATCAAAGCAAAGACCCGCAGCAAATCGTTGCGGGTCTTTTTCTATTGGCGTGTACATTGCCGGTCTCATACACTCATTTTGCCCAAGATTTCAGCACAACTATAAAGTGATCCCTAAATCGTACGCACATCTTCAGATTTCACAATGGTGCCAATTTTCGTGCGCATTACTGACAGATTCCGCGACTTAATCGGAATGGTCATGCCTACTCCGCCGCTCTTGGTGCGAGGGGCAGATACCCGCTGAGATGCGCCGCTGACAATATCACAAAGCGCCATCAACGCTGCGGATCAGACCAAATCGGTCAATTGGTGTCGTAAATATTTCATCCGGTTTGTCATCACTCAAAACCCAGGATCGCATAGACATGTACTGTCGCACCTCATTGTCACATCTTCGCAAAACCGCTCTGACGCTGTCAGCATGCCTGATCACGGTTACCGCGGTTCCGGCACTTGCTGAGACGTCAACAAGCGCCAGCAGCTCGCGCTACTACGTCGCGGGCGACGGAAATCAGCGGATCAATCTGTCGGGCCGCCTACGCATGCTCAGTCAGCGTATTCCCAGCATGGCATGCAATAGCGCTGCGGGCATTGAGCAAGCCTCTAGCCAAGAAAACCTCGCCGCTGCAGTGGCAGAGTTCACCCTCATTCTGAACGGCTTGTCGGACGGCGACCCAAATCTTGAAATTTATGGCCGCGAAGGCAGCCAGCGCGTCTTACAGGGCATCGCCCAGCTCGAAGCGCGGTGGGATCCGTTTGCAGAGGCCGCACAGTCGGTGCTGACTGGCCGCGTGACAGACCCTGCCGTTCAGGAACTTGCGTCTACATCCCTGCCACTTCTGAAAGATGCGCAGATGCTGGTTGGCCGCGTTGTGGAACAACACTACGACCGCGTTCACACAATCGCATCAGAAGCCTTCACCATCGACTTTGCCGGCCGCCAGCGGATGCTGGCTCAGCAGATGAGCAAGAACGTTTGCCTGTTGCATACAAACGGCGACACGGCCGCGGCGCGCGCCGAGCTTGAAAAAGGTTTTGCGCTTTTTGATGCGACGCTGAATGCCCTCAAGGTTGGTATGGCCGAAGTGGGCATCACGCCACCCCCAAATGAAACAGTTGTGGAAGGCTTGGCTGTGGTCGACGCCGCATGGCAGGACGTGGTCCCACGCCTGCAAGCGGCGATGGCGGGCGCGCGCTTTGACCAAGAAGAGCGTGCAGCGCTCCTCAACGACCTGAATGCCTTGACCGCGAAAATGAATGCTGCCGTCAAAATGTACGTGGCTGCATCTGCGCTGAGCGAGGCTTAGAAGCCAACGGCG
>JAHDEX010000116.1 GCA_020628545.1 Paracoccaceae bacterium | reverse complement strand
GCAGCGGTTCCACAAATTGTTTCTATTCCTCAACAGAGGCGGTCGCGGCGCGCGCTTGAAAGGTAGGTGTCGGCACAAGCGGTTGGTTTTTGCTTTGCGAGAGAACGGTGAGGAAATTGGTCGTCCACCGTTGAATATCACTGTCCTTCACCCGCCGGAGCAGCTGCGCATTTCGTGCGATACGTTCATCCAATGGCATTGTGAGCGCGATTGCAATAGCGTCAGCCATCTCACTAATATCGTAGGGATTGACGATCAAGGCGGCGTCCAGGTCTTCGGCGGCACCAGCCCCCCGCGACAGGATCAATACGCCGGGATCGTCCGGATCTTGCGCCGCGACATATTCCTTTGCCACGAGGTTCATGCCGTCACAAAAAGGCGTGACCATCCCAACTGCCGCCGTGCGATAGAGCGCCGCCAATTGCGTCCGAGGGATTGCACGATGGAGATAATTGATTGGGTTCCATCCGAGTTCTGCATGCTGGCCGTTGATTGTCCCGGCAATGTGTTCGCACTCACGACGAACATCCTGATACGCCTGCAAAGCCTCTCGTGTCGGTGGGGCAACCTGCAAAAAAGTGGCTCGGGCGTCGTCATCAGCGCGATGGCTCAAATATCGTCCGAAAGCACGGAGGCGGTTGGGCAAACCTTTGGAGTAGTCGAGACGATCCACACCGATGATTAGCCGCATATCCTTCGGGATGTTTGCTAACGCTCGTCCATCAAGGGCGCAGGCGTCGGCTTGGAATCCTTCTGTGTCGATACCGATCGGGAAGCTACGCAGCATGAACTCTCTGCCGCGGTACAACAGGTTGCCGTTCGATAAAAACTCAGAGCGGTCTTGTTGTCGGAAAAGCTCCAGCGCTGTGCCCACATCGGCTTCCGTTTGTAAGCCAACGAGATCAAAATCGGCGAGCCATCCAGAGAAGTCTTCCGCTTGGGGCAGGGCCTGCAGGTCTTGTGGTGTCGGGAACGGGATATGATGGAAATAACCAAGGGTGGCTGTGACACCTTCGGCACGCAGGCAGGAGGCGAGGGGCATGAAGTGATAGTCGTGAACCCAAATCTGATCATGTGACGTGCAAATCTGCGCCAGCATTTTCGCAAGTCGGCGGTTCACACCGATGTAGGCCTCATAAGCACCCTCAGTAATGTCGATCAGATCGGCGCGACGATGGCACATGGGCCAGAGCACGCCGTTGGCGTAAGAGAGGTAGTATCCCTGCTGTTCGCCCGGTGACAAATCGAATGTCTTGATCTGATACCCATCCCCGTCGACATCCGTGAAACGGTTCGCCGGGTTGTCTGTGAATTTGCCTGACGTGCCCACCCAAAGGCCGCCGCGCGCCTTGAGGCAGTCTTGAAGTGCCACCACGAGCCCCCCCGAGGGAGGACCATCAGACGGTGCGCGATTGGACACAACGATCAGCCGGCTGTTAGCTTTCATGAAGCCAGTCCCACAGAACCTTGCGAACAGCGCCGGGGTGCGCCACGCGGGTTGTGGCGATAGTATCCCCATCGCCGACCTTCACGCTGATCCCTCCCGCGTCATTGACCACGGCAAAAGCCGCCTCGTCGGTTGTATCATCACCGAAAAACAATGGGATCCGATCCGTGCTCAGAAGCCGTTCCACAACCTGGCCCTTGTCGACATCTGCGGGTTTGATCTCCATCGCCATTTTCGCGGGGTGGGCGACCATATCCCCATCATCCCCAACAAGGCCCTGAACAAACGCCGTAGCGTCATCAGCAAGGTCTGGCGCGTTGCGATAATGTAGGACGACGCCCGCGTCCTTCATCTCCGCCAGTGCGCCGGGGTGATCGGCGACATAGTCGCGCACGGCTGTTTGAAACCATCGGACCCGGGTTGATCCGGCCAAATGGTGATTATGGATTTTGGCATCAATACGTGATTGCGCGCCGTGACCGCCGTATATATCGCCACTAAACTCAGGCAGGTGCATGGCAACGTCATACACCGCGCGTCCACTGATGAGGGTGACATGGCGTTGCGTGCGCGCCAGCAGGACGTGCAAGAGCTGTGGCAGATCGTCCGGGATCACGATGGCATCGGGGGCTAAAGCGATGTCGACGAGAGTGCCATCAAAGTCGAGAAACACGCATGCCTGGGCTGGCCGGGGCCAGTTCAACGGGTCAGGTTTGGGGACACTCGCCTTTAGCATGAGTTACCTTCTGTTTCTCCATCAACCATCGCGGCGGCCCGGAAGTTCCATTCGGACGCGTACGGGAACTTGCGCGCCTTAACCGTGTTCCTCTTCCAACTTTGGATTGGAGAAGACGATGATGACCCAGATGCCGTTTGCAATTGTCGTTGGCGGCAGCGCCGGGGTCGGCAGGGCCGTTGTCGATGCCTTGTTAAAGCGCGGGTATCAGGTGGGCGTTGTTGCACGTGGCGAAGAGCGGCTTGCGACACTTGCGCGAATGGATCACGTTTTCACGCAACAAGCCGATGCAGGCGACGCGCAGGCGCTGCGCACCGCAGTCGATGATCTGATCGCCCATGGTGGAACGCCAACGGTCTGGGTTAATTGCGCGATGGCGACGGCCTTTTCCCCGTTCGGGGCGATGTCTGCAGATGAGTTCGACAAGATCGTCCGCACGACGTTTCTCGGGCAAGTGAATGGCACGCGGATCGCGCTGGAGGTCATGACGAGTGGAGATATTGTGCACGTGGGTTCCGGTTTGTCTTACCGGCCAGTGCCGTTCCAATCGGCCTATTGCGCAGCAAAACATGCCATCAATGGTTTTGTCGGCTCGGTCCGATCAGAGGTTTTGCGGGAAGGGCGTGACATTCATTTGTCGCTTGTCCAGTTGCCGGCGATCAACACGCCGCAGTTCGATTGGGCACGCAACAGGCTCTCGCACAAACCCCAACCAGCACCGCCGATCTTTTCGCCACATGTCGCCGCTGATGCGGTGATGCAGGCGATTGAAAAGAAACAGCGCGAGGTCTTCGTTGGTAAATCGGTTCTCAAGCTGATCTTCGGCGATATGATTTTGCCAGCATTCATTGACCGCAAGCTCGCCCGCGAGGGTGTGGAAATGCAAAAGTCGGACCGGCCAGAGCCGGGTGGTCGGCCTGATAATCTCTTTGATCCGGTGGACTATGACGCCTCTGCCGAAGGTTCCTTCAGCGACCGGGCGGATGACAGTGGTGTGGTGATGGATGCCGATCTTGCCCGCAAAGCCTTCTTCGGGGCGATCGTTTGCGCGGCATTTCTGCTTGGTCTGATTGTTGGCTAGCGCTCCCACACAGCTGTCGTGCGGCCAAGGACATCACCCGTACAGGGCTGGCTTGCAAACACGGGTGCGCCAGTGTCGCGTGCATAGGTTTGCGTGCCGTAGTTGATCACGATCTCCCATTTCGCATTTTGGGTCTCTGTCTCACAGATCAAGGTTTCGCCGTCGATACGATGCGACAGCACCTTCCCGGCATGCCAATCGTGTGTACGGCGCAACTTCAGGACTTTCTGATAAAACCCTCGGATGCTCTGTTCTGACTGCGCGTCCACGCATCTGTCGTTGGACCAGCGCATCGGCAACCACGGTGTGCCCTTTGTGAACCCGAACGCAGGGCCTTCAGACCATGGGATTGGCACACGCGCGCCCTCACGCCCCGGGCCGTCGGGCCAATAGAGCAGATCGAGCGGATCGGTTGTCTCCTCACGCGACAAAGTTGCTTGGGGTAGGGCCAATTCTTCACCCTGATAGATCAACCATGGGCCGGGCAGGGCGGCCATCATCAGCGCGAAGAAGCGCGCGTCGCGGTCAGATGCGTCGCCGGAGGCAGAGATATGGCGCGGTTGGTCATGGCTTGAAAGCCATTTAGGATAGCGCGACAGATCTGTGATTGTCTCAAAGACGCGGGTCAGGGTCTCTGCATCGGCGCCATTTTCAGGCATATCGATGGTGTAGCACCCGTCAAGGCGCCCAGGTTCTGTGAAGTCACGAGCGAGCGACAGAGAGTTGTTGCCAGAGGTGCTTTCACCAATCAGATAGGCGTCGTCCCCCGCCCATTCTCGCAGCTTTTCGGCATAGGCCGCCCCATCGCCGGGCAGCATATCATAGACATGGTCCTGATAAGTGTAGGGGACGAAGTTCGCGCCAGAAACCTTATCTTGCACCTCAGCGGAAGCAGGCGGATTATCTTTCAGGCTCTCGTCAAACAGATAAGACGTTACGGCATCAAAACGAAAGCCATCGACGCCTTTGTCACGCCAGAAGGCGATTTCCTGTCGGTGCATCTCTTGTACCTGGCTATTGCGGAGATTGAGCGACGGCTGACAGCTGAGAAACTGATGAAAGTAATACTGTCGCCGCTTATGGTTCCACGTCCAGGCGGGTGGGCCAAACTGTGAAAGCCAGTTGTTGGGCGGTGTTCCGTCATCCTTAGGATCGCACCACAGATAGCATTTTGCGGCACTGTCATCGCCGTTGATGGCCGCCTGAAACAGCGGGTGCTGATCGCTCGTATGATTGAGAACCTGATCAATCATAACGCGCAATCCATGGTTGTGTGCGGCGGAGACCAGATCGTCAAAATCGCCCTGCGTTCCAAAACGCGGATCAACGGCTTGGTGGTCAGCAACGTCATAGCCACCGTCGACCATCGGCGAGACAAAAAACGGCGAGAGCCACACCGCATCGACACCAAGGTCTGCAATGTAGCTCATCCGTTTGGTGATCCCCTTCAAGTCGCCTTCGCCCGTTCCGGTACTGTCTTGGAACGAGCGGGGGTAGACCTGATAGATCGCCGGATTCTGCGGCCAGCCGCCTCTAGGCACCAACGATCATCCCACCGTTGGGATGCAACGTCTGGCCGTTGAAGTAATTACCGTCAGACGAGGCCAGGAAAAGATAACTTGTCGCCACTTCCCAAGGCTGTCCTGCACGTCCCATTGGAACCTGACTGCCAAAGTCTTCAACTTGTTCAGCGGGCATTGTGCCCGGAATGAACGGCGTCCAGATCGGGCCGGGCGCAACCGTGTTCACGCGAATTCCCTTATCGGCCAAATTTTCCGCCAGCGACCGCGAGAACGCGAGGCTTGCGCCGCGGGTGGTGGAATAGCTGATCAACGATCCCATTCCGGCAAAAGCGTTCACGGACGATGTGTTGATAATACTATCACCTTCACTCAGGTGGGGCAGGGCGGCCTGCGTGCAGAAGAAGTAGGACATGACATTGCTGTCAAAGGTCTGGCGCAACCGGTCTTCGGACAGTTCCGTTAGATCTTCATCAAGCCACTGCATCGCTGCATTGTTGATCAGGATGTTCAACGTGCCGAACGCTTCGACCGTTGTCTCAACCGCCTTCGTCGCGTTCTCTTTCACACCAAGGTCACCCGGGATCAGAAGCGCCTCTGACCCTTCGGCCTCGACAAGCTTTTTCGTCTGCTCAGCATCTTGGTCTTCGTCGTAATAGGCAATCGCCACCTTTGCGCCTTCGCGGGCGAAAAGCACAGCAATCGCGCGGCCAATGCCGCTGTCGCCGCCGGTGATTAGCGCAACCTTGTCCTTAAGTTTCCCGACACCATCGTGACGCGGCATATAATCTGGCGTTGGATCCATCCGATGTTCATCAGCAGGCATGGAGTCTTGCGATTGCGGGGGGATTTTGACGTGTTCGTTCATCTTTTCGCCTCAGGGTTTTAACAATTGGTTGGTGATAAAACTGGTCAAGTCGGTCTGTGTTCCGCGCTTAGTGCCTGATCGGCAAAGAAGCGGGCGATCTGATCGAGCGTTACGCGCGCTTCGGCAAGTTCGTCTGGCCACAGCGTCCACATGTGAAACAAGCCCGCAGAAATCTTCGCCGTGACTGGCACACCCGCCAGCGCCATCGCGCGGATCAGTAAGAGGGTGTCGTCAAGCAATACTTCAGTTGTGCGCGCCGCAAGAAACGTCGACGGCAGACCGTGCAAATCGGCAAGGAGCGGCGAAACCTCCGGAGTGTTGGATGCCAGGTCAGGCATCGCCAGTGCGGCAAGTGCACGATCTTGCGCATCATCGTTCATCAAATCGTGGTCGCTGTTACGTTCTCGGGTTTGGCTGCGACCGCTGCGATCCGTATTGGGGCTGATGAGGGCCATCGCCTTGATCCGATCTCGCCGACACAGCGCGACATTAAGCGCCAGATGCCCGCCTGCGCTGTCACCGACCAAGCAAACCTGATGATCAAACCGATCCAGAAACTGCAAGATATCTTCCAGCTGGGCTGGCCACGTATGCTCCGGGGCCAAACGATACTCCGGTAGCCAAACCCGTGTCGCCGATGCTTTTGCGAGATACGCCGCACACCGGGCGTGCGTTTCCAGAGTCCCGAAAACGTAGCCGCCGCCGTGCAACCACACCACGTCCGGACCGTCGCCAATGACCCGGGCCCGAATGCCTCCTTTGACCTGCAAGTCGCCAGTGTTGGATGTACCAGCGAGTTTCGCAAACGCCACCCGCATCTCCTCCGGCGACCCGGACACCGGGTGCGCCGCGATGCGCGCGGCGACCGTCTCCCGACTCATACGTTGATCGACCCGACCGCGCCGCCATC
>JAHDEX010000042.1:13796-36783 GCA_020628545.1 Paracoccaceae bacterium | reverse complement strand
GAATTGGGCTGCGCGGCCATCGATAGGGGCACCAACCAGCCCAACAAATTCCTCGACCCCAAGTCGTCGGAAAGCCAACTGCCGCACTATTCCACCGGCAGACGGGACGACTTCATGCAGATGCAATATCTGCGCGCGATGTACCGGCACTATGCCGATCCGCTCAACAACCCGATTTCCACGATATACGACCAGCCCATGGTCGACATGCGCCGCGCCCACGTCTGGGCCTGGGACGTGCGACCTTTCCCGAATTTTCCGGGTGATCAGGCGCTTTGGAGCGACGGCGACAACTACAGCCGTGGCCATTGGCTGAACGGACGCACCGCGAGCCGCACACTCGCGTCGGTCGTGGCCGAGGTCTGTCGCCGTTCTGGTGTAACCGACTACGACGTGTCCGAACTCTACGGGATTGTGCGTGGCTATCACGTCGCGGACGCCAGTTCAGCCCGTGCCGCGCTACAACCACTCATGACGACCTACGGTTTTGAAGCGGCAGAGCGGGACGGCACGCTTGTGTTTTCGAACCGGACGGGAGAACCGATTGCCACCCTCGGTCCCGATGACTTTGCCGAAGACCCCGACCGTCCTACGGCGCTCAGCCTCACCCGCGCCCCCGCAGTTGAGATCGCAAATCGCGTCCAGTTCGAGTATCTTGAGGCCGAGGCCGACTTCGAAGGTGCCGTCTCTGAAATCGCCGACCCGCAATCGCAGGTCTTGGGCCTGTCGCGCTCCGCCGTTCCATTGGTTCTCACCGGGGCAGAAGGGCAAGCGGCCGTGAACCGATGGTTGGCAGAAACACGTGTCGGCCAAGACACCGCTGCCTTCGCTTTGCCACCGTCCGCGCGTGCGCTGGGCGCAGGCGACGTGGTCGAAATCGCGATGGATGGGTGCGCCGGACTCTATCGCATCGACCGCGTGGAGGAGGCAGGCTTGCGGCTGGCTGAGGCCACACGCGTCGATCCCGCCGTCTACGTGCCGCAGACCTTGCCGGAGGTCACGCCGACGCTCACCCCCTATGCGGGTCCGGTGCCGGTGCAGTTGCAGCTCATGGACCTGCCGCTGCTGACAGGCGATGAAATCCCCCACGCGCCCCATGTGGCCGCGAGTGGACGCCCCTGGCCCGGGCAAGTCGCGCTCTACGCATCTGCCACTGACAGCAACTATAGCCTTGACCAGATCATCAGCCGTCAAGCGATACTCGGCATCCTGACGACGCCCATGCAAAGCGGTCCGGTGGGCACATGGGACCGGCAAGCCCCGGTCCAGGTGAAATTGATCAATGGCAGTCTCGCGAGTCGCGAGGTGGCAGAGGTCCTTGCTGGCAGCGGCGCCCTCGCCATTGGTGATGGCACGACTGGCAACTGGGAAGTGCTGCAATATACGCGCGCGGCGCCTGTGACCGACCGCACCGTTGCGCTCTCAGGTTTCTTGCGGGGGCAGGCAGGGACGTCCGTATTCATTCCCAACGTCTGGCCCGAAGGATCGCGGGTTGTGGTGCTTGGCGCAGGCGTCACCCAGCTTGATCTGAAGGCGAGTGCGCGTGGCGTGGAACAACACCTGCGCTACGGCCCCGCCGATGTGCCATTCGACGATCCCAGCTACCGCTATACGGCTGCGACCTTCTCCGGCGCTGGGCTGCGGCCTTATCCGGTGGTGCATCTGCGGGCGAAACGTGACAACGGGACTGCAACCGCCACATGGATCCGTCAAACCCGGATCGACGGGGATGACTGGTCTGGCGTCGACGTCCCGCTTGGCGAAGATGAGGAGACCTATCTGGTCACCACCACGCTTGCCGGTTCGCCGCTGAGTACGGAAATTGTGAATGGCCCGACGTGGACAGGTTCACTGCCTGCAGGTGGCAAAGTCTCTGTCGCTCAGGTCTCCGCCCGCTACGGTGCTGGTCCGGCGCAAGACGTCATCGTTCTTTGAATGCGGACACTTTACCTGTCCGATCTGCATGCAGCCTCCTGCGCCTTGCGCCGATTGCCGGACAAGGAGCGTGCAGCAGCGATAGCGGCTGCGATTTCGGATGCAAAGACCGCAGACCGCTACCGCAAACGCCTGCACAAAGCTCACCCGGCGTTCGGAACCGGAACACTTGCCAGCGTGTTCGGTCCCGTTGTTGAACCACACCATTGTGATGCCGCCTACCTTGCGGCCTTGGCAGTTGTGTTAGAGGCTTTGCGCGACTGTTAGCTGGCCTTACACCCCGTCAGGGTTTTTTCTTGGCGCGGGCCGCTTATATCTTCTAAGACGGTCGCACTGGCGAAGGAACGATGACATGGCCCAACAGACCCCCCAAATCGCAGCGGTAGATCCCGTGTGGCACCGCATTGTGTCAGAGGCAGAATCGGCCATCACCGCAGAGCCGTTGATGGGCGGCCTTGTCCATGCGGGCGTTCTGCACCACGCCAGCTTTGCAAATGCACTGGCCTATCGCATCGCGATGAAACTCTCCTCGCGCGAGATGTCGGAACAGATCCTGCGCGAAA
Organism: Paracoccaceae bacterium; assembly: GCA_020628545.1. Taxonomy (GTDB): domain Bacteria; phylum Pseudomonadota; class Alphaproteobacteria; order Rhodobacterales; family Rhodobacteraceae; genus Yoonia. The sequence continues at coordinate 34,285 of JAHDEX010000042.1, read as the reverse complement.
CGCTTGATGCGGCCTACGCGGCAGAGCCAGATCTGGTTGCGGCGGCGCGGGCGGACCTCGTGGCCACCTTTGATCGTGATCCCGCCTGTCACCGACTGATGCAACCATTGCTGTTCTTCAAGGGTTTCCAGGCGATTCAAGCGTACCGCCTCGGCCATTGGCTGTGGCTCAACGGCCGCAAGGACATGGCCTATTTTATCCAGATGCGCGTGTCCGAGATTTTCGGCGTTGATATCCACCCTGCCGCCCGTATCGGGCAGGGCATCATGATCGACCATGCGCATTCCATCGTTGTTGGCGAAACCGCCGTGGTTGGTGACAACGTCTCGATGCTGCATTCGGTGACGCTTGGCGGCACCGGCAAAGAGGACGACGACCGCCACCCTAAGATCGGCGATGGCGTCTTGATCGGTGCTGGTGCGAAGGTGCTAGGCAACATCACCGTCGGCCATTGCAGCCGCATCGCCGCTGGGTCTGTGGTGCTCGAGGCCGTTCCCCCGATGAAGACCGTCGCAGGTGTGCCTGCCCGGATCGTGGGTGAAAGCGGGTGCTCACAGCCGTCAATCACGATGGATCATCTGTTTGATGCGATTGGGTGATTTATTGACGATTGCGCCTTAGGCTGACGCAGGATCGTTGAAAAACAGGCTGGATTTGGCTATATGTACAGTATGAGACGCTTTCGTATGAAATTTGTGGCTGGCCCAGACCCCATCGTGGTCTGATCACCGCTGACGAATATCCACGACCTCTCGCGCCATGCGGGTGAGAGTTAGCTTTGGATAAGTCGCTGAAAATTCTTCCAAAACCTCTTTGCCGATTGCTTCGCATTCGCGCACGTTCTCGAACAATCCTTTCACGACGGCCAGCTTGCCAGAGGCTGTGACAGCCTTGAAGCTTGGCTGATGAGTGCCGTCGATCTGCGCCTTGATCTTGTCGAGCAGGCCGTAAAAATGGACCAATCGCGCGGCAAGCCGATCATCCAGATAATGCAACTGCCCGACGTTTGACGTGTAGATTAGGGTGTGATGCGCGTCAGTGACGTGGATGACGGCGTCTTTGTCGGCATTGAAGCGGGCTTCGATTTGGTCGAGCGCCGTCGACATTTCAACAAAGATGTAGAGGTCCTTGGTGTTGAAATCGACTTCGGCGAAGAGCGCCCGGATCAAGTTCAGGCGCTCATTCCGCCGTCTACGCCAGCTGACGAAGATATCGATGATGCGCGACACGAACCAAAGTGTCGCTGCCGAGATGGCAGTAACCACAGCGCCAAGTTGGGCTGCTTCGCTTAAGATGTCACCGATGGCCGGACCCTCTCTTCACCTCAAACGAGAAGGCGACAGTCGCGGCCGTCCTGTCAAGTCGACCTTACGCCAGCATCGTCATCGGCGCCTCAAGGTTGTCCTTGATCGCCTGCAGCAGATTCGCCCCAAGGGCACCGTCGATGACGCGGTGGTCGACGCTCAGCGTGACAGACATCACAGTGCCTACGGTCAGCTCTCCATCGGCACCAACAATTGGCTTCTTCGCACCGGCGCCCACAGCGAGGATCGCAGCGTGGGGTGGGTTGATGATGGCGTCGAAGTTGTCGATGCCGAACATGCCGAGGTTGGAGATCGCGAATGAGCCGCCGACGTATTCATGCGGCGCGAGCTTGCGGTCGCGGGCGCGGGTGGCGAGGTCTTTCATCTCGGACGACAGGGCGGAGAGCGACTTCATCTCGGCGTCTTTCAGCACCGGGGTGAAAAGGCCGCCTTCGATGGCCACAGCCACCGCAACGTCGGACTTTTCGAACTTCAGCGTGCGGTCGCCGGCCCATACGGCATTGGCTTCTGGCACTTGCTGCAGCGCGAGAGCACAGGCTTTGATGATGAAGTCGTTCACCGAAAGCTTTACGCCCCGTGGCTCAAGTTGTTTGTTCAGCTGGCTGCGGAACTTCAGCAGCTCATCCAGCATGATGTCGCGGCGCAGGTAGAAATGCGGCACGGACTGCTTGGCCTCGGTCAGGCGCGCTGCAATCGTCTTGCGCATCCCGTCGAGGGAGACTTCTTCGTACGGGCGATCCGCGTATTGTTTTAGCACGGCATCGGTGGACGGACCTGCGGCCATCGCGGCAGCCTTTGGCGCGTCTGCTTTTGCCTCTGTTGCGGCGGCTGGCTTTGCACCTGGCTGCGCGTTCTCCACGTCAGCCTTTACAATGCGCCCACGCGGGCCGGAGCCTTTGATGTCCGCCAGGTCGAGGCCCTTGTCCGCAGCAATGCGCCGGGCCAGCGGTGAGGCGAAGATACGGTTGCCGTCTTTGGATCCTGCCGCGGGCGCAGGCGTCGCGTCGGTTTCGCCTTTGCCATAGCCTTTGGCAGGGGCGGTTTGCTCACTTGCCTCAGCCGGGGCCGCGTTAGATGATGCCGAGGCTGCGGGTTTCGACACCTCGCCGATGTCATCCGCGCTTTCGCCGTCTTCCAGCAGGATCGCGATGACCTCGTTCACCTTCACGCCTTCGCTGCCTTCCGCGATCAGGATTTTCCCGATTGTGCCTTCGTCCACCGCTTCGAATTCCATCGTGGCTTTGTCGGTCTCGATCTCGGCCATTACGTCGCCGGAACTGACGGTATCACCCTCTTTCACCAGCCATTTGGCCAGCGTGCCTTCTTCCATGGTCGGCGACAGGGCGGGCATCAGGATTTCTGTTGGCATGGTCTAGGCTCCGGTTAGTTGGCGAGCGCAGGAACGCTTGGTTCGAGAATTTCAGAGACGAAGGATTCTACCAGAACTTCTTCGACAGGACCGTAGGATTGGTCCGGAAACTGGCGCTGGTGGGCTTCGAGGATTTGACGGGCGATTTCTGCCAGGGCCACGCCGACGTCCGCAGCGTCGCCCAAGCAACCTTCTACAATCGTGATGGTCTGCGTGGCGGCTTGCGCCTCAAGACGCAAACCCGCAGGCGGGCAGGCGGGCGTGGTGGCCGCGGACTCAGTTGCCAGCAGCGTCACACCCAGAATGCCCACAAGACGCATCACCGGTAAGTCACCTTTTTCACGGCTTCGATGACCTCATCGGTGGTGACAAGCGCGTGTTTTTCAAGGTTCGCGGCGTAAGGCATCGGCACGTCTTTCCCGGTGCAGGTCAGGACCGGCGCGTCGAGGTAGTCAAATGCCTCTTGCATGATCGTCGTAGCGATGTAGCCGCCAACAGAGCCTTGCGGCCAACCTTCTTCGACGGTCACACAGCGGTTTGTCTTGCGGACCGATTCAAGCACTGTTGGCATGTCCATCGGACGCAAGGACCGCAGGTTGATCACCTCAGCGTTGATCCCGTCTTCTGCCAGCTTTTCAGCAGCTTGCAGGGCGTAGGTCATGCCGATCCCAAACGAAACGATGGTCACATCGTCGCCCGCGCGTTCGATTTTCGCTTTACCGAAAGGAATGGTGAAATCGTCCATGACCGGCACATCAAACGTCCGACCGTAAAGAATCTCGTTTTCGAGGAAGATGACCGGGTTCGGGTCGCGGATGGCTGTTTTCATGAGGCCTTTCGCGTCAGAGGCGGAGTACGGCATCACCACCTTCAGGCCGGGAATCTGCATGTACCATGCGGCGTAGTCCTGGCTGTGCTGCGCGCCGACACGGGCCGCCGCACCATTTGGACCCCGGAACACCATCGGGGCACCCATCTGACCGCCCGACATATAAAGCGTTTTCGCAGCAGAGTTGATAATGTGGTCAATGGCTTGCATGGCGAAGTTGAACGTCATGAATTCAACGATAGGCTTCAACCCACCAAAGGCCGCACCCACGCCGATCCCGGCAAAACCGTGCTCAGTGATTGGCGTGTCGATGACGCGCTTTGCGCCAAATTCATCCAGCAAGCCCTGCGAGATTTTGTAGGCACCCTGATACTCAGCGACTTCCTCGCCCATCAGGAAAACATCTTCATCGCGGCGCATTTCTTCGGCCATCGCATCGCGAAGCGCTTCGCGAACTGTTGTCGGCTTGAGCTCGGTGCCTTCTTCCCAGTCAGGCGACGTGTCTGCCGGGGCCGCAGGTGCGGGATGTTCCATCGCGGCGGCCGGTGCCGTCTCGGACGACTGCTCCTTATCCGCGGGGACCGGTGCCGATGCGCTTGACGCACCAGCTTCCGGCACATCCTCACCATCCTCAACAAGGATCGCGATAACGTCGTTGACCTTCACGCCTTCGGTGCCTTCAGCGATCAGGATCTTGCCGACGATGCCTTCGTCCACGGCCTCAAATTCCATGGTGGCTTTGTCGGTCTCAATCTCGGCCATGATGTCGCCGGACGACACCGTGTCGCCTTCCTTTACAAGCCACTTGGCAAGCGTACCTTCTTCCATCGTAGGAGAGAGGGCGGGCATAAGAATTTCAGTTGCCATCGATCAAGCCTCCTGCGGAATAACGTCGGTGTAAATGTCGGTCCAAAGCTCTTCGAGCGCCGGTTCTGGGCTTTCCTTGGAAAATTCAGCTGCGTCGTTGACGATTGCTTTGATATCCTTGTCGATGGCCTTCAGGTCATCTTCGCTGGCGTGCTTGCCCTTCAGGATCATCTCGCGGACCTGCTCAATCGGGTCACGCTCATCCCGCATTTTCTGCACTTCTTCGCGGGTCCGGTACTTGGCCGGGTCGGACATGGAGTGGCCGCGGTAGCGGTAGGTCTTCACCTCAAGGATATAGGGGCCTTTGCCCGCGCGGCAGTGGGCGACAGCGCGTTCGCCAGCCTCTTTCACCTTGATCACATCCATCCCATCGACTTCTTCGCCCGGGATGCCGTAGGCGGCACCGCGTTCCCACAGGGATGGTGACTTGGTGGAGCGGGCGACCGATGTGCCCATGGCGTATTGGTTATTTTCGATGACAAAGACGACGGGGAGGTCCCACAACTCTGCCATGTTGTAGGTCTCGTAAACCTGGCCTTGGTTGGCGGCACCGTCACCGAAATAAGTGAAGGTTACGCGGTCGTTGCCTTTGTACTTGTCAGAGAAGGCGAGGCCTGCACCCAGAGGCACCTGCGCTGCCACAATGCCGTGACCGCCGTAGAAGTGTTTTTCCTTGGAGAACATGTGCATCGAGCCGCCTTTCCCTTTGGAAAAGCCACCCTCGCGCCCGGTCAACTCGGCCATGATACCCTTGGGGTCCATCCCGCAAGCCAACATATGTCCATGGTCGCGATAGGAGGTAACGCGCTTGTCGCCTTCTTCGGCTGCGGCCTCAAGCCCCACAACCACCGCTTCTTGTCCAATGTAAAGGTGACAGAATCCACCGATAAGCCCCATGCCATAAAGCTGGCCCGCTTTTTCTTCGAACCGCCGGATCAGCAGCATTTCCCGGTAATGGCCTAACAACTCTTCCGCAGAGATGTTCGACTTGGCAGCGGCTTTCTTTTTCGGGGGCATCGAGGGTCCTCCATCCAGTGACGCAGATAGTTTAGTGTTAAACTATTTTCTAAAGTAAAACACATGACGCGACGAGAGGCAATTGTGCATGCCACCTATCTCTCAGCCGCATACCGTAAGGAACTTGGAGCCACAGGCGTTGTTCCATGGGGCGAACAGGTTTTTTCTTGGCGGCATTGGCTGTTCGTAGCCCAGCCCTACGGAAAGGTCGTAAAGTGTTACGTGACCAAAGGCGGCGGAAATTGTTGATCTCGCACGGATCAGCTATCGCTGAGGGGGCGCTGCCCCCAAACCCCCGAGGTATTTCAGGCAAGAAGAAAGACAAGTGACACCGCACCTTTGCGGGCACTCACCAAGAGGAGATCAGTGAATAACGATCTCGTCCGCGCGGACATACCCGAGCACATCGCGGGCGCGTTCATCCAGAAGGTCAAGGTCAAGGTAATTGTCCGACAGGCGATGGGTGAGGTTTTCCATTCGCGCGACTTCAGCCTGCAGGGTCGCCAGTTCCGCGGCGAGGGCGCGGCCTTCCGCACTGACTTCGGCGCGTTTAAACACGCCGTAATCGCCCTGAACGGCGGCAAACGTAAAATAGAGCGCAAGCGCAATCAGCCCCAGCGATGAAAGTAGAAGCCCCATTGCGGGGCGGCTGCGTCGGATCATGTTTCCCTCATACCCATCTCTTGCGGATGGTGTGCAGGGACAGTGACATATCCACAGGCCTTTGGGAATCCTTTTTTTGCCCAAAGGCCTTCAAAACAAAGGAAAGGCCGGGCGGCTCTCGCGCGCCCGGCCAGATCACATTGTGTCTTGCGATTTAGCCCGCGACGGATGCCGCGTGGATGTCGTCAATGGTCTGCGCAAGGGTCGCGTTGAAGGCCGCGTCGTCCTGCTGGGCGGACAATCCTTCGGTCAGCGCGCGGCTGAAGGAGGCGATGATGCCGCTGTTCTGCGCCAGGCGCCGGTTTGCTTCGGCCCGGTCATAGCCGCCAGAGAGCGCCACGATCCGTAAAACTTTCGGGTGGTTGACCAGAGGCAGGTAAATGTTTGGCTCTTCCGGCAGGGTCAGCTTCAGCATGATCTGTTGATCATCATCCAAGGTGTCGAGCTGTTTGGTGATTTCTGCAAGCAACAAGGCTTCGGTCTCGGCCTTGTCATCAATGCTGATGGTCACTTCCGGTTCCAGGATGGGCATCAGGCCGTGCGCAAGGATCCGTTTGCCGATTTCGAACTGCTGGGCCACGTTGGCGGCCACGCCAGCTGGATTAGCGGCTGAAATGACAGAGCGCATCTTTGTGCCGAACATGCCTGCTGCCACCGCGCGTTCGAGCGTTTCATCCAGACCGTCGATTGGCTTCATCAACTGGACACCGTCGTGTTGGTCGCGCAGGCCTTTGTCCACCTTCAGGAAGGGAACCACGCCGTTGTCTTCCCAAAGCGTCTGGGCCGCAGGCTTGCCCGCGATCTGGCGGTCCATTGTCATTTCAAACAGGATTGCGCCCACAACCTTGTCGCCCGTAAACGACGGCGCATTCACGATGCGGCTGCGCATCTGGTGGATCAGCGCGAACATCTCATCGTCGTTGTTGTAGGCGTCCTCTTCGATCCCATAAAGCCGCAAGGCTTTCGGCGTGGACCCCCCACTTTGGTCGAGCGCTGCGACGAACCCCTGTCCGGCACGGATCTTTTCCAGTTGGGCTTGGTACGTCATCGTGTCGGGCTTGGCATGTTGTGTCATGGTCCTGTCACCTAATGCATTGATTACAATTCAAGGGCGAAACCGCCTTGCTGAGCGGATTAGGCCATGCCGAATTGCGGCGCAATTGTGGTGGCGCTAACAGTCGTGCATTAAGTCATTTTTCACGAAAAAGCGGGCGCGTTCCGGAACAAACGCGCCCGCTATGTGGCATTGTTGACAGGTTGATTTAGCCGTTTAGCGCCGCAACGCCCGGCAGGTCCTTGCCTTCCATCCACTCGAGGAAGGCGCCGCCTGCGGTCGAGATATAGGTGAAATCACCGGCAACTCCGGCCTTGTTCAAGGCGGCGACAGTATCGCCACCACCGGCTACGGATGTCAGCTTGCCCGATGCGGTCAATGCACCCGCAACACCCGCGGCAGCATTGGTGGCGCGGTCAAAAGGCTCAATCTCGAACGCGCCGAGCGGGCCGTTCCAGACAAGTGTCTTGGCTCCGGCCAGCACCTCGCTGATGTAGGTCACGGTGTCGGGGCCTGCATCCAGGATCATCGCATCTGCCGGACAGGCGTCAGGGGCCACGACTTCATTTGCGGCGCCTGCTTTGAACTCGCGGGCGACGACCACGTCCCGGGGCAAGATGATCTCACACCCCGCGGCCTCCGCTTTGCCCAGAATGTCGCGCGCGGTGTCTGCGAGGTCATGTTCACAAAGCGACTTGCCCACATCCATCCCTTGCGCGGCGAGGAACGTATTCGCCATGCCGCCGCCGATGATGAGGTGGTCGACCTTGCCGACAAGATTGCCAAGGAGATCCAGCTTGGTCGAAACTTTTGCGCCACCGACGACCGCGACTACGGGCCGATCGGGCGTGCCGAGCGCTTTTTCCAGCGCGCCCAGTTCAGCCGCCATCAGGCGACCCGCGCAGGATGGCAGCAATCGTGCGATGGCTTCGGTGCTCGCGTGGGCGCGGTGGGCCGCGGAAAAGGCGTCATTTACGTAGATGTCGCCGAGGGAGGCGAGCCGCTTCGCAAAGCCTTCGTCATTCTTCTCTTCGCCCGGATTAAACCGCAGGTTTTCGAGGAGAAGAACCTCGTCGCCGTCCATCTCAGCGACCGCCTGACCATAGTCGCTGTTCACAAAGGTCACCGGCAGCCCCAATGTGTCCGCCACTGCAGGCGCGATGTGTTCCAGTGACATCTCTGGCACGACTTGGCCTTTGGGCCGTCCGAAGTGCGCCATGAGCACGACTTTTCCGCCTATTTCGCGAATATCATCAACAGTGGCTGCAATCCGCTCAATCCGGGTGGTGTCCGTCACGCGGCCATCTTCGACAGGTACGTTAATATCAACACGTACCAAGGCAGTTTTCCCCGCAAAATCCATGTCATCGAGGGTTTTCCAGGCCATTTGCCGCTCCTTTGTTGGTTTGCCCTTACTTGCGGCAGCGACCTGACAAGGTCAACAGGCGCGTGAATGTCGCATGACCGACAGCTTGGCATTCGCTGCAGGGCGCAATATGTGGGAACCAACATTCGAGACAGGAGCATCCGATGGCCGACATCAAAGACCCCGAAAACACCATCATCATGACGCTGAAAGACGGCGACGTGGTGATCGAACTGCTGCCAGACGTGGCGCCACAGCATGTGGATCGGATGAAGACGCTGGCGCGCAACGGGGACTATGACAACGTGGCGTTCCATCGGGTGATCGACGGCTTCATGGCGCAGACGGGCGACGTGGCCAACGCGAACATGGAAAAGAACTACAACCCAAGCCGCGCAGGCACAGGCGGTTCTGACATGCCGGATCTGCCAGCTGAGTTCTCCAAAGTGCCGCACGCCCGTGGGTCTTTGGGCGCGGCCCGCTCGGCCAACCCGAACTCTGCAAATTCGCAGTTCTTCATCAACTTCAAGGACAACGACTTTCTGAACGGGCAATACACCGTTTACGGTCAGGTCATCTCCGGGATGGAACATGTGGACAACATCGCCAAGGGTGAGCCACCGGCAAATCCAGATCGCATGATCAGCGTAAAGGTGGCTGCGGATGTTTAAGCAAGCTGCACTGATCGCGGTTCTCGCCGGTCCTGCAGCGGCTGCAGGCCTGGAGATTGATGTGGCTGGTGAGGCGAACGGCACCATCAAGATCGATCTCTTCGAGGACCTCGCCCCACAGCACGTGGAACAAATTACGGCCATCGCCGAAGCGGGCAGCTACGACAACGTCGTCTTCCATCGTGTGATCGACGGCTTCATGGCGCAAACGGGCGACGTCGAACACGGCGTGTTTGGTGGCAACATGGCGCGCGCAGGCACCGGCGGCTCAGAGTTTGACGATCTGCCAGCCGAGTTTTCGGACAAGCCGTTTGAGCGTGGCATCGTTGGCATGGCGCGGGCGCAGAACCCCAACTCTGCCAACTCTCAGTTCTTCATCATGTTTGAACCCGGCTACTTCCTGAACGGTCAGTACACTGTGATCGGTGAAGTGACCGAGGGCATGGAGATCGTGGATCAGATCAAGCGTGGCGCCGGCCAGAACGGTGCTGTGATTGGTGAGCCAGACCGCATGGCAGCGGTCCGCGTCACCGAATAAGCTTTGCGATATCAAGTCTGAAAGGCGTGCCCGGCGGCGCGCCTTTTTGCGTTGAAACGCTCGCAACACTTCAAAACCCGGTGACCTCATATCGCTTTCCCCGCGCTGATCCGACAGGTTGGAGGCGAAAACGGAGGTTCTTTCATGCGTGCAATACTCATCGCGGTTGCTCTGATCGCTCAGACCACATTGGCGCTTGCCAATCCAAGTGTGTGGGAGCGTGAATGGCCGAACACGGACTTCACCAGATCCAGTATCGGCAATTGGGGAGAAATCCTGTCCGGCGGGCCACCCAAAGACGGGATCCCGGCGATTGATGCCCCGACGTTTCTTGAGGTCAGCAGCGAAACTCGGCTTGAACCACGGGAGCCTGTGATCACGGTCGAAATCGCGGGTGAGCGGCCGCGGGCTTATCCGATCCGCTATCTGATGTGGCATGAGATCGTGAACGACCAAATCGGCGGCGTGCCGGTCGCAGTGACGTTTTGCCCGCTTTGTAATTCTGGCATCACTTTTGATCGGCGCACCGGCGCAGGCGTGCTGAGTTTTGGTGTCTCCGGCAAGCTGCGCAATTCTGACATGGTGATGTACGACCGCGAGACGCAAAGCTGGTGGCAGCAGGCGCTGGGGACCGGGATTGTGGGTGATCTGACTGGCGAGGAACTGGTGAGCCTTCCGAGCTGGATGGAAAGCTGGGAAGTCTATGCAGCCCGTAACCCCGATGGTCTGGTGATGAATGAGCCGTCTTTCAACCGTAACTACGGGGCCAACCCTTATGTGCAATATGACAGTTCACAGCGCCCTTTCTTGTTCTCAGGTGAGATGCCACCCCACGACATCCCCGCGCTCGCCCGTGTCATCCGCGTGGGCGACCGGGCCTGGCCCATGACGCGTGTTGCAGAGGCGGGAACGATTGATGAAGCGGGCGTGGTGCTGAGTTGGACCGCAGGACAGGCGTCGGCCTTGGACACAGGCCGCATCGGGAGTGGGCGCGATGTTGGCAATGTGCGGGTGCGGGATGCGGCGGGCAATGATCTGCCGCACGATGTGATGTTCGCATTCGCCTATCACGCTTTCTGGCCTGACGGAGAATGGATGCTCGCGCGATAACGGACGCAAGGTGGCGACATCATTGGAAAATTTTGGACCGATTTCTTTCCAAGAAATCGCGGCTCATGTCCCGCAAAACGTCCGCGTGACAAGCTCTTCCTCGGTGGGCGGCTTTGCAAGTTCGCGTGCGGCATCGGTCAAGGGCGCATAGGGATCTGTCACTGCCGCCAGCAACGCATGAAACGGCGCGAAATCCCCGGCGGCCGCGGCCGTGATCATCGCTTCGACCTGATGGTTGCGCGGGATGATCTGTGGGTTCACGGGCTCTGCATTGCGTCGCAGCGCCCACCGCGCCTGCCAGTCATCAAAGCCGTCCCGGTTCAGGAACTGGTCCCGCGCTGCCTCAATATCCGCAAAGACAGCCGTAAAGTCCGTCTGATCTTCGGCCATCAAGGTGAGAAGATCCGCAATTAACGGCACATCGTCTTCGGTTGGGTTGCTGATGCCAAGCTTGCGCCCGAACACGTCGCGCCACGCAGCCTCATACTGCGGGATCATCGCGTTGACGGCTTTCGTGAAATCCTCAATCGCCTGATCACGATCCGGCATCAGTGGAATGAGCGCGGTTGCAAACTGCGCCATGTTCCATGCCCCAATCTGCGGTTGGTTCTGGTAGGCATAGCGCCCGAACTGATCAATCGCACTAAACACGCGGGCCGGGTGATAGCTGTCCATGAAGGCGCAAGGTCCGTAGTCGATCGTCTCGCCCGCGATAGACGCATTGTCGGTGTTCATCACCCCGTGGATGAACCCAAGCCCCATCCATTCGGCAATCAGCTTGGCCTGTCGTGCGATCACGGCATCAAGTAACGCGCCGGGGTTGGTCACATCCGGGTAATGCCGGGCAACCGTGTAGTCATACAGCGCTTGTAGATGATCAATCTGGCCGCGTGCCGCATAGATCTGGAAGGTTCCGACCCGAATATGGCTGCTCGCAACCCGCGTGAGGATCGCGCCCGGCAGCACAGTTTCACGGTAAACATCCTCGCCCGTTGTGACCGCTGCCAAGGCGCGAGTTGTCGGCACCCCAAGCGCATGCATCGCCTCCGACACCACATATTCGCGTAGAACTGGGCCAAGCCAAGCCCGTCCGTCACCACCCCGAGAGTAGGGGGTCAGGCCTGACCCCTTCAGCTGGATGTCATGGCGATTGCCGCCATTGACAACTTCGCCAAGCAAGATCGCACGCCCATCGCCCAGTTGCGGGTTCCATTGCCCGAACTGGTGTCCTGCATAGAGTTGGGCGAGGGGGGCAGCCCCCTCTGGCACCGCATTGCCTGCGAAATGGGCGAGGTCGTCTTCGGTGAACGTCACGCCGATGTCTGCGGCAAGTGCTGCGTTCGTGGTGATCAACGCGGGCTCTTTTACCGGCGTAGGCCCGAGGGCAGAGAACATTCCCGACGGCAGGCGCGCAAACGAATTGTCGAAATCCGCTTTCATCTACAGCACATCCATCAGGATATGGGCCGTGCTTTGCGTCTTGAACCCGGCACGCTGCCAAAAGCTGGTTTGCGGGTTATCCGCCGTTTGCAGGTCAACATGCAACGCTTTCACGCCAGCCGCGCGGAGCGCCACAGCGACTGCATGCAATGTCTCGGTCCCGATCCCGCGCTTGCGGACGTTTGGACGGATATAGATCTCACGCACCCAACCGGTCATGCCACCAGCGGCCAGTGACCAATCAAAGGTCACAATCACATAACCCAAGGGCGCACGCAGCGGCCCCATGAGCCAGATCGCCCCAAGCGGGCTCCCGTCGAGAAGCGGTTCCACCACGGCCTTGCGGTGGGCGTCGTCATATGGCGCGCCGACCTCGGCATGGTAGTTTGCAACAAGTGTGAGACAGGACGCCGCCTGCGCAGGTCCGGCAAGGTTGATCCCCGCGCTCATAACCTTGCCAGCCGTTCGGCCAGTAGGGCAAAAAAGCCATCGGCGTCCACTTGGCGCATGAACGTGGCATTGGCCGCATGATCTGTCACACGCCACCAGTCGGCCACGGTGGCCCCCAGCGTCAGCTCTGACTGCGTCTCGATCTGCACGTTAATATGTCGCCCTTCGAATAACTCTGGCTTGATCAGGTACGCGATCACCGTGGGGTCATGCAGCGGCGCACCTTCTGAGCCGTATTTCTCTTTGTCGAACCGCTCAAAGAAATCGGTCCAGGCCGCGACCATATCACCGACACGCGTGCCCATCGCGCGGAAGGCATCGACCCGGGGGCGGGTGGCGAGCGCATGATGTGTCACATCAAGCGGCATGATCGTGATCGGCCGTCCGCAGCGCATCACGATATCAGCCGCTTCAGGATCCACGTAGATGTTGAACTCGGCCGACGGCGTGATGTTGCCCTGCTCGAAGTAGCCGCCGCCCATCAAGACAATCTCTTGCACCTTGTCCACGATATCCGGTGCTTTCTGGAACGCCGACGCGATGTTTGTCAGGGGGCCAAGCGGGCAAAGCGTAACCGTATCAGCAGGCTCGGCGCGTAAAGTGTCAATGATGAAGTCCACGCCGTGCTGCTCTTGCAGCGGCATGGTGGGGTCGTCCATCGGCGGGCCATCAAGCCCTGTTTTGCCGTGCACATGTTCCGCGGTGATCAATTTGCGCTGCAGCGGCGCATCGCAGCCTGCGAAGACTTTCGTCGCAGGTTTGCCAGCCAATTCACACACGATGCGCGCGTTTTTTTGGGTCAAAGGCAGCGGCACATTGCCCGCGACTGCCGTGACACCCAGAACAGTGACATCCTCGGGCGAGGCGAGGGCCAACAGAATTGCCACGGCATCATCTTGGCCGGGGTCTGTATCGATGATGATTTTACGTGGTGCCATGGTCCGCCTCTTCTTTCGTGCGCAAGGTGGCGCACGGTGGACATGGGGGCAAGGGCTGCCAAACGCATTTGCAAGAAAACCGTTCCCGGTGCCGTAAGGTTCAGCAGTGTCTCGCGCGTAAGCAGTGTCAGCGTGAGAGGCGTTTCGCCGACAACACACTCGCGTCGGGAACTGCTCCATCCTTTGCCCACGTACTCAACCCAAACGGGCATCTTGTCGCGCGTTTCTGTGGTCGACGGCAGCGCTGCTGGCGGCTGGCGAAAGACGCCACCACATTCACTACAGCAGCCCGCAAGGGGTGCGACAACAACTCTCAAAGGAGAAACTGATGACACGAGCAATTGTTGCAACCACGGCCGCCTTTACGCTTCTGGCAGCACCTGCCTTCGCGATCGTCGCAGAGATCGATACCGATGGTGATGGAGTCTACAGCCTGTCTGAAGTGCAAACAGCGATGCCTGACATGACCGCAGATGCCTTCAATGCTCTCGACGTCAATGCAGACGGTCTTCTGGACGCGGATGAAGTGGCAGCGGCCATCGAAGCCGGCCTGATGCCCGACCCAGCAGGCTAACGGATTAAGGGCGCGGCCCCACCGGGCCGCGTCCGCTTTCGAAGTAAATTTTGGATTTGACTGCGGAGCGCCTTCCGATGGTCAATCTCCCGGCGAAAGAGCGCTGCGCATTTCCCGGATCGCGTCTCCGATTTTCGGGCCATAGCGCAACAGGCTTCCTCCCAGAAGATAAACGCAATCCTCGCCGTAGTGCCGCATCATATCCGGTAGACGATCAATCGACATGCCGCCTCCTGGGCTTGGCAGAATGGCCGGACCAACCGCGTCCGGGGTCCGACAGGCGTCGACAATCTCCGTGCACTCGTCTTGCGTGAAGCCAAAGCGGCCGCCGTAGTTTGGAAAGACAGAGATATCCGCGCCCGCCAGACGCATCATCTGGCCAAACAGCATGCCATGCCCGTAGCCATGGTCCGGCGATAGCACATAGGGGCCCAAATGGCTCGGGTGGGCCATGATCGGCAGGCCAAACGCGGGGTCACGCGCCAGCCTGTTGATGGCGTCAAAACCAAAGAGACCGGGGATCAGCAGCAGCCCCTGCGCACCAGCCTCTTTTGCGTACAGCGCCAGATCGCGCACCTGATCACCATGCCCGCCGATGTTCGGCATGTAGATCGCCTGACTGGTATCCCCTTCCGCCGCGCGCTCTTCATTCGCGCGCGCCACAGCCGCAGCGCAGGCCGCGACACGCTTTTTGAACGGGGCGGCATCCTGATTGGACAGCCCATGATCCTCTTTGATGATATCGGCCCCTGCGCGGGCCGTCTGGTAGCACAGATCAGCTAAAGTCGCCGTATCCGACCCCTGAGGTTTGATCACCGGGCACACATACCCACCCTTGGTTTTGCCGATCAAACGCCTGAGACCTTCCGCACCAAAGCGCGCGCCCGCAAAGCGATCTGTCAGGTCCTTGTTGGGTTGCAGATTCACAGCCTTGACGCCGCGCAGGATCGACGCGTTTCCGAGTATGACATTGATCAGCTGAGGCAATTCACGGCCCGCTGCATCGATATGATAACTGATGCGCGCCCGCCAAACATTGTCCGCCGCCTGTTGGACATCCGCGACGCGTCCCAAGACCACATCTTCGATGTAACCTGCAGGCACGACATCGCGGGGAATCTCGAGGGTGTCTTCAAGCGCAATGGCCTCTGCCAAGGCCTCCGCGTCAGACTGGCTCTTTGCGACCAGACGATAGGTGACCGCGAACCGATCCATCAAAGCGCCTCTGCTTTGACGATCGAATGGACGTCGTCGACTCGGGCGGTGGCGAGGTCGTTTTCGGTGATGCCGAAGTCCTCATCCATCAAGTCCTCGATGCCGTTGACCAATGCCAGCGCGTCGAGGCCGTAGTACCGCATGAGATAAGCCCGAGAGCCGCCGTGTGCGTAGGTATCTTTCAACCCCAGGCGCACCAGGCGTTTGCCCACGCCCGCATCGGCCATGGTCTCGGCGACAAGGCTGCCGATGCCGCCCTCGGTCACGTGGTTTTCCAGTGTCACCACGCCGTGTTTGACGCTGCCGACGTGATCCAGCAGGGCCGCGTGATCAAAAGGCTTGATCGTGTGCAAGTGCAGATGCCGGATCGACAGGCCCGCCTTGGCAAAGGCCGCTCGGGCGCGCATCGCTTCCTCGGTGCAGATGCCCGCGGTGACTACCAGCACATCCTCGCCTTCGCTGAGTACGCGCATCTCGCCAACTTTGATGGGCGTGTCAAACAGGCGCGGCACCGACCCCCGCAGCACCCGGCACCAGACCGGCCCGTCAATGCTGTCGGCGGCTTCGCAGATGCTTTCGACCTCGGTGGCGTCGCCGGTCTCTAAGATAGTCATGTTCGGGATTGAGCGCATGACCGCGATATCTTCGATGGATTGGTGCGTCATGCCCCCCGGCGTGGTCACACCGGGCAGGAACCCCATCAGACGCACCTTGCGCCGGGGATAGGCGATCGAGGCCATCAGCTGGTCATAAGGCCGCCGATACATGAACACTCCAAAGGTGTGGATGAACGGGCGGAATCCGGCAAGGCCAAGGCCACCCGCAAAGCTCATCATGTTTTGCTCGGCCATGCCCAGTGACAGAAACTGCTCAGGATGACGGTCCCGGAAGCCGTCGATCTCGCAGGACGATGTCAGATCCGCACTCAGGCACAGGATGTCCGGATTGCCGGCCGCAAAGGCCTCAAAGGCCCGCGCATAGGGTTTGGAAACCATTTCGACCATCAGTGCGCTCCCGCATAGTCGACCGGGTCGACCTTCAGTGACTTGGCGATTTCGGTGTTGTAGCGGGCGCGCTCCGCCTCGGATTTAAAGCGCACGTAATGCAGGCGCGGGAAGCGTTCCATCAGCGTCGGCATGCCCCGGTAAGGCGAGGAATTGGCAAGAATGATCAATGGCTTGTTTCTGTGTGGGGTCTTCACCGCCGCACGGATCTCATCAAGCTTGTGCGCATCCACCCAGACCGCGACACCGCCGAACTGTTCGATCTTGGCCTTGATGTCGCCGACATCCATGACCGAACCCATCGCACCGTCGCATTGCTGTCTGTTCACATCCATGATCGCATAAAGGTTGTCGATCTTATGGTATGCGGCGGCTTGAATGGCCTCCCAGGTCTGGCCCTCCTGCACTTCGCCGTCGGACATATAGACCCATGTGCGCCCCGGCTCGCCCCGCTTCTTGCGGCCCCAGGCAAGGCCGGCTGCGGTAGAAAAACCGATGCCCAGCGTGCCGTTGTGAACCTCCATGCCGGGGCTGTGTTCGGCCCCGATCATCTCTACTGAAGAGCCGTCCTTGTTGAACATCTCAAGGCCTTCGGGTGCCATGCGACCGACCTCGATCAACGTGGCGTAGGCCACGAGCGCGTAATGGGCCGGGGCGATGAACAACCGGTCAAATTCAGGCGCAGCAGGGCCGTTATAACCTGCGCCGGTGTGATAATCCGGGTTCGTGGGCGAGGGGACGCCGGCAAAGGGCTTGGGGATCATCGGCAGCGTCGGATCCCCCAGCTTCAGCTCTTCATTATAGAGCCACGCCAACTGCTCTGCCGCCGAACACGCCTGGCTCAGATACCCCCCGTTGTTCCGAATCGCATGCTCAAAAACGCGCCGACGAATACCAAGGGCAACCTCTTCTGTGGTCTTTTCGTTTTTCAATGTGCGTTCCTCATCGAGCCGTCATTTTTGCAAAGGGGGACCGTCATCGCCTTCCCCAAAATTGCCATTGTGGTCAAAGCGGTGCTTCAAACCGGTCACTCTGTCGTGGGTGGCGCAAAAGGCGATGTTGTCTGAAAGTCTGTCGTGCGACCCCAGTCCTGAAACAGGACCGGGGCACAGATTTCTCGTTTAGCGCGCTGGAAGCGGCATCCAGTCGGCCATCGCCACATCTGCATGCTGAAACTGCGGCATCTTCGCGCCAAGATCATCCATGTTCTTGATGTCTTGTTCGTTCAGAAAGTCCTGCGTGATCAGGGTAGGTGGAACCACCACAGATGCGCCCGGATTGTCGCCTGCCAGCATTAGCGCCAGGGCCCGAACCGAGACTTCGCCAACAACCGCAGGGTTCGTCGCCACAGTTGTGACCCAGGCGGAGCCGGGCTCACGCATCGCTGAAATATCCGCGGTCGAAATATCGGCCGAGTAGATATCGATGTCGTCGGTCAGACCGGCCTCATCCACAGCGATTTTGACGCCCTTGGCGAATTCATCGTAGGGCGCAAACACGACGTTGATGGTGGGATTGGCTTGCAAGACCGCGCGCGCCTGATTGGCGACGGAGTTGGCGATGGGATTGTCCAGCGTGCCGAAGACGGCGGCTTCCGTGATATCGGGGTTTTCGGCCTGAACCTCTTTCCAGGCGACATCGCGACGATCGAGCGGCGCAATGCCCGGGACGTAGACGTAACCTGCCGTAAACGCATTGCCATTGTCGGCCAGCGCCTGATCCAGCGCCATGCGCCCTAGAAGATAGTCAGACTGTTCGATTTGCGGTATAGCTTCGTTTTCCACGTTCACATCAAAGGCCACGACCTTGATGCCCGCATCCACAGCGCGTTGCGCGGCCTCCTTCATTGACTCGGTTAAGCCATGCTGAATGATGATGCCGTCCACATTGAGGGCAATTGCCTGGTCAACCATGTCGGCCTGAAGTGCCGCATCCTGACGGCTGTCGAACACGCGCAAATCGACACCGAGGGCCGCGGCCTGACTTTCCACGCCAGACAGGTAGGCCTGGAAAAAGTCTCCGGTCGACAGGTAGCGGACAAGCGCAATGGACACCTCTTCGGGGTTATCAAATGGCGCGGGCATATCTGCCGACGCAGTTCCGGCAGACAGCGCTGTAACCGCCGCGGCGGTAAATGCGATAAAGTGACGTCTCAGCATTTTTGTTCCTCCCAAATTGCTGATGGTTAATGCCCCGGACCTGAACGGCGCGAGGAGAGATAAAAAGTGAAGACAAGTGCTGCAACGAGCACGGCGCCTTTGACAAAATCCTGCGTGTAGTAGGGGGCGTTCATCATCGTCATGCCTTGCAGCAGGATGCCGACGAAAAGCGCGCCAATTGCGGTGCCAAATGCATTGGGCCGTGCCGCACCAAGGACCGCAAACCCGATCAACGCCGCAGCAACGCTATCCAGCAGCAGGTTGTTGCCGCTGGCGATATCGCCACGCCCCAACCGGGCGGCCAGAAGGATACCCCCTATCGCGGCGGTGACGCCCGAAATCATATAGGCCACAACCTTGTAGCGGTTCACGGGCGCACCCACCAAACCTGCTGCACGCTCATTCGAGCCGATGGCGTACATCAGTCGGCCATGGCGGGTATAGCCTAGAAACAGCCAGATCATGATCGCGACTATAAGAAAGATGATCACGGGCATCGGCACCAGACGTTCAATGAAAAGGTCAAACCGGTGGCGCCCCAGCCAAAGAAAGGCCGGACTAAAGGCACCTTCAGCGACGTCGCCGTTGCCCAATGCCATGCCGGTTGCGATGGAGTTTCCTTGGGTCGGAATGCGCTGAAGTCCGATCAGCAGAAACATCATGCCCAAGGTTGCCAACAGGTCCGGCACCCGAAACTTCACGATCAGCAGACCGTTGATCAGGCCCACAATGGCCCCCATGGCAAGGCACAGAATGACTGCCACGACCGCCGAATGTTCCAAAATCACCATTGAATAGGCTGAGAGCATCAAGGCAGAGGTTGCAACCGCACCAATCGACAGATCAAACCCGTCCACCACCAAGGTCGCCGTCACCCCTAGTGCGAGAATTCCGGTGATCGCCACGGATTGCAGCACAAACACCGCCGAGCGTGGACTGGAAAACCCGGGTGCTGCGAGGCTGAAATAGATCACCATGATCGCAAGCAGGATGAGAAACCCGTATTTGATCGCAAAGTCGAGTACACGGGCGTTCACGCTGTTGCCCTCGCAAGGTTTGCATCGGCACCGGAAATATCCGAGACGAGCGCGGCAAGATCGATGTCTTGGTTGATGTGTTCACCCACCGCAGCACCCTCATTCATCACGATGATGCGGTCTGCGATTTCCAGTGCCTCGTCAATCTCGGCCATGAAAACCAATGTCGCGCGCCCTTTGGCAGAGGCGCGGATGTGTTTGCCGATATCCCGGCGCGCACCGATATCAACACCCTGAAACGGTTCATCCAGCAGCAGCACGCGGCACGGCTCCAGCAGCCACCGTGCGATCATGACCTTTTGCTGATTACCGCCCGAGAGCGTCTGAATGCCGTCCGCATCACTTTGGCAGACAACGCCCAGCTGAGTGATCATATCTTGCGACCGTCCGCGCATCTGTCGCGATCGTAGGAAAGACCCGACGCTGAACTTAGACAGAAACGGCAGGGCCATGTTGTTTGCGATGTCAAAATCGCCAATGACCGCATTGGTGCCGCGATCCTTTGGCGACATGAAGACACCCGCATCGACCGCTTCCTGAACAGAAGACGGGTGATAGGGCGCGCCATCAATTCTCATCTGGCCGGAGGCTGGCTGACTGATCCCAAAGGCAACCTCGGCCAGCGTGCTTTTGCCACTTCCCAATAGACCAACAATGGCCACCACCTCGCCGTCGTGTGCCGTGATGTTGATTGGGTGCTTGCCGCCGGGCAAAACCAGATTGTCGAACTCCAGTACGGGTTTGATCCGTTGACTGACCTCAATATCAACGTCGGTCATCCGGTGGCCGAGCATCGCAGTCACCGCACCTTCGTAATCCAGCGGCGCATCTTCAAACGCACCCGATATGGAGCCGTCACGCAT
>JAHDEX010000042.1:0-13696 GCA_020628545.1 Paracoccaceae bacterium | reverse complement strand
AGATCAACCTCAATCCCCATCGAAGCCGCAACCTGCTGCGCCTGCGCGCGCAGTTCCTTTTCGCGGACAAAGAACCCTGCTTTTGCGCCAACCAAGCGGTCCAGCATCAGGTTATTTGCTACATCAAGATCGGGAATAACACCGTCGTCAATCGATTGGTGAACCGTCACGACGCCGAGTGAAATCGCGTCAGCCGCATCCGCAGGAGAGAAGGGCGCGCCTTCGAGGTGCAGCGTCCCTGCGTCGTAGGTGTGATACCCGCATATGATCTTCACCAGGGTCGATTTGCCTGCACCATTGGCGCCCATCAAAACGGTGACGCGCCCTTTTGGCAGTGACAGATCAATCCCGCGCAGCACTTGATTCTGGCCAAAGGATTTCAACAGCCCGCGAATTTCCAGAATGTTTTGAGTCACTCACGGCCTCCCACCGCTGCGCCTTTCTTCTTGGTTTTCACAAGCTGTGACGAATGTCAATCGACTTGACAATTGCCTATGTCAAAGCTAGCCAACAAAGAGACCGCAAGCCATGAGGGATCCATAAAATGGTGGAAGACGCTGGTTATGAGGCGCTGAATGTGGACACATTGGCCACGCGTTTGCAGGGCGTTGCGTCGCTGTCAGAGGTTGTTGGTGGCGATGCCGCAGGCTGGACCGTCACCGAAGTTGGAGACGGGAACCTTAACCTCGTTTTCATCGTTGAGGGCGGCGCTGGAAAGGCAATTGTGAAGCAGGCTTTGCCCTATGTCCGGCTTGTGGGGGATAGCTGGCCGTTACCGCTTTATCGCGCATTTTACGAACATCACGCCCTGATCCGGCAAGAGAAACGCGCACCAGGTTCGGTCCCCCAAGTACTGCATTACGATGAGCCGCAAGCAATGATCGTGATGGAATTTCTGGAGCCGCATATCATCCTGCGCCGCAAACTGATCAATGGCGAGAAGGTTGAAGGACTGGCGGCTTTCCTTGGCAATTTCTGTGCACAAACCGCGTTTCGCGGCTCTGAGCTGTCCATGGCAAGCGCCGAGAAAAAGGCCGACGTCGGTCTGTTTTCAGGCAACGTCGAGATCCCAGCAATTACTGAAGCGCTCGTCTTCACGGACCCCTATTACAGCGCAGAGATGAACAACCACACGGCTGGACTTGATGGGGTCGTGGCTACCTTGCGTGCTGATACAGCGCTGAAGGTCAAAGCGCAGATGATGCTTCAGCGCTTTGCCTCAAACACCGAAACGATGGTCCACGGTGATCTGCATTCCGGGTCGATCATGTCCACGGACACATCCAGCCGCGTTATCGACCCGGAGTTCGCACAATACGGACCGATGGGGTTTGATATTGGCATGCTGATCGCGAATTTCCTCATGTCGTACTTTAGTCAGCCTGCACATCGCGCGGATGATCTGGACGACTATCAGTCATGGATCCTGCAAGTGATCGCAGATACTTGTGCAGGCTTTGAAACAGAATTTCGCCGCCTCTGGGCGACGGAGCGGACAGGTATGCTTTACCCTAAGTCGCTTTTCGAAGATCAAGGGCAGGACAGCAAACCAGCCTGCGACGCCGTGCTCGCGCATATCTGGCAAGACGCCTGGGCTGTCTGCGGGATCGAAATGCACCGGCGGTGTTTGTCATTGGCGCACAACGCTGATTTTGAAGACATCGCGGACGAAGCTATTCGCGCCCCGCTGGAGGCACGCAATCTCATGATGGGTGCAGACCTCATCCACCGGTCGCAGGATCTGAGCGGCGCATCCGCCGTCTGCGACATGGCCCGGGCCTATAACGAAAGGGATATCCTGTGAAAATTGATGGCAAACATTTTCGTTCGTTATGGTGGAACTACGATGACGCGGTCCTTGAAATCATTGATCAACGCTGGCTGCCCCATGACTTGCGGATACAGCAGGTCAAGACGATGCAGGACTTTGCCGATGCGATCTACGAAATGCGCGTGCGCGGCGCGCCTTTGATCGGGGCAACAGCAGCATATGGCGTGGCCCTCGCGATGGCGAACGACCCCAGTGACGGCAACCTTGATGATGCCTGGACCTTTCTGGAAAAAACCCGCCCGACAGCGATCAACCTGCGGTGGGCCCTGGATCGCTGCCGCAATATCCTGAAACCGATGGACGAGCACGACCGCGCTGCGGCGGCGCTGCAATTGGCCCATGACATTTCCGACGAAGACGTCGAGATCAACCGCAAGATTGGTGAAAACGGACTGGCCTTGATCCGGGACATCGCCGCGCGGAAACCAGAGGGTGAGCCCGTGCGCCTGCTCACACATTGCAACGCCGGATGGATCGCCACCGTTGATTGGGGCACTGCGACAAGCCCAATGTACCATGCCCACGATGCCGGTCTGCCAATCCATGTCTGGGTGGATGAGACGCGCCCGCGCAATCAAGGCGCCCTCACATCGTGGGAGCTTGGCAGTCACGGGATACCACACACCTACATCACCGATAACGCCGGCGGGCACCTGATGCAGCACGGTCAGGTGGATATGGTCATCACCGGGACGGACCGCACAACCCGGCGCGGTGACGTGTGCAATAAGATCGGCACTTACCTCAAAGCGCTCGCCGCGCGCGACAATGGCGTGCCGTTCTACGTGGCACTCCCGTCACCCACGATTGACTGGACCGTTGATGACGGCGTTGCGGAAATTCCAATCGAAGAACGCGACGCCCGCGAAACGACCCATATCATGGGCAAGTTGGAGGATGGCAGCATTGGGACGGTCCAGGTCACGCCAGACGGAACCCCGGGTGGCAATCCAGCCTTTGATGTGACACCAAACCATCTCGTGACGGGGTTGATCACCGAACGCGGCGTTTGCGCCGCAACACCAGAAGGTCTGGGCGGGTTGTTCCCGGAATTTGTGCAAGCGGCGGAGTGACATAAATGGGCGGAACCGCCTCAGCAAAGCCCAAGAAAAGCGGCGCAGAGGTGCCCCGGTCGACGTCCCGCGATGACACGCCTTTTGTGGAAGCCGCGTGGCTGTATTACCACGATGGTCTGAACCAGAATGAGATTGCGGACCGCATGAACATCAGCCGCGCGTCCGTGGTCAATTACCTGAGCGAGGCGCGCATGCGCGGGTGGGTTCGGGTCTATCTCGACAGTGACGTCTTTCTGGAACACCGCTTGTCCGACCAGCTGCGCAAGGCCTACGGGCTGAAGGACGTGCTGATTGTGCCCGATGATCCTTCTGAAAATACGGCGTCGTTTGACCGTGTCACACGCGCCGCTGCAGAATGGTTGCCGCGACTGCTGGCACCCGGTGATCGCCTGGGCGTCTCGTGGGGCGAAACCGTCTACCATTTGGCGCAAGAGATGATCCAAACGCCCATTGACGACCTGACGGTTGTTCAACTTCTGGGCTCGCGCCCGGCTGATCTGGGTTTTGCTGCAGAAGCCTGTACAACAATGGTGGCCCAGAAGCTGGGTGGCTTGGCCATCAACCTGCACGTGCCGCTGCTTTTGTCGTCGAAAGAGCTGCGTGACAGACTTTGTGAAGAACCTGTGGTCGCAGGCCAACTTGCAGCGCTCGCCAATTGCAACAAGACCGTGCTTGCCTGCGGGACCTGTGACGCCAACGCGCACATCGTGCAAACCGGCATCGTGGAAGCGCAAAATCTAGAAAAGTACGTCGCAGAGGGGGCAACCGGCGTGATCTGTGGACGCCTCATTGACGCCAGCGGCCAACATCTCGCCATGGAAACCGAGGACCGCATGATCGGTGTCTCCTTGGACCAGATGAAACACAAGGACATGTCGTTGCTGGTCGCGGCAGGGAAAGGACGGGCTAATCCAGCCCGCGCGGCGATACGCGGTGGCTTTGTCACGCATCTCGCGACCAGCGTTTCGATTGCAGAAAACCTTTTGGAAAGTGCGTAAGTTTGGCGGCGCTACAGGATACAACTGACACGCGTCACGCGATGATCGCGGCCTGTCTTTGGATGAATGAACAGGGGTTGAACCAAGGCACCTCTGGCAACATCTCGGTTCAGGTGGATGATGGGATTTTGATCACGCCGTCGGGCCTGCCTTATGCGCACATCAATCCCACCAAGATCGTGAAGATCCCGCACGACGCCCCGCCTGACGCGGCGCTTGCCCACGCGCCATCGACCGAATGGCCCTTTCACCAGCGCCTGCAAGCCGCACGGCAGGACATGCCGGTCGTCCTGCACGCGCACCCGCCGTATTGCAGTGTGCTGGCCGTACAGCGTCGAACGATCCCTGCGTGCCACTACATGATCGCGGCATTTGGGGGCAATGATGTGCCCCTCGTGGATTACGCCCTCTATGGCAGCGATGCCCTTGCCGACGGTCTTGCTGAAGCCATGACAGAGCGTCACGGCTGTCTTATGGCCAACCACGGCGCCACGGTGCTGGGCGAGACGATTGAACGCGCCAAATGGCGCCTCTTGGAGCTTGAAACGCTCGCCCGGACCTATCTGCTCAGCAGTATGGGCGGCGCCGCGCACATTCTATCGGACGACGAGATGGGGGAAGTCGCCGAGAGCTTCAAGAACTACGGTCCGAAATAGGAGCGGCGCCTCTGTTTCTCAGAGACCTCGTAGGATAATGACGGACGGCCTTGCAATTTGACCCAAAGCCAATGCCCGAAGCATCGCCTAAAGCCGAACGTCCGCCAAATCTGCCCGCTGCCTAGACCCCGCGGGCGAGGGCGGCAACACCAGTGCGAGCAACCTCTTCCAGACCCAAAGGCCGCATGAGGTCTGCAAAGGCGTCGATCTTTTCCGGCGTGCCGGTGATCTCAAACACAAATGAATTAAGCGTGCTGTCGACCACGTTGGCGCGGAAGATGTCTGCGAGGCGCAAGGCCTCGACCCGGTGATCACCTTTGCCTGCAACTTTAAAGAGAGCAAGTTCTCGCTCCACCGACGGCCCCTCAACGGTCAAATCGTTGACCGTATGCACCGTCACGATGCGGCCCAGCTGCGATTTGATCTGCTGGATCACCTGCGGCGTGCCGGAGGTGACAATGGTGATGCGCGACTGATGCCCGGTGTGGTCAATCTCGGCCACCGTGAGGCTTTCGATGTTGTACCCCCGACCTGAGAAGAGGCCGATGACGCGCGCCAGCACGCCTGGTTCGTTCTCAACAACAACCGCCAGTGTGTGCTGTTCGACGGTGTCCCCGAACGGCGTGCGGAGATCGTAAGCGGAGTGGCTGGAAGCGCCTTTTTTGATTTTGAGTGCGGACATGATGTCTCCTTAGACCTTATCAGGGTCGGGTAGTGCGTTGGATCTGCGCGGCAGGTCCGCGCGTGAGTGCAGAAAGTCGATGACGATGATCTCGTCTGGCGACGACAGGAAAACGGCAAAATGCTCGCCCGCGCGGACACACCGAAACCGCGGATCGACGAGAGGGCCCGCGATAGTCTGCAGGCTGCGATCCGGAATTTCGCGGGCCGCGACGCGTTTCAAGCGATTGAGCAGCTCCGTGCCATAGTCTCGCGCCTGTGCCGGACCAAAACGGTCGGCTGTCCACTTGAGAATGTCGGACAGTCTGGTTTCGGCGCTGCGTACAAACCTGATGGTGCGGGGCATATTCAGGGCTGCGCATCGTGTCGGTCCAGTGCGGATGTGAGTGCGCGATCAAAGATCTCGTCAGCACTGCCCTTGGCGAATTCACCGTGTTCAGCCTCTGCGAGGCCCGCCGACAGACGCGCGTTCAGAGCTTCCACCTTGCCCTCGTCATCTTCAAGCAAGCGCAGGCCCGCGCGCATGGCCTCAGAAACATTCTGAAACCGTCCCGATGCCACCAGCCGGTCGAGAAGAGCAGCTTGGTGGTCGGTCAGCATGACATTGCGGGTCGGCATTTCTTTGGTCTCCGAGCAGTTAGGATTAGTGTATGGCAAATATTGCCACTACACCAGCACCGCCCCGCCAGACTGGATCGCATTCGCTGTATCCGCGTTCTCACCCAGCAGCATCTCATTATGCGGCTTACCGGATGGGATCATCGGGAAGCAGTTTTCGTGCTTTTCCACCAGACAGTCGAACAACACCGGCCCGTCGTGGGTCAGCATCTCCATGATTGCGTCGTCCAGCGTGTCCGGGTCGGAACACAGGATGCCCTTGGCCCCGAAGGCATCGGCCAGCTTCACGAAGTCTGGCAGGCTTTCCGACCAGCTCGACGAATACCGCTCACCATGCAGCAGCTCCTGCCACTGGCGCACCATGCCCAAACGTTCGTTGTTCAGGATGAACTGCTTCACAGGCAGGTTGTATTGCATCGCCGTACCCAGCTCTTGCATGTTCATCAGCCAGGACGCTTCACCCGCGACGTTGATCACCAGCGCATCCGGGTGCGCCATCTGCACACCGACAGAGGCCGGGAAACCGTAACCCATCGTGCCCAGTCCGCCGGACGTCATCCAGCGGTTCGGGTCCTCAAAGCCCATGTATTGCGCGGCCCACATCTGGTGCTGGCCGACTTCGGTACAGATGTAGCGGTCGTATTTCTTCGTGAGTTCTTCCAGCCGCTGCAAGGCGTATTGCGGCTTGATGACCTTGCCCTTCTGTTCGAATTTCAGGCAGTCGACCTTGCGCCATTCGTTGATCTGGGACCACCACAGGCCCAGAGCATCCTTGTCCGTCTTGCGGCCACCGGCCTTCCAGATCTTCAGCAGGTCTTCCAGCACATGGGCCACGTCGCCCAGGATTGGCATATCGACGTGGATCACCTTGTTGATGGAGGACACGTCGATGTCGATGTGCGCCTTCTTCGACTTGGGAGAAAACGCATCAATCCGCCCGGTGATCCGGTCGTCAAAGCGGGCGCCGATGTTGATCATCAGGTCGCAGTCATGCATCGCCATGTTGGCTTCATAAAGGCCGTGCATGCCCAGCATCCCCAACCAGTTCTCGCCCGAGGCCGGATAGGCGCCCAGGCCCATCAGGGTCGAGGTGATCGGAAAGCCGGTTGCCGCCACCAGCTCGCGCAGAAGTTGCGAGGCGGCGGGGCCAGAGTTGATGACACCGCCACCGGTATAGAAGATCGGGCGTTTCGCTGTTTCCATCGCGCGGGCCAGTTCGGTGATCATGTCCTGATCGCCTTTGACCTGCGGGTGATAATGGCTCTCCATCTTCTGCCGGGGCGTGTAGCTGCCGGTGGCGAACTGCACGTCCTTGGGGATGTCGATCAAAACCGGACCAGGACGACCCGAGGTTGCAACATGGAAGGCCTCATG
The DNA here is from genome assembly GCA_020628545.1 of Paracoccaceae bacterium. Lineage (GTDB taxonomy): Bacteria > Pseudomonadota > Alphaproteobacteria > Rhodobacterales > Rhodobacteraceae > Yoonia. The sequence continues at coordinate 6,462 of JAHDEX010000042.1, read as the reverse complement.
CATCGTGGCGGACAGTTTGTCTGTCTCTTTCACCAGCCAGTTGTGCTTGGTGCAGGGACGGGTGATGCCAACAGTATCGGCTTCCTGAAACGCGTCAGAGCCGATCATGAAGGTCGGCACCTGACCGGTCAGGACCAGTATCGGGATCGAGTCCATCAGCGCGTCGGTCAGACCAGTCACAGCGTTTGTGGCACCGGGGCCAGATGTCACCAGCGCCACCCCAACCTTGCCAGTTGACCGCGCATACCCTTCCGCAGCATGCACAGCGCCTTGCTCATGCCGCACCAGAACATGTTTGATGTGGTTTTGCTGGAAAATCTCGTCATAAATCGGAAGGACTGCGCCACCGGGGTAGCCGAATACGACGTCCACGCCCTGATCTACCAGAGCCTGAACCACCATCTTTGCGCCCGTCATGGACTTTGTCATGTCACTCGCGTCCTTCGCGTTTTGAGTTGCTCGTTTCTCACAAAAAAGCCCCCGAGGATGTCGGGGGCGCATGGGGTCCTAAATGGCTTTACCGTTACCGGCCCATGCGCGCATTTCCTACAATAAGTACGACCAATTCCATCGTCGGCTCCTTCGTGTGCGCCAGACACTATGCGCGGCTGTTGCAGGGGTCAACAGGGCAAAGTGGAGAAAATGTCGCGGTATGGCAATTTTTCGCAACTTTATTTCAGGGGGTGCCGTCTGGCCATTTCGGGTCGGTCTGATATCGAGATGACCGTGGAAGGGGTGCATCGTGATGGCAGAACATTTGGTTGATCTCGCAACATGGCCCCGCGCGGCGCAGTTCCGCTGGTTCCGCAGCTACGAGCGTCCGCACTATGCAACAACTGTGCGGCTCGACGTGACGCACCTGATTGAGGTGTGCAAACCTGCAGGTGCGAATGTCTACCGCGCGTGCCTTTATGCAATCGGGGCAGGGCTGCATGCGGTGCCGGAACTGTTGATGCGGTTTCGCGGCGACACGGTAGTCCGGCATGATACGGTATCCTTGTCGATGACAGTGCCGACGCACGACGGATCGTTCAACTACGCCTATGTGCCCTACGTCTCCGATTTCGCTGCTTTCGACAGGCAAGCCGCCGAGATGATCGCGGCGGCAGCCCGTCAGGCAGACCTGGGCGCAAACGACGGGAGCCAGGATGATGTGGCCTATCTGTCGTGTATGCCATGGCTCGACTACACCAGCATCAACAACGCGATGCCGGGCAAAGATGACTGCATTCCACGGGTCAGCTGGGGCAAGATCGTGGCCGAGCCGGACGGACGCTGGCGCATGGCGATGACGCTGGAGGTGCATCACGCGCTTGTCGACGGTGCGCAAGTGGGCGCGTGTTTTGCGGCGACGCAGGGTGCATTGGACACAGTGTAGCTTGCGCCGGTGAGGGCATGGTTTCTGAGGAGGGTGGTCGGGCCCCGCCCGCCCACCCCATTCGGGGCGCTGCCCCGGACCCCGAGGTATTTTCAGCAAGAAGAAAGAGTGTGGGCGCAACTGGGGCTAGCGTCAGGGCGCGATGATCGCGGGCCAGGCGGCTTTGTTGCGAGACGCAAAGGGGGTGATGTGGCCGAGCTTCGATAGGCCGAAATCGCCCGGACGCAGGACGCGTTGAAAGCTGCGCGCGCCTGCGTTGCATTGCATCAGGCGCCAGACGGCAGCGGGCGGGACGAGGTCGTCATCCGCTATCGCGATGTAAGTGACATCCGCCTTCAACCCGGTCCAATCTGGGAAAGGCAGGCGTGAGCCAAAGTCGCGGGCAAAGAATTCGGGCCGCGTGCACCATTGCCGCCACTGCCAGTAGACCCCAGACGGGATGTCCTCGCCCATGCGCAGGCTCTTGCCAGGCAGATAGCCCGCAAGCCACGTCGCGAGCGGGCCAAGTCCGTACCAGAAGAGGCGCGCTGTCGGCTGATACCGCAGTGGATGGTCGCGCACGTTGACCATACCCGCACCGATAGTGATCACCCGGTCGATGTCGTCCAGCTTGTTCTGGAAGGGAAAGCACAATCCACCGAGCGAATGGCCGATCACCCAAAGGGGCACGTCCGGAAACCAGCGTTTGGCAAGATCGCGGGCGGCTTGCTGGTCGTACACGCCCCAGTCCGACATGATGGCTTTTGAGGCCCGCATGCTTCTGCCTGCGGAGGCCCCGAAGTCGCGGTAGTCGTAGGTGAGGCAGGCGTAGCCTTGTTCTTCCGACAACCAGCGCGCGAAGGCAGCATAAAATCGCGCGGGCACCCCGGTTGCACCATTGATGACAATCACCGCTTTAGGTCGCAAAGCTGGCTGAAACATTGTGCCGACAAGACGATACTCGCCCGACTGGATATGGACCGATGTCTCATGGGCATGCGGCACTGGGTTGCGTAGTGTCATTGTCATCACTTTCCCCTCGCTAGACCGATTGGTCTAAATGCAGGCTAGACCGATTGGTCTAGACCTGTCAAAGTGTTTTTCATGACGATGACGACACGCGATAAATTGGCCTGGGCCGCAGCAAAACTTTTTCAGGAGAAAGGCTTTCACGGTGTGGGGCTTAACGAAATCCTGGCCTCTGCCGGGTTGCCCAAAGGCTCGCTCTACCACCACTTTCCCAATGGCAAGGTGGACCTCGCGCTCGAGGCCGCGGCCTTCACACATCGTGAAACCACCCGGATCATTGACGATGCCTTCCGCGACGCGCGGGATTTCCCGGATGGGGCGCGGACGTTGCTTCATAAGATGGCCAAGATGTTCGAGATCATGGGCAGCTATACAGGCTGCCCCATTACGTCGATCCTCTTTGCAGGACCAGAGTATGAGGTGTTCTGCGAAAAGTCGGCCGAGTATTTCGAATGCTGGATCACCCAGATGACGGCCCATGCGGAACGGCTTGGCTGTGATCCTGTTCAGGCACGGGTGGAGGGTGAGAAAGCGTTTCACACGCTGCAAGGCGGCTGGACCCTCGCGCGCGCGCGGCGCGACAGCGATGTGATGCGCAATTTGGCTTATCAGACCTGGCCTGAGACGACATCTGTCGCCCAGGCTACCGCTTGAGCCAGGTCCAACTGACGTCTTCCGCCTCTGGCACCGTGGTTTCGCCGGTGTCTTTTGTCAGGTGATGGGTCAGCGCGTTTTCATCTGACAGCGCCTCGGTCAAAGTGCCGCTATGTGACACAACGATAATCTGACTGTCCCGCGCCGCCTGCGCGATCAGCCGGGCGAGGGGTGGGATCAGGTCAGGATGCAGGCTCGTCTCCGGCTCGTTCAGCACCATCAGGCTGGGCGGCCGCGGTGTCAGCAACGCCGCCGTCAGTAAGATGAACCGCAAGGTTCCGTCAGAAAGTTCCGCTGCAGAGAGCGCACGCAACAACCCGCGCTGCCGCATCTCAACGCCGAAGAACCCGCCATCGCTTGTCACGCGCACCTGACTTTCGGGGAAGGCATCGCTGATCGCCGCATCAAACGCGGTTGGATCGCCGATATCTTGAATGGTCGCTATTGCAGCCGCGATGTCAGACCCATCGCTGGCCAAAACTGGCGTGCGCGTGCCGATCACCCGTCGACGGGCAGGGGCGTCGCGGTCGGTGCGCAGCTGATCGTAAAATCGCCAGTTCCGCATCCGGTCGCGCAGCAATAACAACTCCGCTGCGTTCCGGGGATCAGCGGCATGGGTCATCATGCTGTCAAACGGGGGCAAGGCGGTCGCAATTTGCGACCACGCCCCGGTATCAGACCTGATACGCACGCTTGGACCGTTCCGATCCGCGATATGGTTGCGCGGGTGAAGTTGCTGGCCGATCCACACCGCCTCTGCCTTGATCTCGGGGTCCAGCCCAAAGGTGGCCCCATCCTGCGGCAGGCCCAGATCGACAGCGTAGCCATAATCCTCGGACGCGAAGCCCAGCTTCAGACTGATCGGTTTGCTGCGCAGCGTCCCTTCGATAGGCACCTCACCCGCCTTCATTGCGCGCGACAGCACCTCTGGCCCGGCCCAGAGCGTGGAACTCAAGCCGCCTTCTGCCGCGAGCGTGCTGATGGCGCGGCCTTGCGCGATCTCGCTCAGCATGCGCAGCGCGCGATAAAGCGAAGATTTCCCTGTGCCGTTTGCGCCGGTGATGACGGTCAACTGGTCAAGCGGCAATACGAGGTCTCGCAAAGACCTGTAACCAGAGATCGCAAGCGTCGTGATCACCGCACTACCCAAATGCTACCCGGACCGGGGCTGGTCCGCGCGAAAAGCATAGGCCGCGCGAACCGGGTGTATAGCGCTATTCCGCCTCGTCAGCCGGTTTGATCTTGTCCCAGGTCTGCGTGTCGAAGTCGGACGCAGCGTGCCGCTCCCGCAACTGCTCATGGTCCTCTCCCCAGGCGCGGTTGACCATGCGGCCACGTTTCACTGCGGGCCGTTCCATGATCGCATCCGACCAGCGGTTCACGTTCTTGTAAGAGGCGACATCGAGGAAGGTTGCGGATTCCCCGTAGATCTTGCCCTGCACAAGGATGCCGTACCACGGGTAGGTCGCCATGTCGGCGATGGAGTAGTCGACGCCGCCGAGATACTCGCTTTCCGCCAACCGCCGGTCAAGCACGTCAAGCTGGCGCTTCGCTTCCATTGCGAACCTGTTGATCGGATACTCAAACTTCTCAGGCGCATAAGCATAAAAGTGACCAAACCCGCCGCCAAGATACGGGGCAGAGCCCTGCAACCAGAACAGCCAGTTCAGCGTTTCGGTCCGCGCTTTTGCATCCGTGGGTAGGAAGGCCCCGAACTTTTCGGCAAGGTGCAAGAGGATCGCACCGCTTTCAAAAATCCGCACGTTGGCGTCGCGATCAAAGAGCGCCGGAATCTTGGAATTGGGGTTCACATCCACGAATCCGGAGGAGAATTGATCTCCCTCCTGAATGTTGATCAGCCAGGCGTCATATTCTGCACCCGCATGCCCTGCCTCCAACAACTCCTCAAGCATCGTGGTCACCTTCACACCATTGGGTGTGGCAAGGGAATAAAGCTGCAAGGCATGCTCACCGACGGGCAAGTCCTTGTCATGTGTCGGACCCGCAATGGGGCGGTTGATATTGGCAAACTGACCACCGTTCTCGGCGTCCCAGGTCCAGACTTTGGGGGGCGTATAGGTCATGTGGTGGTCCTTTGAGATTTATGACTGTGCGGCTCAATATGGTCCTGCGGCGATCATGCGCAACCAGCCGTCAGTCACGGTTTCGCGTTCAGACATTTTTCGGAAGGATCAGCTTAGGAGATCGGACGCCCATCCGGCAGGTTGATCCGCGCCACCTGCTCCGCGATCGGATCCGTCGCATTGGGCGACAGTACTGCGTCATAGGAGGCGTCAGACTGCATCGGTGACCACTGCCGGTTGTGGTAGATCTCAAGGCCGGAGAACCGCGCCTTGTAATCCATCTTAGGACTGCCCGGCACCCAATAGCCCAGATAAACGTAAGGCAGGTCCAGCTCCTGCGCGATCAGGATGTGGTCGAGGATCACATAGCTGCCAAGCGAATTGCGCGCGTAGTCCGGGTCAAAGAACGAATAGACGAGGCTCAGACCATCATCGAGAATATCCGTCAGGCAAACTGCCCGTAGTTCAGAGGCCTCACGATCAGAATATTCGATCAGGCGCGAGCGGATAGGGGTCTCTTCCACCATCGCCGCAAACTCGAACATATCCATATCCGCCATACCGCCGGTGGCGTGGCGCTGATCGAGATAGCGGCGGAACAGGTCGTATTGTTCTTCCGTGGCCCAGGGCGACGTTGCACGCCGGGTCAAGTTCGCATTGCGTTTGTTGATCCGCTTTTGCGACTTGCTGGGGGCGAAATCAGCAACACGGATGCGTGCCGACATACAGGCGGCGCATTCCACACAAGCGGGTCGGTAAAGCACGTTCTGCGACCGGCGGAAGCCTTGCTTGGACAATCCGTCATTCAGCCGCGTCGCGCTGTCACCCTGCAAGGCGGTGAACAACTTCCGCTCCATCCGGCCCTCAAGGTAAGGGCAGGGCTGTGGGGCCGTCACATAAAACTGCGGCGCTATGGGAAGTGTGTGGCGCATGAATTCCAACGTTATTGGATGAACAGACGTTAACAACCCCTTTCACAAAAACAAGCCCCCCATATTGGCGTAGGCGGCGCAGACGTGACGTTAGGGCACCATCAAAACATCAGAGCGGGCAGGGCAGCGTGAAAAAGGACCTGATCCGTCGTGCCGGTCCGGCGGAACGCCAGAGAGGCAAAAACGGCTCACCAGTGTTAGACTGCGCCATGCTCCAATGCGACGAACACACGACGCAGCTGCTCGAAATCGCTTACCAATGGGGCGACGTCAGTCGCCGTCGGCGCATGGCGTTCGACGCGCTGAGCGCTTGTTCCAACTTGTGCAGTGGAGCTCATGAATGTCTGGTTTGAGCCCATTTCAACAAATGCTGCATCGCGGTATAGTCAAGCATGTCATCACCTTG
>JAHDEX010000115.1 GCA_020628545.1 Paracoccaceae bacterium | reverse complement strand
GATCGGATGCATTTATGAAGCTTCGACGTCCGGGTAGGAACGAACTGTGATCCGCATTTTTGAACGCGGGTCACGCTGGCACAGGTAGCGCAGCGGTATGATCGGTTTAATCTCTTAAACGGTATCGAATTCGCTGTGGTAATCAATCAGTCTCTGAATCTCGCTGCGTGCGCCGAGCATGACTGGCACGCGCTCATGTGGCGAGTTTGATTTGATATCCAGAATGCGCTGGCGACCTGTCGTTGCCATTCCTCCTGCCTGTTCAATTAGAAACGCCATCGGGTTCGCCTCGTAGAACAGACGAAGCTTTCCGCCGAGTTCGGCGTTCTTGCTGTCCTTTGGGTAGATGAAAACGCCACCTCGCAAGAGAACACGGTGAACCTCTGCAACCATCGATGCGATCCAGCGCATGTTGAAATCCCGGCCCCGCGGGCCGGACTCGCCCGCGATGCACTCATCGATGTAGCGTTTTACGGGCGGCTCCCACCACCGCGCCCGTGACGCATTGATGGCGAACTCGGAGCCATCTTCCCGGATGCGGAGGTTTCGCTGCGTCAGGCGGAACTCGCCAATGTTGCCGTCCAACGTGAATGCGTTCACGCCTTCACCAGTCGAAAGGACCAACATCGTCGACGGCCCATAGAGCGCGTATCCCGCCGCGACCTGTTCATATCCTGGCCGCAGGACCGCATCGTACGACTCTTCTTCCGGCGTCTCGTCCAAGCGAATGATCGAGAAAATTGAACCCACCGAAACATTTACGTCGATGTTCGACGACCCGTCCAGCGGATCGAATAGCAGCACATATCGGCCTTTCGGGAACTGTGTCGGAATGGGATAAACCTCGTCCATCTCTTCCGAAACCATAGCCGCAAGGACACCGCTGAATTCGCACCTGCGAAGAAAAATGTCGTTGGCGATGACGTCCAGCTTCTTCTGGGTTTCTCCTTGGACGTTTTCGGTGTCCAGATTCCCCAGGACATCGGCCAGTGCGCCGCTCTTCAGCGAGCTCGACACCGCCTTGCAGGCTGTTGCGACACTGTGGAGCAATGTCGTCAGGTCTCTGTCTGCGTCAAGGCGGCGCCGTTCTTCGAGAAGAAACTGAATGAGGGTCAGGGATTGGTCGGGCACGAGGCACTCCTGTTTGCACGCGTATTCAGCCTGCTTTGATCGACGGGACCGAGTTCTTGGGAATGCGGGCGCCAAAATGGCAAATTGTGGTCGCCGCCATGTGCTGGCCATGGGCAACGGCCGTGGGTGGGTCGATGTTCAAAAGTCGTGCGGCCAGATAGCCGGCGTTAAACGCATCACCCGCGCCTGTGGTGTCGCGGATGTCCGCCACTTCCGGCGTTGGGATCGCATATTTCTGACCATGAGCGAAAAGGGAAACGGGGCCATGGCCGTTCTTAACCGCCACTTCGGCCACGCCATATGACGTGAACCGGTCAAGCGTTCCGTCGGGATTGGCATCGCCCCAGTGGGTGTGCTCGTCATCGAAACTCGGAAGCACAATGTCTGTCACGCTGAGAAACGCACGGATCGACGATTGGATGTCCTGATCCGACTCCCAGAGCGCGGGGCGGATGTTGGGATCAAACGAAACACGTGCTCCTCCTGCACGTGCGTCAGTCAAAACATCAACTAAGTTGGACCGAGCCGTTGTGGACAGGATGGCAACGGTGATCCCTGAAAGGTGGATCAAGTCCGCATCCTTGATTGCCGCGGACAGTGCGGCAGGATCATCTGCGAGGCTCCGGGCGGCGGCTTCGTTGCGCCAGTAGCTGAAGCTACGCTCCACGCCATCCAGCTCGATCATATACAAGCCCATTGTGCGTTCGTCGTCGCGCCCGATGCCTGAAGTGTCCAACCCATCAGCATTCAGTTCCGAAACAAAAGCCTCGGACAGCTTGTCTTTCCCAACACGCGTCACGAAACCGACGTGTGCCGCATTCCCGAGCGCCATTCTCAAATGCCAGGCTGTATTGAACGTGTCACCAGCAAAGCCGCGCCGGTAGAGTCCATCCCCGACGGGCGCCATCTCGACCATTGCTTCGCCGATCGCAACTGCTGTCTTTATCTGCGTCACGCGTCCCCCAGTTCGTAGATCGCGCCCGTCAACCACGCAGGCCAATCACGCTCGAAGAACGATTTTTCGGTTTCGTCGAACTGACGGTTTTGCCGTCTGGAGATCCGCATTTGATCGTGTTCCAAACGGACAAGGATCTGCTCCGACTTGTCCTCTTCAGTTTTACCGCGAAAACGATAGTCGGGCAGGGGCCCTGTTCGCGCTTCGGGGAGTGCGTCACCCGCTGGTTCACAGATCGCGCGGGCGCCGCGGCTGCCACCGCCGCCTTCAATGTAGTGATGAAGCGCAGCCAAGACCGCCTCGGATGACAGCGCCATCTGCTGCCATTGCAATGCACGTCCAGCCTCGCTTGTACGGCCGAATGCAATGCCGCGCTCCCGGATCGCTTTATTCAGCTCCATCGCGTCGGCGAGCGCCTGAGACACCTCGGAGGGCGTGCACAGGATACCCGCCTTGTCGCTCATCCGTGCCTGAACTTCATCGCGCACCGATTTCAGATCGACGCCATCTTGAGGGCGCAGCATGGCTTCGATCTTGGCGACAGCAGATCCGATTTCATCGTCGGCGGTACCGTGCATCGGGTCGCGCGCCCTACCACTTGCCCCGAGATGTTCGGCGACCCGCGTTCCAAAGACCTGACCTGCGTTCAGGGCAGAGCCACCGGGCCGCGTCACACCGTGTGTGCCGGCCGCTTCACCGACAGCATAGATTCCGGGCACATTGCTGCGGCCCCAAATATCGACCGAAACCCCACCATTCATGTGCTGGTTATTAACCGCGAATTCCAAGGGTTCGGCGGCGATATCGACTTTGTAGCGACGATAGAGCTCGATCGCGAGCGGGTTCATGTGCCGTAACCGGTCAATCGGCAAGTCATGCGTCGCACCGGCATTGCGCAAATACTGGCTGACGTCGTCATCCAACCGATCAAGGCTGAATTCTTGATCTCCCGGTACTGGCAGTGGGTTGCGGTTGAAATCCATGAACACGCGGCGACCTTTCTGGCCCTCGCGGAAGATCGCCAAGTCGGCAAGGCTTGATCCGAATTCGAGCATTCGGCTGGCATGGAACGGCCATTGGTAGCCTTTGCGGAAGATGTTCGAGGCCATCTCTTGCGTTGTGCGATAGTAGTCGGCGAGGAAGTGGTGCTCGGCACCGTCTGCATCGACGGAGTAGATGTGCGGGATGACCTGCACGTAAGTCCCAGACAGGTTCCAGGGGAACCCCTCGCGACGCGTCCCGATGCCAAACTGGCTTTCCGTAATGTTCACCAGTTCCAGCCCTGCCTCCAAGGCCATGCCGAGTGATCCAAAGCAACCGTTCGGAAAGACACTGTCGCGGTAAAGCTCGCCTGGGCCACCGGCGGCCAGAACCACCGAATTTGTCAGGAACGCCACCAGACCAAACGGATTCTCATCCGACCGCATCTTTGGGCGCATGCTTAGAACGCCTATGACGCGCTGTTCTGCGCCGTCGCCTTTTGTCAGTAAGCGCACAGCTGTCGTCTGGTTGAACAGCGGGATATCCAATCGAAGCGCCTCGCGCGCCAGGACCTGTACCATAAGGCGCGAGGTCCTGGGGCCGCAGCTCGTGGCACGGCCAACTTCGTCATGATCGGTCTGGTAGCGCAGCGTTCCACCCAAGGGATCCTGCGGCAGAGGCAGGCCCAGATACTGCAGTGAGGCCATCGCGCGTACTGAACCGACCGCCTCGATATAAGCGGTGTCCTCGTCCATCGCGCCGCCAGCGCGGATTGCCCGGGCCATCGCCTTGAAGTCGTCGCCCTGGTCGGCTGTGTTTGCGGTGTGCAGCGTCTGCTTGTCGGACCCCGAACAGGCAGAGGTACCACCCCACGCGCTTTGACTGATGATCGCAACATCGCCGCCGCGTCGCTTCAACTCGACCGCAGCACGTAGTCCGGCGGCACCGCTGCCGACCACAATACATCCTGAACGATGCACAGGGATCTGGTGCGTGCCCGCCTGAACGATCTCGTCAAATGGGGCTCCCGCGGGCAGCCGCGGCATCTCAACATCTGTCAGTGCATCGAGTATTTGCTGAGGGACTTTTATCGTCACGTTGCTCGCTCCTTCACGTCGATCTTAGGAGATTTCGACCCAGCGCTGCGCCTTCGACGAATCCATACAGGCGTCGACAATCTGACAGATGTGGTGACCGTCGTCGAAAGTTGGCCAAATTGGTGTGTTTGTCGAAATGGACCGAATGACCTCAGCGACTTCGATGATCTTGCTTTCATTATAGCCCAGAGCAAAGTTTGGCAGAGGCAAGAAAGCGCGAAAGGTATCGTGCTCCGGGCCAACGTCGATCTCTCGGAAGCCGCGCCGTCCGTTCGGGTCATCATGGGAATAGAACCGCAGGCGGTTCACTTCGTCATAGTCATACACCAGGCTGCCCTTAGTGCCATAAACCTCATAGGACTGGCGAAATTTGCGCCCCGTTGCGATGCGACTGAAATCGACGATACCACGCGCACCGTTTTCAAACCGGCATAACAGGTTGGTGCCGTCGGGGTTTGTGATATCGCGCCATTCTTCGTCACCTGACAACTGCGTCTCTTCGCCGTATCCAACCCCATCAACAACGGGCCGTTTGTCAGTCGCTATGAAATTGTCGGCGATCACTGCGCTCGTTCGACCCAAGAGGAAGTGCATGATGCTGAAGACATGAGTGCCGGTGTCCCCCACGATGCCCGTCGGTGCCAGTGACGCGTCGGCTCGCCACATATAGGGCGCAAGCGGATCGCTATAGACGTCAACGTGCTGGCAGCCCTTGAAGAGTTTTATGTCGCCGATGTCACCGGAAGTGATGATGTCGCGCGCTACATCGTGGACAGGGTTACGCGGGAAAGCATGACCGACGCGGGTGATGACGCCTTTCTCGCGAGCGATGTCTGCAAGCTCGCGGGCCTCGCTTGCTGTATCTGCTAGCGGTTTTTCGCAATAGACATGCTTCCCAGCAAGGAGCGCTGCCTTGGCGACCTCGTAGTGCAAGCTGTCGGGCAGGCAGATGTCGATCAGGTCGATCTCTGGATCGTTTACAGCCTCTTTCCAGGACTGCAGGATCTTGGCGCCGGGCGCCCTAAAACTTAGCTCATTAGCTGCTTGCGGATTTGCCTCCACCAACGCTGCAACATGTGCCGTTCCGTTTCCTTCCCCGAAGAAATGCGGAAACGTTTGGTAGGCCATGGTATGGACTTTCCCCATCCACCCGGACGCACCAAGTACCGCGACATTGACCTTGACCACGACAATCCCCCTTGCTTTGCTGTTTAGGCTTGTGGAACGTTCCAAAACTAGTTAGTGGAACGTTCCAAGTAAGTCAAATCTTTTTCGGGCTTCTTGGCCAGCTACCTGGCTTTCCCTAAAAGCGGCTCTCCAGGATGGGAGACAAAGTTGATGTATCGGGCTACCACGCTTTGGCGAATTATTGAGACGTCCTGTGGCGGGCAGGCCATGCCATCCTTCTGGAAGTCAACGCAGGTTTTTGAAGACTGTGATCACCTTGACGGACGTAGTTGCGCAGAACAGACCGCATGCCCCTCTAACTAGACACGAAGGCTCTTTACAATGAACAAACTTGAATTCCACGACGGTTACTCAATCCCGGTTTTTGGCTTGGGTGTCTGGCAAATCCCGAATGAAAACACCCCCGGTGTCGTGTCTGCGGCGCTCGACATGGGGTATCGCCTTATCGACGCAGCCTACATTTACGAGAACGAAGCAGGGGTCGGCGAAGGAATTCGGCAGTCAGACGTGGCTCGCGAGGACATCTTTTTGACTTCCAAGGTCTGGAACAGCGAGTAGGGCTACGACAAGACCCGCGCCGCCATCGAAAGCAGCCTCAAGCGGATCGGGACGGATTATCTCGACCTGTGCCTTATCCACTGGCCATGTCCGAGAAAGGACAAATATGTCGAAACGTGGCAGGCCTTTGTTGACGCCCAGAAAGATGGCCAGCTAAAATCGATCGGGGTGTCAGATTTCAACGACGATCACCTTGACCGGGTCATAGGAGAAACGGGCGTGAAACCTGTTCTGAACCAGATTGAGTTGAGCCCGAAGTTACAACAAACAAGTACGCGCACTTTGCATGCTGAGAGGGGAATGATTACCCAGTCCTGGACGCCACTCGGTAACGGGACGTCTTTCAATGCGCCGCAGATCACTGCGATTGCCGCGCGCCTTGGCGCATCGCCAGCGCAGGTGATCCTTAAGTGGCACCAGAACCTTGGCCTGTCGGTGGTAGCGCGATCCTCGAACGCCAACCGGCTTCGGGAAAATCTCGCGGCACCCGAACTGACGTTGACTGCCGAAGACATGCATCAGATTGCGGTTCTGCATGACGGAACACGCTGCGGGCCTGATCCCGAGAGCTTTGAGATCGAGTAACATCGGCTCACGTTTAGCTCTTCGCTGAAAGCTCGGAAGTCTCTCTTGGGAGCTGCAAATGCGCGGCTATTCCGGAGTTTCCATTTTCATCGCGTTCTGGTCTCTTTCACGGAAACCTGATGGGTGTCAGGTAAAATTTTGGCATATGATTGACCCTGCGCCATATGGAAACGTCTGCTTTCGGGAAAGCTGCATCGCAGCATTTGTTTCCACGGTGAGCGGCATCTGTGGGTGGCTCCTGCATTGCAAGTGTTTTCTGGTGATAGTCGCGGTCT
>JAHDEX010000114.1 GCA_020628545.1 Paracoccaceae bacterium | reverse complement strand
TGTTCGAGCCTCTCGGAAGTACGTCGTTCTCGCCCCCCGGAAGTGCGCCGTCCTTGCCTCTCGGAAGAGCTTCGTTTCTCCCTCCCGGAAGTACCTCGTTCATATTTCACGAAAGTGCGTCGTTCTCGCCTCCTGGAAGTGCCCCATGCGCACCTCCCGGAAGTGCGCCGTTCCTACCTCCTAGCAGTGTCTCGTTCGTTCTTGCCGGAAATGGAACGGTGACGGAGCTTATCCTCTTGTCCGGCCTTCCCGGCGTGGGGAAATCCACCCTCGCACGTGCCTTTGCCGCACGAACCGGCGCGGTGCATCTTGAGGTCGACGTCGCCGAAGCCGCGGTCGAGGCTTCTGTGCTTGCACCACCGTCTGCCGAAGATGCTGGCTACCGCGTCCTCGCCGCGCAGTCTGCCGCTCATGTTGCGCAGAGCCACGTTGTGATCGCGGACATGGTGCTCGCGGATCCGTTGGGGCGCGCTTTGTGGGACTTCGACAAGGTTTCTTTGATCGTCGAAGTCATCAACACCAACAAAGATCTGCACCAGGCCCGTGTTGAGGCGCGTCACGCTGCAACGCCACGCACGCCCGACTGGTCACAGGTGCAAGCCCGCGCCTGGACACCATTGGACCGCGACGTTCTCACGCTTGATGCAGCAGTGAAGACAACCGAAGCGATGGTGTCAGAGATACCAATGGCGCTCACATGATGCCGCTGATCCTCCTTCCTGGTATGATGTGCGACGCGCGCCTTTTCGCGCCGCAAATTGCTGTTTTCTCGGCTGAACGCGCGGTGCACGTCGCGCCTCTCATAGGATCAAGCATACCTGAGATTGCTGAAGAAATTCTTGCTAACGCCCCGCCGAAATTCGCTCTCGCAGGCCTTTCAATGGGCGGGATCGTCGCGATGGAGATCCTCCGTCAGGCCCCGGCCCGCGTTGATCGGATCGCCTTGCTCGACACGAACCCCCTAGCAGAGCATCCGGACGTCGCTGCCCGGCGCGAGCCACAGATCGCCAAGGTTCAGGCAGGGGACCTGCAAAGTGTGATGCGCGATGAGATGAAGCCGCATTACCTCACGGAAGGACCCAATCGCCAAGCCATTCTCGATCTTTGTATGGACATGGCCGAAACACTTGGCGCAGACGCTTTCGTCGCGCAATCCCGCGCACTGCAGAGCCGCCCTGATCAAGTCGAGACGCTGAAATCCAGTAACATTCCTACACTCATTCTCTGTGGTCGCGATGACGCGCTTTGCCCGATTGCGCGCCACCAGTTGATGTACGATCTCATGCCCCACGCCACATTCCGCATTATTGAGGGCGCGGGGCATCTGCCAACGCTCGAACAACCAAATGAAACCACAGCGCATCTGAGGCGCTGGTTAGAGGCCACATGACACCAGACCTTTTGCATCTTCTTCGCTCTGTCGACACGCCCACGGTGTGCAACGCCATCGAGGTCGCGCAAGGCAAACGCGGCTTCAACGCCTTCACGCGCGGCACAATGCTTTGCTCCGCGCCAGAGGACCCGGCTGTGGTTGGGTATGCCGTCACCGCTAAGATCCAGGCGATTGACCCACCGACAGAGGCTCCCGACGTCATCAAAGCCCGCCGCATGGCTTATTACAAAGCCATGGCCGAAGCGCCCAAACCCGGCGTCGCGGTGATCGAAGACACCGACTTTCCCGACGCCATCGGCGCATTCTGGGGCGAGGTGAACACCACAATCCACAAAGGGTTCGGCCTGTCAGGCACGCTTACCAACGGCGTGATGCGCGACCTGGGCGACATGTGCGACGGCTACCCCGTCATTGCAGGCTCGATCGGCCCCAGTCATGGTTTTGTCCACGTCACTGAACTTGGCACGCCCGTCACCATCTTTGATCTTACCGTCAACCAGGGTGATCTCGTCCACGCGGACCGCCACGGTGCGGTCGTGATCCCGCCTGCGGTGGTAGACCACCTTGAAGCGGCCATCCAAAAGATGCAGGACACCGAGCAACTGGTTCTTGGCCCTGCACGCGAACCCGACTTTGATTTCGCAAAGTTCGAGGCCGCCTGGGCCGCGTTTGAGAAAGCCCGCACCTGACATGCTCAATCCCGCTACGCCGGAATTCGTCGCAGCCCTCAACCTGCCGCAAGGCGTTCACAAGGAGACAACCGAGGCTTACCTCACCGAACCGCGTGGCCGCTGGAAAGGGCAGGGCATTGTGCTGGCGCCGGGCAGCACGGAAGAGGTCGCGCAGATCGTAAAGGCTTGTCATGACGCGAGAATTGGCATCGTGCCTTACAGCGGTGGGACCGGACTTGTTGGTGGCCAGATGCTTGAAGACGGGCCGGCACCGATCATTCTTTCGTTTGAACGCATGACCAAGATCCGCGCCGTTTTTCCTTCCGAGAACGTCATTATAGTAGATGCCGGGTGCATTCTCGCGGATGTTCAGCAAGCGGCGATGGACGTTAATCGCTTGTTCCCCCTTTCGCTCGCGTCGGAGGGTTCGGCGCGAATAGGCGGGTTGCTGTCCACCAACGCGGGCGGTGTGAATGTGCTGCGCTACGGGAATGCGCGCGCGCTGTGCCTCGGCCTCGAAGTTGTGCGCCCCGATGGCACCATTTGGCATGGCTTGTCGCGGCTGCGTAAAGACAATACCGGGTATGACCTGCGTGACTTGTTGATCGGGGCGGAGGGGACTTTGGGCGTGATCACTGCTGCTGCGCTGAAGATGGTCCCTCAACCTGCCGGGATCGGGGCGGCTTTCATGGCGGTTCCGTCGCCTGAAGCAGCGCTGGATTTGTTGGCGCTTGCGGGCGAGCATATCGGCGACGGCCTGTCCGCGTTTGAGATAATCCATCGCCAAGGCCTTGATTTTCTGTCCGAAGTTGGCCCTGAGGTCCGTTTTCCCTTTCAAGACATCCCGGATTGGATGGTCTTGATCGACGTCGGCCTGCCCAAGGGGCTTGCCCCGGATGCTGCACTGATGAACCTTTTCGAAGCGGCCTCCGAAAAGAACCTCGTGACCGATGGCGTCATCGCGCAATCTGCCACGCAGCGCGACGCGTTCTGGGCGGTCCGTGAAAACATCCCGGAAGCCAACCGCCGTATCGGGTCTGTCTCCTCTCATGATATCTCACTTCCCCTGTCTGCCGTGCCGGAATTCATCGCAGCAGGTGCCCCAGCCCTCGCCAAGATCGGCGATTTCCGCATCAACTGCTTCGGCCACCTGGGCGACGGCAATCTGCACTACAACGTCTTCCCGACGCAGGGCAAAACCCGCGCCGACTTTGAGGCGGAGCGCCCGCTGGTAAAGGCCTGCGTCCACGACCTCTGTCACAGCTTTGGCGGCTCCGTCAGCGCCGAGCATGGCATCGGAAGGTTAAAAGTTGGTGATCTTTTGAAATACGGCGATCCGGCCAAACTGGCGATGATGCGCGCGGTGAAAACAGCGCTGGATCCGCAGGGTATTATGAACCCGGGGGCGGTTTTGGAGCAAGCAATCGACACCTAGTGTAATTTTCTCACTCAGACCGGCGCCAACAACAAGTTTTTGACGCAATTGAACTCCAACCTGGCTGGAACCGTTGGAGAGAGTCATGAAAAGCAAACTCATTTTTTCTGGCATCGTTTCATTGCTGCTGTGTTCAGGAACTACAAATGCACAGGCCGAAATGATTTCGCGCGATGCGCTTTATGAAATTGCTCTTTCGGGAAATTCAGCGGATTTGGAGGATCTGTTTTTCGAAGCACATCAAGCAATGTCGAAAGGTGAAATATCAGCAGATGATTTACGTCATCTCAACACGATGTTGATAGTGACACATCCTGACATCTTGGCGGCTTCAGAAAAATGGCTTTCGGATTATCCGGCCTCTATTTATGCGCAAACCCTTGTTTCATTTCAAATAAGATCCGCTGCTTGGCGTGTGAGAGGTGGGGGTACTGCACGCGACACGCATCCCGATGCCCTCGCCAGCTTCGATGCTTTGAACGAGCGCTCATTCGAATTGGCTTGGGCAGCATTCAACACGGCGCCCGGATATATTCCAGCGTCGGATGCCGTCATAAAACTGAATAGCACGATGAATGTCTTTTGGGATTATGAAATCGAGGCGATCATCGCGGATACGATGGAGCAGGTTCCGAATATTGGAACAATCGCTCGCGCGTCGTTTATGCATCTCCCGCAGTGGGGAGGGCGTGGCGTGCGTGGAATTCGAGACCACTGCAAAAAGTATATTGCGTCGATCGTGCCAAGTATTGGTTTAACGTCCTCTAATTGCACGGATCTATTTGTTCTCGGGTTGCCTTTTTCGCAAGAGGTCAGGGATCGAGCTGCGAGCGGGTTGGCTGACTTTTCCTTGGAAGGGTTCGAGTCCAGTATTGTGGAAGCGATCATGTTGAACAGGGATGAGAGTCGCCATGTGGAGGTCCGAAGGTATCTTGAACGAAACGGCCCAATGTACATGTCGCATATTTCTCTCGCGAATAACTATGCGCAATGGCGTCGAACGGATGATCTGCGTGATCTTATCCGCAATGTGAGCGAGCGGGCGCGTTCGACCGCTCTTGAGGCGCTTCACTACGATCCGTTTAACACTCAGTACTTGGGCACTATTCAACAGACAGATTACTTGGATCCAGGTCCCCACCCTGCCGAAGAAAGCCGTGCGAAGCGCCTCGATATGTTCGCGCGACAAGTCGGCGGACATCCATTCTTTTACGGACATTGGAGTAATCTGGCCCGGTCGGTTGTAAGTTCCTACGGCTTTGAGGCGAGCCGGCCCTATTTCACCAATGCGATGGCGTACAACGTGGATAAGGAAGAAGCGTCTTACGAGGTTCTTGGTGGGCTCAATATGCACCTTCAGAACCTGTTGCGCGCCAAAAAACAAGGGCGTGTCTCACCTGAGGAATTTCAGGAGTCTGAGGGGGCCATCAATTGTGAGATAGTTCGCATTGTCAGACTGAACGCACAGCTATGTAAGAGTGACCCATCCGGACACGCCGCATCTTGCAACCCGTTTCAGCCCGGGTATGCACGAATGGAATATGAAGTGGTCGAAATCGAAGCGTTGATTGAGGGCGCGATGTCGCGGTCGTTGTCATGCCCGCGCGAGCGGCAGGCAAGCTTAGAGCAATTGATGTATCAGCCGGTCCAGACCGACCTGACTCAGTTTCTCATCGACCGGCGTCCACAGGAAGCGCAGTAACCCCGCGACCCCATCCCCCCTTGCAAAACCCCCCGTCTCAGGCCATGGAAAACCACTCATATCCATAGGCCACCACACCCATGACCGACCTCGCCCATATCCGGAATTTCTCCATCGTCGCACACATCGACCACGGGAAATCGACCCTCGCTGACCGGCTCATCCAAGAGACGAAAACCGTTGCCGATCGGGACATGAAGGCGCAGCTGCTCGACAGCATGGATATTGAGCGTGAGCGGGGCATCACCATCAAGGCCAACACGGTGCGGATCGAATATGCCGCGCAGGATGGGGAGACCTACATCCTCAACCTCATCGACACCCCCGGCCACGTCGATTTCGCCTATGAGGTGTCACGCTCGATGCGCGCCGTCGAAGGCTCCTTGTTGGTGGTGGATAGTACCCAGGGGGTGGAGGCGCAGACGCTTGCCAACGTCTACCACGCCATTGAGGCCGACCACGAAATTGTCCCTGTTCTCAATAAGATCGACCTGCCTGCCTCTGACTGCGATACCGTCGCGACGCAGATCGAAGACGTGATCGGCCTTGATGCGTCTGAGGCCATCCAGGTCTCCGCCAAAACCGGGCAGGGGATTACCGAAACGCTTGAGGCCATCGTCAAACACCTGCCCGCGCCAAAGGGCGACGTGACCGCGCCGCTCAAGGCGATGCTGGTTGATAGTTGGTACGACAGCTACCTCGGCGTCATTGTTCTCGTGCGGGTCATCGACGGCCAGATGCGCAAGAACGACAAGGTGAAGTTCATGTCGAACGGCACCATTCACCAGATCGACAAGATCGGCGTCTTTCGCCCGAAGATGCACGATGTCGAGGTGCTCGGCCCGGGTGAGATCGGTTTCATCACCGCGTCGATCAAACAGGTCCGCGACACACGTGTGGGTGACACGATCACCTCTGAACGCAAAGGCACAGAGACACCGCTGCCGGGCTTCAAACCCGCGCAACCCGTTGTTTTCTGTGGCCTCTTCCCCGTGGACTCCGCCCAGTTTGAAGACCTGCGCGATGCCATCGACAAACTGGCGCTCAACGATGCGAGCTTCTCGTTTGAGATGGAAACTTCTGCTGCGCTGGGATTTGGCTTCCGCTGTGGCTTCCTTGGGCTCTTGCACCTCGAAGTCATCCGCGACCGGATTGAGCGCGAATATGATATTGAGCTGATCACCACGGCACCCTCGGTCATTTATCACGTCTACATGAAAGACGGGTCCAAGATGGACCTGCACAACCCTGCCGACATGCCCGATGTGACGCTCATCGACCATGTGGAGGAACCGCGGATCAAGGCAACGATCCTGGTGCCAGACGACTATCTGGGTGACGTGTTGAAGCTCTGCCAGGACCGGCGCGGGGTGCAGCAAGAGCTGACCTACGCAGGGACGCGGGCGATGGTAGTGTATGACCTCCCTTTGAACGAAGTTGTCTTCGACTTTTATGATCGCCTGAAATCCGTAACAAAAGGTTACGCGTCGTTCGATTATGTTTTGACGGGCTATCAGACTGATAATCTTGTGAAAATGTCGGTTCTGGTGAACGAGGAACCGGTCGACGCGCTCTCCATGCTCGTCCACCGCGACCGGGCAGAGATGCGGGGCCGGGCAATGGTCGAAAAACTCAAAGACCTGATCCCGCGCCACATGTTCAAAATCCCGATCCAGGCGGCGATTGGCGGTAAGGTGATTGCACGGGAGACGTTATCCGCGCTGCGCAAAGACGTGACGGCGAAGTGCTACGGCGGCGACGCCACACGGAAACGCAAGCTGCTGGACAAGCAGAAGGCGGGGAAAAAGAAGATGCGCCAGTT
>JAHDEX010000113.1 GCA_020628545.1 Paracoccaceae bacterium | reverse complement strand
CGCATGATCCGGATGCGCTGCGCGGTCATCAGTTTGATTACTTATGGGCGGATGAGGTCGCAAAATGGAAGAAGGCCAAGGACTCTTGGGACATGCTGCAGTTCGCGTTGCGCCTTGGCGATGATCCGAAGGCTTGCCTGACCACCACACCAAAGAACGTACCTGTCCTGCGCGAACTTTTGGGACGCGAAACGACCGTCATGACGCACGCCGCAACGACAGCCAACCGCAGCAACCTTGCCGGTGGCTTTCTCACGGAAATCGAAGCGCGTTACGGCAAAACGCGGCTTGGGCAACAGGAGATCGAAGGTATCTTGCTTGATGACGCAGAAGGTGCGCTTTGGACGACAGAGCAATTAGGTCAATTGACGGTTGATATTCCGCCCTACGTGACACGCGTGGTCGTGGCGGTTGATCCGTCGGTGTCACAGGGCAAAAGCGCGGATGCCTGCGGAATCATCGTGGCGGGTGCCAACCTGAATGGTCCCGTGCAGGATTGGCGGGCGGTGGTGCTTGAAGACTGTACGTTGCAAGGCGCGTCATCGACAAAATGGGCGCAAGCGGCTGTCGCCGCATTCCATCGCCACAACGCAAGCCTGATTGTCGCCGAGGTGAACCAGGGCGGCAACCTTGTGAACAGCGTGATTCAGAACGTGGCCCCCGGCACGCCATTTGAGCCGGTTCATGCGAAGGTCGATAAGGTCAGACGCGCGGAACCGATTGCCGCGCTCTATGAGCAGGGGCGCGTGTTGCACATGCGTGGCCTGGTGGAACTGGAAGAGCAAATGTGCCTGATGACCTACAACGGCTATGAAGGGCAAGGCTCGCCCGACCGCGTTGATGCTTTGGTCTGGGCGCTGCATGAGTTGCTGCAGAAACCGATCAACAGCTGGCGCGATCCGCGGATCCGGGGGTTGACCCCATAGGGATGGGGTGACGATTTCTTTCTAAGATTTCGCCGCCTCCGACCCGCACTACGACTAGCGGAAAGCGTTGCACCCCCCACCGTACGGCCGTTTTCACACTTCGTAAGACCCCTTTGGCACATTGCTTTCAACGCCGCAGCCAGGAGACAGGCATGTTTGAATTTTTGAACCGATCCAAAGACGCGAAGGCCACAGCGGCTCCTGCTGTCAAGGCCTCCGCTACTGGACCGGTTGTTGCAATGCAGACCTCTGGCCGCGCGGCGTGGAGCCCGCGGGACACGGTCTCTCTGACACGCCAAGGCTTCTCCGGCAATCCAATCGGGTTTCGTGCGGTCAAAGTGATTGCCGAAGCCGCAGCCGCTTTGCCTCTGGTCGTGCAGGACCGGCAACAGCGGTATGACACGCACCCGGTGCAAGACTTGATCGCCCGCCCGAACATGGCGCAAGGCCGCGCGGAATTGCTCGAAGCGCTCTATGGCCAGCTTCTGCTGACCGGGAACGGCTATCTTGAGGCCGTTGCTGACGCGGATATACCAGCAGAGATCCACGTCCTCCGGTCTGACCGGATGAGCCTTGTACCCGGCAAAGACGGCTGGCCTGTGGCCTATGAATATGCGGTCGGCGGCAAGAAGGTACGCTTCCCGGTGAGTGAAGGCCAAAGTGCCATTTGTCACATCAAAAGCTTTCATCCGCAGGATGACCACTATGGATTTTCGGCGATGCAAGCGGCCGCCCATGCGGTGGACGTCCACAACGCTGCCTCGCGCTGGTCGAAAGCGCTCCTTGATAACGCCGCGCGGCCTTCCGGTGCGATTGTCTATCGCGGCACGGATGGTCACGCGCAGCTGAGCGATGATCAATATCAACGTTTGTTGTCAGAGATGGAAACGCAGCACCAAGGCGCGCGAAACGCCGGTCGCCCGATGCTTCTAGAAGGTGGGCTGGATTGGCGGCCCATGGGGTTCTCACCCTCCGACATGGAATTTCAAAAGACCAAGGAAGCCGCCGCGCGCGAGATTGCGGTCGCCTTTGGTATCCCGCCCATGCTGCTCGGCATTCCGGGTGACGCGACTTATGCGAATTATCAGGAGGCGAACCGGGCTTTCTATCGCCTGACTGTCCTGCCGCTCGCTACGCGAGTAACCAGCGCGATCGCCGATTGGTTGTCGGACTTCACGGGAGAGCGGATCGAACTGCGCCCGGACCTTGACCAGATCCCAGCACTTTCAACCGAACGCGATGCGCAATGGAAACGCGTGGCCGATGCCACCTTCCTGACCGCCGCTGAGAAGCGGCATCTGCTGGGATTGCCCGCGCAGGAGGTGGCTGATGAGCAATAACGTCGTGGACCTCGATGGGCAGCCGCGCGAACGCCCGGCACCGCCTGTTACGGACTTCTGGTTTGCCCAGCTTGATCAGCGTCTTCAGCGGATTGAGCAGATGGTGGACCGGCTGGAATGGCAATTCTGGATCATCGCGTGTGGGGCGTTTGGCGTCCTTGTCTTGGAAATCGTGCAGGCGCTGAGCCGGGCTTGAAAGGAACAAACATGCAGTTGGAACATAAGTTCTGCCAGTTGGATGCTGAGATGACCGTGGAAGACGGCCATGTGATCAGCGGCTACGCCTCGCTTTTTGGCAAAACCGATCAGGGCGGCGATGTCGTAGCCTCTGGCGCTTACGGCAAATCGCTCGGGCGCGGTGTGAAGGTCAAGATGCTCTGGCAGCACGACCCGACCCAGCCGATTGGTGTGTGGGATGAGGTGCGTGAGGACGACAAGGGCCTTTTTGTAAAGGGTCGTTTGTTGCCGGATGTCGCAAAAGCGCGCGAGGCGGCGGCGCTGCTGTCTGCCGGGGCCATCGACGGGCTGTCAATTGGCTACCGCACCGTGAAGGCAACCAAAGACACGCACGGCAAACGGCATCTCAAAGAACTCGACCTTTGGGAAGTCTCGCTCGTGACCTTCCCGATGCTGCCCGATGCCCGCGTCGGGGCCAAAGGTGAAGACCCTGACGCGGCTGAACTGCGCGATCTGACAGAGGCGATCAATAGCGCCCGCCGCACCATGCAAACCATGACAGGCTGACCACAACCCAAAGGACCAAAGACCATGACGACACCTGAGACACCGTCTCGGGGCGGGGAAGATCTGTCTGCAGATCAATCCCCCGCCCAACAGCTGAAAGCCGCGCTGGGTGGCTTTGTGGCTGAGTTCAAAGATTTCTCCAACGGCGTGACCGCCACTTTGCAAAAACAGGAAGACCGGATGAACAAGCTTGATCGAAAGACCCTGATGGCCGCGCGGCCTGCCTTGGCGGCGTCAGCGGATATGGATGCCCCACACCAGAAAGCCTTTGGCGCTTACCTGCGCAGTGGCGATGACGACGGCCTGCGCGGGCTGCAACTGGACGGCAAATCGCTGAGTTCGGCTGTCGCAGCCGACGGAGGTTATCTGGTTGACCCGCAGACGGCGGACACGATCAAGTCGACATTGTCGAGCACAGCGTCGATCCGCGCGGTGGCCAGCGTCGTGACCGTCGATGCGACCTCCTATGACGTCCTGATCGACCATTCCGAACTTGGCACCGGCTGGGCCACGGAAACCGGTACGCTGTCAGAGACCGATACACCGCAGATCGACCGCATCGCTATCCCGGTGCACGAGTTGTCCGCGCTTCCAAAGGCGTCACAACGCCTGCTCGACGACAGTGCTTTTGACATCGAAGGCTGGCTCGCACGTCGCATCGCTGACAAGTTCGCCCGGTCTGAGGCGGATGCCTTCATCAACGGCGACGGTGTGGACAAGCCGACAGGTCTTCTGACCAACTCCACGGTCAACAACGACAGCTGGAGCTGGGGGTCTTTGGGCTATGTACCAACCGGCGCCGTTGGCGCACTGATCAGCGCTGATGCGATTGTTGATCTCGTCTATGCGCTGGGCGCGCAGTACCGCGCGAACGGCACGTTCGTGATGAACTCCAAGACCGCTGGCCAACTGCGCAAGCTCAAGGACAACGACGGCCGCTTCCTGTGGTCCGACGGTCTGGCAGCGGGGGAGCCTGCACGCCTGTTGGGTTACCCGGTCCTGGTTGCCGAAGACATGCCGGACATCACTGATAACGCCTATGCCGTTGCGTTTGGCGACTTCAACGCGGGCTACACCATCGCTGAACGCCCCGATCTGCGTGTACTGCGTGATCCATTCTCGGCCAAACCGCACGTCATCTTCTACGCCACCAAGCGCGTCGGCGGTGCCGTGTCGGACTTTGCCGCGATCAAGCTGCTGAAGTTCTCAGTCAGCTAAGGCCATGCGGGTCAGGTCCTCCTCCGGCCTGATCCCATCTCCGGGCGCGCGGCGGTTACCGCATGTGATCCTTTGCTGCGTCTTCCCTGTCGCGCAGCGCGGGGCCGTGCGCCCGGACCCAACCATCAAGACCTCACCGGCTGACCCCAGCCTTGTTGGAGACATCCATGTTGTTAGTTGAAGACACCATCGTCCCGGCCGCCGCCTTGCCGCTTGCCCAATTCAGAGAGCATTTGCGCATGGGCACAGGCTTTGCCGACGATAGCCTGCAGGATGGACTGCTCGAACGGCACTTGCGGGCGGCACTCGCGGCGATTGAGGCGCGGACGGCAAAGATCCTGATTGCGCGCAGTTTCGTCTGGACGCTCTCTCAATGGCAGAATGCGCAGGCGCAGGCCCTGCCGGTGGCGCCTTTGGACATCGTGACCAGCGTGACGCTGATCGATCGTGGCGGGCAGGAAACCGTGGTTGATGACGCGTCATGGACATTTCAACGCGACACGCATCGTCCGCTCTTGGCAGCCGCTGGCGCATGCCTTCCAGCCATACCAACCAACGGACAAGCGCGTGTGGGCTTTATCGCGGGCTACGGCCCCGCCTGGCCC
This sequence comes from Paracoccaceae bacterium, assembly GCA_020628545.1. Classification (GTDB taxonomy): domain Bacteria; phylum Pseudomonadota; class Alphaproteobacteria; order Rhodobacterales; family Rhodobacteraceae; genus Yoonia. Next base: position 2,233 of record JAHDEX010000113.1, on the reverse strand, counting down.
GACATCCCCGCCGATCTCGCCCAAGCGACACTCACACTCGCCGGTCACTTCTACGAATTCCGTCACAGCGCGGAAGGCCGTGGCGTTGACATGCCCAAGGACGTCGCCAGCCTGATCGCGCCGTACCGCCGCTTGCGGATCGGGGGGCGCAGCCAATGAGCCTCCCACGCCTGAACCGCCTCATGGTCCTCGAAGGTCCCGTGCGCACGCCCGATGGGGCAGGTGGGCATGAGACGACATGGACAACGCTCGGCAGCCTGTTTGTCGACGTGAAATCCGGGACCGGCCGCCAATCCACTGGCCAGATTGCAGCGCTGGCACGCGGCACGTTCCGCGCCATCGTACGCGCGGCCGGGCAGGGCTCACCATCGCGCCCGAAACCCGGCCAACGCTTCCGCGAAGGCGCGCGGTACTTCCGGATCGACGCGGTCACCGAATACGACCGAGGCGGGCACTACCTGACCTGTTTTGTGGTGGAGGAGGAGTTGGTATGACCTACGCCCTCGCGTCTCACCTGCAAACAGCACTCTATACAGCACTCGCCGGACATGTCCCGCTAACGGATATGGTGGGCGATGCGATCTACGACGCGCCACCGGCGGGACAGCGCCCAGACCTCTATGTGTCCCTAGGCCCGGAACAGGTGCGCGACCGGTCTGACAAGACAGGTGACGGCGCGATCCATGATGTGACGGTTAGCGTGGTGTCTGACCTGTCTGGCTTCGCCCGCGCCAAGGACGTGGCAGCAATCATCTCTGATCTGCTGCACGGGGCTGACCTGACGCTGACCCGTGGCGCGCTTGTTTATCTCAACTTCACCCGCGCGCGCGCCATGCGCGTCCGCAATGGCGCATCCCGCCGCATCGACATGACCTTCCGCGCCCGTGTTTCCGACGAAACCCCGGCCTGACCTCATACATAAAGGAGAGCGCCCATGGTGGCCCAGAATGGCAAGGACCTTTTGGTCAAGATCGACATGACCGGCAACGGATCGTTTGAAACGGTCGCGGGCCTGCGCGCGACGCGGATCAGCTTTAACGCCGAAAGCGTGGATGTGACCTCGCTTGAAAGCACCGGTGGCTGGCGTGAGCTGTTGGCCGGTGCAGGCGTAAAAACCGCCGCGATTTCCGGCTCTGGCGTATTCAAAGACGCGGGCACAGACGAACGCGCGCGCCAGATCTTCTTTGACGGCGAAACGCCGGATTTCCAGGTGATCATTCCCGACTTCGGCACCGTGCAAGGCGCGTTCCAGATCACGTCCGTTGAATACGCAGGCTCCTATAACGGCGAAGCGACCTATGAACTCTCGCTCGCCTCTGCCGGTGTGCTGACGTTTACGGCGGTAAGTGTATGATTGACGCCACCGTCAACCCATGGGCTGGCGAAGTGGCGTTGACAATCAACGGCACCGCGCACGTTTGCAAACTCACGCTTGGCGCCTTGGCTGAATTGGAAGCGCAACTGGGCGAGGACACCTTGGTGGCCCTTGTGCAGCGCTTCGAGGGGCAGGCGTTTTCAAGTCGCGATGTCATGGCTTTGCTGGTTGCAGGCCTGCGTGGTGGCGGTTGGCAGGGAACAGCGGCGGACTTGATGACGGCGGATATTGCGGGCGGCCCGGTGGGGGCAGCAAAAGTCGCAGCACAGCTACTCGCCCGCGCCTTTGGACCCACTGCATGAGCCGCTTTGATTGGCCCGCCCTCCAACGTGCAGGCATCCGAGGCCTCGGCCTGAAACCGGCAGAGTTCTGGCAATTCACCCCGGCAGAGTTCCGGCTGATGCTGGGCATCGACGGGGGCGACGCGCCAATGAGCCGCGCTGGGCTAGACGCCCTGTCAAAAGCCTATCCCGATGAGGTGACACCCAATGGATGAGATTGACCAACTGACCGATGAGGCCGCAGCGCTCGAACAGACGCTCGGCGATACATCCGCAATGACCGCAGCCTTCACGGGCACGCTGAAGCAGGCGCAAACCACGTTGGGTGAGACGACACAGCACCTTGGACGGCTCGAGGCCGGGTTTTCCGGCGGGCTGCGCCGCGCTTTCGACGGGCTGGTCTTTGACGGCATGAAGTTGACCGACGCGCTCGGCGTCGTAGCCAACGCGATGATCGAGACGACCTATGCAGCTGCCATTCGCCCGGTCACAAACCAGCTCGGCTCGCTTCTCGCCGACGGTGCAAATGCCGTCGCAGGCGCGTTACTTCCGTTCGAAAAGGGTGGCGCGTTCAGCC
>JAHDEX010000041.1 GCA_020628545.1 Paracoccaceae bacterium | reverse complement strand
ACAACAGGTAACGACCGATGCTTGCCCGCGTCATGACGTGCGGCGTTGAGGCCGATGATCTGCGCGTCCTTGGCGAAAGCCGTCCAAGAACCCGTCGTGAAGTCCTGTAAGCGGCATCCGACGGAGAGGATCACATCAGCATCTTCTGCGATGGCGTTTGCACTGTCAGAGCCGGTGACGCCGATGGGGCCGATGTTCAGGTCGTGGGTTGCGACCATGTTGGCGCGGCCAGCGATGGTCTCGACAACCGGGATTTGGTGCGTTTCGGCGAAACTGGTCAATTCCGCGACCGCGCGGGAATATTGCACCCCTCCGCCCGCGATGATCATGGGGCGTTTGGCGGCTTTCAGGGCGGCCACGGCGTCTGCGATTTCATCTGCGTCAGGTGTCACGCGGCGGATGCGGTGGACTTTCTTGGCGAACATCTCCGCCGGGTAATCATAGGCCCAGCCCTGCACGTCTTGTGGAAGACCGATGAAGGCTGGGCCGCAGTCGGCGGGATCAAGGAGAGTTGCCATCGCCGCCGGGAGAGATTGGATGATCTGGGCTGGGTGCGTAATGCGGTCCCAGTAGCGGGAGACCGCTTTGAAGGCGTCGTTCACGCCAAAGGTCGGGTCGCCGAAGTGTTCAAGCTGTTGCAGGACCGGATCGGGCAGCCGGGTCGTGAAGGCATCACCGCAAAGCATCAGGACCGGCAGGCGGTTAGCGTGGGCCAAGGCGGCTGACGTCAGCAGATTCGCGGTGCCGGGGCCGGCGGAGGCGGTGCAAAACATGAACCGCTGGCGCAGCCATTGCTTGGCGTACCCTGCAGCGGCAAAGCCCATGCCCTGTTCGTTTTGACCGCGATAAAGCGGCAGTTTGTCCTGCACGTTATAGAGCGCTTCACCAAGGCAAGTGACATTGCCATGTCCGAAGATGCCAAAGCCGCCGCCGCAGACGCGCATTTCTGCGCCATCAATTTCAATAAACTGGTTTTCAAGATAGCGAATGATCGCCTGCGCCGTCGTGAGGCGCACGGTTCTATCGGTCATCTTATCCTCCCAAAGCGCCATCAAAATTTGCGGCGTCACGATTGGCGCTTGTCACGTCGCAGTTCGGAAGGTATCAACTTTGCAACCGGTTGCAAGACCTTTCTGGGAGGGCCGCAAAATGGCAGAAATCGGCATAGGGATTGTCGGTGGCGGATACATGGGAAAGGCCCATTCTGTTGCCATGTCAGCTGTTGGGGCGGTCTTTAACACAGCCCTGCGCCCGCGTCTGGAAATGATTTGCGCGTCGACAGCAGAATCATCCGAACGCTATCGTCAGGCCTTTGGCTTTGCCCGTGCGACATCGGACTGGCGCGCGCTTGTGGAAGACGAAAATGTCGAGGCGATTGTGATCGCGACCCCGCAAGAGTTGCACAAGGAAATTGCAGAGGCTGCCTTTGCGCTTGGCAAACCGGTCATGTGCGAAAAGCCGATGGGTGTCGATCTAGCCGAGGCCGAAGCGATGGTGGCGATGGCAGAGGGGCACATCAATATGGTGGCCTATAACTACATCCGCACGCCTGCCGCGCAGTATGCGCGAAAGTTGCTCTCTGATGGCGCGATTGGCGAGATCACGTGGTTTAAGGGCGAAAACGCAGAGGATTTCCTTGCAGACCCTGCCCTGCCCACGTCGTGGCGGACGGATGGGGATGCCAATGGGTGTATCGGTGATCTCGCGCCGCATCTGTTTAACATGGCGCTTGCACTGATGGGGCCGATTGAGCGGGTGATGGCAGAGATCGAAACCGTGCATGAGGACCGACCCGGCGGCAAAGTCACCAACGATGATCAGATGCAGATGATGTGCCGGTTCAAGAACGGCGCGATGGGACATCTGTTCAGCTCCCGCGTCGCGACGGGGCGCAAGATGGGTTACGCCTATGAGATTTTCGGGACCAAAGGCGCGATCCGGTTTGATCAGGAAGATCAGAACGCGATCTGGCTCTACAAGATGGAAGGGCCGGAGGCATCGCGCGGGTTCACCAAGATCCTGACGGGCCCTGCCCATCCTGACTACGAACCTTTCTGCCTCGGGCCCGGTCATGGCACCGGGTATCAGGACCAGATTATCATTGAGGCCAAGGATTTCCTGACGGCCATTCACACTGGTCAGAACGTCTGGCCCACGTTCAAAGATGGATTCGCGGTGATTCAGGTCACCGATGCTGCGCGCCGGTCTGCTGAGACCCGCGCCTGGCAAGACGTCGCTTCAGTATAAGGACTCCGACAGATGACGATTTTGATTGGCAACGCCCCCTGTTCCTGGGGTGTTGAATTCGCTGACGACCCGCGCAACCCGACATGGCGGACGGTGCTGCAGGAGTGTGCTGAGGCAGGCTACAAGGGAATTGAGCTTGGGCCTGTTGGGTTCATGCCGGAAGACCCCGTGGTGCTGAAAGACGCGCTGGATGAGTTTGAACTCGAACTGATCGGCGGTGTGGTGTTCCGCCCCTACCATGACCCGGATGCCTGGGATGAAGTCCTGGATGGCACAGTGCGGACCTGCAAGGCGTTGCAGGCCCATGGGGCGCAGCATCTGGTGCTGATCGACAGCATTGCGGCGCGCCGTGCGCCAACAGCTGGTCGGGCTGACGAGGCGGAGCAGATGGAGAAGGCCGAGTGGACCGCCTATCGCGACCGGATCGTGGAAAGCGCGAAGATCGGCGTGGATCATGGGCTGACGGTGGGTATTCACGCCCATGCCGGTGGCTTCATGGATTTTGAGCCGGAGTTGGAGCGTCTGTTGGATGAGGTGCCAGAGGACATCCTGAAGATCTGCTTTGATACCGGACACCATTCCTATGCGGGGTTTGATCCGGTGGCATTCATGAAGCGGCACATCGGACGGATCAGTTACATGCACTTCAAGGATATCGATCCTGCGGTGAAGGCGGACGTCGTCGCGAACCGGACCGATTTCTACAAGGCGTGTGGTCAGGGCATTTTCTGCAACCTCGGCCAAGGTGATGTGGATTTCCCGGCGGTGCGGCAGGTGTTGCTGGATGCGGGTTTTGACGGCTGGTGTACGGTGGAGCAGGATTGCGACCCCACCCTGCCCGGCACGCCGACAGAAGATGCGCAGGCGAACCGCGAGTATCTGCAGTCAATTGGGTTTTGACCCGGATATGCACAGACAAAGGTGCGCAATGAATGCGCACCCTACGGAGTGAGGGAGAGTGCAGATGGCACGTTTGAATTGGGGCATGATTGGCGGCGGTGAAGGCAGCCAGATCGGGCCAGCCCACCGAATGGGCGCGCAGGCGGACGGAAACTTCGTCCTGGCGGCTGGCGCTTTGGACCATGATCCGACACGCGGAAAAGACTATGCCCAGCGGTTGGGCGTGGCAGCAGATCGCGCCTATGGCAATTGGCAGGAGATGCTGGAGGGCGAGAAAGGCCGCGATGATCGCGTCGATCTTGTGACAGTGGCCACACCGAACTCCACCCACTTTGAAATCACCAAGGCGTTTCTTGAGGCCGGGTTCAACGTGCTGTGCGAAAAGCCGATGACGATGACAGTCGAGGAAGGCGAAGAGATCGTGAATGTGGCGAAAGCTACAGGCAAGATATGTGCAGTGAACTACTGCTACTCCGCGTACCCCATGGTGAGAGAGATGCGGCACATGGTGGCCTCTGGCCAGATCGGCAAGGTCCGTGTGATCGTCGCGAACTTCAGCCACGGGCATCATGGCGATGCAACGGATGCGGATAATCCTCGCGTCCGCTGGCGCTATGATCCGGCGATGGCGGGTGTCTCTGGCCAGTTCGCCGATTGCGGTATTCACGCGATGCATATGGCGAGCTTTATTGCAGGCGATGAGGTCAAGGAGGTCTCTGCCGATTTTGCCTCGACCATCAGCAGCCGGGAGCTGGAAGACGACGCGATGGTCAACTTCCGTATGGAAGGCGGCACCGTCGGCAGGCTTTGGACGTCTTCTGTCGCAATTGGTCGGCAACATGGTTTCGATATTCAGGTGTTCGGGGAGACCGGCGGCCTGAAATGGTGGGCCGAGCAGCCAAACCAGGTGATGTACACGCCTGTGGGCGGGCGCACGCAGATCATGGAAAAGGGCGAAGGTGGCTTGTCGGATGAGGCCGGGCGGCTGAGCCGCGTGGCGATTGCTCACCCTGAGGGGTTTCCAATGGCCGTGGCGAATATCTACGTTGATTTGGCAGCGGCCATTCGGGGTGAGGCCCATGGTGCCTTTCCAACTGCTGTTGATGGCTTGCGGTCGATGTCAGCGGTGCACCAATGCGTTGCGTCTGCGAAGGAGGGCGGCGCATGGGTGGATGCGCGCCCTGCGTCGTTGCGGTAGCTTCAGGTTTTCGCGGGGCGGAGCGTCCCGCGTTCCACCAACTCTAACGGTAGAAGATGGGCGCGTGGCGCCTCTTCTGCCTCATCCAACATGCGGACAACCATTTCGACGGAGAGGCGCACGACCTCAGGGATCGGCTGGCGGATTGTCGTGAGATTGATGTTCCGCCAGTGCGCCATTTCCATGTCGTTCAGACCAATCAGGCCCACGTCTTCAGGCACGCGCTTACCGGCTTCCTGCAAGGCCGACAGGGCGCCGATTGATAAGACGTCGTCGCCGCAGAAGTAGGCTTCGGCAAGCGGGCCGCCCGCGATCAGGCGTTGCATCTCTTCCCACCCCGCCTCGTAGGAATAAGCGCTCGCAAAGGAGGTTGAGACCTCAACGTCCGGCGTATCCTTCAGTGCGTCGAGGAACCCGGCAAGACGATCTTCGGTTGAGGTGGCCGATTTCGGGCCAGCCAGCATCGCCACTTTGCGATAGCCGCGCCGGAGAAGTTCCGTTGCAGCCATGCGGCCTGCTTCTTTGTTGTCGATCCCGATGACGTTCACATTCGGTTGCGCGGCATAGCGGCCAAATGCGTGCACGACAGGCACGCCTGCGGCTTGGAAACTTTCGGCAAAGCTGACCGGCAAGGTGGATGACGCCACAACCACGGCATCGACAGAGTATTGCTGCAGCAAACGCACGGAAGCGATAGGGTCGCGTTCGTCGGTGAGGTTGACGAGAAGTGGCCTGAGCCCACTTTCCTGCAGGGCGCGGGTGAAAAGATCGAAGACCTCAAGAAAGATCGGGTTGTGGAAGTTGTTGCTGACCAGCCCCACGAGCTTTGTACGCCCCGTTGTCAAAGACGATGCCAATGCATTGGGCTGGTAGCCCAACTCATCTGCGGCTTTGTGGATCTTTTCGCGCGTGGCGGGGGCGACAGAGGCCCCTGCGGTGAAACACCGAGACACGGCTGAAGTGGATACGCCCGCCAGTGCGGCAACGTCTTTGAGCGTGGGAGCCACTATGATGTCCATGGTTGCCGCGAATCTAGCGTGGATGATAGCGCCAACTGTGCCTGCGGGAAACCATGGGCCATGTCTGCGCCCTCAGGCTCGATTTGCCGCATCGGTTTGGCTTGCCGGGCACCCCATCAACATCCTAAACCTGTCAAAGCCGCGACAAGGGAAGTCGCGCCAGGGAGAGAAAATCGTGATGACGCGATGGGTTTTGGTCGGGCTGACTTTGGTTGCTGGTGGTGCCGCGGCACAGGACCTGGGGCCGCGCCCGACATTTGCGGAGCCTGAGATGGACCGTGTCTCGCTTGGTCAGTTGCTTTTCTACGATCCGATTTTGTCGGGCAATCAGAACATCTCTTGTGCGACTTGCCACCACCCGCGCTTCGGCACAGCCGATGGGGTGTCCTTGTCCCTTGGCGAAGGCGCAACCGGACTTGGCCTGGAACGTGTGGCCAGCGTGGAGAACCGGCCAGAACAGCGGATCCCAAGGAATGCGCCGGGACTTTGGAACCTCGGTGCAGATGAGTTCACCGTATTTTTTCATGACGGTCGGCTGGAGGTTGATCCGACACAGCCACACGGCATTCGCACGCCTCTGGGGGCAGAGATGACCGTTGGGTTCCAATCGGCGCTGTCGGCGCAAGCGATGTTTCCCGTACTGTCACCGGATGAGATGGCGGGGCATTATTCAGAAAACGATGTGAGCCAAGCTGTACGCATGGGCTTTCTCAGCCAGCCCGGCGGTGCGTGGGACATTATCGCCAACCGCGTGGCGGCGATCCCGGAATACGCTGCAGCGTTTGAGGCCATCGCACCGGGTGCGCCTGTGACATTCACAGAGATTGCCAATGTGATCGCCGATTTCATGGTGTTTGAGTGGCGGGCGGACAATTCTCCTTTCGATCAGTACATGATCGACGGAACACCCCTGCCCGATGCGGCGCAGACAGGCATGGCGTTGTTCTATGGTGACGCTGGCTGCAGCAGTTGTCATAGCGGGTGGTTGCAGACCGATCATCAGTTCCACGCCATTGCCATGCCCCAGATCGGGCCAGGTAAGGCTGCACGTTTTGAAGACCACGCGCGGGATGATGGGCGGTTTCGTGTGACGGGCGATGAGACGGACGCCTATGCATTCCGCACGCCTTCCTTGCGCAACGTGACGCTGACCGCACCTTATGGCCACAATGGCGCTTATAGAGAGCTTGAGGATGTGATCCGGCATCACCTCGACCCGGTGGGCGCCCTTGAGGCTTACTTGATTGATGCAGCCGTGTTGCTGGATTTTCCGGCGGACGATTTGGCCGTGCAAAATGACGAGACACAGCGTGCCGCCATTGGCGCAGCGAATGTCTTGGAGCCGCAAGACCTCAGCGATGACGAAGTGGCTGCATTGGTGGCGTTCATGAAGGCACTAGAAGATCCGGTCGAACGACTGGGCGTGCCGGAACGCGTGCCAAGCGGGCTTCCGGTTGATCGTTAGCGGGTGAGCGCAATGCGCTGATTGGCGGACATGGTCTGCCATTCACCCGCCTGCCCGTCTGGCCAGATCACGCGAACTTTGACTGACTCTTCTGCACCCAGACCGAAGTGTTCTGCCCCAATTTGCCCGCCTGCGTGCCCGCCACCGATTGTGACTTCTCGCACAGCGGTCCGGTCTCCTGCCTGCAACTCAATGAATGCGCCGATGGCGTTGGGGTTGACCCCCTCTTGCGCCAGCGTGACAGACAGCCAGTTGCCCGCGTTGGGCGTCACGTTCTGAAAAACTTCGAGCGGTGCGCGGCGGTTGACTACGACGATGTCGAGGAGGCCGTCGTTATTGAGGTCCATTACAGCTGCGCCGCGCGCGCGGGCGAGAGTAGCAACACCTGCTGCGACTGATGCCTCCTCATATCGCCCGTCGCCCTGCTGCATCAGCAGCGAGTTCGGATCTTCCATTGCCGCAACAGGCATTTGTTCGACATTGCCTTTGGTGACAAAGATATCGTCCCGCCCATCGTTATTCACGTCCCCGAACTGCGCGTGCCAGCCAGTTGAGGGGCGACCATCAGAGCCGGTGTGCGGACGGTGCGCCGTGGTGCCAAAGTCGAAGGTGGCGTCACGCCACGACGGGCCCTCGCCTTCGAAGATCTGAAACTTCTGGTCGCCCATGGATGTCAGGTAGACTTCGGGAAATCCGTCGCCTGTCACATCTCGTGACGCGATGCCCATGCCCCAGATCGCAAAATCCGCCCAGCCGTCACTTTCGTCGTAGAGCCTTGGCACGGTTTCCATCGCCCACATCTGCTCGCTGCCGCCCTTGACGTAGTAATGGCGGTCGTTGGAAATGCGCAGGTCGGCGCGACCGTTACGGTTCCAGTCGGAAAATAGGATCGACAGCGTGCAAAAGCCCGGATCGAGAGCGATGGGTGGGGCGTAAGTGTCGCCGTCAGGCCTGTAAAGCTGCGTTGCGTCGCAGGCTTCAAACGGACCGTCCGGGTCGGCGCGGTCCACGTAGGTGCCAAAAGCGAGGGTCGGCAGTTGCTCACCGCCTTCCCACGTGGCTGAGAACGCGGTGGTCCATTGGTCGACGGATGTGAAATTCAGCTCGGCGAAGGGTGCAAACGCACACTCGCCAAGGCCCCGCATGATCATGTCTTCACCGACACGCAGAATAGCAAGGTCCATGATCCCATCGCTGTCGATATCAAGCGGATAGGCACCAGTGACCCCGGCAAGGCTCAGCGGCTTGGGGGTCTCGGGCGCGAACCGGAGCGTGTCGTCTGATTGATTACGGAAAAGCTGGGCGGGATTGGACCCACCCGCGGCGTAGAGTTCGGGAAGATCATCCCCGTCACAGTCAAAAACGGCGACACCACCACCAACAAAATGCTCCCACCCGCCGGCATAGATATGTTCTGCGACCTCAATCGGTTGAAAGGCGGGCTGCATGTGGTCCGCATGGGCGGTCGATGCGAACAGCAGACCAACCGTGAGGCTACGCGCCAGCATTCGCCATCTCTTTCACTTTCAGCGCTGAGACTTGTTCGATCCCGACAGCGGCCGCACCTTTGGCCCACATGATGTTCCCCCACTGGTGCACGCGGATGTCAGGCAGTGGCGCGTCGACATTCACGACACCTCGTCCAATGCGGGCCATGACCTCTTCGGTATACAGATGGTCAAAGCGGTAGTTGGCACCGGCAAGAATAATCCGTTCCGGGTCGAAGAGGTTGATCAGGTTCGATAGACCCATCCCGAAAATCTGCCCGGATTGATCAAGCGTTTCTTGGGCGCGGGCGTCGCCTCCCGCCGCAGCTGTCATTAGGTCATCGATAGCGGTCGGTGTGGTGACCACGTGAGCGTCATGTGCCTCTCTGAGCAAAGCATAGGAGCCGACGTAGGCTTCGAGGCACCCGCGTTGGCCGCATTGGCAGCTTGCACCGTCGAGCACGACTTTCGTATGGCCGAATTCTGCCCCGCAGCCGCGTTCACCGCGAAAGATCTGACCGTCAAGGATGATCCCGAGGCCCACGCCGTATTCGACCGTGACCACAAGAAAGTTTGTTAGCCCCCGTGCTTCGCCAAAAAGGTGTTCCGCCTTGGCCACGAGGTTTGCGTCGTTCTCGACAAAGGCCGGGCATGGGAGCGCCCTTGACAGGAGCGGCGCGAGGTCGGCGTTGCGTTCTGTCAGGCTTGAGGACCAATGGACGAAACGGGCATCGGCGTCGATTTGACCGGCAAGGCCAATGGAGACACCTGCGAGACTGTCGATGCCGCCCGGAAGGCCGGTGCAAGCAACTTTGACGCCATCGGCGATCGCAGCGACCAGCCCTTCTGCGGACATGCGCGCTTCGGCCAAGGGTACTTCTTTTTCAACAACTTGCGTGCCGTCAAAATCGAGGATGAGAACCGACATGGACTGTCGTGCGACCTTGATACCGGCCACGTGAAAGCGGCCCCGTGCGACCCGCAAGGCGACCCTTGGTCGGCCCCGGCGGGCGTTGTCAGGCGGGTCTTGCGCAACCTCCTCAATCAGACCGCCTGCCATCAGACCGGACGTGACGAAAGTGACCGTTGCGGGGCTCAGTCGCAGCGCTGCGGCAATGTCGGTACGCGACGCTTCGCCCGTGTTGCGAATACAGTTCAGGACGCGAAGACGTGTCGCGGCGCGTGCATCCAATGCTGCACCTGCTTTGCCGCGGCGCGGCGTCGTGGCCCCTGATTCTTGTTTCATTTCATTACCATACCCGCTGCTCTTCGGTTTTGGCATATTTTTTTTGACGACTGAAAAAAATATGTTACCAAAAAATACGGCTGACGACGAATCGGTTTGTCAGCATGTTTTTGGGAGGACACCATGAAGAAACTTCTTAGCCTATCCGCTGCTGCGGCTCTGATGAGCTCTGCCGCTTTTGCGCAAACCGTTGGGGTCAGCTGGTCCAACTTTCAGGAAGAACGCTGGAAGACAGACGAAGCGGCCATCGTTGGTGCGTTGGAAGCTGCTGGCGCGACTTACGTCTCGTCTGATGCGCAGTCATCGTCATCCAAGCAGTTGGCTGACATCGAAAGCCTAATTGCCCAAGGCGTTGATGCACTGATCATCCTTGCACAAGACGCGCAGGCCATTGGGCCAGCTGTGCAAGCGGCTGCTGACGAAGGCATTCCAGTGATTGCATACGACCGCCTGATCGAGGACGAACGTGCGTTCTATCTGACATTCGACAACGTTGAAGTTGGCCGCATGCAGGCCCGCGCTGTTTTCGCAGCACAGCCTGAAGGCAACTACGTGATGATCAAAGGCTCTCCCACCGATCCAAACGCAGATTTCCTGCGCGGTGGTCAGCAAGAGATCATTGAGGAAGCCGTGGCAAGCGGTGCGATCACCATCGTGGGCGAAGCTTACACCGATGGCTGGTTGCCAGCCAACGCACAGCGCAACATGGAACAGATCCTGACCGCCAACGACAACAATGTTGACGCAGTAATCGCATCCAATGATGGCACCGCAGGTGGTGTTGTTGCGGCCCTGACCGCACAGGGAATGGAAGGTATTCCTGTGTCCGGTCAGGACGGTGACCACGCAGCACTGAACCGCGTTGCACTGGGCACACAGACCGTGTCTGTCTGGAAAGACGCACGTGAGCTGGGCAAAGCCGCTGGTGAAATCGCTGTGGCCCTGGCCGGTGGCGGTGAAGCTGGTGACAGCGTCGAGTGGACGTCTCCAGGTGGCACCACAATGACCGCCCGCTTCCTGGCACCAGTGCCGATCACAGCGGACAACCTGAACGTTGTTGTAGATGCAGGCTGGATTACACAGGAGGCCTTGTGCCAAGGTGTTTCCAACGGACCAGCACCTTGTAACTAAGCTGACCAAGCTTTCGGCCTCGGCGGTTTCGCCGGGGCCACCCTAAAAATCCATCGCTGGCACAGAGGTTTGATATGACCGACGCAACTGCCCAGCCGATCCCCAAAAAGAACGATGGTAACCTGTTCCAGAAACTGGAGCTCGATACCCGTTTGCTTGGCATGATTGGCGCCCTGATCATCTTGTGTATCGGGTTCAACTTCTTCACCGATGGGCGTTTCCTGACACCCCGGAACATTTTCAACCTGACGATCCAGACCGTCTCTGTCGCGATCATGGCTTGTGGCATGGTCTTTGTGATTGTGAATCGGCACATTGACCTGTCGGTTGGCGCGCTCCTGGCCACGACTTCCGCTGTCATGGCGATGATGCAAACGCAGATCTTGCCAAACGTGGTGGGTCTCGGTTTGGGCCATCCAATGATTTGGATCCTGACGGTGATTGTGGGTCTCGCCGTTGGAACGCTGATCGGCGCGTTCCAGGGCTGGATGATCGGCTATCTTACGATCCCCGCGTTCATTGTGACGCTTGGCGGGTTCCTCGTCTGGCGGAATGTGGCCTGGTATCTGACAAGCGGTCAGACGATCGGGCCGCTGGACAACACTTTCCTGATGTTTGGCGGAACGAACGGCACACTCGGCGCGAACTGGAGCTGGGCGTTCGCCGCACTTGCCTGTGTCGGTGCCCTATGGGCGCTTTGGAGCGCGCGCCGTGCGAAGGCCGCACATGACTTTCCGGTGAAACCACTCTGGGCGGAACTGACCCTTTCGGGGGTGGTCATTGCGGCAATTGTTGGGTTCATCGCCGTGCTGAACGCATACCACATCCCGACCCGCAGGTTGGAACGGATGTTTGAGGACCGGGGCGAGGTGATGCCGGAAGGCCTGACTGTCGGCTACGGCCTGCCCGTATCGGTACTGATCCTGATCGTGGTCGCGGTGACGATGACCATTGTCGCGAAACGGACCCGCTTTGGACGTTACATATTCGCAACCGGTGGCAACCCCGATGCAGCGGAACTCTCCGGCATTAATACTCGCCGGTTGACCGTCAAAATTTTCGCGCTGATGGGATTCCTGTGCGCTCTCTCCGCGATCGTCGCTTCTGCGCGTTTGTCGAACCATACCAATGACATCGGGACACTTGATGAGCTTCGCGTGATTGCCGCGGCTGTGATCGGCGGGACTGCTTTGGCTGGTGGTTTCGGCACGATCTACGGCGCCATCATCGGCGCGTTAATAATGCAGTCGCTGCAGTCTGGCATGGCCATGGTGGGCGTGGATGCGCCATTCCAGAACATCGTTGTGGGAACGGTTCTTGTTCTCGCTGTCTTTATCGACATCGTCTATCGCAAGCGCGTGGGGGCAAAGTAATGCAAACTGCACGAGAATTACGCGCCTCCGGTGCGACCCCATTGGTCGAGATGAAAGATATCTCCATTGCTTTTGGTGGGATCAAAGCCGTCGATAGTGTGTCTGTTGACCTCTATCCGGGCGAAGTGGTTGGCCTTCTGGGCCACAACGGTGCGGGAAAGTCGACGCTGATCAAGGTCCTTTCAGGTGCATACCAAAAGGACGAAGGTGAGATCTTCATCGACGGCAAGAAGGTCGAGATCGAAAACCCGCGCGACGCCCGGGCCAACAATATCGAGACGATCTATCAGACGCTCGCCTTGGCAGATAACCTGGATGCGGCATCGAACCTCTTCCTCGGGCGCGAAATGGTCACGCCGATGGGGTTGGTCAATGATGCTGCCATGGAAGCCGAATGCCGCAAGATTATGGGCCGGTTGAACCCGAACTTCCAGAAGTTCAATGAACCGGTTTCGGCCTTGTCTGGTGGGCAACGTCAGTCGGTGGCGATTGCCCGCGCGGTCTATTTCAACGCGCGCATCCTGATCATGGATGAGCCGACAGCGGCCCTCGGCCCGCATGAGACTCAGATGGTTGCGGATCTGATCCAACAGCTGAAAGCACAAGGGATTGGTATCTTTCTGATCGATCACGACGTGCATTCGGTGATGGAGCTATGTGACAGGGCAAGTGTCATGAAGAACGGGAAACTTGTCGGGACAGTTGATATCGCAGACGTCACGGACGACGACCTGTTGTCAATGATCATCCTCGGAAAGAACCCGAACGAGGCGGAGTAGCGCCGCACCCCGCGCGCGGCGGGCACCTCCCTGCCCGCCGCAAGACTTCTGCAGAGATCATATCGGAAAGCCGTAGTCTAGGAGTTGGGCTGCGGCTTTTTTCGTGCGAGTGACACATCAACTACGCCACACGAAAAGATCAGGTATTGAGGGGATTGTGGCGGACAGACAGGGATTCGAACCCTGGAGACGGTCTCCCGCCTACACACTTTCCAGGCGTGCGCCTTCGACCACTCGGCCACCTGTCCGTGGCGTGCGGTTTAGCCAATGTCGGGAGGGTTTTGCAAGACCCTGACCCGGCTTTTTTCCATTGGCCGCGTTTCTGCCGTGAAGCTGTCAAAGAGACCTTTTATTGCACCGCAGCATCGAAAGGACTACATCAGTTAAATGCAGCGTGCGACGCCTCCGATACCGCCTCGTCCCGGACCCATAGATATGGCCCGGGCACAAACGGCTGCTTTGATTATCATCGCTTTTGCCGTGGTGTTGTTCCTTCTGGTGCAAGCGCGGTTCATGCTGATTTCGCTCGCGACGGCTATCATCCTGTTTTCGCTGACATCTGCCGTGATCAACTTCATCGCACAACAACGTCTTGGGCCGTTTCGCGTGCCCAATGCACTGGCCACGATTGCGGCCTTTGTGCTGATCTCCGCCGCGTTGATGGCGGCATCCGGCTTTTTGATTTCACAGATCAACAACGTGCTGACGGTGTCGCTGACCTACGCGAATGAGGTGCCGCGCGCCGTTGCATCGCTGTTCGGCTTCATAGGCGGCGGGACTGAGGCCGCGATCGAGAGCGCGCTTCAATCCATTAACGTCAGCACCTATGCCCGCACCGCCGCAGCCCGCGCTGGAGATGTGACGCAGGCGGTTGTCTTGATCATTCTTTTTGTCGGATTTCTTTTTGCCGAGCGTATCTGGTTTGACATCAAACTGACGAACCTGATGGGCAACAAGGCCCGCGCGGATCGGGTATCGCATATCATTCATTCCATCATCTGGCGCGTGAATCATTACCTCTGGGTGAAGACAGTGATTAGCGCGCTGACAGGGTTCATGACCTTCCTGCTTGTAAAAATGTTTGGTGTCGAACTGGCGGTTGCCTTGGGTGTGATCACCTTCGTGCTGAATTTCATTCCCAACGTCGGATCCATCGTGGCGACAGCGCTTGTTGCGCTTGTCGCGCATATCCAACTGAATGACCCGGCTTTGACCGGTGTGATCTTCTTTGCCGCGGGTGCAATTCAGTTTGTGAATGGGAACGTCATTGACCCCATGATGATGGGCCGTGCTTTGCGGCTGTCCTCCTTTGGTATCATCATCTCCCTCGCCTTCTGGGGCGCTGTCTGGGGTGTACCGGGCATGTTCCTGTCAGTCCCGATCATGGTGACGATGCTTGTGGTGTGCAGCCACGTGCCATCGCTGCGGCCTCTCGCTATTCTATTGTCGCGTGAAGGGCTTCCCGACCTTGAAACCGAGGTGCCACCCGTGGATCGCGTGCAGCCGGTAACAACGCGCGGTGCGGCCCGCTAGCCCGGGCGGCGCAAGCTGACGGCAAAAATGCCCGCAATCAAGATTTCACCAAAAGCTGCGATCAGGATTGGCTGTGCCGCGTCACCTTGTGCGTAAGCGTAGATGCCCGTCAGCGCGGTCCCCAGAAATGCGACGATGACCGCCCAGCTGACCGCCCATTGCACGGTCAGATCAATGCTTCCACGGAGCAAACCGGTGACCAAGGCAAGTCCCAGAAAAATCGGGGCCGCGCGTCGCCCCATAAAGTCTGCGCCGGCGTCCGCAGGGGCGCCGTAGCCACCAACGTAGCTGAGCGGTGCGACGAGCAAGATTGCAAATACCGCCAGGCAGACGATCATTGTCACCAGACAAGCGATCCGAAAGTTAATCATTGTTGGTCCCATTCGCGCCGTGCAGTCCGAAGAATGTCACGTCTTCTACAAAATACTGATAACTGTCCGCGTTGATCAGCGTGTCTTCCGGGTGGGTGACTGCCATGGCCGCACATTCTTCGCGCGAATAGCAGATGTCCTCGGTTCCGGAGACTTCGGTGAAGTGGCTGACCTCATGGATGATCGTGCCAGCCCGGGTGCCATTGCCGAAAAGCGCGCTTTCCGGCGTCAGTTGCTTCATCGTGTCCATTGTGAAGAAATTGGGGCAGAGGTTCACCGTCAGCGGCGTGGCCAGCTCAACAAATGCAAAAGTGTCATCCGCGCAAAGTCCCTGCCCGATGTTCTTGCATGCAGCTGTCATCCGATCCGAGCGCAGGGCTTTGACCATGGCCTTGAGATTGGCGCGAACCGCCTCGCCGGACTTTTTTGTGTGGGGGCCGAACCAGCGATTGAACGTGGGATTTGGCCCGATGGCCGTCGTCGCCGTGAGGGCCAGACGTTCTGCGCGTTCAAAGGCGGCGATGATCTGACCCGTCTCTGTCTTGGTGCAGCGGTCAAACGTCTCAGCGCTGGCGGTCATTGGTGGCAGCCCCAAGACCCCGCAAAGCGCCAGTCGAAGCAGTTTCATGTGGTCAGGTGCAAGCTGACACGACGGTTCTGCTTGCCTTTCTTTTCGATCTTGCCGATGCGCACAGGCCCGATTTCTGACGTGGCCGCGACATGGGTGCCGCCGCAGGGTTGCAGGTCTGCGGTGTTTTCACCCTGACCGATCCGGACAAGGCGAATGCGCCCACTGCCCTTGGGCGGTTTGACTTGCAGCGTTTTGACGAGGTCTGGGTTCGCGTCGAGCGCCTCTTCCGTGATCCATTCATCAGTGACTGCGAAATCGCAGGCAATCAGGCGATTTATTGTATCCTCAAGCGCTGCCTTGTCTTCGGGTGCCTCTGCCATGTCGAAGTCGAGCCGGCCTTTATCGGCACCTATGGCGCCCCCGGTCACAGGTAGGGGAATGACGACCGACAAAAGATGCAGTGCTGTATGGATGCGCATATGACGGTGGCGGCGGTCCCAGTCGATTTCTTGTCGGACAAGTGTTCCGACCGCTGGCAACTCAACCGGTTCTGCCGGGACAAGTACAATCGCCCCGTCAGTCCCTTTGACCGTCGTGCCGATCTCGATCTCACCTGACGTTTCATCAAGCCCCCAGCGCAGCCAGCCATTGTCACCTGGTTGACCTCCCGACGTTGGGTAGAACACTGTTGCGTCAAGCACGATCCCACCTTCATCGGTGATGGCGGTCACGCGATGTGTCGCCTCGCGCTGGTAAGCGTCACTTAGATAAAGCGGCCTGGTTGCCATTGTCGTCGTCTGCACTTCCCTCAGTCACGGGTTTGTCCCCGCTTTGGACAGGAGAATGGCCCAAAACCTCTGGATTGCGCAACCAGATGTCGCGTTGGGCAAATGGGATTTCGATGCCAGCTTCACGGAAGCGTTTCGCGATTTCGAGATTGATCTCAGATCGTGTCGACATGACGAAGTTGACGTCACGGAGGATCGCGCGGATTTCAAACTCAAGCGCATCAGCGCCGAAATTCAGGAAAAGCACCGCTGGTGGCGGGTTCACGATCACCATTGGGTGGTTTTCGGCAATGTCGCGCAGGATTTCCAACACCTCATCAACGTTGCTTTCATAACCAACACCGACCGGCAAAACCAAGCGCCCAGCCAGGTTGCCGCGGGTCCAGTTCACCACCTGATTGCTGACAAGATCGGCGTTGGGCACGATCACATCCGTGCGGTCGAAGGTTTCGATCCGGGTTGAGCGGACGGAGATATCGCGCACGATCCCCATTTGTCCGCCGACTTCAATCCAGTCACCTTCACTGATAGGCCTTTCGATCAGCAGGATAATCCCGGACACGAAATTGGATACAACTGTCTGAAGCCCAAAACCGATACCAACGGACAGGGCACCTGCCACAATGGCGAGGTTCGACAGATCGATACCAGTGCTTGTGATCGCAATGACCGCTGACAGAAAAACACCGACGTAACCAAAGCCCGCGACGATGGCATTCTGTGCGCCAAGATCGAGCGAGGTGCGTGGCAGGACCGACATCTTGAGGCTGGTCTTGATGAACTGCGTCAGCAAGTAGCCGATGGCAAAGATCAGGATCAGCCAAAGCACATCGCCAGGTGCCAGTTGGGTTTCACCCCAAGCGACGCCCTCGGTAAAGCGCGTCCAATATGCCCAAAGATCCGCCCGGGATGCGCCCCAGATCAGCGCAAAAATCGGGCTGCTGAGCAGGAACATGCCAAAGCCGATGGCAACCGGAACCAGCGCGTATCGGTTGCCGTCTTCCTCGGGGTTGGCGACATCGAAGGCCAGATTGGCAAGGGATTGGAAATAGACGAGCACGCCGACTAGCGCGAGCGACAGGATTGTTGGGAAGAGCAACGATTCCGCGGCAGTGCCATATCCGGCAACCGCAAGAAGCGGTGCGATGATGCCCACGGCCTGTGCGAGGCCCCCGATGACCTTGCGGGTGCGCCCTTGGCTTGTCGGCCCGTCGGGGTTTTCAAGCGGCGGCGTGCGCAAGAGCGTGGCGAAGCGAAAGAGCAGAATTCCCAGAACGACAATGATCGGAAAAGTCCAGAACGCGACAATCTCGCTTGTGCTGTCACCTGCAGAAAGGAAGGCTTCGAACAACAGATAGAACCCGACCGTCCACGCAAGTGCGGACGCCATCCAGCGAGCCTGTTGCCTGATGTAGTCCGGCAGTCTCAGCGGGCCGGTATGCTCGTCTGTTGGAAAGAACTGGCGACACAGCCAGATGCTGAGAATGATGACACTCCCTGCCACAGGAAGTATGCGCAACATCGCATGGCCGCGCAGGCCGAAAATGTTGAGTTGGGAAAATCCGTAGGACAAGGCCGTCAGACCAATGAGTGGGATGATCGCGTCTGCGATAGCGATGCTTGCATGCTGCAAGCGGCTCTCGCCCGGGCCAATGAGATTGCGCAGTGCCCGCCGCCCGCGCGCGATCAGGACGACGGCGGCGATCAAGAGTGCAGCCCCGAGGAACAACCGGCTGCCCCTGTCCTCGGCTCCTGCCAAGCGGCCAAAGCCGACCGTGGTTTCGCTCCCAAGCTCTCGGACACCACTGCCAAGCGTCGCCAGCCCTTCGCCCCACTGGGATGGGTTGAGCGGTGACGGCGTGCGCAGAAGCATGTCATCCGTCGTGCGGTCGTTCAGCTGCCCTTCGATCTCGCTAATCAGGCCGGCGGCGCGCGCGTTCGCCTCTGCGACCAGAAGGTTCGGTGCCGCAAGGTCTTCGCGCTGGGCTTCCAACTCGGCCCGGCGGTCAGCGACCGGGGCGGCTTCTGAAGCACCTTCCTCAGGCGCAGGGCCAAGGGCCGACAATTGCGCATCAATAGTGGTCAATCGGTCTGCGTTGCGGTCGACTTCGTCAAAGAAGAGTGTGCGCCACTCAACCAATTCGTCTCTTGCGCGCTCCAGGACAAACGGCCGCGCCTGATTACGCAAAACCAGCGCTTCAATCCGCTCTGCCGCAGCATCCCAGGATTCGTAGTCAATACCCTGTATCGCTGGTGCCGGTTCTTCTTGCGCCACAGCCGCGACAGAGAACATCGCCCACATCAGCCCCGAAAGGATGAGCGTGAAAAGGTGCTTCATGCCTCTTCAAACACCGTCGGCATGTCCGGTGTTTCGGCAACCAGCCAATCCGGGACTGGCAGGCCCTTCTCTCGCAGGAAGTCCGCATTGAAGAGCTTGGACTGATAGCGTGTGCCAAAGTCACACAGGATCGTCACGATGGTATGTCCCGGGCCCATATCGCGGGCCATTGCCATGGCACCTGCGATGTTCACGCCTGTCGAGCCGCCCATCACGAGCCCTTCGTCTTTCAGGAGATCAAAGACAATGGGAAGTGCTTCGGCATCCGGGATACGGCAGGTGAAGTCTGGTGTGAAACCTTCCAGGTTCGCGGTGATCCGCCCCTGTCCAATTCCTTCGGTGATGGAGTTGCCCGGGTTCTCTTCCCCAGTGAATAGTTTCAGCAGGCCCGCGCCCTCCGGATCGGCCAGACCAACTTTCACGCCCTTCGGCTGCAAGGCCATGCCCACACCGGCAACGGTGCCGCCAGAGCCTGCCGCGCAAATGAAGCCATCAACTTTGCCATCGGTTTGCGCCCAAATCTCTGGGCCGGTTGTTTCGATGTGCGCCTGACGGTTTGCCGTGTTGTCAAACTGGTTGGCCCAGATGGCCCCGTTTGGTTCCGTCTCGTTCAGTTTCGAGGCGAGACGGCCGGAATACTTCACGTAGTTATTTGGATTCTTGTACGGTACGGCAGGCACTTCGATCAGTTCAGCCCCGGCAAGCCGGATCATGTCTTTCTTTTCCTGAGACTGCGTTTCGGGGATAACGATGACGGTCTTGAACCCCATCGACGCGCCCACGAGCGCGAGGCCGATCCCTGTGTTGCCCGCGGTCCCTTCGACAATCGTCCCACCTGGGCGCAGTTGACCTT
Source organism: Paracoccaceae bacterium (assembly GCA_020628545.1). GTDB lineage: Bacteria > Pseudomonadota > Alphaproteobacteria > Rhodobacterales > Rhodobacteraceae > Yoonia. Next base: position 19,006 of record JAHDEX010000041.1, on the reverse strand, counting down.
TTGCGATGGCGTCTTTGATGATGAAAAGTGCCGCGCGATCTTTGACCGATTGACCTGGATTGAGGAACTCAGCCTTCCCAAGGATCGTGCAACCCGTCGCCTCTGATGCGGCGCGGAGTTTGATCAACGGCGTGTTTCCCACGGCCGCTGCAAGATCGGGTTTGATGGGGGCTGCTGAAGACATGAAGGTCGCCTTTTTGTTGGACCTTCTGCTTAGGACGCGCGCCCGCGAAACTCAAGCGGTGCGGCGCAGCGTGTCTCGTTCGCGCTGCAACCAAAGAAGCATTGCAATTAGCGGGGCGATATTGGCTTCTCCCGTTTCCACAAGGCGCATCGCATCGGAAAACGGGATCACGTGGATCCGGAGGTCTTCGTTTTCCTCGGGCATCCCTCCGGTGTAGCTGGTTGGCTCTGGCAACGTGCCAAGCGCGAGGTAGCAGTAGAAATAGTCGGTGGATCCGCCCGGGGATGGATAGCAACCGAACATTTTGCGCAGCGTGAAGTTGGAGATGTCGGCTTCTTCCGCTGTCTCTCTTATGGCTGCGTCTTCAGGTGTTTCGCCGGGATCAACCATGCCTGCAACGGGCTCCAACGCCCAAGGGTTTGGTGCGCCCCGCATCAAAGGACCCGAGCGGACCTGCTCCACGAGCAACACACAGTCGCTGACCGGGTCGTATGGCAGCACGATAGCGGCATCGACGCCGATGATGGCCTCGCGTGGCAGTGGATCAGTCGTTGTGTTGTGGAAAGTGCGATGCACCATTTCAAACTGGCTGAACTTGAAGAAGTCACCGCGAAGCGGGGCTTTGTTCTGGGCGATGGCGTCGCCGGGGTGGGCCGTGTAACGCAGATCGCTGGGCGGTTCTTCCTCGGCGGCGCGAAGACGCGCTGCGGCACGAGAGCCGATCATCTTCCATTGTTTGCGCAGGGTTTCGGCATCAAGCGGCGGTCGTGCAGCGCCGATTTCGATGGCGCGCTCCCGACTAAGAGGGCCTTTTTCTGTGAGCCACTTATCAAATGACCATGTCGCATCAGAGAGAACGCAGTTGTCGCCCGGAACGTAGACGCGCGCATCTGTGGCCGTGCCCGCAACATCGACTGTCACGGTTGTCACCGCATAATCGAACGCAAACTCATAGGCGTCCATGCGTTGCAGTTCATCTTCGCTCAGAACGTCCAAGAGTATCCCAGAGGCTGTGGATGAGGCGTCAGCCACCAGCGCTGGGATGGGTTCATCGGCATGCGACACGACGCGGTAGCCGCGCAATTGCGCATCCACACCTGCAACCGCACGACCCAACAGTCTGGCGCGCAGCGTGTCGTCCAGCAAAGTCCCGTAAAGGAAGGTCCGCACCCTAGGGGAGCCGCTTCCCGACAAATTCAGTGATCAAGCCTGCCATGATTGCGCCTCCGAAGATCAGTACTCCGAGGTCCTGTACAAGAAATGTCGGGACCCATTCCAGCATAATCTCAAACACATTCACGACGGCTTCGACAGGACCGTCGTAAGAGCGGCGCAAGGATTTCTTGATCATGTCCACAAACGACATGATGAAAAACACGGCAAACAGTGTGGCGACGATGGTGGTAATGCCGTTCGCAAGGCCGGGGCGATAGCCATTGCCCGCTTTTGTTCCGCAGAGCATCCAACCGACAACAGCACCAGCGGCACCGTTCAAGTAGAGCCAGTATTGCGGTTCTTTGGCTTCAGGAAAATACGGTCCGGCCTCAACAGCAAAGGCCAAGGCCAGCAATCCAAACAGTATTGCAGCAGTCATCCGCGCGGCGGTGGGCATGATCTGTCTCCTGTACACACCCTGATATGTCGCCGGTCTTACGCCGCTTTTGTCAGGGTGATCTGCGTCACGTCACAATTTCCGGAATCGAATGTCGCAGCACAAGATGTCAGATAAAAGTTCCACATGCGGCGAAAACGTGCATCAAAGCCCATTTTTGCCGCTTCTTCCCACTTTTCGTTGAAAGTATCGTACCATCGCTTGAGCGTGAGGGCATAACTTGGCCCAAATTCGATGGATTTTGCGACTTGCAGACCCTGCTCTGTCGCTGCTTCGCGAAGCTTTGTAGGGCTTGGCAACATGCCACCGGGAAAGATGTACTTCTGAATGAAGTCGGGGCGACTACTGTAGACGTCCCAACGCCGATCCGCGACAGTGATGATCTGAAGCGTCGCGTTCTTGCCGGGCTTCAAACGCTCGCGCACCGTGTCAAAGTAGACGGGCCAGTATTTCTGGCCCACAGCTTCAAACATCTCAATTGAGGCGATGCCGTCGTAGGTGCCGGTCTCGTCGCGGTAGTCTTGCAGCTTGAAATCGACCTGTCCAGAAAGACCCGCCTTTTCAATACGCTCCTTGGCATATTTAAACTGCTCTTCACTGATTGTCAGACCGGTGACTTTCAAGCCGCGTTCTTTTGCGGCGTATTCCGCGAAGCCGCCCCAACCACAGCCGATTTCCAGGACGTGGTCACCCGGTTGGGCGCCCATCTCGTCAACCATCGATTTGTATTTCTCGGTCTGGGCGGCCTCAGTGCTTTCCTGACCGGTTGTGAATTTTGCAGACGAATATGTCATCGTGTCGTCAAGCCAAAGACTGTAGAACTCGTTCCCCAGATCATAGTGATAGGAGATGTTCTTTTTAGCCTGTGTCTTCGAATTCGACTGCAGCCAAAACCGCAGCCGTTCGTAGGCGCGGACAAAGAACTGACCGGGAAAGCCGTCGTAGATCTCTTCCGCGTCGCCGTCGTGCATCAGGTACATGAAGGCCATGAGGTCAGGTGTGGACCATGATCCATCCAGATAGGCGTCACAGAACCCCATATCGCCTTCCCGAATAGTCCGCGCAAAGACGTCGGGGTTGTGGACATGGACCTCAGCGACATAGCCCGGGTCTTTACCATCAACGCGGAACTTGCGCCCATCTGGCAGAACGATGTCGAGCCGCCCGCGCCCCATGTTGCCCAACATGTCAAAAATCGGCGCAAAGTATCGTGGCAGGTCCTTTTGACCTTCGATAGATGTGAGAATGGTCATGATCGTCCCGTCGTCTTATCCCGCAGCACTTGCCCCCGCGGGTCCCGTCAAAAGGTTAGCGTTTTGTTAAGCGGAGTCACGGAATTTTACCGCGCAACTGTCCATTTAGGTTGACGTTTTTGTGGTTTTGCGTGCGTTGACGCTCAGAAGCTCCGGTTTTCATAGGCGTCCAAAGCAATTTTGCGCCCTTCGTCGGCTGCGACGATGGGGTCCGGATAGGGATCACTCGCGGACATATGCCAGCTTTGCGGGATCGCCTCGAAGTAGTCGAGTGCCGATTGCGGCGGGTTTGATTGCCCTTCTGCGATCCAGGTCGTCACGTAGTCGTGGTTCTTGTCAAACTTGTCGAGTTGCGTGACCGGATTGAAGACCCGGAAGTAAGGTGTCGCATCTGGACCCGAGCCTGCAGACCATTGCCAGCCCATTGCATTGCTCGCCGGATCCCAGTCGATCAGGCAGTCGGCAAACCATTCGAGACCGATCTTCCAGTGACACAGGAGATGTTTGGTCAGATACGACGCGACAATCATGCGTCCCCGGTTATGCATCGTTCCTGTCACGTACATCTCGCGCATGGCGGCATCGACGAACTTGATCCCGGTGCGGCCCTGCTTCCACGCCTTCACCTCTGCCTTGCGCTCATCCGTGTTCCAAGGGAAGCCGTCCCAGTCCTCTTTCCAGTTGTCGGACTCAATGCGGGGTGTGTGATGCGACAGGTGGTAAGCGAACTCTCTCCAGACGAGTTCCTTGAGAAAGACCTCGGCCTCTGACTTGCCATCGTGAAGTGCCTGCCAGCCCGCGTGCCAGCAGGTGGCCGGGGATATCTCGCCGTAGGTCAGGTTCTCTGACAATCCTGATGTGCCTTTCACGGCGGGCAGATCGCGTTGGCTGGCATAGGTGGCGATATCATTGGCGATAAAGGCCCCAAGACGGCCGCGTGCCGCAGCCTCTCCGACGACACAGTGTTCAGCAACGATGTCACGCCCACGGCGCATGTCCGCGTCAAGCGACCAGTCTGCCAGATCATCGCTCTTGGGCCAGTCAGACGGCGTTGGGATCTTGCCCGGCTGCGGCAATGACGCTGCGACGTCCCTGTCCCGTACCATCTTCCACATCGGTGTGTAGACCTTGTAGAACCCGCCAGTTTTTGTCTCGACCGTCCAGGGCTCGAACAGCAGATGGCCGGGAAAACTTTTGGCGTCGATCCCCTGCTCTTGCAGTTCAGATTTGACCGGAACATCGCGGTCCTTCGCGGCGACGTCGTATTGGCGCGACCAATAGACTGCCTTGGCGCCGGTGTCGGCGATGACCTGCTTTAAAACGTCTGTCGCTTTGCCCCGCCGCAGGATCAATTGACTTCCTGCATCCTTCAGATCAGCGGCCAAGGCCGCAACCGACAGCCCGAGACGAAAGCGCGGCGCGGCACCTTGTTTCTCAACAACCTCGTCAAGAATGAAGAGCGGGATGACAGGTTGCCCTGTCTCACACGCAGCCGTGAGCGCGGGGTGATCGCTTAATCGCAAGTCCCGACGAAACCACAAGATTATGGGTGATTGATCGGGCATTGGGCGTCTCCTGTGTCTTGAGGTGGAGATAGCCTAACCCGTACCAAGTCAACCGCACCCGGTGACTTTTGCTTGAACGAAAAAGGGCCCCGCATCCGCGAGGCCCTTCTTCATGATTTCGAATGTGATTATTCAGCAGGGGTTGCAACGATGTCCTCTGCAAGTGTCGGAACACCAGCGGCTTCCCGACGACCGTCATTGAAGATCGCCTTGATCAGCGCAAAGCACATCAGCACCATCACAATGGAGAATGGCAGCGCGCCAATCACCATCGCGGTCTGGATTGCTCCCGTGCCACCCGAGATCAGCAAACCGCCGACCACAAGCGCCAGAGCAGCACCCCAGAACAGGATGTGTGGACGGGCCTTTGGACCCTCGTCGCCTGCAGCGTTAATCGTGTTCACGATCAGCACGGCAGAGTCAGCAGATGTCACAAGGAACGTCATCAACAGGACCACGATCACCACGGCCATACCCCAGGACAGAGCCTGAGAAATCGGCGAGAGCATGAATTCTGTCATCGCGAAGATCTTGTCGCCGTTGGCCGCGTCAAGGATAACGCCACCAGCGTTACCGTTCAGTTCCAGATCGATGGCTGTGCCGCCGGCCCAAGCGAACCAAACAAAGCACATCAGCGCAGGCACGATCATGGCGCCAAGGACGAATTCCCGAATGGTGCGACCTTTTGAGATACGCGCCAGGAACAAGCCGACGAACGGTGCAAATGCGATCCACCAGGCCCAGTAGAACACGGGCCACCAGCCCTGCCACTGTGCAAGCAGGAAGGCTTCGGACCCTTCCACACCGTCAGATGCGTAGACGTTGAAGCTCAGGAATGGGAGCTGGATGATATAGTCGATGATCCCGACAAAGAATGCCGAGGCACCAAAGAACGTCGCACCAAAGATGATGAAGAAGCTAAGCAGGAAGATCGAAAGCACCATATTGATGTTCGACAACCACTTGATGCCCTTGCCAACCCCTGACAGCGCCGAAAGCGTGGAGGCGCCCATGATCACAAGAAGTGCGACAATGATCCCCAACGTCGTTGCTGAGCCGTCTTCCATGGCAAGTCCGCCGATCCCGATGCGGGTGAGGCCTGCAACGAACTGCTCGACGCCGAAGCCAAGTGTCTGCGCCACGCCTAGGATGGTCGCAACCACAGCCACAATGTCGATGATGTGACCCAGTGTCCCGGACAAAGCTCTCCCGAACAAGGGTGTCAGTGAGGAACGGATCGTTAGTGGCAAGCCACGACGGTAGCTGAAGAACGCCAAGGCAAGGCCCGCAATCGCGTAGCACGCCCAAGCGCCAAATCCCCAGTGCAGATAGGACCACACATAAGCGGTTCTGACGTTGTCGGCCTCAAGTGCCGTTGTGACACCTTGGATCACTGATGGGTTGTTCTTGAAGTGGGCCACCGGTTCGGCCACCGCCCAAGTCAACATGCCGACACCAATACCGGCGCCGAACATCATGGAAAACCAGGAAAAGTTGGAAAATTCCGGTTTTTGACCGGATTGTCCAAGCGTCAACTTACCGGCTGCAGGCCAAATCGCGAGCCCAATACAAACAATCACAAACAAAGCTACTGTCCAGATGTACCAGGCGGCGAAGTTGCGCAAAATAACCTGGTTCCAGGCACCCAACACATCCCCGGCCCATTCAGGCCAGACGATGGCCCAGACGACCAGCACACTGATGATGATTTTTGAAACGACCGTCACATTCACACTGAACCCGCTATAAAAGCCGGAGTCAGCGGTTTTGATCGGCAGGTCCGCGAGAGGCGGTTTGACTGACATGATGTTCCCCGTTGGCTGTTTTTATTCCGTCAGTCTGTGTCTGTTATTGTACTTTTGTAACCCTCAATTGCGACACCTTGACGCAAAAAGCGCATTCTCGACGGTGTTTAGGTGAATTGTGAAGCAGAAGCTGGAGGCCAGAAGCTTCGAATCCGATCAAATGAGAGAATCGTCGGAAATGCGAATCGACAGGGTGAGTCGTTCAACTGAAAATCTCATTGCTGGCGGTCGTTCTACGTACTCAACCGCGGTCCAAGACGTTTGGTCCGCGGTTCATTTCGTTTACTATTTTCGCCGAGATCAGGCGTTCACATCAACGACAACGCGGCCTTTAACCTGACCTTTGAGGATATCCTTGCCCAGTTGCGGCAGGTCCGCAAGCGTAGCGGGCTGGATCATCGTTTCCAGCTTATCCATCGGTAGGTCTGACGCGATCCGGTTCCAGGCGCGAACGCGGTTGTCATATGGCTGCATGACGCTGTCGATTCCCAAAAGGTTTACGCCGCGCAGCAGGAACGGGATCACTGTCGCAGGCAGACCGGCGCCGCCAGCCAGACCCACAGCGGCGACAGAGCCGCCGTATTTGATTTGGCCCAGAAGCCGCGCCAGCATCTCACCGCCAACCGCATCAACACAGCCGCCCCATGCTTCCGCTTCGAGCGGCCGCTTGGTGGTCTCGTTGATCTCTTCCCGAGCCACGATCTGGGTTGCGCCGAGACCTTTGAGGTATTCTGCTGTCTCTGGCCGTCCTGTGACTGCCGCGACCTCGTGACCAAGGTGCGCCAAGATGGCGGTCGCCACGGAGCCAACGCCGCCTGCCGCACCTGTGACCAGGACCGGACCGTCCTTGATACCGTGATCTTCGAGCGCCATCACCGCCAGCATTGCGGTAAAACCAGCCGTGCCAACAGCCATCGCTTGTTGCGTGCTGAGACCATCGGGAAGCGGAACCAACCAATCGGCCTTTACCCGCGCCTTTTGCGCATAGCCACCCCAATGCACCTCACCCACGCGCCATCCGGTCAGCACGACTTTGTCACCGGGTTTGTAACGCGCATCGTCAGAGGCTTCGACCGTTCCGGCGAAGTCGATGCCCGGAACGTGGGGGTAGTTGCGGACAAGTCCGCCACCGGGGCCAATGCAGAGGCCATCCTTGTAGTTGACGGTGGAGTATTCCACCGCAACCGTCACATCACCCTCTGGAAGATCATCCAGTCCGATTTCTGTCACTGCAGCGCTGGTTTTGCCCTCGTCATCCTTGTTGACCATCAAAGCCTTAAACATCTGCCGTTCCTTTCTTCGGGTGATTGCCCCGTCTAATTCCAAAACTTATCTTGCACGGTCGCTTCACGTGGGCCGTCCTGTGTGTGCACCATCAGTTTGGTGCCAGCGTCCCAATGCGTCATGCGCACCATACCGATGGCGACGTTGGTCTGAAAGTCAGGCGACTTCGCGGCCGAGGTCACCTGCCCCACGCGCTGCGAGCCGACCATTAACGGCCAGACGCGATCGCAAAGCGGGATATCCCCGTCGATACTGATGGGGCGGATTTGCTGGACAGGGCCTTCCTTGGCGACACGCAGCAAAGCGTCGCGTCCGACGCAACCGATCGCCGTCTCGGTCGAGCAGAACCGACCAAGTCCGCATTCGTGGGGGGTGTTGTCGCGGGTCATGTCGTTGCCAAAGGACAGAAGCCCACCTTCCACCCGCTCAATCCCGTTCGGGCAGCCAGCACGGACGTTGAGATCCTTGCCTGCTTCAAAAAGCGCGTCCCAAAGCGGCTCCCCAATATCGGACCCATCGACATAGATCTCAAAACCGCCTTGCTTGGAGTAGCCAGAGCGCGCGATCACAAGCCAGCGGCCCTCAAATTCGAACCAGCCAAAACGGAAAAAGCGCACCGCGGCGATACTGTCGCCAAAGACGAGTTTCATAAGTTCTTCCGCTTTTGGCCCCTGCACAGCCAAGGGTGAAATATCGGGCTCATCCACCAGCACATCAAGCCGGTAGCCATAGGCCAAGCCTTTCACCCAGAACAGCAGATCGCTGTCCGCGATCGAAATCCACCAGCGATCTTCAGACAGCTTCAGTGCAACGGGGTCGTTCAACATGCCACCGGTCTCGTCGACAATTGGCACGTAGTAGCACTGACCGGGAAGCATACCGCGCAGATCCCGCGGGGTGAGCATCTGCATCAACCGCGCAGAGTCAGGCCCGCGCAATTCGACCTGCCGTTCGACAGCCACATCCCAAACCTGAACGTGGTTCTTGAGGTGATGATAGTCGGCTTCGACGCTTTCAAAGACCGTCGGTAGCAACATATGATTGTACGTGGTGTACGCCTTCACCCCTGCCGCTTCGACGCGGGACGAAAATGGGGTGCGGCGCAGCCTGCGTGATGGGGAAACCAAAGCCATTTCAGACCTCCGGCATGAAAACCAAATCGGTACGGTCGGGTGACTGCCCCGCCGCCGTCAACATTGCGTGTATTTGACCCCGGTGATGGGTCTGGTGATTGAAGAAATGGGTAACGCACACGGCCTTGGGCCGGGTCACATCTGCATTGATCGAGCCGGAGAACCACGTCAAATCGCCCGTCAGATCAATCGCATGCAGGCGCCGTGCCCATTCCTCAATTCGCGCGTCAAGCCGGATACGCTCTGCAGCCCATTCGGCCAGTGTTGGCGTAAAATCCGTGCTACTGGGGATATCGGTGCTCGGCGCGTCGCCCCCATCAAACCGCGACATCCAAAGAACGTCGCCCCACAGCAAGTGATTCAGCGTTCCCATCAGGGAGCCAAAGAAAACGCCGCGATCTTGCGTCAGCTCTGCCAAGCTGAGCGCTTCAGCACAGCGTCGCACGCTCTTGTTTTGCCATGTATTGTACGCGGCCATCGCCCGACAATAATCCGGTGTGATCACGGTTTGGGGCCCTGCCATTCAATCGGACAAATCTCTGCGGATTTGCCACCAAAGTCCCATACTCGACCGTAGTCACGTACCCGAGATTTCAGGCCCTGCGCCGCGATAATGTCGGGTCCCATCCAGTACTTGGAGTTCGACACCATGACCGGATGGTCTTTCGACTTTCCGGTGATCATCTCAATCTCACCCTGAATCTTGCGCCCGATGTAGATGCCGCGCTTGGTGCCGTCGCGGACGATCTCCACCTTCTCGCGTTCCGCGCCGATGATCTCAGAGACGAGCATGGTGAAAAGACCCGTCGTGCCACCGGCCTGCCCGCTGAAAATCTTAAGAATTCCGTTGTAGGCCTTTTGGGTCGCGCGTTCGTCGACGTAGGCGGCCACTTTCCAGTTGCCCTCTGCCATCTTGCCCGGAATATCGACCAGCAGACCGATGTTGAGCCCCCCAAGGTCTTCGCCTTCGAAGTGGCCTTCATCAATCGCGATGGCCATCCACGCGTGGCAGTGGCCTTCGGTCGGAGGATGGGCACCAAGCGACACAACGCAGGGGCAGAATGTTGTGCAAGAGCAGTTGAGGAACAGCTCTCCTTTAATCTTCCATTCTGTCGGTTGCAGCTTGCGCCGTTTGGGGTTGTCCATCCGGCTGTCGATCCGCTGAGAGATCGCGATCCGGTCGCCGGGTTTCGCAGTTGCTTTTGCCATCTTCCGTCTCTCCTAAATTGCCATTGCGGCGACGCCGAGACCTGCAAGGATCAACAGCGCGCCAGCCGGTTTCGTCACACGGTGACCGACCTCTGGTAGTTTTTCGAACACCATGAAAAGCGTCGCGAGCCCCATCCACAGCAAGCTCATCACGCCGCCGACAAAGCCGAGTGCCATGAAGCCCCAGCAGCACCCGACGCAGAATGCGCCAAGGCCAAGCCCCATGCGCAGCCCGCCGCCAAAGCCGGTTTTCCAGTGTCCTAGAAAATAAGTCATCGGCGCGTGGCACACGCCGTGGCAGATCTCTTTGGCACGGGTGAACTGAAACGCACCAACGACGATAAGGAGCGCCGCTGCGAAGAAACCGGTTGTGGATATGCCTAAGGTGTCAACAAGTTGCCCGGCTATCAAGCCGATTTGAACAAGCGAAATCAATGCTGCAAAGCCAACCCAAACGATGAAATAGCCAAGGAGCACACCGAGCCATCCAGCCCGGGTTCCATCGGCACTATACATCAGTTTTTCGTAAGTCCGCAGCGTTGGGATCAGTGTCGGCAACATCATTGCCGCCATCATGATCGCCCACATCGGGAAAAGCGCGCCGAATGTTGTCATTGGCATCATGTTCATGCCAACTGGACGTCCAATGACATCGACGCCCGACATCTGAGCCATCATGAACAAGAATGCCCAGGCCGCGAGAATGGCCGCGAAAAACGCAACCCAGAGGATGGCCCGCAAGGGAAACTGGACTGGAGACGATGTCACGATTGCCGTCCTCCCGTACGACTCACTGGTTGCCAAATCATATGTCAGACGGTTAATTGTCTGACAAATGAAAATTGATCCAGATAGCGCCAAAGATTTGTCGGCCCAGATCGCCTCCGCCATCCGCGATGCGATCGTTTCGGGTGATCTGCCAGTGGATAAGCGTCTCCCGTCTGAATCTGAATTAGCCGAACAATTCAACGTCTCAAGGCCTACGGTACGCGAGGCGCTCAAACGCCTTGCGGCGCAGTCGCTGATCCGCACGCAACGGGGTGCAACGGGCGGGGCTTTTGTAAATCGCCTGAAGTTCGAAGATGCATACGGGCAACAAATAACAACGTCGACGCTCCTTTTGTCGATGAACGCGGTCAGTTTCCGCACCGCCTGCGAAGCGCGTTATGCGCTGGAACGCGCCTGCGCACCGCTTGCCGCCACGCGCCGCAGTCCAGATCATCTGGCGACAATGCGCGCGGAGGCTCACAGGCAGGCCCAGCCGGGCCTGACGGATGAGGCGTTCTGCGCATCCGATGTTGCGTTTCACCGGGCCCTCGTTGATGCAGCCGGAAACCCGGTTCTGTCGTATCAGCTTGCCGGCGCTGTCGAGGCGATGCAGCCGCTGATGAACATGATTACCTTTTCGGCCCGCGATCGCGCCAAGATCATTGACCTGCATAACCGCATTGCGGACGCGATTGACGCGCATGAGGCGCAGAGTGCCGATACACTCCTTGCGGAACTCGCAGACTATACGCAAAGCCTTGCGGAAAGTGTTTTTGCAGAACGCGCCGCGAAGAAAACGTAGCGCGCGGGATCACACAAACTGATGGAAACGTGAACGGCAGCGCCGCGCGTTGCCCCTATGGTGCTGCAACCTGTGTCCTTGAAAGGTGCTGCCATGGCGAACCACGCTCTCCGTCTCATTCTCTCAACGCTGCTTGGACTGCTGTTTTTGCTGCCGACACTTGGCGCCGCGCAAGACAGTTCCTTGCCAGACTATGTCGTAGAGGAGTTCGGGGCGCCGCCGCCAATCCCAGACGGCCCGCTGTCGCCCGAATTGGAATCCGCCATTCAAACGGCCTTCGTTGATAGCGTTGTCGACTCGCGCTGGGGCGATCCGCAGGAAGCTGCGTTGGAGACTGTTTCCGCCTCTGGAGATCCGCGCATTGCTTGGATCGTGAGCGATCTATTGCGCTTTATCCAAAGCAGAGAGTTTAATGGCATCCTGAGCGGTGTGGCATCTGACCTGCTTGGGAAAGACCTGAACACGCGGAACCCATGGGGCGACATAACCGACCATCTGATTGCGTGGGATGTCCCTGCCCCACCGGGCTATCTGGATGTGAAACGGCAGATCTTCACAACAATCGTTCCGGGCTGGGACCGTCTTTTTGTTGAAGGTGATGTTGACTGGCGTCTTGTGTCATGGGGCGGTGTTCTGATCGATGACCGGATCTATGACGCGACCGACGAACCCTGCAATTGCATTCCCGCGGCGGACAATCCATCCGTTTCCAGCGCGTCCGAAGCGACATGGCTCTCGGACGATGACATCGTCTTCGGCGTTGAGGTGAATGGCGCATACCGTGCTTATCCGCGTCAGATCATGGAAGTCCGAGAAATGGTAAACGATACCTTGGGTGGCCGCGACCTTGGCATCCCATATTGCACGTTGTGCGGCGCGGCGCAGGCCTTTTTCACCGACAACATGCCTGCTGGCATTCAGCGCCCGATCTTGCGCACGTCCGGCCTGCTGAGCCGTTCCAACAAGGTGATGTACGATCTCAACACCTATTCCGTCTTTGATACATTCCTGGGCACAGCGCTGACCGGTCCGCTTGCGCAGGCAGGCATTCAACTGGAGCAAGCCACTGTCATCACAACGGATTGGGGAACGTGGAAAGAAGCGCATCCGGAGACGACAGTTCTTCTGGAACGCTATGCTCTGGGCCGCAAGCCCGACTTCCGCAACACCCGCGATGCCAACGGGCCGATCTTTCCAGTGGGCGATGTCGACCCACGGCTGTCCGTGCATGAGGATGTCATCGGTGCAATCACTGCCTCGGGCCAGCCCATTGCCTTTCAGCGGAGCCAAGCGCTCCTCGCACTGCGCGATGGCAAAGAAATCACATTTGAAAACGTGCGCCTGGAACTGGATGCCGGGGGCATTCGTGCCGTGGGCGCAGACGGGTCAGACATTGGCAGTCATGAAGCATTCTGGTTTGCATGGTCACAGTTCTACCCGGAGACTGCGCTTTGGCCGATGTAGCTTAGTGCGTCACACCCGCGACGAGGTGGTCTTGCGCGATATGGGGCCGCCGCATCGCAAGGGTGCGTCGCGCCTCTTCCGCTTTGCCTGACTTGAGAAGCGCGCTTGCCAGACTGATTTCGATGATATCCCGCTGCGCACGACTGCCGCCGATCCTTTCGTGTTCAGCCATAACCTGGCTGAACTGGGTAATTGCCTTGTCCGGTTCATCGCCTGCCAAAGCCTCAAAAGCTTGTGCCAACTGACGGACGACTGGCCCCGCGGCACCTTTTGCGTCAGTTATCACGGTCGCAAGGCGCGCGGCTTCTCCGGCCATCGCATGCGCCAGCGCGGCGTGCACATCAGCAAAGGCAAGGCCGGTCTGTGGAAAGATGCGGTGTGCATAATCACTGACCTGCTGCCATCGCGCCTCAGGGATCGCGATCCCTGCGGCTGCCGCACGAAACAAGAGCGCGACGCTATCCGTGAGGACATTCAGCGGTGGCGCAGGCGACCGGGTCGGTGCAACGGCCGTATCAAAGATCTGCCACATCTGATCAAGATGACCCTGCTCCAGCGCCCATAGCGCAACGTGCCAGCTGATGTGGCAATGCATATAGGCAGTTTCCGGATAGCTTGCCCAGAAATCCTGAATGTAGGCCAGCCCCGCCTCGCTTTCACCGGTCTCGTAGTAAAGATGCGCTCGTACATGGGCGCTATGCGCAGAGGTTGGGTTCAACGCAATCGCCCGTTCGATGTTTGCGGCGGCGGGCCCTGTCTGACCTGCCTCCATCTGAGCGAAGGCATGCTGACACAAAAACCACCAGTCATCGCCGTAGTGCGGCGCGAGCATTGTCGTGTAAGCAAGCTGCTCTGCTTCGCGACCTGCCTGGCCCGAAAACCCGATGAGGCCAAACACACTTGTGCAGGTCTGCGCCAACATCACGTCCGTCGGGTTTTGCGCGACATAAGCGCGAATGCGTGGATAGGCCTGTGGCGCGCGGCCCTCAATCATCTCACCCATCAATGCGACCTGCGTGGCTTCGCGGTCGGTGACACCCTTCAGGCGTTCACGCGCATCTGTTAATGCTGCGCGCGCCGCCGCCCCGCGCCCGCAGAGTTGGTGGATGCGGGCAAGGCCGATATGAGCCATTGCAAATTGATCATCCGCTGCAATCGCCTCTCGGAACGGGGTTTCGACATCATCGTCGGCTGCAAGAAACCGATCAACGCCCAGCATGTAGGCCTCGCACGCCGTCTGCGACGTTGTCGATAAAGGTGATCCGTATCTGTCCTTGAGCATGTGTTCCCCCGCGTCTGCCCGCATCATGTCACGGCAAAGTTCAAACGCAAAACACAAGCGCCATTGCGTTAATGCATCAATGCCCTAACTCCCCCTGAACGGAAGGAAGCTGACATGGATATTCTCAACATTCTTTTTGCGATCGCCAGCATCGGTTTGGGCTGCTTTGGCTGGCTTGCCCCAAAGTACACCATGGGTGCGCTGAACCTTGACGGGGTCAAAGACACGATGGGCATGTCAGAGGTGCGCGCTTCTGCCGGTTGTTTGTTCGTTGGCATGGGGGTCGGCGCGTTGCTGATCGGTACACCCGCCGCCTATGCGATGCTTGGTTTTTGCTGGACCGGCGCTGCGGTTGGGCGGCTGACATCTTGCCTCCTGGATGGCGGCACGCGGAAAAAGTGGATCTATTTCGCGGTCGAGGCGGGTGTGGGGCTACCCGCTTTGCTTCTCAACATCTGACGTGTCCGCTGGGAGATCTTCAGCACGGATCGCGCGCATCTTTTCGTTCATGATCCTTTCCCACTCGGGAAGTTTCTCGCGTACGAAACTCATGTACTCTTCGTTCTCCAGCACTGGCACATCAGGCTTGTAAACATCAGCCACGGAAACCATTGCCTCGCGATCAGTTTCGACAAAGGCGTCGCGCATCTTCTCGGCGTGATGTTTCTTGATCCCCAGCGCCTCAAAAGCAGATCGCCCCATACGGACAGAACTGTCAAAGGTTTCCCGGATGATATCGCGGCAGCCAGCCCACCACAGGTCATAAACATGCGGACGGTCGACAGCGCGTGCGATGATATGCACGTGCGGATAGGTGTTGTGGATATAGCGGACGAGTTCGGTGATCTGATCCTTCCCATCAATCGCGATGACAATCATCCGTGCTTCGGCAATGCCAGCCGCAGCGAGCAGATCAGGCCGGGTTGCGTCGCCGTAATAGGTGTGGAAGCCAAAGGCGCGCATGTTTTCCAGCTGTTTCGCGGAATAGTCGATGACCGTCGTTTGAAAGCCCGCGGCTGTCAGCATACGCTCAACAATATTCCCAACTCGTCCACGTCCCGCGATGATAATGTGGCCTTCGTGATCCGGCATTTCATCGGCCTCACGCTCTTGGTCTTCGCTGTATTTCGGCGCGATGACCTTGTCGTAGAGGATGAACAATGCGGGTGTCAGAAGCATTGACAGCGCCACAATGAGGAGGAGCTGGTCCGACACCGCTGCGGGGATCACTTCGTTTGCGACGGTAAACGACAACAGCACAAAACCAAATTCCCCGGCCTGCGCCAGTCCCAGCGCAGCAAGCCAGCGGTCCGTGCCCCGCAAACCGAAAAGCGTCGCCAGGACATAGATGATCCCGGCCTTCAGCGAAATCAGACCCAAAGTGGCCGCCAGAATGAAAAACAGATTTTCAAACAAGAGGCCAAAGTTGATCCCCGCCCCGACGGTCATGAAGAAAACGCCAAGAAGAAGGCCCTTGAACGGGTCAATGTCTGATTCCAACTCATGACGATATTCGCTGTTGGCGAGCACAACACCTGCAAGGAAGGTGCCAAGTGCGGCGGACAAACCCACAAGCGACATCAGCAAAGCAATCCCCACGACCATCATCAGCGCCGTGGCGGTAAAAAGCTCGCGCAGGTTGGCAGCAGAGATGAACCTGAAGAGCGGACGCGTCAGATAGGATCCACCGAGGATTACGGCGGCAATTGCACCAATGGTGACCAATGCCGTCTGCCAGCCGTTCAGACCGTCGACGAGGCTCATGCCTGATCCATGGTCCTCGTGGTCATCACCGTGCGCATCGCCATGACCATCGGCACCATGCGCCGCGTCGCTCGCATGTTCGACAGCGCTCGCACCGAAGTCCATCAGATCAGGTGCAGCGAGAAGTGGGATCAAGGCGAGCATTGGGATGACGGCGATGTCCTGGAACAGCAGCACAGAAAAGCTGCCCTGCCCACCGTCGGACTTCATCAAGCCCTTTTCATTCAGTGTTTGCAGAACGATAGCTGTGGAACTTAATGCAAGCACAAGCCCGATTGCCACGGCAATTGACCAGGGCACCCCAAACAGCATGCAAATTCCCGTCACGGCCGCCGCTGTGATCACGACTTGCCCGCCACCGAGCCCCAGCAGTTGCGCCCGCATGCCCCAAAGCAATTTTGGTTCCAGTTCCAGCCCAACAAGGAAAAGCATCATCACCACGCCAAACTCGGCGAAGTGCTGGATCGAGATGACATCGACATTCAGCAGGGCAAGGACCGGCGAAATCACGATCCCCGCAATCAGGTAGCCAAGGACAGAGCCAAGCCCCAAACGCGTAGCAATCGGCACCGCGGCGACACCTGCAACGAGAAAGACAAATGCAAGTGCGAGAAAATCGGTCATGGTCGTCCCCCGTGGCGCTTGCCGGTCTTCGGCAGCCTTCCGTAACGACACTTCACCAAAGCATCTGGAAACGCAAACGCGGCGGTGAATTTCTCCACCGCCGCGTTGGGTATCAATTCTTGGAGCCGTTAGCGCATCAGGAATGATCCAGATGCAACGTCTGGCGCCGGAATAGTCGTGTCTGCCAGCTCGAACTCGGACGTGTACAGAGTTCCGCAACCGTGGATGTCTACCCCACCGCCGAGTTGCAGTGTCTTACCTGTCTCCAGGTAGATGCCGCTCGCAGACATATTGCCGCCGAGCGAGATTGATGGGGCTACGCCAACAATGTTGCGAACAGTCGGATCGTGGTTGAAGCCGCCCATGGACAGGCTCTTAGTTCCGAAGAGGTACACCTGATACTCATCAATCACGCATGCATCGCCGCGTGGTCCCCAGTTGATATTGCCAGCCAGGTTGATTGTCTCGGACAGGAAGTACACTTGGTCGAAGGCCAAATTGTCGCCACCGCCGACGCCCAGCTGACGCTGACCGATCACCGCAATGTTGTCCTGCTGCACATTCCCCGAGAACTGAACGCTGCCTTGCGCCACATAAATCGTGTACGGCTTGAGATCGCCGGGTTGAATAGTCTGGTGGTTGTCCCAGCACACTACATCCGCGACGCCATTGTTCATAACGAATGACGGCAGAAGTGTTCCGGAATACGTTCCTTCAGCTTCAAAGTCGGAGAAATCCGGTTTGTTTGGGTCGTTTGGATTGCCTCTCCAATCGAAATTGCAAGCAGGTGCAACGTCAGCCCAGACTTCAGCATGAAGATTGTCAATCTCAGGCAAGATCACAGGCTCAAGTTCGCGCGCGAACATGAGTTGTTCTACTGGCAAATCTCCCGGCGAGTATTTAGCGATCTTGATGTCTTCAAGGTTCTCTGACGAGAACCGCACTTCCGGTCCATACCAGTCGTTACCGCCGGTCTGGATGTGCGTCGCGCCGTGAATACAGATAGCACCTGTCAACGTGATGCCACCGCCAGTGTTTACGCCTTCAGTCGAAATGATGGACGCGTCTTCACAGCCCGCCAACACACCGCCGCCGCCACCCATGCGGGCACCGGCAACGGCCTTGCGCTTCGCTTCAAACTCATCGAACCCGATCAACCGCACAAGATGCGTGCTGATTTCAGACGAGCGCTCAAGCGTACGAAAGCCATCAACTGTGACGGCAGAATAATTGCCGTCCGCGTCCGCACCCGGTGCGAAGGTATAATCGGTCTCATCGACATGACCAAAGGTGATGTCAGACTCAACGATCGCGGTCGTATCGCCCAAGTTGCGTCGCACGGTTTCCATTGCCGCTGCTTTCGCAACATCAATGTCGTCGATATTTGCGGCAGCCGCGAGAGCGGCAGCGTCCGCAGCGATCTGAAGTTTGCCTGCCTCATTGAAAGCGTTGACCGCATCAAGGGCAAGGCCGCTCATCACAGCGCCAACAAAGAATAGTCCGCCAGCAATGTAGGTGCCGCTTCCGGACTCGTCGGCTCGAAATTTTGTCATCTTTTCCATGATCAGGACCCTTCGAAGTTTTCGACCCACATCGAGACCTCGGCAGAGAGATCACGATTAACGAAAGAGCCGCTCATGTTCGTCACCGACTCCATCGGGGCGTCGATTGATGATGTCACAAAGTTGTTGTCGAGCAGGACAGAGGCTGTCACCCCTTCAACGTGTGCCAGCTCTGTATAGATATAGCTTTCGGCTTCATCGATCGTGCGTTGACCCAAGGCAACCATGCGGGACGCATCGCGTGCAACGTTGTAGAAGTTTTGTTGTGTCAGCATCGCCAGGGTGGCGTCCGTCACGAATTGGAAGGCAACCAGCAGCGCTGGCAACCACATGACGATTTCAACTGTATAACTCCCGTCGTCGTCGCGACAGAAGTTTCTGATTTTGCCCCCCAAGGCGGTCCGGTTCATTATCAAGTTCCTTAGCAATACGCTTTGTGTCCGTAATAAGACCACTACATGAGCAACCTGACGACTTCGGGACAGGCTTGCGTCCGGCTAAAGTCGATTTCGCGATTTGATCACATTTGAGTGAAATTGATCGTTTCCAATCCGAAGCCAATCGGCAAAACCTGACACATATCCGACAGCTAATCCTGATCGACGCACGTTGAAATCTACCTTGGCTGAACGTATATGTAGTTTGTCCTTCGGGACTATGGACATAAACGCGCTCGTAATAAGCGGATCGGACCC
>JAHDEX010000112.1 GCA_020628545.1 Paracoccaceae bacterium | reverse complement strand
GCTGACGTGGGTTGGGTCACCGGCCACAGCTACATTGTCTATGGCCCGCTGGCGAATGGGGCGACAACGCTGATGTTTGAAGGTGTGCCGACCTATCCGGATGCCGGCCGTTTCTGGGCTGTGTGCGAAAAGCACAAGGTGAACCAGTTCTACACAGCACCCACGGCGATCCGTGCGCTGATGGGGCAAGGGCCGGACTACGTCACGAAATATGATCTTTCGGATTTGAAAGTGCTGGGCACAGTAGGGGAGCCGATCAACCCCGAGGCCTGGAACTGGTACAACGATGTTGTCGGAAAAGGGAAAGTGCCGATTGTGGATACCTGGTGGCAGACTGAGACAGGCGGCCACCTTTTGACGCCATTGCCGGGCGCAACAGCGACGAAGCCGGGCTCTGCGACCCTGCCGTTCTTCGGTATTCAGCCCGTGATCCTTGAGCCGACTTCCGGTGAAGAGATCCACGACACCGCCGCCGAAGGTGTGTTGTGCATCAAGGACAGCTGGCCTGCGCAGATGCGGACGGTCTGGGGCGATCATGAGCGGTTCATGAAAACCTACTTCGCTGACTACAAAGGCTACTACTTCACCGGTGACGGATGTCGCCGGGACGAAGACGGCTATTATTGGATCACCGGCCGCGTAGATGATGTGATCAACGTGTCCGGGCACCGGATGGGCACAGCCGAAGTGGAAAGCGCTTTGGTTGCGCATCCGAAGATCGCAGAAGCCGCAGTCGTGGGCTACCCGCACGACGTGAAAGGCCAGGGTATCTATGCCTATGTCACGTTGATGGGTGGTCAGGAGCCGTCAGAGGAGTTGCGCAAGGAACTCGAAACCTGGGTCCGGTCCGAGATCGGCCCGATTGCCAAACCCGACCTCATTCAATGGGCGCCGGGTTTGCCGAAGACACGCTCTGGCAAGATCATGCGGCGCATTCTGCGCAAGATTGCGGAAGATGATTTTGGCGCATTGGGGGACACGTCAACGCTGGCAGATCCCTCTGTGGTTGACGATCTGATCGAGAACCGGATGAACCGCGGCTGACGGTCTTTACCCGCGATTTACCATCGCCACCGAAATACAAAGCACTGAGGTCGACATTGTGATAATGTCGGCCCCGGGTGTTTGTGGGTGTTTTGTGTGAAAGGGGTGTAGATGTCTCTCTTACCGATAGGTTTACCGCTCTATCCGATCATGAATGCGTCTGAAACTGTGCAGCGGCTTCTTGCAGAGGATGCGGAGAAGGCGAAGTCCTGGCCGTCTCAAGCCAAAGACGATACGGATCGTGCGCGCGATGACTCCGCTGTTGTGGACCGTGCGCGACCAAGCAATCAGATCACCGCTGTTGAGGCGTCGGCGGAAACGGTCGTTGCCGCGTTGCCGCGTGCAGGGGCGGAAGATTTTGTCAGGGCAAGGCCCGTCGTGGCACCGCAGTTCGAGGATGTCGAAGATCTGTACTTTGCGGCCGCAACCGAAAGATCCGCTGAGCCGAAAAGCCGTGCGACCGATAACGCATCAGATCGTTTGGACAAGCGCAGCTGATCGGACGAACCGTCAGACCTCTGGCGCGCCATATTTCAGGACGACCGGGACGACGAGTTCTTCTTCGTCTGTCAGATGACGATCAAGAAGCCGTTCCAACCCGCGCAATTGCTTGAGGAAGGTATCGGCGACGGGCACCATCTTCTCCCGATCCTCCGCCTGTTGCAGCACGGCGTTTGCTTGCTCCACAAACAGGTTCAGGTGTCCGTCGATGGCGTGGTGATCCGCATCAAGGATGTCAAAGCCACGTGAAATCCGCGCATCAAGATCGATCAGCTTCGGGAAATAGTGGTGGTCTTCTATGCTGTGGTGCCCGTGAAGTTCCTGCACGAACAGGCCGCCATAGCGCGACAGGTGTGCACCATAGAACCGCGTCGAAAGGTCGTTGTTGAGAAACGTTTCCGTGTCCTTTTGCATCTGGGACAGGATCCGTCGGAACATCAGGTGTCGATCAAGCCAAAACCGCAGCAACCCCTCAAAGCCAGGATCGTTTTCCCAACCAGCCCGCGGGTACTCTTCAACCAGTACGCGAAGTGCGTCCGGCAGACCTGATCGTTCTTCGAGTTTCGGCAACGCGTTCATTGGCATGGTCCTGTCATTTTGGACCGACCATAGCCAGCTGGGGTGCGGAGGCAATGCGCCGTGATTCGCGTCGCGTGTCGGTCATCAGACACTTGCGACATTATCAGCAAGTTGAACCTACGTTTGCGTAACTATCCTACAAACAGGGGTTTGTGACGGATGCATACGTTGTCGCCGTAAGGTCATCTGGACAACACGCTTGCACTTTTTAGGCAATCGCCGAAAGATGAAGCATCAATCGCAGTCGATAACGGCTGCGCGCCAAACTGAGGCGACGTTTAGGGACGTTGCCCATTCAGGGAGAAAACATCATGACATTCAGAGCCACACTCAAAGCGACCACCACTGCCGTGCTCCTCACCGGGGCCACCGCTGCTTACGCGGACGGCCATGCCACCCATCCGGAGACAGGCGAGCCGCTTGCCTCCGAGCAAACCTTCGTCTACTGGGTTGGTGACGAGAGCCCTTCTTTCGACCCCGGTTTGACGGAAGACGTTGACGGATCTGCCCACGCACGTGACCTCTTCGAAGGCCTGATGAACCAGGATGCGGACGGCAACCTGATCCCTGGCGTTGCAACCGGCTACGAAGTGTCAGATGACGGCCTCGTCTACACGTTCACGTTGCGTGACAACGCCAAGTGGTCGAACGGTGATCCTGTTGTTGCAGGTGATTTCGAATATGCTTGGAAGCGTGCCGCATCGCCGGAACTGGCGTCTCCCTACAGCTGGTATATGGGCCTGATGGCGCTTGAAAATGTTGACGCTGTCATTGCAGGTGACATGGACAAGGAAGAGCTTGGCGTGACCGCGCTGGACGATACCACCTTGGAAGTCCGCCTGAGCCAGCCGCTGCCTTACTTCCCGCAGATGGTTGTTCACACGACCACTTTTCCAGTGCATGCAGCTACGGTCGAAGCCCATGGTGCAGACTGGACGAAGCCTGAAAACATTGTCTCCAATGGTGCTTTCAAATTGTCAGAGCATGTCCCTGGTGAGAAGCTGGTTCGGGTTCGCAACGACCAGTATTGGGACAACGAGAATACAATCCTTGAAGAAGTGACAGCACTTGTCATCACCGATGAAAATGTTGCGCTGACCCGTTATCTCGCTGGCGAGCTTGATCAGACCCAAGTGCCTGCAGGCCAGTTCCCGCGCCTGTCAGAAGAATACCCGGATGAGGCAGTTTCTGTCCCATCAGCTTGTTCCTACTACTACACCATCAACATGACCGACACGACAAATCCGGCGCTGCTGGACCAGAACGTGCGTCAGGCCCTGTCGATGGCCATTGACCGGGACGTGATCGTGGAAAGCGTTCTGGCCGGTGGTCAGAAGCCTGCTTATACCTTCACGCACTGGGCAACCGCTGGCTTTGAAACTCCAGACGTTCCGTCCGCGTCCATGACGCAGGAAGAGCGGAACGCAAAGGCTGCTGAACTGATGGCAGCTGCCGGTTATGGCGAAGACAACCCGCTTGAGCTGAACTTGATCTACAACACCAACGAAAGCCACAAGTCTGTCGCCATCGCGATCAGCCAGATGTGGAAGCAGACGCTGGGTGTGGAAACAGAACTGGCGAACCAGGAGTGGAAGACCTTCCTCGAAACACGTGGCAATCAGGACTATGAGATTGCCCGTGCTGGCTGGTGTGCGGACTATAATGAGGCGTCCACATTCCTTGATCTGATGGACAGCAATTCTGGCTATAACGATGCGGCCTATTCGAACCCGAAGGTAGATGAATTGCTGGCCGCAGCGCGGACATCCGATAACCCACAGGCGAACTATACTGAAGTTGAGCAGATCATTGCAGATGAACTGCCCATCATTCCGATTTACCACTATGCCGAAGTGAACATGCAGAATGACAAGCTGGGTGGCTGGCCGTTCAACAACTTCCAGCAGAACTGGTACTCCAAAGATCTCTATAAGATCGCTGAGTAACTGACGTTGCTCTTGCACGCCTCCGGTTCATACCGGGGGCGTGTCTGCATTTTCATGCAACCCTCTGCAGACGGCTCACCTCATGCTTAATTTGATCATCCGGCGCCTCACGGTCGCCATCCCGACGCTGTTGATCCTTGTGATCCTGTCGTTCGTGTTGATGTACACGGCCCCCGGTGGCCCTTTCACGTCAGAACGGCCACTGCCCGCGCAGGTGCTGGCCAACATTGAGGCGAAGTATGGGCTGGACCAGCCGTTCTGGAAGCAGATCGTCAACTACGTCACTGGCGTTGTCACGCAATTCGATTTCGGACCGTCTTTCCAATACAAAGACCGGTCGGTGAACGACATTATCGCGCAAGGCTTTCCGGTAACACTGACGTACGGGTTCTGGTCGTTTCTGATCGCTTGCATTGTTGGGATCACGCTGGGTGTCTTTGCGGCGCTGAAGCAGAACTCCTGGCTCGACTATCTGGCAGTCGGCTTCACCATTGGTGCGCAAGTGCTGCCCAATTTCGTGATGGCCCCGATGCTCGTGATCGTGTTTACGCTATGGCTTGGCTGGTTGCCGGGCGGGGGATGGAACGGTGGCGCATGGCAGAACATGGTCATGCCGGTCATTGCGCTCTCCACCTCCTACATGGCGTCCATCGCGCGGATCACACGGTCCGCGATGCTTGAGGTGTTGAATTCGAATTTCATCCGCACTGCGCAAGCAAAAGGCCTTTCTATGCGCCGGGTTGTGATCCGTCACGCGCTGAAGCCCGCGATGCAGCCCGTGCTGTCCTACTTGGGGCCCGCCTTTGTGGGAATGATCACCGGGTCTGTCATCATCGACGTCTATTTCTCAACCGGAGGGATTGGGAAGGAGTTTGTAAACTCTGCCTTCAACCGCGATTACTCGGTGATTATGGGGATCACGATCCTGCTTGGGACGCTAACCATCCTCTTCAACCTTATCGTTGATCTGCTTTATGCATGGATCGACCCGAAGATCCGGTACTGATCCATGGCGTTGAACCCCCAAGTGTCCAGTGCGGATGACGTTGTTGAGGCGATGAATCTCTCTACCGTGCAGGGCCGTTCGCTTTGGGCCGATGCGCGCGCGCGGTTCTTCCGCAACAAGGCCGCGATGTTTGCCTTCTTTCTGTTGATCGCGCTGATCATCTTTTCGCTGTTTGGCGGTTACTTGTCGGACTACGACCGCGAAACGGTGGATTTCTCTCTCATCGGCGCCAACGCCTATAAAGGTGTGCCGTCGTTTGAGACAGGTCATTTCTTTGGCACAGACGCATCTGGCCGAGACCTTTACGCGCGCGTCGTGCAGGGCACGCGGATTTCGATCATGGTGGGGATCGTGGGCGCGATTGTCGCCGTGGTTGTGGGGACGCTTTACGGCGCCACGGCGGGATACTTTGGTGGGCGTCTCGATGGGGTCATGATGCGGACGGTTGATGTGTTGATGTCGATCCCGTTTATGTTCGTGCTGATCATCATGCTTGTGGTCTTTGGCCGGTCGATCCTGATGCTGTTTATCGGCATCGCGCTCATCTCGTGGTTCGACATGTCGCGGATCGCACGGGGGCAGACCCTGTCGATCAAGAACAAAGAGTTTGTGGAGGTCGCTCATGCGATTGGGGTGCATCCACTGAAGATTATTCTACGCCATATCGTGCCGAACTTGGCTGGGATCGTGGTGGTCTATGCGACCTTGTTGGTGCCGCAGCTGATCATTTTCGAGAGCTTCATCAGCTTCCTGGGGCTTGGCGTGCAGGAACCGAATACGTCGCTCGGCGCGCTGATTTCGGAGGGGGCCGCGAATATGTCCAATGGCACGCCCTGGCAGCTAACCTATCCGCTCATTTTCTTCGTCCTGACGATCTTTGCCTTCTTCTTTGTGGGCGACGGTTTGCGCGACGCGCTCGATCCGAAGGACCGCTAAATGGCTCTGCTTGATGTACGTAACCTGTCTGTGTCCTTCGAGACCGGCGATGGTCGGGTCGATGCGGTCAAGGACATCACACTGTCGATCGAAACAGGCCAATGCATGGGCATCGTGGGTGAAAGTGGATCCGGCAAAAGCCAAACGTTCATGGCGCTGATGGGCTTGCTCGCGCGCAATGGGGCTGCGACCGGTTCGGCGAAGTTCAACGGCAAGGAAATGCTGAACGTGCCCGTGTCCGAGGCCAACAAAGTGCGCGGCGCGGATGTGGCGATGATCTTTCAAGACCCGCTGACTGCTCTGACGCCGCATCTGACCATTGGACAGCAGATGACTGAAGTACTGGAGGTCCATAAGGCAATGAAGGGGGCAGAGGCGAAAAGCTTATGTCTCGACTGGCTCGACCGCGTACGCATCCCGGAAGGGGCCGCGCGGTTTGATCAGTATCCGCATCAGCTCTCTGGCGGGATGCGTCAGCGCGTAATGATCGCGATGGCGATGCTGTGTAAGCCGAAGCTGCTGATTGCAGATGAACCGACGACGGCGCTTGATGTGACGGTGCAGGCGGATGTACTCGACCTGATGAAGAACCTGCAAGAGGAAGAGCAGACGGCGATTGCGCTGATCACCCACGATATGGGCGTCGTGGCGCGTATGTGCGACAAGGTCGCAGTGATGCGCCACGGGCAATATGTGGAAGAGGGCGATGTCGAAACGCTTTTCCACACGCCGAAGCATGACTACACCCGCATGTTGCTCGACGCGATGCCGCGCATTGATGCGCCGACCGAGGCCGCGACTGAGGTGGACGACGAAACGATCCTCGACGTGCAGGATGTTGAGGTGCAATTCCCGATCCGTGTCAGCGGTGGGTTGTTTGGCAAGACCATTCCGTTGCGGGCTGTGGATGGGATCAGCTTTGATCTGGCGCGGAAAGAGACGTTGGGGATTGTTGGTGAGTCCGGTTGTGGAAAGTCCACCTTGGCCCGCGCCGTGCTACAACTGATCCCACCGACCGCGGGCAAGGTGCTGTGGATGGGACAGAACCTGACAGGGCTTGGTCGCCCGCAGATGGC